>JAGVUB010000195.1 GCA_019136515.1 Verrucomicrobiota bacterium
GCACTTGCTGGCGAGAATGCGGTCGTTCAGTTTGCGGATGTTAGTTGTAGTAACCATACGGCCGACAGGTTGGACCTCTTCGTCCCGCCTGTCGGCCTCATGGCATCTACGGGCTGGTCGGGTAGGACCGGTCTCCGACCGGTCCCTGAGTGCGCGAGCCGCAGGCGCCGGCGGGAGCCCAGTGGGTCCAGTCGCAGACTGGACCTACGGGCTGGTGAAGTAGGATCGGTCTCCGACCGGTCCCTGTGTGCCTGAGCCGCGGCGCCGGCGGTTGGAGCTGTCGTCCCCGATCGGATTCGGGCTTGGCGGGGTGGGGCGGGTGGGCTTTCCCTTTCGGCGTGAAGTTGCCCGCCCTCATTTCGCTGGAGCGACTGCGCGACCACGGGCTGTTCGTGTTCCGTGTGGTGGCGGGGGGCACGTTCGTTTTCTACGGCTCGGCTCCGTTGGCGGTGGGCGCTGCTGCCTGGCGGGAGTTGGGGGAGCGGCTGGGGGTCCCGCCGCTGGCCACGGCGCCGACGCTGGTCGGCCTGACTGTGGTGCTCGCGACCTTGCTGGGCGGCATCCTGATGGTGCTGGGTTTGTGGACGCGGTGGGCCGCGCTGGTGCTCGGTGTCGTGCTGGTCGGGGCGGCGGTGCTGCGCTGGTCGGAAGTGCAGTCGGGCACGCTGGAGGGCGCGGCGGCGTTCTTCTATCCACTGAGCATGGCGGCCGCGATGGGCGTGCTGGCGACGGTGGGCGGGGGCCGTTTCGGGATCGATGGCGTCTACCGTGCCCGCCGGAAGCGCCTGCGGCGGCGAGGCGGGGCGTGAGCGCCCGCGCGGGCGCACCACTTCCGGCTCCTGCCCGGGGCAGAAATCGGCCCTCGCGGTCGGCGGCGTTGACAGGGCGGTTCTCCGCCACCAACTCCGTGGCATGCGCGCTGCACCGACTCTCACCACCCGCCTGCTGACTTGGCTGGCGGTGCTGGGCTTGGTGTGCGCGGGCGCATGGTCGGTCCGCACGGAGCGCAGTCACGGTGACTCCGAGCAGTGCTGGAGTCCCGCGACGCATGAGGCCGCGAAGTTCGTGGCGTCGCTCCTCGATGGAGGTGTGCCGGTTCTCCAGCCGCGCCTGCACAAGGATCGGGGCTGGGTGGCGTGCCCGCCGACAGTGACCGGAGTCTTCGCGCCGCCGGCCTGGTGCTTGGCGCGTTCGATCGCGCCGCGCGGCCGGGAGGTGTTCCGTAGACCGAGTCTGGTCGGGGTCGTCGAGCTGCGCATTTGAGAGAGCGCGTTTGACGCAGCGGATCGGTCCCTGGCGTGGACTGACGGTCGAAACCGGAAACGGGAGGCCGCCGGCCCAGGCGACCGGGTTCGCTTCGGTCCCGCGTGATGCGGGGCCTTCCTCCAGCCCGCCCTCACCAGTCATGGACTGCGGAGGGCGTGCAACCCCGTCCGGGGATTTCCGGGCATCGTTTCCTCCTCCTCTCTCTCATGTCTTCTTCCTCCACTCCTCCTCCCGGCCAAGCCGATGAATCGGGCGCTTTCGCTGCGTGGGGACTCATCGCTGGCGTCCTATTGGGCGGTGGCCTCGGCTTCTTCCTTGGGTATGCGGTGGCGCTCAGCCTGTGCGGCGGCACCGTCGGCTGGACCGCCGGGGCGCTCTATGAGCGTTGGCGCACGTAGTCTCGGCCGGACCGCGCCGGCCGTTGGGCCGCGCCGGCCGTTGGTCGGCGCGGCCCGGGTCCTGCTTAGGCCCGTAGGTGGCCGTCCACGTCCCCGTCAACGGCGCGGGCCGTGGCCAGCCCGCGCTGCAGATTCCTCACGAGTCAGCCCCTGCTGGGGCGAGCGTTTCCCCCGCAATGCATTCCATCCAATTTCTTCAAGACCTCGCCGTGGTGCTGGTGATCGCCGGTATCGTCACGGTGCTCTTCAACCGGCTCAAGCAGCCCGTGGTGCTTGGCTACATCCTGGCCGGGTTCATCATCGGCCCGCACACGCCGCCGTATTCGCTGATCCACAGCGAGGAGACGGTGAACACCCTCGCTGAGCTGGGCGTGATCCTGCTGATGTTCTCGCTCGGGCTGGAATTCAGCCTGCGGAAACTGCGGCAGGTCGGCGGCCCGGCGCTGCTGGCGGCGCTGCTGGAGATCTTCGCGATGGGCTGGGTCGGGTTCGAACTCGGCCGGCTCTTCGGCTGGAACACCACCGACAGCCTCTTCCTCGGCGCGATGCTCTCGATGTCGTCGACGACGATCATCATCAAGGTGCTCAACGAGCTCGGGCGCACGAAGGAGAAGTTCGCGCAGCTCATCTTCGGCATCCTCATCATCGAGGACATCCTCGGCATCGCCATGATCGCGCTGCTCTCCGGCATCGCGATGACCGGCGAGCTGAGCGTGGGCGCGGTGGGGCTCACGCTGGGCAAGCTCGGCGTGTTCCTCGTGGTGGTGCTGGTGGCCGGCCTGATCGCGGTGCCGCGGCTGATCGGGTATGTCGCGAAGTTTCGCAGCAACGAGATGCTGCTGGTGACGGTGCTGGCGCTGTGCTTCGGCGTGTCGCTGCTGGCGGCGAAACTCGGCTACAGCGTGGCGCTGGGGGCGTTCGTGATCGGGGCGGTGGTCGCGGAGGCGCGCGAGATCCACCGGATCGAGACGCTGGTCGAACCCGTGCGCGATATGTTCAGCGCGGTGTTCTTCGTCGCCATCGGCCTGCTGATCGACCCGCGGATGCTGCTGGAGCACTGGGTGCCGATCCTGGCGATCACGACGGCGGTCGTGGCCTGCAAGGTCGTGGCGTGTGCCAGCGGCACCTTCCTCGGCGGCCACGACACCCGGACCTCGCTGCGCGTCGGCCTGAGCGTGGCGCAGATCGGCGAGTTCTCGTTCATCATCGCCTCGCTCGGCGTGACCCTGAATGTGACAAGCCAGTTCCTCTATCCGGTGGCGGTGGCGGTCTCGGCGATCACCACGTTGCTCACGCCCTACCTGATCCGCGGCTCGGATCGCGTGGCGGACGGCTTCGACCGCAAGGCGCCGCGCGCGCTCGCGAATATCCTGACGGTCTATACGCGCTGGGTCGGGAGGTTCGCGCAGCAGAAGGCCGGGAATCTCGCGGCGGGGCTGGTGCGGCGCTGGTGTGCGCAGATGGCGCTCAACGCCGCGCTCGTCGCCGGCGTGTTCGCCGGGGCGCTGTACCTCGGCCGCAATCCGCCGGCGCTGCTGGTCGGATTGGTGCCGGACGCGGACTGGTTGCGGGCCGTGCTGTGGTTGGCGGCGATGCTTGTCGCGTTGCCGTTGTTCATCGCGACGTTCCGCAAACTGCAGGCCTTGGGGCTGCTGATCGCCGAGACGGCGGTGTCCTCGGCCGGTGTCGGCGAGGGGGCCGCCTCGGTGCGGGCGATCGTGGCACAGGTCATTCCGGCTGCCGGGGTGGCGATCCTCGGGCTCTACACTCTGATGCTGAGTTCGGCGCTGCTGCCCACGTTCCGCGTGCTGCTCGTGCTGCTCGGGGTGGTCGCGCTTGTCGGGTGGCTGCTGCGACGGACGTTCATCGGGCTCTATTCGAAGGCTCAGGTCGCGTTGGCGGAGACGTTCGCGCAGGAGCCGGAGGCGCGCCCGGCCGCGACGCCGCTGCCCTCGCTGTTGCGGGAGGCGAACCTGGCGCTGGTGGCCATCGGCGCCGGGTCGCCGGCGGCGGGGAGATTCATCCGCGAGTTGGGCCTGCGGGCGCGCACGGGGGCGAGTGTGGTCGGCATCGAGCGCGCCGGCGGCAACATCCTCAACCCCGGACCGGACGATGAGCTGCAGTCGGGCGACAACGTGTTGCTGCACGGCACGCCCGGCCAACTGGAGCGGGCGCGGGCGGAGCTGGGCGCGCCGGCCGCCGCGGATCCGGCCGGGCGGCCTTGAGCGGTGCGTCGGCCCGGGCGCGGGCACGGCTCCGATATGGCACGACAAAACCCGGAGCCGGGGCTCCGGGTTTGCGCGGGGGGGCACGGCGCGGCGGCCGTGGCGGGCGGGGTCCGACTACTTGCCGGTGAAGACGGGCGGGCGCTTCTCCTTGAAGGCCTTGATGCCCTCGGCGTAGTCGGCGCTGTCGTACACCTGGCGGCGGATCGCCTGGATGCGCTCGGCGGTCTCGGCGTCGATGAGGGCGCCGCGGGTGAGCAGGCGGAACTGGGCCTTGATTGCGCGCACGGCCAGCGGGGCGTTGCGGGCGATGCGGCCGGCGAGATCGTAGGTGAAGCGCTCGAGGTCCTCGGCGGGCACGTGGTGGTTCACGAAGCCGTTGTTCCAGGCCTCGGTGACGGTGGTCGGCCGGGCGGTGAAGAACATCTCCTTGGCCTTGTTGAGGCCGATGTGGTGGACGAAGTGGATGAGCCCGGAGGCGTTGTACGGGATGCCGATCTTGGCGGGCGTCATCGCGAAGGTGGAGCCGTCGGTGGCGACGACCATGTCGCAGGAACAGCACAGGTCGCAGGCACCGCCCCAGACGGTGCCCTCGACCATCGCGATGACCGGCACCGGGCAGTCCTGGACGTGGCGCAGGAGGGTCTCGAGCGGGTCGCCGTAGGAGAGGGGGTCGCGGCGCGGTTCGGGGAGCTCGTTGATGTCGTGGCCGGCGGACCAGACCTTCACGCCCTTGTTGGCGCGCAGGACGATCACGTTCGCGCCGTCGCGCACGAGCGTGTCGAGCCCGGCCATGAGTTGGTCCATAAGGGCGTGGCTGAGGCAGTTCAGCTTGTCCTCGTGGGCGATGGTCAGCGTGCCGACGCGACCGTCGAGCTGGCTGAGGATGAGGGTGGGGGCCGGGGCGGGTGCCGCAGCGGCGGAGGAAGTGGTCGGTTTGCTCACGGGTCGGGAGAGTAGCGGAGGTGGCGACACGGGCAACCCGCAAGGCGGCGCGATGGGGGCGCGCGTGGGCGAAAATGGGCAGGACATGAATGGAAGTACGGTTGCGCGCCGGTTTGCGACGGAAACGTCCGGGCGCGGCGAGGTGGCATGTGCCGTGCTAAAACGAACGCGGTCACACGTGCGTGCCCGACGGTACGCCGCTCATCATTCAACTCCACAGGAACCTACAAACATCATGAAGAACTGGCGTAATCCAGGGTTTGGTACATTGGGCAAGCTCGCCCTCGTCCTGCCCTTGTTGGCCGCAGGGGCGGCATATGCGGAGGACGCGGTGCAAGCCGCGGCCCCGGGTTTGGATCCCGCGTCGCTGAGTGCGTTGCGGGTGGGCATGGACACGGTCTGGGTGCTCGTCGCGGGCATGCTCGTGTTCTGGATGAACGCCGGCTTCGCGCTGGTGGAGAGCGGCCTGTGCCAATCCAAGAACACGGTGAACATCCTCGCGAAGAACTTCATCGTCTTCGCGATCTCGTCGCTCGCGTTCTGGGTGCTCGGCTGGAACCTGATGTTCGGCGGCAACGGCCACATGTGGACCGGCCTGTTCGACTTTTTCCCGAACCCGGACAACTCGCCCGCCCTCGGCGCGGCCTACTCCTCGATGAACCCGTTCTCGACGACGGTCTACGCGGGCGACTACGAGTCCATCAGCTGGACCCCGGTGCCGTTCTGGGCGAAGTTCTTCTTCCAGCTCGTGTTCGCCGGCACGGCTGCGACGATCGTCTCGGGCGCCGTGGCCGAGCGCATCAAGTTCGGCGCGTTCATGATCTTCAGCGTCGTTCTGGTCGCCCTGATCTACCCGGTCTCCGGCAAGTGGATCTGGGGGGCGGGCATCCTCAGTTCGACCCCGTCGGGCGAAGGCCTCACGGCCTTCTTCGGCAACTTCCGCGACTTCGCGGGTTCCACGGTGGTGCACTCGGTGGGCGGCTGGGCTGCTCTCGCCGGCGTGATCGTGCTCGGTGCGCGCCGCGGCAAGTACGGCAAGGACGGCAAGGTGCATCCGATCCCGGGTCACAACATGACCTCTGCCGCCCTCGGCGTGCTCATCCTCTGGCTCGGCTGGTTCGGGTTCAACCCCGGCTCGACGATGGCGGCCGGCGACGGCTCCGCGATCGCGTACGTCCTCGTCAATACCAACATCGCGGCGGCGACCGGCTCGCTCAGCGCCCTGATCACCGCGTGGGCGCTGCTGAAGAAGCCCGACCTCTCGATGATCCTCAACGGCTGCTTGGCCGGTCTCGTGGCGATCACCGCCCCCTGCGCCTTCGTCTCGTTCGGCTCCGGCGCGATCATCGGCACCATCGCGGGCGTGCTCGTGGTGCTTGCGGTCATCTTCTTCGACAAGGTGAAACTCGACGATCCGGTGGGCGCGCTCTCGGTCCACCTGGTCAACGGCGTGTTCGGCACCCTGGCGCTCGGGCTCTTCTACAACACCGAGGTCGCCAAGACGGTCGCCTGCCTCGACACCGGGCTCACCCCCGGCGCGCAATTCCTCGCGCAGCTCAAGGGTGTGCTCCTTGTCGGCGGGTTCGTGTTCCCGCTCTCGCTCGGACTCTGGTACGTGCTCAAGGCGACCATGGGCATTCGCGTGGGCGCTGAGGAGGAGGTTGAGGGCCTCGACATCGGCGAGCACGGCAACCAAGCCTATCCGGACTTCCAAGCCGCGCACAAGTGATCCACCCGCCGGGGCGCGCCGCCCGCGCCCGCGCGAGCGCCCCACGCCCCGGCTCCACCACCCAACCCAATCCAGACTCTCATTCCGATGAAACTCATCATCGCCATCATCAAGCCCTTCAAGCTCGAGGAGGTGAAGGACGCCCTTACCGAGATCGGCGTCGAAGGCATGACCGTGACCGAGGTCAAGGGCTTCGGTCGCCAGAAAGGACACACGGAGGTCTACCGCGGCAGCGAGTACACCGTCGACTTTCTCCCGAAGGTGAAACTCGAGCTCGCCGTGGCCGACCCGGTCGCCCCCAAGGCGCTCGAGGCCATCGTGAAGGCCGGCAAGACCGGGAAGATCGGCGACGGCAAGATCTTCGTGCTCCCGCTCGAGGAGGTCGTGCGCATCCGCACCGACGAGCGCGGCGAGACCGCGATCTGACGTGGCACAGACTCGCGCGCCGGTTGCGGCCGGCGCGCGAGGGTCAGAGACAATCCGCCGGCGCGTCTCCTGGGGGGGCGCCGGCCTCTGTGCAGAGGCGTGGTGGTCGGTGCCGCTTCGCTGGTCGAATTCGCCCAGTCTCCAAGGATAGTCCTCCCGAAACCGACGTTTCCGTCGCAAAATACCCTGCCGGCGCGTCGCTGGCACCGGGACTGCTAAAGTGGTCGGGACTATGCTCGGCACACTTTTCTCTCCTCGCACCCTGTTGCTCGCGTTCGGTCTGGCCGCCGTTTCGTGGGGCGCCTGCGCCGCCGAAGCCCCCGCGGCCCCGTCACTGGAGGAGCGCCTCACGGCGCTCGAGGCCTACGTCAACAACGCCGATCCCGGCACCGCCCTCACCGGGGTGCCCGGTCCCGGGCACAACGCCTGGATGATGACCAGCGCGGCGCTCGTGCTGTTCATGACGCTGCCCGGTCTGGCGCTCTTCTACGGCGGCTTGGTGCGCAGCAAGAACGTGCTCTCGGTCCTCGCGCAATGTCTGGGTATCGCCGGCCTGGTGACGATTCTCTGGTGGGCGTTCGGCTACAGCTTCGTCTTCGGCAAGAGCTTCACGGAGAGCGGGAGCTTCCTCGGGCACTTCCTCGGCGGCACCGAGTTCCTGTTCCTGCGGGGCGTGGGCTCCGCGCCCAACACCGACTACGCCTTCTGGGTGTCGCACAACGTCTTCGCGATGTACCAGATGATGTTCGCGATCATCACCCCGGCGCTGATCGTCGGCGCGATCGCCGAGCGCATGAAGTTCTCCGCGATCCTCGCCTTCGTCACCCTCTGGATGGTCTTCATCTACTTCCCGCTCGCCCACATGGTCTGGGGCGCGACCGGCAGCATGAATGGCGTGTGGAACGCGGAGGCCTCGATCCGCGCGATCGACTTCGCCGGCGGCACCGTCGTCCACATGTCCTCCGGTTGGTCCGCGCTCGTGCTCTGCCTCATCCTCGGCCCGCGTATCGGATTTCTGAAGGAGAAGATGGCGCCGCACAGCATGGTGCTCTGCATGGTCGGCACCGGCGTGCTCTGGGCGGGCTGGTACGGCTTCAACGCCGGCTCCGCGCTCGCCGCCGACGGGGTCGCCGCCAACGCCTTCATGACCACGACGGTGGCCGCCGCGGTCGGCGCCTTCACCTGGCCGATGCTCGAGTGGCTTACCCGCGGGCACCCCTCGATCCTCGGCTTCTGCTCCGGTGCGGTCGGCGGCCTGGTCGTCATCACGCCGGCGGCGGGCTTCGTCGGCGTGTCCGGCGCGGTCCTCATCGGCCTGCTTGCCGGTGCGGTTCCCTTCTTCGCCTGCACCAAGTTGAAGGGCTGGCTCAAGTACGACGACGCGCTCGACACCTTCGGCGTGCACGCCGTGGGCGGCACCATGGGGGCGCTCGTCACCGGCCTGCTCGCCACGGCGGACGTCAACGCCAACCTCACTGGCGCGGCCGCGACCAAGAACGGTCTCGCCGGCCTCGTGACCGACGGCGGCCTCTGGTTCGAACAGCTCAAGGCCATGGGACTGACGATCGTGCTCTCGGTGCTCGGCACGATCGCGATCGCCTACCTGGTGAAGGCGACGATCGGCCTGCGGGCCGCGCCGGAGGTCGAACGCCAAGGCCTCGACCTCGCCGAACACGGCGAAGAGGGCTACATCTACTGAACCGGCCCCGCCAACCCGCCACCACCGCTTCCATGAAACTCATCATCGCCATCATCAAGCCCTTCAAGATCGAGGAAGTGAAGGACGCGCTCGCCGCGATCGGCATCGAGGGCATGACCGTGACCGAGGTCAAGGGCTTCGGTCGCCAGAAAGGTCACACCGAGATCTACCGCGGCAGCGAATACACCGTCGACTTCCTGCCGAAGGTGAAGGTCGAGATCGCGGTCGCCGACGCCCTCGCCGGCAAGGTGATCGACGTGATCGTCGGCGCCGCGAAGACCGGCAAGATCGGCGACGGCAAGATCTTCGTCCTGCCGCTCGAGGACGTCGTGCGCATCCGCACCGACGAGCACGGCGACGCCGCGCTCTGAGCCCCGGGGACGATTTCGTCGAGGGAGGAGCGCCCCAGGCCACGGAGCTCGGCGGCGGTCGGAGCGGCGAGCGCCAACCGCAGCGAGATTCGCCAAGGATTTCGCTCTGTTGGGGCGTGCGAATCTGGAAGGGGGCTCTCGTGGCGAAGTTCGCCAGAACTTCGACTGTTCGCCCCTAGGCGAGAGCCTGGCGGCTTTCGCTACAGCAAAACGCGTTACGGGGCGAGCCGGCGGAGCGCCTCGGCGGCGGGCTTCAGACCGGGGTCGAGCCGGAGTGCGGCCTCGTAGGCGGCGCGGGCGCCCGCGGTGTCGCCGCGGCGGGCCAGCAGCTCGCCGAGGCGACACTGGGCGTGGGCATTGGTGGGATGGCCGGCCGGGTGGGTGGGGTGCTCAAGATAGCGGCGCAGGGCCGCTTCGCCCTCGCCGAGGCGCTGTCCGGAAAGAACTGCGACTCGGCCGAGCTGGTAGAGCGCGACAAGGTTGCCGGGCTCGCGGGCGAGGACCTGGTCGAAGGCGGCGAAGGCCTCGGCGTGGCGACCCTGGTCGGCGAACAGCAGGCCGAGTGCGGCCGTGGGCTCGGTGGAGTCGGGGCGGAGAGTGGCGGCGGACTTGAAGGCACGTTCGGCCTCGGCCCAGTCTTTGGCGCGGGCGTGGATACCGCCGGTGGCCAGCGCGCTGGCGTAGGGATCGTGGGCGGCGATCGCGGCGGCTTGGGCGAGGGCCTTGTCGCGGCCGCCGCCGGCGACGAAGGGCGCCTGCTCGTAGAACTCGATCAGCCCGCGGCGGTATTCGAGCTCCGTGGGCGCGAGGGCGACGGCCCGCTCGAGGGCGGCGCGGCACTTGCGCGCGAGCCCGAGTTGGTGGAAGACGCCGGCCTTGTTGGTGAGTTTGCCGTAGGCCTCGCCGAGGTCGGCCCAGTAGAGGGCGACAGTCGGTGCAAGCTGGGTGCAGCGCTCGTAGCGCTCGGCCACGGTCTTCCAGTCGCTGCGGCGTTTGGCCAGGCGGCCAAGCAGGTACACGGCTTCGTGGTTGGTCGGATCGGCGAGGAGCAGATGGTCGAGGGCTGACTGGGCCTCGGCGTCGCGGCGGGCGGTGAAGAGCGCGCGGGCGGCGGGGAGGTCGACGGCGGGGGGCGGGGCGGCGTGCAGGACGGTTGTCGCCGCGAGCAGGACGAGCGGAAGCAGACGGAACCGGTGCATGACGCGAGCAGAACGTATCGGGGGGCAGGCTTGAAAGCCTGAAAGCACCTCTGGTCGCCGTCGGCCGGGGGCGCCGTGGCTACGGTGCCAGGGGCAGCGTGATCCGGAAAGTGGTGCCGGCCGGGCCGGTGGCGAGCAGCTCGATGTCGCCATGGTGGCTCTGGAGGATGCGTTTCACGATGGCCAGGCCGAGGCCGGTGCCGTCGGTGCGGCCCATCAGCACGGAGGCGAAGAGCTTGGGCTGCAGCTCGGCGGGGATGCCGCGGCCGGTATCGGAGAAGTCGAGCACGAGGCCGGGGGTGCCGTCGGGGCGGGGGCCGCGGGCGGCCTGCAGGGTGATGCGGCCACCGGCCGGCATGGCGTGGGCGGAGTTGAGGATGAGGTTGAGGAGCACCTGCTGGATCTGGCCCTTGTTGACCTCGACGAAGAGCGTCTCCGGGGCGGGCTCGTAGCGCACCGCGATCATGCCCTGGTGGAGCTTGAGGCGGACGAGCAGGAGCGTGTCGGTGATGATCTCGTCGAGCGGCCAGCGCGAGTGGAGGGCGCCGGGGGCCTTGGCGAGGTTGAGCACGCGGGTGACGGTGGCCTCGAGCTGGTTGAGCTTCTCGCCGATGATCCGCATGTCCTTGATCCGTGGATCGCCGGCGGCGAACTCGATCCGCAGCGAGCTGTAGAGGAGCTTGATGACCGTGAGGGGATTGCGGACCTCGTGGGCGATCTCGGCGGCGAGCAGGCCGAGCGTGGTGAGGGTCTCGTTCTTGCGCAACGTGTCCTCGCTCTGGAAGACGCGCGCGTAGAGCCGGGCGTTGGCGATGGCGACGGCGCCGAGGTTGGCGAGCGCGCCGAGCAGGCGTTTCTCCTCGTCGTTGTGGCGGTGCGGGCGCGCGCTGTAGCTGGCCAGCACGCCGATCACCGCGCCCTCGACGACGATGGGGGCGAGCAGGGCGGCCTGTACCGCGGGCTCGCGGGGGACATCGCGCAGCTCCAGCACCTCGGCGGCGTGGAGATGCGGATACTCGATGAGCCGCTCGGTGCGCACGACGGCGGTGGCCAGGCAGTCGTCGGCGGGCCAGTCCTCCTTGGGCGGGGGCACGAAGCCGTCGGGGCCGGCCCACGACTCGGCGCGGAGGGTGTCGGCCTCGGGCTGGTGGAGCAGGAGGGCGCCGATGCAGCTGCCGAAGATGGTGCGGGTCTCGCGCGTGATGGTGTCGAGCAGCTCCTGCAACTGCAGCTTGGAGACGAGGGACTGGCCGACACTGGTGAGGGTCTCGAGCTGGCGCGCCTTCTCCTGGAGCTGGCGGAGCAGCCAGATGCGCTGGAGGGTGCGGGCGGCCTCGGCGGCGAGTTGCGCGAACGCCGAGAGGTCGGCGGCGGTCCAGGCGGCGGCGGTGTCGGAGTTGAGCGTGATGGCGCCGAGGATGTGGCCGTCACACTCCAAGGGGGCGGCCATCGCGCAGCGCGCCTGGGCGCGCAGGCGGATGTAGCGCGGGTCGTCGGCGACGTCGGCGACGAGGGCGGGCTTGCCGTGGAGCGCGACCCAGCCGGTGAGGCCCTGGTCGAGGCGGAGCGCGTGCTCACCGGTGCCGGGAGGGAGCCCGTGGTGCACCTCGATGAGGAGGAGATTGATGTCGGGATCGAGGATGGCGATGCCGCCGGCGTCGGCGTGGAAGAGGTCCACGCACTCGCGCAGGATCGACTCTTTGGCGACGCGGGGATCGCCGGTGCGGCCGATGAGTCCGGCGATGGCGTAGAGAGCTGCGGGGAGGCGATCCATGGGGCGGAGTGTGGGCGGCGGTGCGCTCGGGACCAATCCGAAAGGCGGCGGCGGTGCGCGGCGACGTCATTTTCCACCCACGGCTGCGGCGGCGCCGCCGGCGGATGAAACCGCCTCATGCGAGCGGCGCATAGGCCATGCGCAATCTCGGTCCGGAAAGCGCGACCGGAACCGACAGAAGGCAACGAAGAGAACGAAGGGAGGCGGAGTCGGATGCCTGCTCGCAAAACAACAGTCCTCATCCGGCGGGTGTACCGAGATCCGGCACTTCGCGAGCTCGGTCCTCACTCTGGCCCGGGGCCTTTGTTCCCTTCGTTCCCTTCTGTCGTCTGCTGAAAGTAGGTTCAGTCGCGCCGGCCCGGGCGAGGGTGGAGCGGCTGGAGGCTTTCGCGGCGGGTCCAGCCGGTCTGGCCGTTGGGGAAGAGGAGCTGGTCCCAGCCGAGGAAGGATTTCTGCCAGATGGCGATGGTGCCGGCGGCGAGCGGCTCCGGCTTCTGCTCGCCGGCCTCGGTCGGGACGCTGCGCAACTCGGCGGCCTTCCAGACCAACACGGCGTCGGGATGGGCGAGCGGGCCGTATTCACGGAGTGCGGTGAGGCCGGTGGCGAGGGCGAGCACGCCGGCGAACGCGAGCAGGGCTGCGGCACCATCGAGCCAGCCGCGCCGCCGCGGGAAATGGCGGGCGAGCAGCACCGCGGCGAGGGCGAGGCCGAGGAGCGCGCTGCCCGTCACGACGATCCGCTGCCAACTGGCCGGCGGGGCCAGGCGGGCCAGCCCGGAGAGGCCGGCGCCGGCGGAGAGCGCGGCGAACTGGGGTTGGGTGAACTCCGCGCGTTCGAGCCCGAGCGCAAGGTGCCAGCGCACGGACGGGTCGCGCGGTGCGGCGAGGAAGGCGACGCTCCACTGGGCGGCGGCTTCGGACCAGCGGTCCTGTTGGGCGAGGGCGAGGCCGAGGTTGTGGTGGAGCTTCCAGTCGTCGGGTGCCACGGCGAGGCTGGCGCGCCAGGTCTGTTCGGCGTTGGCGAACTCGGCGCGCCGATATGACTCCTCGGCGGCGCCGGCGGCCTCGGCGCGGGGCGGGGCCGCGAGGAGCAGCAACGCCACGAGGGGGAGTGGCCAGAGGTTGGAGGGGTGCAGGGGCGCGAAGAAGGAGCAGCGGCGCAGGCGTGCGGCGTTGTGCGCGGCGAGGGCGCGCACGGCCCAGTCGGTGGGCAGGGCGGTCTGGCGACCGTAGAGGGTGGCGTCGGCTTCGCGCCACAGACGTTCCCAAACGGCGACGTGGTCGGCGGTGGCGCCGACGAATTCGCGCCGGACGGCGGCGGCGAAGGCTTCGGGCGCCGGCGCGGCGTGGTCGGCGGCGCAGGCGGCGGCGGCGAGTTGTTGCCACTCGCGCAGGGCGGCGGCGCGCGCGGC
>JAGVUB010000199.1 GCA_019136515.1 Verrucomicrobiota bacterium
GACATCTTCGCGACGGAGAAGACGAAGGCGGCGTTCGAGGACTGCGTGTTCGAGGCGTGCGCGAAGCACGGGTGGGTGCTGCACGCCTACGTGGTGATGCGCAACCACTACCACTTGGCGTTGGAGACGCCGGAAGGGAACCTCGTCGTGGGGATGCAGTGGTTGCAGGCGACGTTCGCCAACCGGTTCAACCGGCTGCGCGGTGAACGGGGGCATCTGTTCCAGGGGCGCTACAAGGCGTTGGCGGTGGAGGAGGGGGCGGCGCTGGGGCTGTTGTGCGACTACATCCACCTTAACCCGGTGCGGGCGGGGGTGGCCACGGTGGCGCAGCTGCCGCAGGTGCGGTTCTCCAGCTACTGGTACCTGTGGCGGCCGAAGATGCGGCCGGCGTTCCTGCGGGTGCAGACGGCGCTGGAGGATGCCGGTGGATTGGCGGACACCAAGGCCGGCTGGGCCGCCTATGCGCGGCATCTGGAATGGCAGGCGGAAGCCGGTCCGGCGGGCAAGAATGCGGCCTATGTGAACCTGAGCAAGGGCTGGGCGCTGGGGACCTCGGGCTTCAAGGCGGATCTGGTGGTCTCGCACAAAGTGCCGGAGTCGGCGCGGGCGTTGGAGCAACACGGTGCGGAAGAGGTCCGGCGGATGCGCTGGGAGCTGGCCTGCGCGGCGGCGCTGGCGAAGCTGCCGGTCGCCGCGCGGCAGTCCGCGGATGCCGCGGCCAAGAGCGCCGCGTGGAAGGTGGCGGTGGCCGCGCATCTGAAGGCGACCACTGATGTGAGCAACGGCTGGCTGGCCGAGCGCCTTGGGCCTGCTGCGGCGCGGAACCGGCCGGGGCGGCGAGTGGCTGGCCAAACTCGCTAAAGGTAAAGGGTAAAACCTGACCCCTTATGGAGGAGATGGGAGGAATCGAAAAGCTTCGAGGCGTGGAAGAAGTCTGTCGAGGACCTGAAATCGCGCCTATGAAGAGAAGGGCGAACCTTGAGGGTTGGTTCATCAAGCGATCAGAGCCAACGGCGGGAAAGTGTCCGCCTTCCAATCACCGTCCACGGACCGCCGTGGCTCACTCGTAGACGTTAGGCAAAGAACCCAACATATGCGCGCCTTCACCCCGCTGCTCCAAGAGTACCTGCCGCTTATGCTGGCGATCATCGCCCTAGTCTTGGCCACGGTCGCCCACTTCACGAAGAAGGCGCCGAAGCTGCCTTGGTTCATTGCCGGTCTGTCGCTCTATCTGCTGAATCAAGCGTTCATGAGGTCTTTGATCGGGCTCCAAATCGTCCGGAACGAAGGTTCGAATCCGGTCTTCACAGCGATCCACTTCATGCACCGCACGTTTGGTCCATCGGTGCTCTGGATCGGGATCGTTCTGGCGTTGGCGTTCGGGCTCTTCGGAAAAGCCAGAAAGACGGAAGCCTAACCTTGAGGGTTGTGTTCGCCCGGAGCGCAGCGGAGCGGTGAACACGACCATTGTTGAACAAGCCCCTGCTTCGCCGGAGGCTCCGCAGGGCAGGCCGGATTGAACGGCGGACCGGAGACGAAGCCTCAATCACCGAAGGACTGAACGGAGCGCGCGGCGAGGACGTCGACTATGCGCTTTGTGTTTTCCGCTCTGCCGTACGGCAGAGTTGTCAGGCGGACGGCATCGCGGCGTTCTCCCGTGCGGAAGAATCTACGGCACAGGCGTGCCTCCGAGGTTTGGTTGCCATACGACGTCCGAATGAGCCGGATTTCCAGTGACCGGTGAACGGTGAACGGTCGCCGGTGGGGATCCGGTGGCGGCGGAAAGGTGACGTCGCCGAAGAACGGGCACGCGGGCGCAAAGCGGTGGCTGGTCGCGTAAAGCGCGTTCGCGCCACGCGGCGGAAAGCCCGACCAGGGAGACGGAGTCGGTGGGCGGCTTCATGGGGGCGCGCGTGAAGGCATGAGCCGGCCGACGACGACCAGCGTGAACTGCTCGGTCTGCTGGCCAGCAGACCGGACAACGCAGGTGCCAGCGGGGCGCGGGTGCGGGCTTCTCGCGGACGACGATCACCTTCTCGAGCAGGCACTCGACGAGCATGCGGCGGCGCTTGGCGCTGGGGTGGGTTTCGCCGGCACGGAGGCCGGCGCCACGATGGCAGTGAGGTTCGGAGACCGGCCTCGTCGCGGCCGGCAACAAGAGACCGGGGTTCGCGCCGCGCACGACCCCGGCCGCACAGCGGGGTTTACAAAGCGGCGGCCTTGGTGAACTCGGAAGGAAGGATCTGCCGCCAACTCGCTAGGGACAAGGTGGTCCCGTCGTCGTCGCCGCCACCGATCTGGACATCATAGAGGACGTCGAGATTGCAGGAGCCGGGCAGGTTGATCGAGTTGGCGATGATCTGCCCGCGCATCTGCTGGCGCTTCTTCTGCCCGGCGACCGAGTCGTCGCGGCTGGAGTCTCCCGAGAACTGCACGGTGGAGAGCGGGGCTTTGATGATTCCCGTGAACCCCGTCGTGCTGTTGTCGAGATTGATGGTCAGCCCGGCGCTCGTGGTGAGGCCGATCTCGAGCTGTTTGGCACGGTAGGACGAGTTGGGCGCGAGCTTCAAACTGACGGTGCTGTCGGCCACGATCCGCAGCGACGAGTTCTCGTCGGCGAAGTCCAGGAGCAGCGGGGAGTTGCTGTTGATGGCGCCGGTGACATGCAGGACGGCTTTGCCCATGACGGTGATCTTCTGCAGGCGGCCCATCGATTGCGGGCACTCGTAATTCCCCCCGGCTAAGGTGAGCTCCTCGGCATTCTGGTCCAGGGTGGCCGTGATCTTCGTGCTGGCGAAGTCGGCGGGGAGGGTCGGAACTTCGAAGACCGAGTCCGGGATGGCATAGTTGTTCACCAGGCGAGAGTTCTTCGCGAGGACGCCCTCGCTGTCGTCCACGCCGATGCGGTAGGCGCTCATCTGATTGGATAGCGCATCAGCATTCATGCCCCGGTAGGCGAACTTGTTGAGCGCCGCGATCGCCAGATTGACGATGGTGGTGCCATTGGTGTCATCGACGACGCTCTTACCGTCCGCGCTATAGTGGCTGGTCGTCGCGATGGAGGCACCGGTCGAGGCCGCGGCCGTGCCGTAGAGAATGGTGTTGTTGAGATGGAGGGTCCCCGTCTTGACGCCGACCAGCGCCTTGTCCCCGAAATTTGTGCCGGCGCTTTCTCCCTGAGCCAAAACCGGGTTGGTAAGCTTCATTTCCGTGTACCAATCGGGTTCGTCGAAGACCTTCCGCCCCGTGGACGGGTCCACCTTTTTGTTCTTCCAGCTGTCGAAGCTTCCGATGCGGACAAAGCCGGTGCTGTCCCCGGCCTTGAAGGGCCAGGTGGTGGCTTGCCCCGCGGTGATGGAGGTGATGGCGGCCAGCGCGTAACCCTGCCCGGCGCCGGAACCCGCCTTCTGGGCAAGGACGACCTTGATGGCGCGTTCGGCGTTGATGGCGATCTTGCCCGTCCCGCTTTTCACGATGCCGAGGGAATACACCGCGTACTCCTGCGAGGCGCCGGCCGAGGGCGTGCAGATGATGTAATACTCTCCGGTCCGCCCCTTCTCCAAGCTCTCGTGGAAGTAGCCGCGATAGGCGTCCGATCCGGCGATCTTGTACCAGCCTGGCGTGGTAGCGGCCGTTCTGGCCGGCCACGCCGCGACGATCGTGGTGTTGGCGCCCGGAAAACCGGCGGCGATGAACGAAGCCGCCCGGTCGACGCCCGCCTCGGCCAGACTGAAAGCCGCCGTGTTGTAGTAGGATTTCAACGAGCCGCGGTACTCGTTGTGCGCAACCGTCAACAAGGCGGCCACGGCGGCCAGAAAGATGGCCGACAGCAATATCGCGGCGAGCAGGGCCGAGCCTTTCTTGGAGTGTTCCATGGGAATCATTTCGATTTGAAGGAGGGGTAGCGCAACTGGACGACGGCCGAGCAGGATGGGTCATTCTCGCCGGGGACGAGCGGGCCACGACCCTGCGGCAGGAAGGCGAAACGGATCGCGTTGGCTGCCGCCCCCTTGTCCGATCCGAGCGAAGCCAACGTACCGGTGCTGCTGTTGCGGGTGTAGAACGTGAAGCAGCCGTCCTGCAGGTTGGTCAGCACCTTCCGGCTCTTGCCGTCGACTGTACGCTGGAGCGCCTTCCGCGGTTTGCCGGTGGACGAGACGCCATCGTCGACGATCGCATAGGTGACCTCGATCGTGCCCGTGCCATTGTATTCCTCGACCTTGCTCGTGAAGGAGCGGAAGCAGTGCGACACCTCGGTGCCGGTGTAGTTGGCGAAGATCTTCCCGACCTCGCCAGCGCTCAGGGCCGAGTTGATCGCCGAAACCTCGGTGATCGCACGCAGATCGAAGAGCAATCGCTCCTGCACAAACCGGGACCGACCATTCAAATCGACCGCATCCGCGATGGCGTGGGTCGACTTCAGCGTACCCAGGAACACGGACAGCACGCCGGCCATCGCGATGGCGAAAATGGTCATCGCGATGACCACCTCCGCGAGCGTGAACGCGGTGCGGGAGGCGAACCGCCGGGCGGGGAGAATCCGGGAGTGGAGGTTCATCGTGCCTATTTGTTGATGAGGCCGGAGGCGGAGATGTGCGTGACGATCGTGATTCGCTTGGCCTCGAAGCCCTCGGGCCAAACCTGCACGACCACCCGCAACGGATCGGCAGCGAAGTCGGTACAGGTGCGCTCCCAGCGGTACGTGTAGGCGCCCGCCAGCACCGGGCCGGTGCCGGCGCCGCTGGGTGTGGTGGGCGGCACCTCGCCACAGGTGGTGTTCGCCTTGGTGGCATGCACGGTGACCCCGAGCGCCGCATTGCCGCTCTGCAGCTCGGTCTTCAGCTCGGCGAACGTCATCGAACGCATGCGTTCGACCAGATCGTTGGCGATCGCGGTCTCACGATAGGTGACCTTGGAGTCGCGCGAAAGCGCTGCGGCGCGCACCAGAGTGCCGAGGACGCCGCCGAACACGAAGACCAGCACGAACATCGCCAGCATGACCTCGATGAGGGTCATGCCGTCGCGAAGCCGCCGGTGGGCGGGCGAAGCTGGGCGGACGGAGCCATCCTGTGGCGCATGGGCGATGATGGGGCGCATGAAATCGCAGGCCGCTCGGAGCGGCGCGGGTTGGTTCGGGCAGAGTGTTTCGGGTTCCGGTGCGCGGCGGGAAACAGCAGGGCTGGCTGCTGCCTCCACCAATCCGCACCCCAAGGGGCACCCGAAGCATCGTTGCGCCGTGCGGATCGGACAAGAACAGAATCAGGCGGTACGCCGAGCCGGGGCGACAACCGGAGCCTATACGCTCATCTGCAGCAGGCACTCGAGCGAGAGCCCCCCGAAAAGGCACGTCCTCGCGAAGTCAATGCATCGGGGGGGGGGCCTCATCTGCTCCACGCAAAGCACCGGCCCGCGCCCATGCGCGCGCCATGGCACGGAGTTCCGCCGTCGTCTCCTCAGCGCGAATCCCGCTCACACAGGCCGCCACCTCCGCCGCGCCGGAATGAGGGCTCGACGGCCCCGAACGGGAGCGAGTAAGAGAACAAGAACAATTTCCATGTCGCTGCTCACCGCCACGCTCCTGCCCGGCCTTCTGCTTCTCGCCCTCGGCGCGCTTCTGCTCTGGAACGGCCCTGCCGTAGGCGCCACCGCCAAGGCCCTGCCGCGCTCCCGCCGCGCCGCCTGGCTGTTCATGGGCGCCGGCTCGCTCTGGTTTCTCTGGCGGCTCTTCCACCTCGGCGCCGCCGACGAACTCCTGCCCAAGCCGATCCTCCTCATCGCCTTCGGCGCGGTGGCCATCCTGAGCTTCACCCAGGCACCCGATTTCCTCGCAGTGCGCGGCCTCGCGATCCTCGCCCTGCTCGGCGCCGGCGATCTGCTCTACGCCGCCTACGCCGAATGGAGCCACCCGCAGCGGCTGTTCATGGTCGGCGCCGTCTACCTCGCGATCGCCACCGCGATCTACCTCGGCGGTTATCCGTACCGACTGCGCGATTTCTTCGGCTGGCTCTTCGCCCGCCCCGGCCGCCCGAAAGCGCTCGGCGCCCTGCTCGCCGGCTACGGGCTCCTGCTCTCGATCCTCGCGTTCACGTACTGAACGCAGCGCACCCCGCCGCCTCGCGCCGCCATGCCCGCCGCCCCGTCGCATCCCGTCCTCCTCCTCCTCGCCGGGCCCGCCGGTTCGGGCAAGACCACACTCTGCGAACGCCTCGTGGCCGAGCATCCCGCGATCGAGCGCGTCGTCACCGCCACCACCCGGCCGATGCGCCCGGGCGAGATCGACGGCGTCCACTACCACTTCCTCACACCCGCGCAGTTCGACACCGCCATCGCCCGCGGCGAGTTCCTCGAATGGGCCTGCGTCCATGGCCAGAACCGCTACGGCACACTGCGGCGCACCGTCCTGGAAAGACTCGCCTCCGGCAAAAGCCTCATCGCCGCGATCGACGTGCAGGGCGTGCGCAGCGTGTGCGCCGTGGCGGAGAACGACCCGACCCTGCGCCGCGCGCTCACGACCGTCTTCGTCGCCCCGGCCACGATCGACGAACTGCGCGCCCGGCTCGCGGGCCGCGGCGACGATCCGGCGGACGTCGAGCGTCGCATGCAGACGGCGCTGGCGGAACTGCGCGAGGCCGACCGTTACGAGCACCGCATCGCCAGCTCCACGCGCGATGCCGATTATGCGGCGCTGCTGGCGATCTGGCGCTCCGCGACGGTGCGCGCCTGATCAGGGCTTCCGTCCCTCGGGGGCGCGCCGCTCCTGGTTGACACGGTACTCGTCGAACTTGCGCATCTCCGCGCGGAAGCGGCGCTCGTCCCAGCCCTTCTCAACCAGCCGTTTGAGCCAGACGTTGCGGCTGGGGGCATCCACCTCGCGGCCGAACATCTCGCGGTAGACCCGTTCGATGAGCGCATTCGCCTCCCGGGTACGGTACTCGCGGCCGGCCCGGAGGTCGTCGCAGATTTCGTCGCGGCCCCAACCCGCCTCCTCGACGGCGTCGCAGTACTTGCGGAGCTCCGCCTCGTTGGGTTCGCGCGCCAGCAGGTCGCGGAAAACCCGGGTGACAAGGCGCTCGGTGTCGGCACCGGACGGGCCGTCGTGCCGACGGGGCCGGTCTTCGGATCCGCGCATGCCGTCCGGCCGGCGGTCGTGGTCGCGATCCCAGCCCGCCGGGCCACGCCCGTCGCGCCGACCACCGGAGACGCGCACCGAGCTCAGGCAGTTGTCCCAGTTGCGGCCGCGCCGCGGCACCCGCCCGAGCCGGGGAGCGCCGTCGGCGAGCTCGAGCACATCGCCCGAGAAACCGGGATCCGAATACAACGTGACTGTCAGGTCGCCGAACACGCGCACCGAGGAGATACGATCGTCGACCTTGCGCCCGTCGGAGAACCGGAGGTCGGCGAGGTTGGCGATCTCCGCGCCGGGCAGCAGCTCGACGGAGACGCCGTCGAAGTTTTCGCCGGAGTAGAGCACCACGCGGCCGGTGTCGGGCCGGGACCGCTCGTCGCGGCGGCCGGCACCCACGGGATCGGCCCGCAGCGCCGGCAGGAGGCAGAGGGCAAAAAGAAAAACGGATACAGTTTTCATGGGGCGGGTGGGGTGGCGCCGGAGGGGCGCCCGGCCACGGAGCGTTGGCGGCGCGGGCCGGGAAGGAAAGTCGGGAAAAACGGATTCGCCGGCAAATCGACGCCATGGGGGCGGGAATCCGGCGTGCCGCGGGATTGATCGCTCCAGAGGCCAATCATGAAATACCATCCACTACTCTTCCTGCTCGCCGCCGCTCCGCTGGCGGCCACGACCCACGCCCAAAACACTCCCCCGCCGCGTGCGCTCGGGGCCGAGATGCGGATCGAGCACTACGTCGAGCCCATCTTCCCCGTCCAGCTGCGCAACAAGAGCGTCTTCGACGGCTACGTCCAAATCCAGCTGCTCGTCGCCGCCGACGGCACCCTGCTCGAGACCTTCGTGAGCGAGTACAGCCGCGTGGAGTTCGCCGAAACCACCGAGGCCGCCATCCGCAACTGGAGGTTCCGCCCCGCCGCGGACCCCAACGCACTGCCGCAGCGCTTCAACTTGCGCATCAATTTCCGCAACGAAGGCCTGCTGGTCGTGCAAGGCGACTTCCATGAGACGGTCAACGCCTTCTTCGGCCGCCAGAACCTCGGGGTCGGCACCTCCCTTTGTCGGCTGAGCGAACTGGATGCGATCCCGGAGCCGGTGAACCTCGTGGTGCCGGAGTACCCGGCTGATCTCAAGGCCCAGCGCGTCGAAGGTGGCGCCCTCGTGTCTTTCTTCATCGACGAGACGGGACGGGTGCATGTCGCAGCCAACTCGGGCTCGACACGGCCGGAGTTCGCCGCCGCTGCGCTCGCCGCCGTGAAGCAGTGGACCTTCGCTCCCCCGATGCGCAAGGGCTACCCCACCCGTGTGTTTGCCGTGCAGGAGTTCAATTTCGCCCCGGACAAGGTCCCGGCCGCGCCCAAAGCCGAGACCCGTTGAGCCAGAGCAACGTAGGGTTGTAGCACACTAGATCGCATCGGGAACCCGGTCCGCACGCGCGGACCGGGTTCTTCGTTTCCCGCCCACCGCATGGCCAAGCCCCGCGCTGGAAAGCCAAGGTCCAGCCGCCGTCAGGGCACCACGGTCGCGCGGCCTGGAAGTCGTTGCTGGCGGCGTTGCCTTCGGTTGCCTGCCGCAGCCAGATTCAGAACAATCGCAGGCCATCCGCCCGCGCCCGCGCCAGTCGTCCCAGAAACTCGTCGCGCGGCAACACCCGCGCCCCAAGCACCTCGAAATGCGGCGTGAGCTGCTGGATATCGATCCAGGTGGCCCCGCGCGCCGCGAGATGGTCGATGAGGTGCAGCAACGCCAGTTTCGAGGCGTTGGGCTCGAGATGAAACATGCTCTCTCCGGTGAACAGCCCACCGGCATCGACCCCGTAGAGCCCGCCCACCAGCCGCTCGCCATCCCACACTTCCACGCTGTGGGCTCCGCCGTCGCGATGCAGCGCCGCGTAGCCGGCGCGCATCGCCAGCGTGATCCACGTGCCCCGCTGCCCGGGCCGGCGCGCCGCCGCGCAGGCGGCCATCACCGACTCGAAGTCACGGTCGAGGGTGAACGTCCACGCACTGCGCCGCCGCGCCTGTCGGAGCGTCTTGGGCACATGGAGCCGGTCGAACTCGAGCACGGCCCGCTCCCCCGGGCTCACCCACGGCACCGCGTGGCGCGGGGAGAACGGCCACGGGAAGATCCCCCGGGCATACGCCGCCCGCAGGTTCGCCGGGGTCACCGGCACCCCGAGCGCGACCAAGCCGTCCTCGTCGGCCAGCGCCGGATCGGGGAACGGATAGGGCTCGGGAAACGCGGCGTTGCGCATCGTGCCGTCCAGACTGGCATCCCGCCCCCGCCGCGCAAGCCGCCGCCGGCCAACTCCGCCTGCCAGCCAGTGTCCGCGACGCGAAATCCGCAGTGGGAGAAAGTTTGAAGGGCTTTTCCAGGACGAGGGCTTATACTGTGCCGACCGCAGCCCCTGGCGGATAAAGACCATGACCAACTCGCACGATCCGCTCGACGATCTCATCTCTTCCTGGAAGGACACTCCTCCGGCCCGCACCGACCTGCGCCGCCGGGTCTGGGCCCGGATCGATGCCACCGAGACGCGCCGCCCGGGCTTCATCCAATTCTGGCGCGAGTCCCTCGCGACCCTGGTTCGCCAACGCGCCGCGGTCGGCTGGGTGGCCGCCTGCATCGCCCTCGGCCTGATCAGCGCCGAACTGCGCGCCAGCCGCACCCCCATGCGCGACATCGCCCAGATGGCCGCCGTGTATCTCCAAACCATCAACCCCCTGCTGCGCGACTCCGCCGGCGGTCCACCGTGAAACGCTTCCTGCTCGTCGTCCTGCTCGGCTTCGTCGCCGGCGCCGCGACCCACATCGGGTTCTACGCGTTCCGCCGGCCGGCCGTCGAAAACCGCCTCGCGCACAATCTGGCGTGGATGCGCACGGAGTTTGCGCTCGACGACCAACAGTACCAGCGCATCAGCGCCCTGCACGACCGCACCGGTCCGGAGCTCGAGCGGCTGTTCTCCGTGCTGCGCACCACGCGCGAGGAACTCCAGCGCCTCGAGGAGGTCCGCCGCTCCAGCGACAAGGTCGACTTCATCGCCTATCACCAGGCCAAGGAGACGAATCGCAGGGCCCGCAACCAATGCCGCACCCTCACGCTCGATCTGGTCTATTCGGTCGCCGAGACCATGACCGCCGAGCAACGAGACCGGTACTTCGCCCTCGTGCGCAACGGCATCGAGCTCGCCCCCCCGGGCCGCTGAGCGCCCGCCGCGCCGTCCCTCACACCCGAATCGCCCAACCCCGCACCCAGGCGATGCCCGCCGACTCCGCCCAAGACCTCGCCCTCATGGCCTCCCTCGTGGCCGGCCGCGACTCCGCGCTCGACGAGCTGATGGAGCGCTGGGAAGGCCCGTTGCGCAGTTTCGCCTATCGTTACCTGCTCAACCCCACCGACACCGACGAGGTCGTCGAGGAGACCTTCGTGCGCATCTACCACAAACGCGCCGACTTCGTCCCGGGGTCCAATTTCTCCGCCTGGATCTTCACGATCACCGCCAACCTTTGCCGTCATCGGCTGCGCTGGCGCCGCCGCCACCCTTCCGAGTCCATCGACATCCCCGATGCGGACGGCTCCCCCGGCCTCGGCTCCACACTGCCGGCCGGTGGGCCGGATCCCGCCGTCTCCGCCGAAGGGGGCGAACGCATCGCCGCCCTGCGCGCAGCCGTCGACGAGCTCCCGCACGACCAGCGGACCGTCTTCCTCCTCCACTCCTACGAGGGCCTGAGCTACCGCGAGATCGCCGCCGCCGTCGGCTGCTCCGAGCGCGGCGTGGAGACCCGGCTCTACCGCGCCCGCCAGGCGCTGCGCGACAAGCTCTCCCACCTGCTCGCGCTCACCGCCGCCGCGTAGGCGCGCCCGGTTTGGGCACCATCCGGCGTTCTCACGAATGCCGCTACACAGCGAGTCTCTCCGTCGCGATGCGCGTGAGTGCATCGTTGCCCGCTTCCGTCGCCCGCGCTGTCTTCAGCTTCCGGTTTCCGGTTTCCGGTCTCCGGGTTCCGGTCTCCTGTCTCCGGGTTCCCGCTCAATCCTTGAAGGCGAAGTCCCGCGCGGAATCCGGGCCCGGGCCGGTGGTCCGCTTGAGGTTGCGCCGCACGGTCGCGAGGCTCTCCCGGACCAAATCGCCCATCGAGGTGCAGCCGAGAAAATCCGGGTTCCGGTAGTGCTCCGCCAAGCCCGCCCGCAACTGCTCCACGTGCGCCGCCGGCGCCAGCTCCTGCGCCACCATCGCCTCGAGCAACTGGTCGAGCCGCTGCCGGATCAGGTCGGCGCGCTGGAGAATGAGCGTCTGCTCCTCGTGCTGGTATTGGAGCACGACGGTCGGGTTGAGGTGCTGCAGACAGAAGAGCGCCAGATGGCGGTTTTCGGGAAAGAACTGCGGCAGGTAGAAGTTCTTGCGCGGGCTGTACGATTGCTGGTCGAAGTCCATCGCACGAAACCGGATCGTGGATTCGTCGAAGTCGGGCACCACCAGCACCACGAAGTTGTATGCGCGCATGTCGCCGAGCAGGCGCACGAAGCAGCGCTCGTTGAACTTCACCAGCTCCTTGGCCACGCGGATCGGCTTGAGGTCGCCGCGGTGCAGCCACTTGTCGATGAACACGTCGCCCGGGATGCCGATCACGTGCTCCTCCACCAGCGTGTCGCCGCTGGTGAAGAAGTTCATGCGGTTGGGCGAGAGCAGGTGCTCGAGCTCCAGGCCGAACACCCGCGAGGCATCCGCCTTCTTCAGGTAGAAGTAGTCCTGGTTGTCGTTGTATGAATTGACAATTCGGATGCGGAAAGGGAGCGAGTTGCCGAACGTGCAGTAGTCGATCCGGTCGACGTAGAGGTGCTGCATCACCGACAGGTCGCCCTGCACGCGCAGCAGTGCGTAGAGCCGGCACAGCGCGGCGTTGAGCCGCTCCATCTCGTGCCGGTCGTACATCACCACCTCCCACAGCGTCGGCTCGCCGTCCGGCCCCTCCAGCGGGATCGACTCCCGGAAGTGCATCAGGTCGCGGTAGAGCACCGGCAGCTCCAGGTCGCGGTGGTAGCGCACCAGGTAGTCGCGCAGCGCCGGCGCGATCGGATACGCGGGCTTGCGCTTGGTCGGCGGGGGCGGCTGCTGGCGCGACGTCATGGCGCGACCCTAGGGCAATGCCGCCGTTTGGCCAGCGCCGAGGCGGCGCGCACGCCCGGGCGCAAGGGCGCTCGTCCGTCGTCCGCGCCGGCGCGCCTCAGTCCAGCCGGCAGTCCCGGGCGTCGATCGCCGGCGCGCCGTGGCAGCCCTGCGCCTTGGTGGCGACCGTGCCGTCGACCCCGCGCAACCAGAGCGCGGGTACGGCAGGGGTCGCGGCGGCAAGCCAGCCGTCGCGCGGCAGGATCTCGGCGGTGTTGCGCAGGCGTTTCCACTCCGGCAGCCACTCGGCGGGGGCCGGCGCGGCGGGCCAGCGCACGTCAAAGTTCGTCACGCGCAGGTCGCGCACGTTCTCGGCCACGAGCGCGGCGGCCACCTGGCGGGCCTCCGGGCTGCCGATACGTTCCTCGATCATGGCGGGCTCGAGGTAGCGGGCCGTCTTCTCGACGAGCGGGTAGCGCAGCGTCACGTCGTCGAGGCGGATGTCCTCGATCGTGCCGCCGTTGCTCGCGGCGATGAGCATGCGCCCGTCGGTGATCGCGCGCAGGTTGCGCACCGTCACGCCGCGCACCGCCGGGGTCACGCCCACGGCGGTGTCGAGCGGCCGCGCGTTGATCACCAGCGGGCGGGAGTCGAGCAGCTCGCAGCGGGTGTCGACGGTGATGTCGTGCACGAGCACCTCCTCGATGGGCGCGCCCTCGACGGCGTGCAGCGCCACGCCGGTGTGGCTGTGGTGCAGCACGCAATCGCTGAAGACGATGTCGCGGATCGGGTGCCCGCTCTCCGGGCCGCAGACCAGGGCCGCGCCATGGGCGCGGATGTAGCAGCGGCTCACCGTCACGCGCTCGCAGGGCGCGGAGTCACGCCAAGCCTTCAGGGCGATGCCGTCGGTGCCGGTCGTGATCGAGCTGTCTCGCACCCAAACCTCGCGGCAGCCGTTGATCACGATGCCGTCGCTGTCCGGCGCGCGCAGGTCGTTCTCGATGCGCACGCAATGGATCCAGGCGCGCTCGCAGCGCTGCAGGTGCAGCGTCCAGCCCGGCGAGTTGCGCATGAAGATTTCGGAGATGCGCACGTCCTTGCAGTCGACGAACTCGATGAGCGGGGTGACGAGGCGGCGCTTGACCTTGATGGGGGCGCGGGGGTTGGAAGCGTCCTCCCAGAACTCGTTCGCGCTGCCATCGATCACGCCGGGGCCGCAGATGCCGATGTTCTCGCAACCGCGGGCAACGATGAGGTGGTAGGGATGGCGGTCGCCGTGCGATTCGGCGATCGGCCGGTACTCCTCGAGGTCGGGCGAGGCGAGGAGCACGGCGCCGTTGGTCAGCTCGAGGGTGACGTTGGAGCGCATCTCCAGCGTGCCGCAGCGGAACACGCCGCGCGGGAACACCACCGTGCCGCCGCCGACCGTGCCGGCCATGTTGATCGCTTTCTGCACGGTGCCCGTCGCCTGGGCCCAGCCGTTGTTGACGTCGCCAAACTCGGTTACGATGAAGCGGGTATTCATGGCGACGGTCGAGGTAAGGAGGCCCCGCGGCGTTGGCGAGGCTGAACGCAGCGTAAATTCGCCCCCGGCCCGCCGAGTGCGAAAAAAGCCCTCGCCTCGCCGCCCCGCCGCGCTAGCCACGGTGGCGTGGGCTTCTTCGCTTCGCTCTTCGGCCAAAAAACTTCCCCCGCCCCCCGCTCCGCGGCCGCGGCGTCACCCGCGCCGGCTCCTTCCGGGCAACCCGCGGCGGCCGGC
>JAGVUB010000196.1 GCA_019136515.1 Verrucomicrobiota bacterium
CAGGTCGAGGGCCTCCCGGCCGTTGACGGCCAGTATGGCGGAGTGGCCGAGGCCCTTGAGGAAGCGCAGGGCGACCTTCTGGTTCACGACGTTGTCTTCGGCGACGAGGATGCGAGCGGCCTTGGTGGTGGCGGCCGCGGGGGTGGCGGTGGCGGCGGCACTGTGGCGAGGCGCGGGTTTCACGCCCGAGGCGGCGAGGGCTCGGCGGACGAGGTCATGCAGACGGGACTCCGAGATGGGTTTGAACTCGCAGGCGAAGATGCCGTGCGCCTGCAGTTGCTCGGCCGGGGGCCGCTCACCCTGGGAGGTGAGCAGGAGCACCGCGGGTTGGCCGAGCCCGGGCGTGTCGAGGATGGCGCGGGCCACGCCGAGGCCGTCGAGCTCGGGCATCTGGTGGTCGAGCAGGACGAGCTCGTAGGGCTGGCCCGCGGCCGTGGCGCGGGTGAGTTCGCGCAGGGCGGCGGCGCCGGACTCGGCCTCGGAGAGGTGGATGCCCCAGGCCTCGAGGCTGTGGCGGAATACCTTGCGGTTGGTGGGGGTGTCGTCGACGACCAGGGCTCGGCACCCCGCCAGATCGGTGATGACCGGCGGCGGGGCGACCGTGGTGGCTGGAACGAGCGGGATGGTGAACCAGAAGATGGCGCCTTCGCCCGGGGTACTGACGACGCCGATCTCCCCGCCCATCAGCTCGACGAGCCGGCGGCAGATGGCCAGGCCGAGGCCGGTGCCGCCGTAGGCGGCGGGTGGTGGAGCTGTCGGCCTGGGAGAAACGCTGGAAGAGATTGGCCTGGGTCTCGGGGGAGATGCCGATGCCGGAGTCCTGGACCTCGATACGTACGAGGCCGGCGGCGAGCGGCTCGACGGGCAGGACGCGCAGGACGACCTCGCCCTTCTCGGTGAACTTGATGGCGTTGCCGAGGAGGTTGAGGACGATCTGGCGCAGTCGCACGGGGTCGCCGCACAGGCGGCGGGGGATGCACGGATCGTAATCGAGCACGAGGTCGAGGCCCTTCTTGCGGGCGGCGGCCGCCTGCAACTCGAGGGTGCGCTCGAATTGCTCATGGAGGTCGAAGTCGATGGTCTCGATGGTGAGGCGGCCGGCCTCGATCTTGGAGAAGTCGAGCACGTCGTTGATGACGGACAGGAGGGTCTCGCCGCTGAAGATGAGGGTGTCGACAAGGTCGCGTTGTTCGGCGTCGAGCCGGGTGCCGAGGAGGATGTGGCCCATCCCGATGACGCCGTTGAGCGGGGTGCGGATCTCGTGGCTCATGTTGGCGAGGAAGGCGCTCTTGGCCTTGTCGGCGGTCTCGGCGGCCTCCTTGGCGGTCTTGAGCTGGGCGTTGGCGTCGTTGAGGAGGGTATTGGAGGCGTTGAGCTGTCGGTTGGCGCGGTCGAGCTCGGCGGTGCGGTTTTCCACCCGGCGCTCGAGATCGGCGGCGAGCTGCCGATAACGTTCCTCGCTGACGGCGAGATCGGCGGCCTTTTCGCGGGTCTCCGCCACTTGGTCGGTGAGACGGGTGTTGGCGGCGTGGAGTTCGGCGGTGCGCACGCCGACGAGTTGCTCGAGGCGGCGTTTCTCGCGTCGCTCCAGGTAGGTGGCCCCCCAGAGCAGCGCGCCGATGACGCCCACGAACGACAGCACGTAGGCCAGATAGGCCGTGGAGGTGCGGTACCAAGGGGGCAGGATGGTGAAGGCGACGCTGGCCTCCTCTCCGATCTCGCTGCCGCGGACGGGACGGACATGGAACACGTAGCGTCCCTCCTTGAGCCGGTTGAGCATCGCGGTGCCTGCTGTGCCGGCGGGCAACCACCCTTCGGCACCTCCCTCGATGCGCGTCTCGAAGTGGGCGGGCGCCCCCAGCGGAACCCCCGGGGCGACGAAGTGGACCACGATCGAGTTGGAGGAGTAGGGAATGGGTGGCAGGCTTGCGCCGTCGGGATACAAAGTGCGGTCGTCGGCCGTGAGATCGACTCGTGTGATGAGGGCTCGCAGCGGGGGGGGCTCCGGGGCGGTGACCGACGGATCGTAGCGCAAGAGATAATTGTCCCGGTGGAGCCAGATGATGCCGTCTGCCTGGGGAATGATGTAGTAGGGGCGAAGGCCGAACAGCCCAGGAACCGGCCCGCCCTTGCCGGCGGCGAAGCGGTAGACGAACCCGCCCGTTGCACACCAATAGTTGCCCTGAGCGTCGTAAGCCGAGCGCCCGGATGCCGTGATGGCGATGGTCGAGGCGCCTTCGGGTTGAGCCGTGTCCTCGACAAATCGATCGAGGTCCGGAGCGAAACGAAGGCGTTGGCCGGAGGAGCCGACGCGGACTTCCCCCTTCAGGGTGTAGGCCTGGATCCAGCCGCTGCTCAACCCGTCGGCGGTCGTGTAGACGCGGACTGTCGGGACCGCGGGATTGGGGTCGAAGCGGCCACATTTCCCGGCCCCGAGTTCGAGCCAGACCACTCCATCCTTGTCGATCACACCGCCGAACGATCCCTCGATTGCTGGAGCGGGGAACCGCTCCAGACGGTAGCGGCCTTCGGTTCGGTGGATGCGGCCCACTTCGTTACGTGCGCAGTAGGCCCACTGGGTGCCATCTGCGGTGAGCGGAAACGGTCGGATCCCCGCGGGACCGGGGAGGGCCAGCGTCCATCCTGAGTCCGTTCGCAGGTAGAGACCGTCGTCGGTGCTGGCGAGGATTTGCCCCGTGCCTGGATCGCGGGTCAGACTGCCGACGTTCAGGTTGCGCGGGCGGTCGGGATCGAAACGGAAAAGGCGGCCGGCATCATCGTAGATGCCGCGCATGGGGATGCCGTCGGCGCAGAGCCAGAGCTCGCCCTGATGGCGGGCGATCTGGACGAAGTTGAAGCCGCTGTCGACCAATGGCTCGATCCGGGAGACCGGGGACGGAAACTCGATGCGGGCAAGACCGGCCCCGAGCACGGCCCACACCTCTCCCTCTCGACCAAGCATGATGCTACGGATGTGCGCGAACCGGTGGTCGCTGCGGCGATCGAGAGCCTGCACGGTGCGTAGATCCCGGTCGAGGAAGAGCAGCCCGAAGCCCTCGATCGCGAGGGCATAGTAGCCGCCGGCGACCGGACGGAAGGCGTTGGCGCGGTTGGTTCGCAGAAGCTCCGGACCGCTATGCGGCGTGAGGTGTTGGCCGTCGAAGAGAAAGAACCCGCCGCGGCTCGTGCACAGAAGCCGCCTGCCGTCGGGCAGTTTTCCATCTCCGACGATTGCTAGATCCGGGCCGGCGGAGCCAAGCTC
>JAGVUB010000059.1 GCA_019136515.1 Verrucomicrobiota bacterium
GCAGCTCCGGGCTCACGTCCGCCGCGGTGAGCCCGAGCAGCTCCTCCGCGCTGTAGCCGAACATCGCGCGGGCCTGGGCGTTGGCCTCGATCACCCGGCCGCCCTCGAGCAGCAGTCCGGCGTCTCCGGAAAGCTCGAACAAGGAGCGGAAATGGTCCTCGGCCACCCGCACCCGTTCGTCCGCCCGGTGCAGGCGCAGGCCCAGGTGCCGCCAATACACGACCACGGCGCACGCGAAACCGAACAGGGCCAGCGATCCGGTGCCGGTGGCCGGGATGCGTTCCAGGGCCGACCAATGCACAGCCTGCCCGGCCGCCACCCCCCCGAGGACCAGCCCCACGAAGCCATACACCCCCTGCCGAACCCGGCCGGCCGGCGTCGCCGCGGCGAGCAGCACCGCCAGGAACGAGAGCAACAACGTGTTGCCCGACAGCCCCGAGCGGAAGACCTCCGCGCCCGCCGTCGCCGCAAAGCAAAGACTGTACGCGGCCGACCGACCGCCTGCGGCGAGGCGCCCGCGGCACAACGCCACCACGACACAGGCGCTCAGGAACACCGCCTGGGCCGCCAGGATCCAGAGGTCGGCCGACCGGCCGCCGTCGGGCAGGCCCAGCACGATCGCCACGAGGCCGACGCTGCTGAACGCCAGCAACAGGCGGTCGAAAGCCTCGACCACCGGGGGCACCGCGTCGGGCGAGGAGTCGCCCGCCTTCATGCGGCCGCCCCCCTGTCGGCAGGGATGCGGGACGCGCGCGGCGGCACCGCGGCCGGTGGGCCGATATGGCGAGCCGTGGCCATCGGCGATCAGCGTGTCCCGCTGCGGCGATTACCGCCGCGGTCGGCCGCGGAACGGCCGTCGGGAGAGGGCGCGCCGGGGGCGCGCGCACGATCTTCGATGGGGGAACTGGGAAGGGGCCAAGTGCTCATGTGGGTGGGCCTGGCGATCTTCGGCCACCCCTTCCCTTCGGTCCATCACAAGTGTTCTTGAACGGCAAAAATGAGTGAAACCACCCATTCCACTTTTCGCCTGCCGCCGGTGCGAAGCGAGGCCGCGCCCGGGGCCTTCACCCCGCCTCCGCAGAACCCGCGGCTATCCGCGACGGCAGATGCGGGCCAGCCACAGCGCCGCCACGCTCGCCAGCACGGCGACCACCTGCAGCCACAGCATGAAGCGGGGCACTTCGGCGTGGATGGCGCTGGTGTGGCGTGCGTGCAACATGGCGGTGGGGTACTCCCTGTTCTCGGCAAAACGTCGCACCGACTGAAGCCCCGAACCGGCACCGCGCGGTTTTTCACACGGCTTTGCGGGCCCCACCGGGCGAATACCCCGGTTTACGCCGTCTGCACCCCACCCGCCGGACCCGGGGCAGACCCCAGCGGGCGCGGGAGTCCGCCCCGCGGGGCCTGCTGTGGCGGGTTTCGCCGGCCCGGAGGCCGGCGCCCCGGGAGATCGCCGCGCCCGGCCTCAGGGCAGCACGATCGGGTAGCTGCCAAGCCACTTCACCAACGGGCAGAACTTCTTCAGTTCCGCCACGGCCTCGCGCATCCGCGGATCGTCGTAGTGGCCCGCGACATCGATAAAGAAGTAGTAGTCCCAGGCGCGCTTCTTGGTCGGGCGCGACTCGATCTTGGTCAGGCTCAGGCCGCGCTCGGAGAACGGCGAGAGCATCCGCAGCAGCGAGCCGGAGTGCGACGCCTCGTCGCCGAGCGAGATGATGAAGGTGCTCACGTCGCGCCCTGGTCCCGCCGTGCCCGAGGACTGGCGACCGATGATGAAGAAGCGCGTCGTGTTGCCGCGCACATCCTCGATGTCGCGCGCGAGGATCGGCACCTGGTGGTGGTTCGCGGCCAGCTCGTTGGCCACGGCGGCGGCGCCGGGCTCGTCCTTGGCGATCTGCACCGCGCGCGCCGTGCTCGGCGCGTCGCACGGCTGGGCGCCGGGCAGATGGCGCTGGAGCCAGTGGCGGCACTGCGCGAGCGCCTGATCCTTCGAATACACCTTCGTGATCCGCTCCAGCGGCTCGGCGGAGATCAGGCAGTAGGCGATCTCGAGATAGCTCTGGGCCACGATCTTCAGCTCGGTCTCGACGAAAAGGTCGAGCGCGTCGCGCACCGAGCCCTCGGTGGAGTTCTCCACCGGGATCACGCCGTAGTCGGCCTCGCCCTTGTCGACCGCGGCGAAGATGTCGGCGAAGGTCGCCATGCCCTGGTACTCGACGCTGGCGCCGAATTTCTGCAGCGCGGCCTGGTGGCTGTTGGTCGCCTCCGGCCCGAGGTAGGCGATCTTGAGCGGCTGCTCCAGCGCGATCGCCGCCGACATGATCTCGCGGTAGATCGCGCGCAGCGCCGGCTCGCCGATCGGGCCGGCATTGCGTTCGCAGACCTTGCGAAACACCGCCTCCTCGCGTTCGGCCACGTAGATCGGGCCGCCGGTCTGGCGTTTCAGCCGACCGATCTCGGCGGCGAGCGTCAGGCGCCGGTTGAGCGCCTCGACGATCTGGTGGTCGAGGGCGTCGATCTGCTGGCGGCAATCGTCGATGTTCATGCGCGAAAGGTCAGCTGGCGGGCGGGTTCTGCGGTTCCGGCGCGGCGGACGCGCGGGCGCCGCAGCCGGCTCGTCGATCGGCTCCTCGGCCGGCTCGAGCGGGAGTTCCGCGGTTTCGAGGCCCACTTCCTTGTCGCCGACCTGCACCGGGTTCTCCGACTGCCGGAGCCAGTCGTCGATCTGGCGGTTGGAGAGCACGTCGGAGGCCGGCAGCTCGGCCAGCGACTTGATGCCGACAAACTCGAGGAACTCGTCCGTGGTGCCGAACTGGATCGGGCGGCCGGGCAACTCGGCGCGGCCGGCCACGTAGATCAGGCCGCGTTC
>JAGVUB010000021.1 GCA_019136515.1 Verrucomicrobiota bacterium
TCCGCCGCCACACCCGACCACCTACCCAGTAGGTCCGGTCTCCGACCGGACCCCTCCGGCTCGGCCCACCTCCCCGGCTCCCGCGCACCGCGACCGGTCGCAGACCGGTCCTACCTCCGCGCCGCGACCGCCCTGCGCGCGGTCCTCCCGTTGCTACTGGCGCTCACTCCCCTTTCCGCCGCCAACCTCGCGCAACCCGTCGCCGGCCAAACCCCGCAGATCCAGCTCCAGCCCGGCACCGCACAACCACCGCCGAGCGAACTGCCCAAGATCGTCGCCCAACTCGCCGCCCAGCCCGCGCTATCCGCAGCCGACTGCGAGAAGCTCGCCCGCGAGACCCTCACCCACGGCCAGGCCGTCCGCCAAACCGGCCAGCCCGTGAAGCCCGGCATCGTGCACGACGGTCTCGCCGCCGTGGATCGCGGCGAAGCCCTCGACCCGAAGGCCACCGACTGGCTCACACTCCGCGCGCAGCTCCAGGAGTTGCTCCAGCCGCCGCAGCAGGACCAGAAAAAGGACGAGCAGAAGCAGGAGGAGCAGAAGAAAGACCAACAACAGCAACAGCAGGACCAGCAGCAGAACGACCAGCAGAAGTCCGAAGAGCAGAAGCAACAGGAGCAGCAGCAACAACAGCAGGAGCAGCAGTCCGAGGAGCAGAAACGCCAGGAACAGCAACCGCCGCAATCCCAGCCGCCACCCGAGCCGCCCAAGGAGAACCAGACGCAGAAGATCGGCGGCGAGCAGAAGAAGGACGACGAGCGCAAGGAGCACCCCGAGCTCGCCGTGCCGCTCCAGAAGCTCGACCAGGTCCGCGACCAGGACTCGCCCGCCGAGCTCTTCGAGCTGCTCCACGACAACGAACCCAAGCCCGCCGGCCAGCCCAAGAAGGACTGGTAACCCCATTCTTCGATGACGCGCCTCCCGCGAATCCTCCCCAGTAGGTCCGGTCTCCGACCGGACCCCTCCGGCTCGGTCCCCCTCCCCGGCTCACGCGCCCCGCGACCGGCCGCAGACCGGTCCTACCCGCCGCCCCGTTTCGGCCGCGCCGTCGCCGCCGCCCTCGCTTTCCTCTGCGCGGCCACGTTCGCGCTCGCCCAAACTGTCACTTGGGATCCGCCCGCCGGCAGCCTCGCCCGCGGCCAGACCTCCGCGCTCACGCTGGTCTTCGACAACTGCAGCCCCGCCGGCGACACCGTCGCGCTCCCCGCCGTGCCCGGGCTCGAGTTCGGCCGCCCCTCCCAGAGCAGCCAGACCTCGATCATCAACTTCAAGATGTCGCAGCGCGTGACGCTTGCGTATCCGGTCCTCCCAACCGCCGACTCCGGTCGCATCGTCATCCCCGAGTTCGAGGTCGCGACCGACAAGGGCAAGCTACGCGTCGCCTCCGCCACCTACGAGATCGGCGAGGCCACGGTTGGCCGCAGCAACGTCCCCATCGAGCGCGTCGCCTCCGCCGCCGTCTCCGCCGAGCCCGCCGTGCTCTGGTCCGGCCAGGTCTTCGATCTCAAGTACCGGCTGCTGATCTCCCGGAAGTTCAACCCCACCGGCGTCGGCCCGCTCGACTGGACCCCGCCCGCCCACGTGATCGTCGACACCCCGCCCGCCGGCAATCCCCAGCTCGGTCCCACCCCGCTCGGCCGTTTCGAGAACATCGAGGCCACCGTCGGCGGCGATCCCCGCGTCGGCCTCGCCAGCCAGACCCGCGCCTGCATCACCGAGCCGGGTACGCACCCGCTGCCCGTCGCGCGCCAGCCCGTCACCCTCGCCACCGGCGGCGGCAACGCCTTCGACTTCTTCGGCCGCCAGAGCGCCGAGCAGTTTCTCATCACCTCCACGGCTCCGTCGCTGCTCGTGAAACCGCTGCCCGCGCCCGCGCCGGCCGATTTTCTCCAGGCCGTCGGCCAGTTCACCTTCACCAGCAAGGTCGTGCCCACCACCGCCGCGGTCGGCGAGCCCGTCACCTGGACGCTCACGCTCGAGGGCACCGGCAACTGGCCCACCGGCCTCGGGTTGCCCGCCCGCGAAGTCTCGCGCGACTTCCGCGCGTTCCAGCCCAACACCCAGCGCAAGCTCAAGGAGGGCACGCTCTTCGAGGGCACGCTCACCGAGGACATCGTGCTCATGCCGACCAAGCCCGGCACCTACACCCTCGGGCCGGTGAGCTACGCCTACTTCGACCCCGTCGCCGGCGCGTACAAGACCGTGCGCACCCCGGCGGTGAAGGTCACCATCACCCCGCCCGCCCCGGCCAACCCCATCACCGGCGCCCCCACCAACAGCACCAACTCCGTCTTCCAGTTCACGCCCGACACCGCCGCGACCACCGGCTCCGCCCCGGTAGTCAAATCTCCGGCACCCGAACTCCCCGGCCACCTCCCGATGGAGCCGCTCACCGGCCCCGCCGCGAGTGTCGCGCCCTGGCCGCGCCTCCCGTGGGCCCTGCTCCTCGCGCCGCTCCCGCCCCTGCTTCTGCTCTGGCTCGCGCTGGGCTGGCGCCGCGCCCGCCTCACCGACCCGCGCCGCGACCAGCGGGCCGCCCTCGCCGCGCTGCCCGCCGCCCTCGCCGCCGTGCAGGCCGCGCCCGACC
>JAGVUB010000189.1 GCA_019136515.1 Verrucomicrobiota bacterium
CCGTGATTTCCGCCTCGATTTCCAGCTCCGATTTTCCGAGCGCAAACCCTTCCGGCAACATGGGGATGGCCAGCTGATGGACGAAAATATCGGTTTGCGCATGGAGGTGCTTGGCCAGGGTTTCGGCGTCGAGTGGTGCCTCGGCGGTGAAGCGTGCCGTGGCATGGCCGGCCAGTTGCGAGAGGTCGAGTCCGCCCGGTAGAGGAATCAGATCGTGGCAGGACTTCAGGACGGGGCCGACTTGGCTTAGGTCAATTGCGAGGCGACCGGATGCCGTGAGGCGGCGTGACGGTTGGATAGCATCCAGGATCGTGGCGTCGAGCTCGTGGAGCGTCAGGCTGCTCGTGGTGGCCCGTCCGATTCGCACGGCGATGCGATCGAGCGTGCCAGCCACCGTAAGGTCGTCGACTACGATGGGTGGACGCGATGGCAGTGCGACGCCGATGGCGTGGCCGGTGGCTGAGATGTCCATGGCCGTGGGCATGGGAACCGTCTGCTCCTGCGTGGCGCGAAATTCGGTGCGAAGATCGAGTTGGTCCAGTTGGCCCTGAAATCGCGCGCTGGCGAGTGCCTGCGGGCGGTAAGTCGCGGGACTGCGTTCGTAAGCCCAGTCGATGGGGAGCTGGCGGACCTGCAAATGAAGCGCGCCAGTCATTGATTTGGCATCCCACAGGCGCGCATCGTCAATCAGCAGGGCGGGACCACCGAAATCGGTTTCGAGGTGCAGTCGCTCGATTGCCAGCGGGTGGAGCGAGGCGGCGAGCGTACAGTCGAATTTGACGAGCGGCAGATCGGCGCCAAGCCAGGGGTTGGCTTTGATGCGGCCAGGTGCAGCCGTGAAACGCAGGCGGGCTTTGGCGTCCATGTCGGCGAGCGATTTCGCGAGCGGATTAGCGGATAATTCGGCTTCGACAGACACGGGAAGGTCGATTGCTCCGAGTGGCAGGCCGGCCTTTACAAGCGAGGGCAGGGTCAGTCGGTCGAGTCGTAGAGCGTGCATGCCCGCGCTCGCCAGCACACGCCGGCTCATGGGATCGAGTTTCCACTCAACATCAATGGGCACCCGCTCCTCGCCGATGCGGAAGACCGCCGATTGGTGACTCTGCATAGTGGCGAGTGTGGGCTCCACCCATGGAAGCGTGGAGAATGTGATATCGGCGGTCGTCACGAGCCGCTCTAGTCCGACCTGTGCGAGGTCGTCGGCATACGGCGTCACGAATGGTTGGATGCTGGGGCCGAGGAGGGGAATAAAGTCGGCTGCGTACCAGTCGGAGAGCTCGATTTCGAAGCGGGCGGCGGTCGTCGATGGGCCGGTGGCGTTGAGGATGGATTGTGCCGAGCGGAGGTCGATGCGGGCGAGTCCGAGCCGGGCTCGTCCACTGACGAGGTTGAGACGGTCAATGGAGAGGTGTCTGGAGCTTTCGTCGATGCGGCCGCTGAGTGCGAAGCTCGATATGGGGAAGGGGTGGGCGAGCCACTGGGCACTGGCGCCGTGCGGGCGGAGATGTCCGGGGCCGGCTACGATGCTCCAAGTGGCCTCTTCGAGATGATCCGGCCACTGGGCTCGAAGGGAAAATTCCGCACGCATCGGAGCATCGACATCCGGAGTGGGCAGACGCTGGAGGGCGGTCAGCTGCCACTGTGCTGCGACGAAGTCCGGGATGTGAAGTTGCGCTTGGATTCGCTGGGTCGCGGGATCGAAGTCGGCCGCGGCGCTGAGCGCGATCTGGCCTCGGTTGAGGATCACGCCCGTCTGTATCTGTGCGGTGACCTGTGGAAGTTTGCCCGCATCCTTGGAAACCAGGTGCAACTCAACCGTGCTTTCTGTCAGCCCGAGCTCGTTGCGCTCCGCCGCGGTCAGTGGGATTTTGGCTGATATTTCAGAGGGCAGAAGTGCGGCCAGGCTGGTGAGAGAACGTCCGGCAAGTGTGAGTTTGCCGGTTCCTATTGTCGATTGATCGCTCGTATCCCAGGATAGACCGGTGCAGCGGAGGTCGATTGGTCCTGCGATGAGTGTGAAGGGCGCAATCTCACCTTTGGCTCCTTGCTCTGAGACGGAGGCCGAGAGGGTGATGGGCTCAATGTTGAGCGGCTGGACGAGATGGGCGGGGGCTTGGACCGTGAGTGCGGTGGTCGATAGCGCGAGCTGCGCCGAGGATATTTGGCGCGTTGCCAGATCACCGTCAGCCTGGAGTCGCAATCCGAGCCGGCCAGAGATTGAGAGCGGGGCCTTGACCGGGAGCAGGGGGAGCCATTCGTCAGGGGCGAAGTCTTGGATTCGGAGTCCCAGTTTGGCCGGTTCATCGGCGGTCATCCGCGTGGCTTCGAGTGCGATTTCGGTTCGCGGCGCCGAGTCCGAAGCCTGGACCGAAAGACTCGTGCGCAGTTGGCCGATCCAGTCTCGCACGAGGGAAAGTTGGGCTGAAAGTTCGGCGGTGGCCGTGCGGTCGTCGATGTGAAGGTTTGTCCCGGCGTGGGCTTCAAGGAGATCGGAATTGGGGCGGCTTAACGTGAGCGTAAACGCTCTGACTCCTGCTTCTTGTACTGGAAAATTCTTGGGCAGGCTGATGTCGATTGCGGCGACTTCGCAGCGCAGCGCGTGTCCGATCTGTGGCAGGATGGATGCTGGTATTTCGTTGGGGAAGGGGACCGCTGTCGTGGCGGGGGCCTCTCCAGGAGTTCGCTTTTGTAGTGTTGAAAAAAGGCATGGATCCCCATCGGGGCCATTGTGAATCGAAGCGTCGATTCGTTCGACACGGCAGAGAGCGGGCAGCCAGTGTGCGTGCACGAGGTCCCTCAGTCGCCATCTGAGCTGTACGGCCCGGAGTGCGAGAGCCTCGGGCGCGGCGGCGTCGCCGATTGTGGCGGAGTCAATGGTGCATTGCGAGAGCCTCGGGCGCGGCGGCGTCGCCGATTGTGGCGGAGTCAATGGTGCATCGGGCCGTCCCGTCGAGGTGCACACGCAGCCACGGGGAACGGGCGTCGAGCATGACCCCGTCCTTGGCAGCGAATGAGCGGGCGAGGGCTGCGACCGGATGGAGTGGCCAGCCCGGCCAGAGAAGCGTGGCCACCATGAGTAGCGTGGTGGCGATCGGAATGCGAATTAGCCGGCGTATCCAAGGCCGCCGCTGTGGTGGAGCTGAATCGACAAGGGGAACGGATTCCATGGCGGGAAAGTTTCGGTGGTCCCCTTGAATTATCCGACTTTGTGAAGATACTCAACCAGTTGTCAGTAAAACCCCTAACCCCAGCCGAAATCACCATGAAGATTCCAGCGTATTCAATGTGTTTTCTCTCGGCAGCGTTGATCCTGCCTGCGTCTGTTATGTTCGCTCAGGCTCACGGCCATTTCTCATCATCGGAGACGATCGTGGATGGCCTGCCGACATCGTCGGTCTCAATGGCAACCTCTGATACTCTTGAAATGGGTGCCTTCGTCACCCCCGACGAGATCGAACAAACATTTCCTTCGGCCTGAGGTGGACCCCGAACGTGAGACAGCGGGGACGGGTTTGTTAGTTATGGATCGAACAGGAGAAGTAAATACTGGGGATGGGGTCTGAGGGGAAGGTCTCCTTCCCCTCCCCGGATTCAGCAGAGGGGTGGCAGGGGAGGCGGCAGCCTCCCCGCCGTTCAGGCTGCTTTGCGCTGGATGAGGTCACGGTAGACGTGGGCCGGAGGGCGTCGCCCGAGTTGGGAGTGCGGGCGGCGTTCGTTGTAGAACTCGAAGTACTCGGCGAGGGCGGCGTGGGCGTCGATGAGGGAGGTGTAGCTCTTGAGGTAGATCTCCTCGTATTTGACGGTGCGCCAAAGCCGCTCGACGAAGACGTTGTCCAGGCAGCGGCCCTTGCCGTCCATCGAGAGCTTCACGCCGGCGGCCAGCAGCGGCTGAGTGAACTCGGCCGAGGTGAACTGGCAGCCTTGGTCGGTGTTGAAGATCTCCGGCGTGCCGAACTCGGCGATCGCCCGGCGCACGGCCTGCACGCAGAACGTGGCGTCGAGCGTGTTGGACAGTTCCCAGGCGAGCACGCGGCGGGTGTGCCAGTCGATGACGGCGCACAGGTACGCGAAGCCGCCTTGGATCGGCACGTAGGTGATGTCGGAGGCCCAGACCTGGTTGGGCCGGTCGATGACCAGCTTCTTCAAGAGGTACGGATAGACTCGGTGCTCGGGATGCGGTGCGGAGGTGTTGGGCTTGCGGTAGATCGCCTCCAGCCCGAGTTGCCGCATCAGCCGTTGGACGCGCTTGCGGTTGATCCGGTAGCCTTGGAGGCGGAGCCAGTCGCGCATCTGCCGCGATCCAAAGAACGGATGCGCCAGGTACGTCTCGTCGATGACGCGCATCAACTCGAGGTTCTCGTCGTTCTCCGGCTTGGGCTGCCGGTAGTAGCTGGCTCGCGGCAGCTCCAGCAGTTTGCACTGCCGGCTCACCGAGAGCTTGGGATGCTTGGGCTCGATCATGCCGCGGCGCTCCTCAGTTCCCAAGCGGGCCAACTTTTTTTTTGAGCCACTCCAGCTCCATCTTCAGCCGCCCGATCTCCTCGAACAGCTCCTTCTCCCGTAGGATCGACTCGGCCGCATCGCGGTCGGCCTTCTGTCCGAACACCTCGGGCAGGCGCTCCGACACCTCCTTCTTCCACTGGCTCACCTGCACCGGATGCACCTTGTGCCGGGCGGCGATAACGTGGACCGGCTCGACGCCCTTGAGGGCCTCAAGCCCGACCTGGGCTTTGAACTCGGGACTGAATGTACGACGTTTCTTGGACATGACGCGGGATCGTTGACGGTTCTGCTCTAGGTGACAAGTAACAAGGTAGCTGGACCACGGAGGACAGAGGACGGAGGCGCATCAGCGACATCGACTACAGGTCCGTTCCCGATTTCCTCTCAAGCAACATGAACCAGAAACCACGGATTCCAGGATGAACACGGATCGTTCTCTGGTCATCCGTGCCCATCCGTGTGATCCGTGGTCATTTTTCGGATGGATCGCGTCACAGTGTTGCTTTCCCGCAAGGCCGCACCCCGGCGCGCGTCTACGCTGAGTTCCACATTCATCATTTCCTCACCCCATGAAATTCCTCCGCACGTTGTTTGCCGCGCTGTTCACCACGGCGGCGGTCGCCAAAGGCGAGACCAAGCCCGCGGCGCAACTGAATGCCGACATGATGCGCGAGATGCGGCTGCAGTGGTTGAACACCAAGCCAACCGCCAAGAAGGCGTCGAACCAGGACGACGTCGCCGCCGCCTTGATGGACTGGCCGCTGACTCAGGCCACGGCCACCGTGCTGGCATCCTCGGGTGGCGATGCGAGCCTCTATACCACGAGCACCTTCGGGGTGATCGGTGGCATCGGCCACGAGAGCGCCCGGAAGGCCGCGATGGGCTTCACGGCCTGCGCGCAACGTCACCTGCAGCTCGCCGCGCCCACGACGGACTTCGCCTACCCTGCCGCGGACCAGATCCGGTTCTTCTTCGTCACTCCGGCGGGTGTGCGCTGCCTCACCGTCGCCGCCGCGGATGTCCAGAAATCCGGCACACCGGCCGCCGATCTCTTTGCCCATGCCCAGGAGGTCGTCACCGCCCTGCGGCTGATCACCCAGAGCCGGCAGTGATGGCCCGGGAAGCTACGGGGTCGGATCAGTGTCCATCAGTGTGTTCTGCCAAATGGCAGAATGGCACCACCTGCGGACCTCGATCTGCCAGGGCCGCGCCGTGGCGTACAGTTCGTTCCTGATTCCCACCTCCTCGCTTCCGGGCCTCCGCGCTCTCCGCGCCTTCGCGCGCGAAGCAGTTGGGCTGAGCGACTCCGTCGTCCAGTTACGGGATCGGATCAGTGTCCACCAGTGTGTTCTGCCGAATGGCAGAATGGTTGCGCTCTCCTGGGATCGATCCGCCACGTCACCGCCGCGGCCTACAGGTTACAGTCCACCGGCAACGGTTCACCGTTCACTGTCCACAGGTCACAGTCCCTCCGCCCGTCACCGCGTACCCGCCGTCCAACCCTTTTCGCGTGAGCCGGTGGTAGAATTCTGCGACACCGGTCGGCGATGCCCCCGACCGCGCTCCGCCCGCCCACCCCGGCTCCCGTCGCCGCTGCCCCCGCCGCGGGCACGGAGGTGCGTTACCATGGGCTGGATGCGCTGCGGGCGACGGCGCTGCTGCTCGGCGTGGCGCTGCACGCGGCGCTTTCCTACCTGCCGGGCGACCAGGCGGGCTGGGCGGTCCAGGATCGCAGCACCAGCCTGGGCTTCGCGGCCGCGGCCTTGGTCGTCCACGCGTTCCGGCTGCCGGTCTTCTTCCTGCTCGCCGGGTTCTTCGCGCGGCTGGTGGTGCGGCGCCGCGGCGTGGGGGCGTTTCTGCGCGACCGGCTCGGGCGCATCCTCGTGCCGCTCGTGCTCGGCTGGCTGTTGCTGGAGCCGCTCGTCGCCTTCGCCTGGATCTGGGGGCGCATGATGCACGGCGATCCCGCGCTGATCGGCGCGGCGTTGGCGCTGGGGTACGGCGAGATGCTCAACCAGCTCGACCGGCTCCGGCACCTCGCCCGCTTCGGCGGCGAGTTCGCGCTCACCCACCTCTGGTTCCTCTACCTGCTGTTGCAGATCTACGCCCTCTTCCTCCTCGCCCGGGTCATGCTCACGCGCACGATCGACCGCGGCGGGCGGCTCGCGGCGCACGGCGATCGCCTGGGGCGCCGGTTGGCCGCTTCGCGCTGGCTGTTGCCCGTGCTCGCGGTGGCGACGACCCCGGTGCTGCTCGGCATGCGCCGTTGGGGCATCGACACCCCGGATCATTCGCTGGTCCCGTATCCGCCGGTGCTGGTGTTGTACGGCGGGATCTTCACCCTCGGCTGGTGGCTGCACCGCAACGCCGACGTGCTCATGGCACTGGGTGCACGCCACGCGCGCCATCTCGTCGCCGGCGGGCTGCTCGCGGTGCCGGTGATTCTCCTCGCCGGCAACGAAAGCGCCGGCGCGACGCTCCCGCACCTCCACCTCGTGCGCACGGGCTACTTCGTCCTGTACGCGGCGATGCTCTGGGCCCTGGCGCTGGGCCTGACCGGGCTGTTCCTGCGGACCGCCGCGCGGGAGAGCCGGCTCTGGCGCTACCTCGCCGACGCCTCGTACTGGGTCTACCTCGTGCACCTGCCGATCGTGTGCACACTGCAGGTGTGGTTGAGCCGCCACGACTTCTCCTGCTGGGCGAAGTTCGGCGCCACGCTCGCGCTCGGCACCGCCGTGTGCGTGCTCAGCTATCACTTTCTCGTGCGGTCCACGCCGATCGGTGTCGTGCTCAACGGGCGCCGCCACCCGTTCCGCTGGTGGCCGTAGCCGCGCCCGGTGCACGCCGGGGCAAGCGCCGCAGCCGGGCGATCCGCCCGTAGCCGATCCCGGTGGGGCGGTCCAACGGTGTCCGGTGGGAAGACCGAAGGGCCCATGTCGCAACTCTCAACAAGTGCGGGCGCCCTCATCGCCCGCCAGCTCGATGCCCTCTGCCGCGATGTGGAGGACTAGCGCGCTTGGCGCGCTAGTCTGGCGAGAGGTGAGAGGCTGCCAAGTTTCCGGAGCCGGATCGGCGTTCATCTGCGTGAATCTGCGGTTCCACCTTCCGAGCCTGGGTCCTCCGTCGTCCGTCGTCCACCGCTCACCGATTCCCCGCTCCGTTGACACCATCGGCCGCGCCCGAAAGCTCGCGGCATGCTCGCGACCGAACACACCTTCGAGGGCTGGCAGGCGCGTGTGCGACCCGAGGGCCGCAGCCGCTATTTCGGCGCCGCCTTCCTTGCGTTCTGGCTGTGCGGCTGGGTTGTGGGTGAGGTCTTCGCCCTGGGGATCCTCGCGGGCGGCCTGTGGACGCTGATCACCGGCACGCCGCCCCACCCGCATTTCGACACCGTGCGCGGCGCCGCCCTCTGGCCCGTCGCGGGCTTCCTGCTGCTCTGGCTCACGCTCTGGACCTACGGCGGGATCGCCGCCGGCTGGACGTTGTTGCGTCTGCTGTGGGGCGAGGACCGCATCACGCTGCGCGCCGATGTCCTGCGCCTCGAACGCCGCGCCGCCCCGCTGCGCCGCGTGCGTGAGCTGCGGTGCGACGAGCTCCATCGCTTCCACCGCATGCGGGCGAAAGGCACGCGGTATCAGCTCGTCGCCGACACGCTCCGCGGGCCGGTCGTCGTCACCGATCTCGCCTCGCCCGCCGACCTCGATGCGCTCGAACAAGCGCTCGCGCGGGAGCTGCGCCTCCCGGCGGAGCGGTCGCACGAGTTGCCCGCCGGCTGGGAGCAGATTCCGGTCCCCGAAGGCGGCAACGCGCTCGTCGAGGCGCCCGCGCGCCGGCACCGCCAGGGTCTGGTCGTGGGCCTGCTCGCCGGCGGCCTCGCCGTCACCACGCTTTGGAGCGCCGCCACGCGCCAGCCGATCTCGATGGTGGTCTGCGCGCTCGGCGCCGGCCTGACCGGTTGGGGCGCGGTCCGGCTGCGCTTCGGGCGCTACGAGTGGCAGTTGGCCGGCGCGCGCCTGCGCCTGGTGTGGCGCTACCGCGACCGGACCCGCACGCTCTGCGAGGGCGACCGGCTGCGCTTGAGCGTCGCGACCGACAGCGACAACGACGAGTCGTTTCAACTGGAGCTGATCCCGGTCGCCGTCCCCACGGCGGCCAAACCGCGGTCCCGCACCATCGCCCGCGCGCTGCATTCGCCCGCGGCGCCGTTGGCCTTGGGCGAGTGGCTCGCCCACCGAACCGGGCTCCCGCTGGAAAACAACGTGCCGAGCGCGGCGGACAAGGTGGAGCAGACCGAGGAGATGCGCCGCAAGCTCGAGGCCTTGGGCCGTTTCGGCCGTTGGATGGCCAAGCTCATACCGCCCGCGAAGAAGGAGAGCTGAGCGGCCCGCTCGCCGCTCAGGTGCTCGCGCTCGTGGTGGTTGTGCTCGTCCGCGCGGACCGGTGAGGCCGTTCTTCCAGAGGATCGCGCCGGTCTGCGAGTCGAGGCAGAAGAGCTCGCCGCCGGTGTGGGCGTAGAGCCGATCCGCTTGCACGAGGAGGCTCACGAAGTCGTCGCTGGTCAGCGCCCCCTTGAGTTTGGTGCGCCAGAGCTCGGCGCCGGTGGCGCGGTCGAAGGCGGCGACGTGCGAGTGGGTGCCGAGGTAGAGGAAGGCGGAGTCCATGGGGTTCGCCGCCGAGGTTGGAGCAGCACGACACCCGACGCCAGCTTTTCGGCACCGAGCTGACCTCCGGGTGACCGACATTCCCGGTTTCCTCGCCGGCCGCGCTCCGCCAGGCTCCGTCATCCCATGCAACGTCTGCTCTGTTCCGTCGTCGCGCTGCTCGCACTCGCCACCATCGCCCGGGCCGCGGTCGCACCCGAGACCGCCCCCGCCCTCGCCGTCGCCTTCGCCGCCCGCCACGCCACCGGAGTCTTCGTCGCCCTCGACGCCCGGACCGGGAGGGTCGTCACCAACGATCCGGCACGCGCCGCCACGCGTTTCCTGCCCTGCTCGACCTTCAAGATCCCCAACTCGCTCATCGCGCTCGAGTGCGGCGCGGTCGCAAGCGTCGACACCGTCCTCCCCTGGGACGGCGTGGAGCGCTGGAACAAGGCCTGGAACCGCGACTACGCGATGCGCGAGGCCTTGCCGCGTTCCACCGTGTGGTTCTACCAGGAGCTGGCCCGGCGGGTGGGGCCGGACCGCATGCGGGATTGGTTGCAACGGATCGGCTACGGCAATGCCGACATCGCCGGGGGCATCGACCGCTTCTGGCTCGACGGCGCGCTGCGCATCTCCGCCCTCGAGCAGCTCGACTTTCTCCGCCGCTTCCGCGACCACCAACTGCCGTTCCGCCCCGAGGTGCAGGCCGCCGTGTTGGAGATCCTGATCGCCGACCAGCGCGACAGCTGGGTGCTGCGCGCCAAGACCGGCACCGCCCTCGAGGGCGAACGCGGCCTCGGGTGGTATGTCGGCTGGGTGGAGACGGCGCAGGGCCCGATCTACTTCGCGCTCAACCTCGACACCGACCGCGCCGGCGGCCTCGATCCCCGCCCCCGCAAGGAGATCGCCTACGAGGCGCTCGTCCACCTCGGCGCCCTGCCCGCCGGCACGCTGCCGCCGCCCTGACCGCCGGCGCAAACCGTGTCCCGCGGCGGACGCAACGCCGCGTCTTGCCACCGTAGTCGTGCGACACCCGGCCTGGGTCCGCCACGCCCCGCCCATCCTCCCGCCGTACCCGGATTCTTCTGGCTTCCCTTCGCCCGCATCCTTCGCAGCATCACAGCCACCTATGGTGCGCAAATTCCCTTGGATGGTTGCGGCGGCGCTTGCTTTGGCGGCGCTCGCCGGTTGTCAGAAGAACGCGGAGTCCTCCACCGCGGCCGCTCCGGCCGCCACTGCCGCAAAGCCGCAATCCGGCGGCTCCGTCGCGTTGGTCGCCGCCTCCGAGCGCAGCCGGCACTTCGCGGCCGTCGCCGAGCAGCTTGAACTCGGCGGCACGCTCTACGGCTACGTCGACATCGACGGCGACGTCGAACGCATCGCCACCCTCGCCCGCGGCATGGTCGAGAACATCGCCACCGAAGTGCCCCAGGCCGCCGCCCCCCGCCGCGCCGTTCGAGAACCTCCGCCTTGCCCCCGCGGATACCGACGTCTTCTGCGAGAACGAGTTCGACCTGCCCGCGGTCTACACGGCTTTGCGCGCCATTGTCGCCCGCGTCGCCGGCGAAGCCGCGGCGAACATCGTCGACACGCAGATCAAGTCCGCCGGCAAGCAGGCCGGCATCTCCGCCTACGACATCGTCCAGAGCTGGAAAGGGCGCACCACCTTCGTGCTCCGCTTCGCGAAGGACGGCTCCATCACGATCCCGGCCAAACAGCCGCTGACCATCCCCGCCTTCTCGCTCCTCCTCCGCTTCGATGGCATCGCCCCGTCGCTCAAGCCCCTGCTCGACAACGTCCCGGTCTTCGAGAAGAGCGAGGTCGGAGGGCTCTCCCTCTACTCGCTCAAGGCCCAGGTCCCGGTCGAGGGTTGGGCGCCCCTGCTCGCGATCGACGGCAACGCGCTCTGCCTCGCGACCTCGCGCGCCTTCTTCGACGAGTGCCTCGACGCCGCCACGCCGCGCCTCGCCGCCAACCCCGAGTTTGCCGCGACGCTCGACCGGCTCGGCCGCGAAGGCAACGGGCTCACCTACGTCTCGACCAACACCTTCGCCCGCCTCCGCACGCTCCCCGAGCTCAACCGCGCCGGCGACCCCGAGCTGGTCCGCGCGTTGAACTTCGTCATGCCGCACTTCCAGCAGCCCACCAAGCCCCTGCTCTCCGTGCGTACCAACCGTCCCGATGGCGTCCTGTTCCGCTCCGCCTGGAACGCCTCGCTCAAGCAGGACCTGGCCGCCGTTGTGGTCTACAACCCCGTCACCATCGGCATGATGTCCGCCATGGCCATCCCGGCCTTCCAGAAGGTCCGTGCCAACTCCCAGGAGAAGACGATCCAGAACAACCTCCGCCAGCTCTCCGCCGCCGCCGAGCAATACTATCTGGAGACAGGCAACACCCACGCCGCCTACGACGACCTCGTCGGGCCCGACCGCTACATCGGCGAACTCAAGCCCGTCGCCGGCGAGAACTACCGCAGCATCATCTTCAAGCAGGGTGCCCCCGTCCGCATCACCCTGCCCGACGGCCGCGTCTTCCAGCACAGCGAGTAAACGACGAGCGCAGGCCGGAACCGCACTCCGTCCCACGTCCCCCCCTTCAGGCCCGGGCATTCTCGCCCGGGCCTTTTCGTTTCGCGCCACGCGGCATCCGTATTTCCGTGGCACGGGTCCCCAGCCCCGTGTTCCGTGGCACGGGTCCCCAGACCCACGTTTCCGTGGCACGGGTCTCCAGACCCGTGTTCCGTGTTTTCACCTCCGCCCCCGAGCCACATGGCGCTGGAGCGCCATGCCACGCGGCGACCCGCGTGCCTCCTCCGCTCCTCGATCGCCCGCCTTCCGCATTGCCTCCGGCCGCCACGCCCCGCCATCCTCGCCGCTTCATCATGTCCGAGCCGACCAACGCCGCCACGCCCGCTCCCGCCCCCTCCGATTTCATCCGCGACATCGTCGCCCAGCACGTCGCCGAGAAACGCTACCCGCAGATCGTCACGCGTTTCCCGCCGGAGCCCAACGGCTACCTCCACATCGGCCACGCCAAGTCCATCTGCCTCAACTTCGGCATCGCCCGCGAAAACGGCGGCCGTTGCAACCTCCGCATGGACGACACCAATCCGACCAAGGAGGACGTCGAGTACGTCGAGTCCATCATCGAGGACGTCCAGTGGCTCATCGCCGGCTGGGCCGACCACTGCCTCGGCTTCAAGGCCAAGGGCACCACGCCCGCCGCCCAGCAGGTCAACGGCAAGACCGACTTCTACATGCCGGCCGTCATCGGCCACCACGCCACCCCCGGCGAGCTCGCCCAGTCCGCCGCGCCCAAGGCCGCCGTGGAGCTCGAACCGTTTTTCGCGTCCGACTACTTCGACCAGATCTACGAATACGCGCTCCAGTTGATCCGCGCCGGCAAGGCCTACGTCTGCGACCTCAGCCCGAAGGACACCGACGAGTACCGCGGCGCCCCCGACAAGCCCGGCCGCGAGTCCCCCTTCCGCAACCGCTCCATCGCGGAGAACCTCGACCTCTTCCAGCGCATGCGCGCCGGCGAGTTCCCCGACGGCGCCCGCACCCTCCGCGCCAAGATCGACATGGCCTCGCCCAACGTCTGGCTGCGCGACCCGCTTCTCTACCGCATCCGCCACGCCGAGCACCACCACACCGGCGCCAAGTGGTGCATCTACCCGCTCTACGACTTCGCGCACTGCCTGAGCGACTACATCGAGGGCATCACCCACTCCGTCTGCACCCTCGAGTTCGAGGTGCACCGCCCGCTCTACGACTGGCTCCTCGAAGCGCTCGCCCTCCCGCGCCCGCTCCCGCACCAGTACGAGTTCGCGAAACTGATTCCTGGTTACACCCTCGTTTCCAAGCGCCGCCTCATCCAGCTCGTCAACGAGAAGGTCGTCTCCGGCTGGGACGACCCGCGCATGCCCACCATCAGCGGCATCCGCCGCCGCGGCATCCCCGCCAGCGCGCTGCGCGCCTTCGTGATCGGCGTCGGCGTCACCAAGTTCAACAGCGTCACCGACTACGCCGTCTTCGAGCACGCCGTGCGCGACGACCTCAACGCCAAGGCGCTCCGCCGCCTCGCCGTGCTCGACCCGATCAAGCTCGTCCTCACCAACATCCCCGCCGGCGAGACCATCTACGTCGACGCGACCGACAACCCGCAGAGCGAGACGCCCACCACCCGCAAGGTGCCGTTCACCCGCGAGGTCTTCATCGAGCGCGAGGATTTCGCCGAGGTTCCGCCGCCGAAGTATTTCCGCCTCAAGCCCGGCGGCGAGGTCCGCCTGAAGTACGCCTGCATCATCAAGTGCGACGAGGTCGTGAAGGATGCCGCTGGCGCCATCACCGAGCTCCGCTGCACCGCCCAGCTCGACACCCGCGCCGGCGAACCCAACGCGTCCAAGAAAGTCAAAGGCACGATCCACTGGGTCAGCGCCAGCCACACCGTCGACGCCGAGGTGCGCCTCTACGATCGCCTCTTCGCCGTCGCCGAGCCGGCCGCCGAGGACGACTACAAGAAGGCGATCAACCCGAACTCGCTGAAGACCGTCACCGCCAAGCTCGAGCCCTCGCTCGCGTCGGCGACGAAGGACGACCGTTTCCAGTTCGAGCGCCTCGGATACTTCGCCCTCGACAGCAAGGACGCCGTCGAAGCCACCAAGCTCATCTTCAACCGCACCATCACGCTTAAGGACACCTGGGCGAAGTGACCTCTTCCCCGTAGCTGGACGGCGCAGCCGTTCAGCTCTCCGCCTTTAGGCTAGGGCGACTGGTCTGGCCATTCGTCCGGAAGAGTTAACCGCAAAGGACGCAAACATCCCAGAGAAGACTTCCGAGGTAGGGGCGGTTCGCCGAAACGCGCTCCGCTCTCACAATGATCATCCGTACCGCAGTCATTTTGCTTCTGGGGCTCTGCTCCACTGCACACGTCTTCTCTGCCGCAGGCAACTGGGACGGCGAGCAATTGGCCGAGGTCACGATCTCGGTTGTCGACGATCTGACCAGCAACCCGGTCAGCGGCGCCGAAGTATGGGTAATTACTGGGCGCGAACGGGACCATTTCCGCATCAGCAAGGAATGTCCTGGCGCACTCGCCATGCCGCCGGAAGCACTCGGCACCCGTGCCAAAACCTGCTTCGACGGCACACTGAGATTTGCTACCACCTTCGAGTCCGGTGGTAGCTTCGAGATCGCCAATGGCAAGAAGGTCTACACCGGCTCCTGGTTTATCGCTGGTCACATCGAAGTCCGTCGGATCGGGTACAAGGATTTCGTCGCTGAGCTGTCCGATCTCGTCTCGGACAAACACCACGACATTCAGGAGCCGCACCTCAATTTGACCATCAAGCTAACGCCGTTGCCCGCCCCTAAAGCACCCCGCTAGGCCGCTTCCACGGGGTAGCAAAAATGGCAGAATATCGAGCCAGCCGTTCCTGCTTTCCTGATTTCCCGTCCTCCGTCGTCCGTCCTCTGCCTTCCGTCGTCAGTACTCCTCCGTTCCCCCTTTCCAGCTTTCCACATTCCCGCTTCCGTCTCTCCCATGCTCCGCATCGGCCACGGCTACGACATCCACCGCACCATCACCGGCCGCCCGCTCGTCCTCGGCGGCGTGCGCTTCGACTGCCCCTTCGGCCTCGACGGCCACTCCGACGCCGACTGCCTCACGCACGCCATCTGCGACGCGCTCCTCGGCGCCGCCGGCCTGCCCGACATCGGTCACCATTTCCCGAACACCGACCCGGCGTTCAAAAACATCGACTCGCAGCTCCTCCTCCAGCGCGTCGTCGCCGACCTCGCCGCCCGCGGCTGGAAGATCGCCAACATCGATTCGTCGCTCATCGCCGAGAAGCCCAAGATCGCCCCGCACCTCGCCGCGATGAAGGCCACCCTCGCGAAATCAGCCGGCATCGCGCCCGAGCAGATCGGCGTGAAGGCGACGACCAACGAGGGCAGCGACGACATCGGCCGCGGCCTCGCCATCGCCGCCCACGCCGTCGCCCTGATCGAGCGGGCGTGAGATCCCGGAATCTTTCACCACAGAGCGCACAGAGAGCACGGAGCGCCAAGCCGGAGCTGACCATACTTCTCTCGCCTTTCCTCCGTGCTCTCGGTGCCCTCTGTGGTTCAAACTCCGCTCTAGAACGAGAATGAGTAGGAGAACCGGAACTATCACCCAGACCCTCGGCATTTGCGTTGGCCTCTGTGTGCTTGCGCTGGCCCTCGCCGGCTGCGGCAAACGCGAGACCGCCATCGAGCGCGCCAACCGCGAGCAGATCCTCCTCGTCAGCGCCGGCGCCGGACTCGCCGATCTCGACCCGCAGCTGGCCACCAGCGTCGGTGAGTTCAACGTCCTGCTCGCCTTCTTCGAGGGGCTCACCGACCTCGATCCCGCTTCGCTCGAGCCCGTGCCCGCCATTGCCGAGCGCTGGGAAACCTCGACCGATGGCCGCACGTGGACCTTCCATCTCTCGCCCGCCGCGCGTTGGAGCGATGGCCGCCCGCTCACCGCACAGGATTTCGTCGCCTCCTGGCAGCGTCTGCTCTCGCCCGCCCTCGCCTCCGACTACGCCAGCCTACTCCACTGCCTCGCCGGCGCCGAGGATTTCCACCGCGGCCGCACCGCCGACTTTGCCCAAGTCGGCGTATCCGCCCGCGACGACCACACACTCGAACTGCGCGTCACCCACCCGACGCCCGAACTCCCGGCGCTCCTCGCGCTCCCGCCGCTCTTCCCGGTGCCGCTGCACGTCATCGCGCAGTGCGGCGCCACCGATCGTCGCGGCAACGCTTGGACCCGCTGCGCCACGTTCGTCGGCAACGGCCCGTTCCGGCTCACCCGCTGGCGTTACGGCCAGCAGATCGACGCCGAGCGCTCGGCCACCTATCGCGTCGCCGACGCCGTCCAGCTGCGCGGCGTGCGGTTCCAGCTCACCGAGAATCTGGAGACCGAGGAGCGCATGTTCCGCGCGGGCCAGCTCCACGTGATCAGCGCCCTGTCGATCGGCCGCATCCCCGAATGGCGCCGCCAGCGGTCGCCCGCGCTGCGCACCGTGCCCTACTTCGGCACCGACTTCCTGCGCGTGAACACCTCCCGCCCGCCGCTCGACGATCCGCGCGTCCGCCGCGCGCTCGCGCTGGCCATCGACCGGGAGCAGCTCGCCGCCCGCGCCCTCCTCGGCACCAAGAGTCCCGCCCCCACGCTCGTCCCGTCCGGATTCCCCGGTTACGAGCCGCCCGCCGGCCAGACGCTCGCGCTCGCCGAGGCGCGCCGGCTTCTCGCCGAGGCCGGTTACCCCGAGGGCAAGGGGCTGCGGCCGCTCCAGCTGCTCTACAACAGCTCCGATCAGCACCGCGTGGTGTTCGAGACGATCCAGGAGATGTGGCGCCGCGATCTCGGTGTGCAGGTCGAACTCGCCAACCAGGACGAGAAGATCGTCCGCCAGAACCGGAAGCTCGGCGAGTACGACCTGCTCCGCTCATCCTGGACGGCCGACTACAGCGACCCGCTCACGTTTCTCGACGTCTTCACCGCCGCCAGCGGCAACAACCACACGCGCTGGGCGAGCACCGAGTACGACCACCTGATCGCCGCCGCACGCGAATCCGCCGCTCCGGCCGACCGCGGCGCAGCGCTCGCCCGCGCCGAGGCGCTGTTGCTCGTCGAGGCGCCGATCATCCCGCTCTACCACTACACGAACTTCTACCTCGTGCACCCCGCCGTGCGCGGCTGGTCCGGCAACCCGATGGACCGCCGCCCGCTCAAGCAGCTCTGGCTGGAGCCGGCGCGGTAGCCGTCCGCCGCAACCACCACCACCCAGACGCGGCTCAGCTCAGCCGGAGAGCCGGCGCTGCGCGGCGCAGGCCTCGATCAACTTCCCGAGCCGGCTGGCCCGCGTCTCCGGTTTCTTGGCGCCCACCACCCACTTCGTCACCGCCCGGCGGTAGCTCGGCGGGAGTTTTTCGTAGTACGCCCAGGCAACACGCAGCGACCGGAAACGCCGTTGCTCCGCCACCGACAACTCCGCCAATCCGTTCGGTTCGGAGGCCACCCCGCTCGCGGCGCGCTCCTCCCGTTTCGCGAACGCGGCCAACCCCACCGGCTGCATCCGCCCTTCGGCCTGCAGCGCCTGCACCCGCGCGATGTTCACGTCGCTCCACGCCGAACGCGCGCGCCGCGGCGTGAACCGCACCGTGTAGCTGTCGGCATCGAGTTTCCGGCGGATGCTGTCGATCCAGCCAACACACAACGCCTCGTCGACCGACTCCGGCCAAGTGACGCTCGGCACACCGGTTGCCTTCTTCATGTAGGCAACGATGAGCTCGTCCGCCGTGGTCGCATGCACCGCAAACCACGCACGGAGCGCGGCGGCATCGCGGAAGAACTGAGGCTTGGCGGTCATGATGCGCACGACGAGCGACTACTCGCCCGGACCGCCCATGATCGCAGGATGCGTCGTGAACGACCAATGGGTCTGGATGATCTCCCAGCCCTCGCCACGCCGCCGGAAGACCTCGGTGCAATTCCAGCGCACCTCGCGCTCGTCGATGAACGAGACGTGGTTGAACGTCAGGACCGCAGCCTCGCCGCAGAACTGCACCTTGGGGTCGATCATCTCGAAACGATCGACCCGTACCTTGCCCCGGATTCCGTCATAGCGAGCCCGCAGCGCCGCCAGCCCGTCGACACGCTTCGGCACATACGGATCGAAGTAGACCACATCCTCGGCCGAGAGCTCGAGAAACCCCTCCGGATCACCTCGCCCCCAGCGCTCGAGCGCCGCGCGCTCCAAGGCAATGATCACGTCCGCCTCCTCTTGGTCTGCCTTCATGGTGGTTCGCTCAATCCCGGAAGTTTTGCCCGTCCCCGCAACAAGTATGCTTCTTGCCGGAACTTGCGGCAGCGTGTGCCACCGGAGATGTCACACCCCCATTGCCGCCTAGTCAACCTGTCACACTTCCTCGGTCGTCTGGCACACTCCGGCCCGGCGCCGAAGGAGCCATCAGGTTCACTAGTCTCTCGCTTCTATCAACTTAGGTATTACATGATCCGCTGGCACCCAGTTTGCAGAAGCAGGTCCATCGCGCACTGCACCAACCCGCGCGCCCACCACTTCTGAGGACTTTCACATGAGCAAAATCATCGGCATCGATCTGGGAACCACCAACTCCTGCATGGCTGTACTGGAGGGCGGTGAGCCCGTCGTCATCCCCAATGCCGAAGGCGCGCGCACCACGCCTTCGGTCGTCGCGTTCACCAAGACCGGCGAGCGTATCGTCGGCCAGGCCGCCAAGCGCCAGGCCGTGACCAACCCGAAGAACACCGTCTTCTCGGCCAAGCGTTTCATCGGCCGCAAGTTCTCCGAGGTCCAGAACGAGGCCAAGAACATGCCGTTCAAGGTCGTCGAAGGGAAGAACGGCGACGCCTACATCGAGGTCGAGGTCGGCGGCAAGACCGAGCGCTTCGCCCCCGAGCAGATCTCCGCGATGGTGCTGGCCAAGATGAAGGCCGACGCCGAGGCCTACCTCGGCGAGCCCGTCAAGAAGGCCGTCATCACCGTGCCCGCCTATTTCAACGACGCGCAGCGTCAGGCCACCAAGGACGCCGGCGCCATCGCCGGCCTCGAGGTCATGCGCATCGTCAACGAGCCCACCGCCGCCTCCCTCGCGTACGGCCTCGACAAGAAGAAGGACGAGACCATCGCCGTGTACGACCTCGGCGGCGGAACCTACGACATCTCCGTGCTCGAGCTCGGCGACGGCGTCTTCGAGGTCCGCGCCACCAACGGCGACACCCACCTCGGCGGCGACAACTGGGACGACACCCTCATCAACTGGCTCGCCGACTCCTTCAAGAAGGAGTCCGGCATCAATCTCCGTGGCGACGCCATGGCGATGCAGCGCCTGAAGGAGGAGGCCGAGAAGGCCAAGATCGCCCTCTCGTCCGCTCAAAGCTACGACATCAACCTCCCCTTCATCACCGCCGACGCCTCCGGCCCGAAGCACCTCAACGTCACCCTCTCCCGCGCCAAGCTCGAGCAACTCTGCGAAGCGCTCGTCCAGCGCACCATCGCGCCGTTCGAGGCGTGCTTGAAGGATGCCGGCATCGCCAAGGACAAGATCGATGAGCTCGTCCTCGTCGGCGGCATGACCCGCATGCCCGCCGTCATCGAGCTCGCCAACAAGCTCGCCGGCAAGGACGCCCACCGCGGCGTCAACCCCGACGAGGTCGTCGCCGTGGGCGCCGCCGTCCAGGGCGCGGTGCTCTCCGGCCAGAAGGACGACGTCATCCTGCTCGACGTCACCCCGCTCACCCTCGGCATCGAGACCGCCGGCGCCGTCTCCACGCCGATGATCCCGCGCAACACCACCATCCCGACCAAGAAGTCGCAGGTCTTCTCGACCTACGCCGACAGCCAGACCGCCGTCGACATCAAGGTCCTCCAGGGCGAGCGCCCCATGGCCAGCGACAACAAGATGCTCGGCAACTTCCGCCTCGACGGCATCCCGCCGGCCCCGCGCGGCACCCCGCAGATCGAGGTCACCTTCGACATCGACGCCAACGGCATCCTCCACGTCACCGCCAAGGATCTCGGCACCGGCCGCGACCAGAAGATCTCCATCACCGGCTCGTCCGGCCTCACCAAGGACGAGGTCGAGCGCCTCCGCAAGGAAGCCGAGGCCCACGCCGCCGAGGACCAGAAGAAGCGCGAGGCCGTCGAGTCCCGCAACATCCTCGACCAAGCCATCTACCAGTCCGAGAAACTCTTCAAGGATCTCGGCGACAAGTGCCCGGCCGACAAGAAGGCCCCGGCCGAGGCCGCCATCGCCGAAGGCAAGAAGGTCCTCGAGAACACGAGCGCCTCGCCCGAGGAGATGAAGGCCGCCGCCGACAAGATCAACGCCGCCATGCAGGCCATCGGCAGCGAAATCTACTCGAAGGTTCCCCCGCAGGGTGGCGCCGCCGGCGCCGGACCCGAGGCCGCCCAGCAGGGCGCGGCCGAGGAGCCCAAGAAGAAGGCCAAGAAGGACGGCAACGTGGTCGACGCCGACTTCGAGGTCGTCGACGACAAGGACGAGAAGAAGTAACGCCGGAAAGATTTGGGGAGTCAGGAGCCGGTATCCCAACTAGGATCTCCGTTTCCTGATTCCCTGATTTCCACATACGTCCGCTCTCCGTTCTTCCCTTCCGCAATCCGCAATTCGAATTCTGCAATCTCCTCGGCGCCCGGCGCCGATCCAACCTCCCAACCAAACCAGTAACCCAAGCAACTCATCCATGAGCACTGCCAAACAGACCATCAAGCCCCTCGGCGGCCGCATCCTCCTGAAGCGCGTCGAAGAGAAAGAGCAAATCAAGGGCGGGATCATCATCCCCGACTCCGCCAAGGAGAAGCCGCAGGAGGCCGAAGTCATCGCCCTCGGCACCGGCAAGCGCGACGACAGCGGCAAGGTCATCCCCTTCGAAGTGAAGGCCGGCGACCGCGTCCTGATCTCCAAATACGGCGGCACCGAGGTCAAGGTCGACGACCAGACCTTCATCATCGTCAACGAAGACGACATCCTCGGCGTCATCGCCTGAGTCACCCACCAACCCTAATTTCGACCCGTTATCACCATGGCTAAGAAACAACTCCTTTTCGACGAAGCCGCGCGCCGCAAGATCCTCGGTGGCGTCAAGACCCTCGCCCAGGCCGTCAAGGTCACCCTCGGGCCCAAGGGCCGCAACGTCGTCATCGACAAGAAATTCGGCTCCCCGAAGATCACCAAGGACGGCGTCACCGTCGCCAAGGAGATCGAGCTCCGCGACCCGTTCGAGAACATGGGCGCCCAGATGGTCCGTGAAGTCGCGCAGAAGACCGCCGACATCGCCGGCGACGGAACCACCACCGCCACCGTCCTCGCCGAATCCATCTACCGCGAAGGCCTCAAGTCCGTCACCTCCGGTGCCAACCCGATCTACCTCAAGCGCGGCATCGACAAGGCCGTCGAGGCCGCCGTCGTCGAGCTGAAGTCCATCTCCAAGAAGGTCACCGGCCGCGAGGAGATCCGCCAGGTCGCCGCCGTGTCCGCGAACTGGGACTACGACATCGCCGACAAGATCGCCGAGGCCATGGACAAGGTCGGCAAGGACGGCACCATCACCGTCGAGGAGGCCAAGTCCATCGAGACCACCCTCGACGTCGTCGAGGGCATGCAGTTCGACAAGGGCTTCATCTCGCCCTACTTCGCCACCAACGCCGAGGCCCAGGAGGCCGTGCTCGAGGATCCGTACATCCTCCTCTTCGAGAAGAAGATCACCTCCCTCAACGACCTCCTCCCCGTCCTCCAGGAAGCGGCCAAGACCGGCAAGCCCCTCCTGATCATCGCCGAGGACATCGAGGGCGAAGCCCTCGCCACCCTCGTGGTGAACAAGATCCGCGGCACGATCAACGTGTGCGCCGTCAAGGCCCCCGGCTTCGGTGATCGCCGCAAGGCAATCATGGAAGACATCGCCATCCTCACCGGCGGCAAGTTCATCACCGAGGACCTCGGCATCAAGCTCGAGAGCACCAAGCTCGCCGACCTCGGCCGCGCCAAGCGCGTCACCATCGACAAGGAGAACACGACCATCATCGAAGGCGCCGGCAAGGCCGCCGACATCCAGGGCCGCGTGAAGCTCATCCGTCGCCAGATCGATGAGACCACCTCCGACTACGACCGCGAGAAGCTCCAGGAGCGCCTCGCCAAGTTGGCCGGCGGCGTGGCCGTCATCAACGTCGGTGCCGCCACCGAGGCCGAGATGAAGGAGAAGAAGGACCGCGTCGACGACGCCCTGCACGCCACCCGTGCGGCCGTCGAGGAAGGCATCGTCGCCGGCGGCGGCGTCGCCCTGCTGCGCACCATCAAGGCCCTCGACAAGGCCATCGAGAAGCTCGAAGGCGACGAGAAGCTCGGCGCCAAGATCGTCCGCCGCGCAGTCGAGGAGCCGCTCCGCCAGCTCTGCTTCAACGCCGGCGTCGAAGGCTCGACCGTCGTGCAGGAAGTCCTGCGCCGCAAGGCCAACGAGGGCTACAACGTCGCGACCGGCGAATACGTCGATCTCGTCGCGGCCGGCGTGCTCGACCCGACCAAGGTCGTGCGCTCCGCCCTCCAGAACGCCAGCTCCGTCGCCGGCCTGCTGCTCACCACCGAGTGCCTCATCACCGAGGAGCCGGAGGAGAAGAAGCCCGCCATGCCCGCCGGTCCCGGCGGCGACATGGGCGACTACTGAGCCCGTTCGCTCGATCCATCGTGGCGCCGCTCTCGCAAGCGGCGCTTCCCTCTCGCCCCGCGGCCCCAAGCCGCGGGGCTTTTTGTTCGGGAAACCCTACCGCGATTCCGGCCCCGTGACGCCCGGTTGTTTCTTCGATTCGGCCTCGCCCGGCTTGTCGACGTACTCCGGATAGAGCTTCGCCATGCATTCGGGGCAGATTCCGTGCGTGAACCGCGCGTCGGTGTGCGAGGCCACGAACGCCTCGACCTGGTTCCAGTAGCCCTCGTCGTCGCGGATCTTTTTGCAGTGCGAACAGATCGGGACGATGCCGCTGAGCGTCTTGATCTGCGCCAGCGCCTCCTGGAACTCCCTAACCTTCGCCGCATACCGGTCCTCGAGCGCCACATACCGGCAACCCACCTCGATCCGCGCCACAAGCTCCACCGCGTTGAACGGCTTGGCGATGTAGTCGTTGGCCCCGGCACGCAGTCCCGTGGAGACATCTGTCTTCTCGCCCCGCGTCGTCAGCATGATCAGATAGGGCGGGCGTTCCTGCTCGCGTGCTCGCACGCGCCGGCAAACCTCGACGCCGTCGATCTCCGGCATCATCCAGTCCAGGATCGCCATCCGCGGCGCGTCCTCCCGTAGCAAAGTGGCGAGGGCCTCCGCCCCGTCGCGGGCCTCCACCGGCTCGTGGCCGTTCTTCTGCAGCACGGCCGACAGTACAGTGCGGGAAGTGATGTCGTCTTCGGCGATCAGGATGCGCATGGTGGTGTCCTCATTCCTCCATCTCCGCCTGCAGGCGGCGGAATTGCAGGTGCAGATCAGCGATCAGCGGCGCGATGGTGGCGTTCTTCGCGCGCGCGGCCGCCTCCAGGGCACGCGCGGCCCCACGCAGGGCCTCGCCGCCCACGTTGCCCGCCGCGCCAGCGATCCGATGCGCCGTGGTCGCCCGTCCCGACCGCACCGTCGAGTACCTCGAGCTGCCGCGGCATGTCCTCCAGGAAGGTGTCCCGGATCGTCGCGAGCATCGCCTCGTCGTTCATCATCCGCGCAAGGAAACCGGCGCGGTCATAGACTTTCGCGGCGGTCTCGTGGCTGGCGACGACCGCCCCGGGGGCCGCATCACGCACATCGGCCGGTTGCTCCGGCAACCATTTTTCGAGCACGGCGGCCAAGGCCCGTGGGTCGACCGGTTTGGTGACGATGTCGTTCATCCCTGCGGCGCGGCACTCGGCATGCTCGCGGGCCATCGCATGGGCCGTCATTGCAATGACTGGCACATCATGGTTGAGCACCGCCGACAGCGGATCGCGGATGCGCCGTGTCGCCGTCAGGCCGTCCATCACCGGCATCTGCACATCCATCAGGACCAGGTCGTAGGGCACTCCCGCGAGCATCTCCACCGCCTCCTCGCCGTTGGCGACCGCATCGGCGCTCAGGCCCAGCTTCTTGAGCATGGCCACGGCGACGAGTTGGTTGGTCGCACTGTCGTCGGCCAGCAGGATGCGCCCCTGGCGGCTCAACTTCGGGATGGCGGTCCGGCGCGGCGGCGCCTTCTCCGTCGGTCGCGTCGCGCCCCCGCCGAGGACTGTGGAGAGGGTCGCGAACAGTTCGCCTTGCCGCACCGGCTTGGTGAGGCAGGCGGCGAAACCGACGCCCGCGACACGCGCGGCATCGCCATGGCCGACCAGCGACGGCATCAAGATCAGCGGTAGCGCCTGCAGCCGTGCGTCGCCGCGGATGGCAAGCCCGAGCGTGGCGCCATCCATCTCCGGCATCTGCATGTCGAGGATCGCGAGCCGGTACGGATCGGTGGACTCGCTGCCACGGATCAGCTCCGCCAGGGCCGAGGGACCGTCGGTCGCCTCGGTGGGACGCAGGCCCCAAGCACCGAGTTGAATGCGGAGGATCTCGCGGTTGGTGGCGTTGTCGTCGACGACCAGCACACGTGCGCCGCGAAGATCGACCTGCCGGGTTGCGGGTACCGCAATGGCGGCCTTCTGCACCTCCAGTCGCGCGGTGAACCAGAACTCCGACCCCACGCCGGCCTCGCTGCGCACGCCGATCTTGCCGCCCATCAGCTCGGCAAGCTGCTTGGAGATCGCCAGCCCCAGGCCGGTGCCGCCGTACTTGCGTGTCGTCGACGCGTCGACCTGGGTGAATTTCTCGAAGAGTTGGCTCTGCTTCTCCGCCGGTATTCCGATGCCGGTGTCGCGCACCGAAAAGCGCAGCTGCACAGAGGTTTCGCCGCTCCGTTCGAGATGGACCCGCACGGCGACTTCGCCGCGCTGGGTGAACTTGAGCGCGTTGCCGGCGAGGTTGGTGAGGATCTGCCGCAGCCGCCCCGGATCGCCGCGCAGCGCGTCGGGCACGTCGGGATCGGCGGCACAGACAAACTCGATCCCCTTCTCGGCAGCCTTCACCGCCATGATGCCGGCGAAGTCGTCGAGCAGGTCGCGCAACTCGAAGTCGAGTTTCTCCAGCTCCATCTTGCCCGCCTCGATCTTGGAAAAGTCGAGGATGTCGTTGATGAGCAGGAGCAGCGTTTGCCCGCTGGAGCGCACGGTCTCGGCATAGCGGCGCTGGGTGGAGTCGAGCTCGGTGTCGAGCAGCAGGCCGGTCATGCCGATCACGCCGTTCATGGGCGTGCGAATCTCGTGGCTCATGTTGGCGAGAAACTCGCTCTTGGCGGCGTTGGCTTGCTCGGCCTTGGCGGTGGCTTCGGCCAGCTCGACATTGGTCGCCCGCAACGCCTGTTCGATGCGCTTGCGCTCCGTGATGTCGCGCGCGACCGCGTAGATGCGGTTCCCGACTGGCCGAGCCCGCCACTCGATCCACGCATACGAGCTATCGCGTCGACGGTAGCGATTCTCGAAGCTGCGCACCTCGTTCTGGCCTGCGAGCGTGGCGACCGCCGCCAAGGTGGCCTTCAGGTCGTCGGGATGCACGTAGTCCAGGAAAAGCGTTCCCTCGAGTTCGGCGATCGGATACCCCAACACCTTCTCCCACTCCGGGTTCAGACGGATGAAGTGCCCATCGATATCCGCGATGCACAGCAGGTCCAAGCTGGTGGAGAAATAGCGATCGAGCTCCTCCTGTTTCTCCCGCAGCAACGCCTCGGCGCGGGTGCGCTCCGTGAGATCGATCATCACCGTCAGCAGGTAGCTGCCGTTCTGCCCCTTGATCAACTCGCCCGAGAACAGTCCGTCGAGAAGACTGCCATCCTTGCACCGCACCTGCAGAACCTGTTCGGCGATACGCCCCTGTTCCTCTGCCTGTTTCGCCTGCGCGGTGGCCAGCCCGGAATGCGGAAACAACTCAAGCTCGGCGGCGGTCCGCCCGACGATCTCAGCGCGGGTGTAGCCGAGCCGAGACAGGAAGGCCTCGTTCACATCGGTGAACCGGCGGTCCGGCAAACTGGTGACCGCCATGAGCGCCGGATTGTTGCGGAACAGCCGCTCGAAGCGATCCTGCGCCTCGCGCTCGGCCGTGAGGTCCTTGCTGACGCCAAACATGCAGTCGCCCCCGTTCCACCGGCCGCGCCAGATGCGCGTCTCGACCGGCACGAGCACGCCGCTCTTCGCCTGCAATGGCAACGGACAGGTGGTCCGCTCGCCGCGGGCCATCGCGGCAAAGATCTCCGCCGCCTCGGCCCGCCGGTCCGCCGGATGCACATCGAGCACGCGCATGTCGGTCAGCTCCAGGGCGCTGTAGCCGAGCTTCTCGATGACGGCACGGTTGGTGACCTGAATCCGTCCGTCGAGCGTCGCCACGAAAACGAGATCGCCGATCGTCTCGAAGAACGTGTGGAAGTTCGCCTCGTTCTCCGCCAGCGCCAGCTCCGCCTGGTGCTGCATCGTTATGTCGGCCATGGCGCCGACCATGCGCGTCGGTTTCCCGGCGGCATCGCGCTCGACGACGCGTCCGCGGTCCAGCACCCAGCGCGGGCTGCCATCGGCATGGACCATGCGATGGCGACTCGTGTACTCGCCATTTCCACCGACCGCGGCCTGCACCGCGGCAAGCACCCGCGCGCGGTCCCCGTCGTGAATCTTGGCGGCAAACGTCTCCAGCGGGTGTTCCAGGTAGCTCTCCTCCATCCCGATGATCTGGCACCAGCGCGCGTTGTGCTTCACCAGGCCGCTCGCGATGTCCCAGTCCCAGATGCCGTCGCCGGTGGCGTCCATGGCGCGGGACAAGCGCTGCGCCATCTCGCTGCGCTCGACCTCCGCGGTGCGCTGCGCCGTGATGTCCTCCTTGATCGCCACGTAGTTGGTGATGCGGCAGTCCGGCCCGAGCACGGGCGAGATCACGACCCGTTCGAGGTAACGGTTGCCGTTCTTGTTCCGGTTGCTGAGCTCCCCCCGCCACACCCGACCCGAGGCGATCGTCTGCCACATCTCGCGATAGACCGCCGGCGGAGTCGCCCCGGACTTGAGCATTCGCGGGTTGCGCCCGATCACTTCGGCCGCGGTGTAGCCGGTGAGCTCCGTGAAGAACGGGTTCACGTACTCGATCTTTCCCGTCGGATCGGTGACCACCACGGAGGCCGGTGTCTGCTCGATCGCGCGCGAGAGCTTGCGCAATTCGTTCTCGGCGCGCTTGCGCGCGGTGATGTCGACGATGATGTCGTGGCGAACATCCCGTTCGCCGACGACGATACGGCTGCCGAACACCTCCACGTCCCGCAACGAGCCGTCGGCCAGGCGGTGCCGGGACTCGAAATGGGAGCCCCGTCCGGCCAACCGCTGCTCCAGTTCACGGTGCACTTCGTCCGCGGCTCGCAGGCTGAGATCGCCGATGCGCCGCGCCAGCATCTGCTCCCGCGTAAAGCCGTAGAGCTGCACCGCCGCCGCATTGGCCTCGAGAATCCTTCCGTCGGTCGGATCGATCAGCAATTGCACCGCCATGTTGTCACTGAACTGCCGACGGTACGACTCCTCGCTGGCCCGCAGCTCCTCCGTGCGCAACCGCACCTGCCGCTCGAGCTCCGCGCGGCGGTTCAGCAACATTGCCAAGATGCCCGTCAGCAACGTCGTCAACAACAGGCCGACCGCCCCAACGGCCCACGCATGGATGAGGGGATGCGCCGCCAGATAGGACTGTGCTGCCGTCACGCGAACGACGTAACTTCTCCCAAACAGAAACAGCGGCGCCACCAACCGCAGATCCGGCCTCGCGCCACGCGACGCCTCCTCCGCGGCCGGGAGCTCCCGGCCGGCATCCACGCCGTTTGTGGCCAGCAACTGCGGCGCGCTCCCGGTCTTCCACTCGTACAGCGCCACCGAGACGCCCGGAGTATCGCACCCGGCTTCGAACAGCGGCTCCCGCAAAACCGGGCCCAGCCGCAGCGAGAGCGCGGCATAGCCCCGCAGACTGCGACGACCGTCCGCCGCGCTCCGCCAGACCGGATACTGCACCAGCATCGACTGGCGCGGAGTAGCGGAATCCTGGATCAGCGTGATCGCGTCGGTCGCCGAACACAGTCCGGTGCGCGCAGCCTCCTCCAGCGCAGCCCGCCGGACGTTCTCCGAACCGAGATCGAACCCCACCGCCGCCTCGTTCCCCGCCAGCGGCGCGGTGAACAGCACCGGATAGTAGGACTCGCGATCACCGACCGTTTTCCGCAAGCCCCGTTCGTCCTTCTCGACCAGAGCGAACTCCGCCGCGCCGCCAGCCCGCACCGCCGCCACGAAGTCCGCCACCTCGGCCCGCGACACCGCCGGCACCCACGCCAACGAGCGGATCAGGCCGCCTCGACCCAGCGGTTCCGTGAAGTTGCGGAACTCGTCCGCATCGACCTGCTCGCTGCTCTCGATGAACCGAGCGAGGACCTCCAGCCGCGTGCGCGAGAGCCGCAGAGAATGGCCCAGTGCCCCGGCTTCAGTGCGCGCAAGAGCGGCAAACGTCTGGTATCGCGCCTCCCGCTCCTGGCCATGCGCCCACCGTGCGACCAGAAAAGTGAGTACCAACCCCGCCAAGGCACAAACCACCGCCTCCACCGGCGGCAGCAACCGCGGCCAGCGCCCGGGATGGCGCCGGCTCCAGTCCAGGAGCGTGCCGCAGGCCACGACGAGCGCGGCCAATGCGAGCGCCACCGGCACGATTCGCCACTGCGCGCGCCCACGCGCGATCCGCCACTGCGACGCCTCCAGACTGGCGCCAACGACGTACAAGGCACGCTCGCCCAGGCGCTGATCGCCGACCGCGGCAAACCCGCCGACATACTCCCCGTACTCGTCGCGGTAGAGCCCCGCGGCGCCCCCTTCGCGCGTTCGGAACGCATCGCACAACACGCGCGGAGGTTCGCGGTACGGGGTGCCCGGAGACGACGCCTGTGGCGGGTTTCGTTCGTGGCTCCGCGGTCCGAAATAGACTCGGCCCTCGCGCAAAGTCGTGAGGTAAAGGCCGTGCAGTCCGGCACCTTCGGCATACGCCCGCAGTTGGGCGCAGAGAATCGCGTATTCGGGTCGGTCCCGATCCTCGGGCGCGAACCTCAGCGCCCCGAGCCAGTCGGGATTGAGCGAGCTGGCCACGGTCATGGCTTGTGCCGCCAGTTCACCAAGCTTCCGCGTCCCCTCGATCTGCGCGGCCCGGTGCATTGTCCAGCAACTGGCCGCCGTCGCGACGCCGAGCACGGCCAGCAGCCAGCGACCGAGCGCTTTGCGTACGCTGTCGCCGCGGAGCCCCACGCCCCAGACAAGCAGAGCGCTGAGCACCCCGGCCACCAACACGACCCCATAGGCTATCGCTGGAGTTTGGAGAATAGACTCGGTGGGCACAAACATGGGTTGATGCGACCTGCTCGTCGATCGGGCTGGCGGTGGGCTCCGCCACCCTGGTTCATGTGATTGCTATCGGCACAAGCCGCCGGCACTTGACCTCCGCTCCCCTCCCACCGGGAAGCGCCTACCGCTCAAGACGGGCTCACGCCGCCATCGCCGCCTGGGCCTGTTGCGCCGGCACGGAGCGCAGCGGCTCCATGCGCGCCATCTGCGGCGGCAGCGGAATCAGGCCGACATTCTCCACCTCGGTCGAGGCCGGCAGCTCCTGGAACGAGAGCACCGTAAGGCGCGGGAGCGACGATTCGAAGAAGCGCTTGATCGCCAAGCGCGACTCGGCCCCGACCACCAGCACCGGCGGCAGCCCTTGTTGCGCCAGCTCTGCCGTGCGACGGTTGAGCTCCTCGAGGAGGTGCTGGGCGGTGCCGGGATCGAGCGCCAAGCCCGTCTCGGTCGGGGTGCGCTGCACGCGGCCCACCAGCCACTGTTCGAGCCGCGGATCGAGCGTGAGCGCTTTCACCTTGCCGGGCTCCGCCTCGAACTCGGAAACGAAATACAAACCGAGCCGGCGACGGACGAGTTCGGCGAGTTCGTCGGCGTTCTTGGTCACCGACGCATAGTCGGCGATGCCTTCGAGGATGACCGGCAGGTTGAGGATGTTCACGCCCTCGCGCAGGAGATTCTGGAGCACGCGCTGGATCAGGCCGAGGTTGGCCAGATCGGGAATGAGCTCGGTGACGAGCGCCGGATGCTTCTCCTTCACGTGGTCGACGAGCAACTGCACGTCCTGGCGGCCGAGGATGAGCCAGATGTTGTTCTTCAGCGTCTCGGAGAGATGCGTGATGAGGACCGAGGCCGGATCGACCACGGTGAAGCCGTTGACCTCGGCGGTGGTCTTCTCGTCGCCGCCGATCCAGTGGGCCTCGAGTCCGAAGACCGGTTCGCGCGTCGGGATGCCCTTGAGGCGGATCGTGCTGCCGTTGACGTTCATCGCCAGCCAGCGGCCGGGCATGACCTGGCCGCGGGCGACGGGCTTGCCGCGCAGCAGGAAGCGGTAGTCGTTGGCGTCGAGCTCGAGGTTGTCGCGCACGGAGATCGGCGGAACCATGACCCCCTTCTCGCGCGAGACGGAGCGGCGCAGGCCGGTGATGCGCTGGAGCAGGTCGCCGCCCTGTTTCTCGTCGGCCAGCGGCAGCAGGCCGTAACCGATCTCGATGGCGAAGACATCGAGGTCGATCGCGCGGGCGATCTCCTCTTCGCTCGCCCGCGCCGGTGCGCCCGCACGCGCGCCGGACTCCCCGGCCGCCGGGGTGCCGCCACCTGCAGGCGCGCCCGCGGCCCCGCGACGGGCCGCCGGAGCGGTCTTCGCGGTCGCCTCCTCGGCCAGCTGCTGTTTGTGGAGACGCATCGCAAAATAGCCGCCGAGGCCGGCCAGCCCGAGGAACGGCACGAGCGGCATGCCCGGCAGCAGGGCGAAGACGCCGAGCATACCCGAGCCGATCGCCAGCGCGCGCGGATAACGGGTGAGCTGCTGGGTGACCTGCACGCCGAGGGTCTCGTTCTCCGCCGCCCGGGTGACGAGGATACCGGCGGCCACGGAGACGAGCAGCGCCGGGATCTGCGAGACCAGGCCGTCGCCGATGGAGAGGAGCGTGAACTTCTTCGCGGCGTCGGCGAAGGACAGATCCATCTGCAGCACGCCGATGGCGAAGCCGCCGATGACGTTGATGAAGGTGATGAGGATGCCGGCGATGGCATCGCCGCGCACGAACTTGTTGGCGCCGTCCATCGCGCCGTAGAAGTCGGTCTCCTTCTGGAGCTTCTTGCGGCGCTCGGTGGCCTGTGCCTCGTCGATGATGCCGGCGTTGAGCTCGGCATCGATGGCCATCTGCTTGCCCGGCAGGGCGTCGAGAGTGAAGCGGGCGGCGACCTCTGCGATGCGGCCGGCGCCCTTGGTGATGACCACGAAATTGATGATCACCAGGATGGAGAAGACGACCGTGCCGACGACGTAGTTGCCCTGCACGACGAACTTGCCGAACGAGTCGATGATGTGGCCGGCGAAGCCGTCGATGAGGATGAGGCGGGTGGAGGTGATGTTCAGGGCGAGCCGGAACAGCGTGAGCCCGAGCAACAGCGTGGGGAAGACGGAGAACTCCGGCGGATCCTTCACGTAGGTGATAAGGAGCAGGATCAGCAGCGACAGGCCGATGCTCACCGCCAACAGGATATCGAGCAGGAACGCCGGCAGCGGCAGGATCAACATCATGACCACGCCGAAGAGCGCGACCGTGAAGGCCAGGTCGGAACGGCGGAAGCCTCCGACGGAGGGAAGCGGGGCGGTGCTGGCAGGAGCGGCGGACATGGGAGAAAGGGACGAGCGGGCGACGGGAGCTGGCGGTTAGCGGGCGACGGTCAGGCGGCGGGTTGCGACTGGAGTGCGGCGCGCCGGGCACGCAGGGCGTGGAAATAGTAGCGGTGGGTGCGGTAGACGAAGGCGAGGATCTCGGCCACCGCCTGGTAGAGGGCGAGCGGTACCGGCTCCCCCACTTCGCCCACCTTGAAGAGCATGCGGGCGACCGGCTTGTTCTCGATCATGGGCACGCCATATTCGGCGCCGAGGGCCTTGATGCGGCGGGCGAAGGCACCCTCGCCCTTGGCGACGATCACCGGCGCCTCGTCCTTGCCCCGCTCGTACTTGAGCGCCACGGCGAAGTGGGTCGGGTTGGTGACGACGACGTCGGCGGTGGGCACGGCCTGGAGCATCTGCTTCTGCATCAGGCGCCGCGCGAGGCGCCGGCGGTGGCCCTTGACCATGGGATCGCCCTCCTGCTGCTTGTGCTCGTCGCGCACCTCCTGCTTGGTCATGCGCAGGTCCTTCTCGGTTTTGTGGTGCTGGTAGCTGTAGCTCGCGATCGCGATGATCGCCATCGCCCCGCAGATCCAGGCGAGGAAGAGCAGCGTGGAATGGTTGAGGAACCGGGCGAGATGCTCCGCCTTCATCGGCACATGGAAGAGCGGGTCCTGCATCACGCGCTTGACGGCGAGCCAGAGCGCCAGACCGATGCCCCCGAGTTTGAGCAGGTCGAAGGGCAGCGTCATCAGCGTACTCGTGTTGAAGATGTTCTTGAAGCCGTTGACGAAGTTGAGCCGGTCGAGCTTGGGCTCGAGCACCTCGGTCGTGAGCTGGAACCGGCTCTGCGCGCCGCCCCCGAGCACGGCGGCCACGAAGCAGGCGACGAGCAGCGGCGTCATCAGCCCGAGGCAACGCTGTCCCGCCTCGACGAGCCGCGACAACATCAGCTCGTTGCTGAGCGTGGTGCGGCCGAGATTCTGGAAGCTGTAGAGGGCGAAGTCCCGCAACGAGCGCGCGATGTCCGGCGCGGAGAACAGCATCACGACCAGGGCCGCCGTGAGCGTGAAGGCCACCTGCACGTCGGGGCTGCGCGCGAACTGCCCGCGCTTGAACGCCTCGGCCCGCCGCTTCGCGGTCGCGGGTTCGGTCTTCTGGTCCTTGTCCTGGTCGGCCATGGTGGATACGCCTCAGCTGCGGGGAAGGTACAGCAGCATGTCGGAGGGCAGCTGCTCGAAGGCCGCCAGCAGGTAGCGCGCGAACAACACGCCCGCCCCGCCCAGCAGCGCCAGTCCGGCGAACGACCGCGCGCCCATGCTCATCATGAAGACATTGACCTTCGGGACCGTGCGGCCGAGCAGGCCGAACGCGAAAGTCAGCAGGTAGTTCAGCGCGATGAACGGCGCCGCCAGCTGCACCCCCACCCCGATCGTCCGCCCGGTGATCCCGATGAGCTGGTCGGCCGCGGCCGGGTTGAGCCCAGCCAAGCCGGGCGGAGCGAAGTGGAAACTGCGCGCGAAGGCTCCGACCGCCATCAGGTGCGCGCCGACTAGGAAATACAGGAGCACGGCGAACCGGTGCAGCATCGCCGCGAACGGTTCGCTCGACGCTGTGGGCGCCTCGATACCCGGGGTCGGCGTGAGACCGATCTCGGTGGCAATCACGCGCCCGCCCATCTCCGTGGCGTAGAAGGCCATCCGCCCGACGAAGCCCATCAGCAGGCCGACCAGGACCTCCGTGCCCACCGCCCCGGACAGCGCGAGCAACGTCGCCGGGGTCTGCGCCGGGATCGGGATGATCGGCGCCAGCAACGTCGCGATCGCCAAGGCCAGCGCCAGCCGCAGGGTCACCGGCATCGGCTGCCCCGTCAGCCCGGGCAGGAGCATGAGGAACGCGGTCGCACGGATCGCGATCAGCAGCCAGGCGATGAGCACAGGGACGGGCATCGGGGAGCGGGGGCGTTGCGCTAGTGGCCCATGTCGGCCATGCGGGCGAAGCACGCGATGGTGAACTCCATCAGCGTGCGCACCAGCCACGGCGAGAGGAAGAGGAACACCCCCACGACCGTGAGTAGTTTCGGGATGAACACCAGCGTCTGCTCCTGCAGGCTGGTGACGGACTGGATGAGGCTCACGGTCAGGCCGACGACGAGCGCGGCGACCAGGAACGGCGCCACGACGACGACCGCCTTGAACATGGTGAGCTTGAACAGCTCGATCGCGAGGTCGGGATTCATTGCGTGAAGCTCTGCACCAGGGAACGCACGACCAGCTCCCAACCGTCGACGAGCACGAACAGGAGCAGCTTGAACGGCAGCGCCACGATGGTGGGCGGCATCATCATCATGCCCAGCGCCATCAGTACGGTGGAGACGAGGAAATCGATCACCAGAAACGGGAGGAAGATGAGGAAGCCCATCTGGAAGGCCGTCTGCAGCTCGCTCAGCACGAACGCCGGGATCACGATGCGCATCGGCAGATCCTTGACCGGCGTGGGCCCGTAGCCGCCGAGTTCGAGGAAGAACTCGATGTCGCGCGTGCGCGTCTGCCGCAGCATGAACTGCTTGAGCGGCTCCTGCGCCCGCTGCAGCGCCTCCACCGACTTGATCTGGCCGTCGAAGTACGGCTGGAGCGCATCGTCGTGGATCCGGTCCACCACCGGGGTCATCACGAAGAACGTGAGGAACAGCGACAGGCCGATGACGATCTGGTTCGACGGCGCCGACGGCACGCCGATCGCCTGTCGCACGAATCCGAGCACGATGACGATGCGGGTGAAGCTCGTCATCAACATGATGATCGAGGGTGCGAGGGTGAGCAGCGTCATCAGGATGACGATCTGCACCGACACGCTCAGGTCCCCGATGCCGGCCGTCCCGCCGGAGAGATCGATGTTCAGCTTCAGCGGCTGCGCGGTGCCCTGGGCGTGCGCGCCCACTGCGAACAGCAGCGGGGCCAACAGTCCGAGCGCACGGTACAGCCACCGGCAGGGTTTGGGCGGAGTGGACATCGAGTCCGTTTCAGCAATGCCGATGCCAAGCCCCGGGGCACCACCGTTAACCTCTGGTTACCAGGCGCTCGCGAAACTTTCCACGGGAGTCCAGGGGGGCATTCCCCACCCGCTCGCCCCCGACGGCAAGATCTGCCCAGCGCCAGCGCCGCCGCCGCCGCTCAACTCGACAACGCGTGCCGCACCCGCAGTCGCCCGACCCGTTTCACGCGACGGACACCCGGGCGCGGCCCTCCGCTCAGCCGGAACGATGCCGTTGGCGCCGGTGCCCTCGGCCGGGCCACTTTCTCCGGTTGTGGGGACCGCGCTTGCTCAGCCCGGGAGCGATCCCTCTCGCCGAGCGGTGCGAGCTCGCACCCTGCTGCGGGTGCAGGATCTCCGCTCAGTCCACGTCGACGGCGCGGCCGCCCTCGCGTTTGTCGTAGCTGCGGAAGGCGAACATCGTCTCGCTGTCGATGATACCGTCGGTCTTGAGCAACTGGTCGGTGATCACGCACTCGATCTTGTCGAGCTGGGCGCAGCGGATCATCACCAGCAGATCGTAGCGGCCGGATACCGAGTAGACTTCCGAGATGTCGGGCATCTCGAGCAGACGCTCGGCAATACCGGTGACGCGCTGGTGGTCGGTCTTGAGGAGGACAATGGCCGTGGGCATGGCGGGAAGTATGGGGAATCGTTGGCGTTCGGCGATCCCGGAGAGGCGCGACAGCGCGCAAAAGTGCGGCCCGTGCGGGCCGCAGCCGGCTTCCCCCGGGCGGGGCCTCAGACCTGCCCCGGCGCCGGCTCACGGCGCGACGCTTCGGCCGGGGTCGCCGGCGCCGGCGCGGCGGCCGCCTCGTCGAGGCGACAGAGAAAATCGATACGACCGGGGCAGACCGACAGGAGCAACCGCTTCTCGCCATAGGCGGCGACGGCGAGGAACTGCTTGCTGCCCAGCGGGCGGGTCTCCTCGAGCACGAGCCGCTGGTGCACCTCCGCCCCGGGGCGGCGGCCCATCTGGCCGCGGCGCAGCAGGTAGAAACCGGCGCCGGCGAGCACCGCCGCAACCCCCAGCGCGCCCCAGACCGGGAACGG
>JAGVUB010000174.1 GCA_019136515.1 Verrucomicrobiota bacterium
CCCGCCGAGCCCTCACCCGCTGGGTGAACCGTCTTGGCCAATCCGGAAGGTGTCATCCCTCGCGAGATAAACACCTTCCGCCGTTTCGCCCAGCTCCCAACTGCTCCTTATAGGGTGAGTGATTTGCGCGCGGTGGCGCGGATGGCGGCGGCGGCGAGTTGCGCGATGGCTTCGTCGGGGGTGGTGAAGTGCAGAAGTAGTACCCGGCATCCCGGATAGGTGGCGACGAGGCCCTCGTGGGAATCGAACAGCTCGGTGACTTCGCCAAGGGGAATGTTGGATAGCCCGATGCGTCCGCGGAAATACTTCACGCATGCCGGGTCTTCGGGAATGGCGGTGACGGACCACGCGGGCGGATAGCTGTTGCGCGGCAGCAGCGCGGCGAGGGCAGCGGCGAGGCGGTCGACCTCGGCTTGGGTGTCGGTGTCAGGCTGCGCGCCGGTGACGTTGGCGAAATAGGGGCCGCTCCAGAAGGCGACGTAGTAGTTGGTGCGGAGCGAGCCCTGCCCGAGTTCGCCGCGAGTGTACTTGCCGGTCTGCATGAGCGACAAAACACCGAAGGCCGCGGGTGCGTCGGTCATCTCGTAGAGCTCCACCTGGATGCTGCGCCCGGAGGGGCCGGCGAGGCTCCAGGAAACGGCGCGGTTGACGCCATATTCGTGGTACAGCTCGGCGCCGCCGTCGATCAGGTCGAAGAGTGTGTCGTGGGTGGCGGTTCTGGCAGGTTCGGGCGCGGCCCACCCCGCGGAGGGCGCGAGCTTCGCGACGATCGTGGCCGGGTCTTCGGCGGCGGAGGTGGCGAGGCAGGCGGTGGCGAGGATCAGGACGGTGGCGAGGCGGCGCATGGTGGATAGTCCGAGCTGTAGCGGGATATTGGAGGCTCCGGAGGAGGTCGGAAGGTAGGGCGGTTTCTCCGAAACCGCCGAGGACGTTTCGGAGAAACGTCCCTACCTCAAACGGTTCCGCGATGCGTGGCCGGCTTCAGAGCTTCAGGTTGCGCGTGCCGGCCTTGGCGAGGTCCGGGTCGCCGAGGCCGTGCCGGGCGGCGAGGCCGATCATCGCCACCTTCTCGGCGGTGAGGCCGAGGAGCGTGCAGGCGTAGGCGTCGGTGGCGACCGGGTCGGTGCCGGCCACGACCATGTCGGCGCGCTTGAGCTCGCCCGGGCCGGCGGGGCCGTTGGTCAGGAGAAACTCGGTACCGTCGACCACATGGAGGTCGGGGCGGCGGACGAGGTTCACATCGGCGATGCACTGCGAGAGGAAGGCGACGTCCTCGTACTCGGCCTTGGCGCCGGAGCCCTCGTGGAAGAACTGGTTGGTGCTACGGTGGCAGGCGCCCATGAAGTTCTTCAGGCAGCCGGTGTAGCCGGTGCCGGCGTGGTGCTTGGCGATCGGGAGATTGATCAGCACGTCGCAATCGAGCGCGGTGCGATTGACCTTGGCCTTCTTCAGCGCGACGCCGCGGGGAATCTCGATGTCGGCCCAGTCGCTCGGGTTCTTGCGCCCGAGCGCGACGAGTTCCGGATGCTGCGCCGCGCAGGGTGTGCGCGACCAGTAGTCGGAGGCCGGATCGATCACGTAGGTGATCTCGGCGGCGCCGGCCTCGGGCTTGCGCCACCAGTTCGGCGCGTTGATGAGCAGGCCGACCGTGGCGCCCGGCTTCACGAAGCGGCCGATGTCGCCGAGCTCGGCGACCGCGCGCAAGGTGACGGCGAAGGCATCGGAGCCCTCGACGACGGCGAGCGCGCACTTGGGCTCTGTTGGGGCCGAAGGCGTGGGTTGCGCGGCGGCGGTTTCGGCGAGGAGCGAAGGAGCGAGGTGGGCTCCGGCGAGGGCGGTCGCACCGAGCACGGCGGTGCGGCGGAGGAATTCGCGGCGTTGCATAGGGGCAGTGTTCGCCGCGAAGGGTGGCCGCGTGTCGTGCCGGAGGCGATGCTGAACGGCCGATCGGCCCCCAATGCGGACAAACGGCTAAAGCTGGCGGACCAGATAACGGGCGGTGGGGCCGTAGGCGGTCAGCTTGGCGGCGAGGGCGGACGAGGTGCGCTCGCTGAAGCCGAGGCGGCCCCAGAGTCGGTGGGTTCCGTAGACGGAGACTAGCGCGAGCCAGCCAAGGTGATGCTCGCGAGCGACGGTCTCCATGGCGGCGAAGTAGAAGGCAGCCGCGCCGCGGCCGCGGAGCATCGGGGCGACGACGACATCGTGGAGGTGCAGGCAGTCGGCGTCGGCGGGCAGGGCACCGATGAGCGTGTCGAGTGGCGGCGGCGCATCGAGCCGCCACGGGTGGCCGATGCCGTAGGCGGCGAGCGCCCCGGCGTGCACGAGTTGGCGGCAACCCTCAGGGAAGAGTGCGATCCGCTCGGCGAATACCTCGGTGCGTTCGGGCAGGCCCGGGTGTGCGGTGTCGGCGAGCGCGCGCACGGCGGCGGCATCGGCGGGCGACAACGGCTCCCAGCGGAGGGGAATGTCGGGGGTGGGCATCGTTTGAGTGGCGGCGAGAACGAAGAACGGCGGTCGCTCGCGCGGCCGCCGTCAGGGAGTTGCGCCGGGGCGCGGGGCTGTCGCGATTCCGGCTCAGCCGAGCAGGGCGTTGACCTTGCGCATGACCTCGAAGGCGTCGGCGACGTAGAGCACGTCGGCCTTGCCCTGGGCCCAACTGCAGGCGGCGTTGAGGTTGATCGCACGGCGCTCGCCGATGAAACGCCAGCCGACGGTGTGCGGTTCCTCGCCGTGGCAGCACGTGGCCAAGCCTTTGGCGTGGCGCGGCGTGGAGCCGGTCTGGCCGACCTGGTTGAGGTGCGTCATGAACTGGAGCACGGCTTGGCCTTCGCCGCTGAGGTCCACGAGCGACTTGGTGGAGCCGAGCGAGGCCTGCGTCTTGCCGAGGAAACCGAGGATGAGCTGCTCAGCCTCGGCGGCGTGGGCCTGGCCGTCGGGCTGCTTCTTCGTCCAGCCGGCGCCGGCGACGAAGAGCAGCTTGGCGTCCGGGCGGATCGTCTGCTGGTCGGCGGGCGGGGAGCGGAAGCCGGCGACCTCGGTGCGGATCGTGGGCAGGGCGACGAGCACGCCCTCGACGGTGGCGGTGCCGGCGGCGCCGGAGTAGGCGGGCGTGCAACCGGATTCCAACAACACAACCCACGGACGGGTGGTGCGGGAGAGGGTGCCTTCCATGCGCTGGCGGTAGTACCAGCGGCTGATCGAGGGCTTGCCCTCGGCCGCCGCGATGGCGGTGGCGTGGGTGTCGACGCGGCCGCCGAGGCGCTGGGCGACGCCGGGCAGCGCGCGGTTGGCGCGGGAGCCGGCGGGCGCGAGGATGATGGTGGCGGCGGCCGACTTGGCGATGGCCTCGGCTGCGGCGGCATCGGTCGCGTAGCGGGACTGCGCGAACTCGGCGCCGGAGACGCCGAGGAAGCGTGCGGCGCCGCAGGCGGCGATCGCGTTGGCCGCTGACTGGATGTCGGCACCGATCAGGCCCACGACGATCTTGGAGCCGGCGATGGAGGCCGAGAGTTGCTGGGCGGCGGCGAGGGTCTCGAGCGCGGCCTTGGAGAGCGAGCCGTCGGCTTCGGGGAAGGCGAGGAAGAGAATGGTTTCCATGGTGGGAACGTGGTGACGGCGGTTAGTCCTGCTTGATCCAGGCGACGAGCTCCTGGGCGATGGCATCGGGAGTCATATCCTTCACGATGCGGGTCTCGCGGCGCTGCTTGGGCAGCGAGACGCCGGCGAAGGCGAGGCCGTCGTTGGTGATCTTGGCGGGCTTGGCGCGCTGGAGGGCGGGCATCGCGGTGCGCATGTTGAGCATGCCGACCTGCGGGTTGTTGGCCGGCTCGGGGAGGTTGCCGGTGGCCCAGCCGAGGAGGGCGGGGGCGCCGGTGCAGATGGAGACCTGATGTTTGCCGCCTTCGACGCGCTCGAGGATCTCGAACGAGCCGTCGGGCTTCACGGTGAGCTGGTCGACGCCCTGGAACTGGTCGGTGAGGCCAAGGCGTTCGCCGACCATCTGCATGGTGGTGCCGGCGCCGCGGGAGGCGGATTCCCACCCGCCGAAGACGAGCAGCTTGGTCTTGTCGAGGCCGGGGATCGCGGCGATCGCCTCGGCGAGGGCGGCGGCGATCTCGGCGGACTCGGTGAAGCCGCTGGCGGGGCCGTCGAGGGCGACGAGTTCGAACGGCACCTTCTGGGCGACGGTCATGAGGACCTGCTGGAGCTTCGCCTTCGGGCCGAGGGCGACGAGCCAGACCTTGGAGCCGGGGAGCTGTTTGGCGAGGTTGGCGGCCTCGAAGAGCGCGTGGCCGGCCCACGGGTCGAGCACGGCGGGGAGCATGAGCTCGTTCTTGAGCGCCGGGCCGGTGGGCGAGGCGACGGGTTCGAGGGTTTGCAGCGGATCGGGGACGATGCTGCCGCAGACGACGATGTGGTACAGGTTGCTCATCGATGGGAAAGGGTAGGTGGGGCGGAAGTGGGAATTGAGGAGGAGGAGCGCGCGGTTGGGAAGCCGGGAATGCGGGGGTGCCCGGCGGGCTGTGCGTGGCGGACGAGGGGGCGTCGGCGGGTTCCCCATTCTGTTCACCGGGGAGGCGCGGTTTTGCGGCCATGTAACCGGGCCGTCACGGGACCGTAACAATCGCTCGCTAAGGTCGTCGACGTTGCCGCCGGCGCCTCCGCCGGTCGCGCAGAGTTTCAACCACCACACCGACACCCAACATGCGCAAACTCCCGCTCGCCCTGCTCGCCCTCTGCGGCGGCATCGCCCTCACCGCCGCCACTGCCGTGGCCCAGGATTCCGGTCCGCTCATCGACCTGCTCGTCAAGAAGGGCCTGATCAACGACCAGGAGGCCGAGGAACTCCGCACCGATCTCACCAAGGATTTCGCCACCAACACCTCCGCCGGGAAACTCAACCTCGGCAGCCAGATCACCGAGTTCAAGCTCGGCGGCGACATCCGCCTCCGCCACCAGTATCAGGAGACACGCAGCCAGAACACCACGCTCACCACCAATCGCACCCGCGAGCGCTTCCGCTTCCGGTTCAACGGCGACGTCCAGATGCAGAAGGGCTGGAGCGCCGGCTTCGCCCTCGAGACCGCCAGCGCGGCCGACTCCGGCAATCAGACCTTCGAGAACGGCGCGGACGACTACAGCATCTCCCTGGCCCGCGCCTACGTCGCTTGGCAGCCGCGCAACGACCTGAAGTTCGTCGCCGGTAAGCAGCGCAATCCGATCTACACGACCGACCTGGTCTGGGACGGCGACATCAACCCGCAGGGCGTGGCCGAGCTCTACACCCTCTCGCTCGGAGGCAAGGACACCCTCGAGTTTCGCGCCCTCCAGTCGATCATGGACGACAACAACGAGGCCACCGCGGGCCGGGCCGGCAACGACGCGTGGCTCTTCGCCCAGCAGGCTGTGCTCACCAAGTACTTCGGAGGCACGAAGCTCATCCTCGCCCCCGGCTACATGGTCTACAGCACCTCGACCGTGTCCGGCCTGACCAACGAGACGCCCTTCAACGGCGACACTTCCAACCTCTCGCTCGTCACCTTTGCCGGCGAACTCGAGTTCGCCAATGTCGGCGGCGGCGCCAACAGCGTGAAGCTCTACTGGGATTCCTCCTACAACACCGAGGCCGCCGACCGCGTCCACAAGGTCTATGCGCTGCCCACCGCCGACAAGGACGCCTTCGCCTGGCTGGTCGGCATCGGCTACAACCACGGCAGCGGCAAGCTTCAGGGCGACTGGAGCGTGCGGGCCGACTACCGCCGCATCGGTCTCGGCTCGGTCGACCCGAACCTCAGCGACTCCGACTTCGGCTTCGGCAATCTCAACCAGTCCGGCTACAAGATTGGCGCCGCCTACAACCTCGTCGATTTCTGCAGCCTCAACCTGACCTACTTCCGCACCTCCGACATCCGCGACACTCTCAAGCACGCGGTCGCCGGACTCGACAAATCGAGCATCCTCCAGGTCGACCTCGTCACGAAGTTCTGAGCGCGCCGCATCACGCCAACGAAATCGCACACATCATGAAGAACACCGTTTCCGTCCTCCTCACCGCCGCGCTGCTCGCCGGCTCGCTCTCCGCCGCCGACAAGCTCGTGATCAAGGGCTCCGACACCCTCGGTGCCAAGCTCGTGCCGCTCGTGGCCGAGGCCTTCAAGGCCGCCAACCCCGAGGTCGCCTTCGAGATCGCCGCCGAAGGTTCCACCACCGGCATCGCCGCGATCACCGACGGCACCGCGCAGATCGGCATGTCCTCTCGCCGCGCCAAGCCCACCGAGCTCTCCGCCGCGCTCGCCAAGGGCGTGAGCATGAAGCCCACGATTGTCGCCTACGACGGCATGGCCGTCATCGTCAACGAGGCCAATCCGGTCGCCCAGCTCACCGTCCGCCAGGTCGAGCAGATCTTCACCGGCGATGTGACCGACTGGAGCGCCGTGGGCGGCAACCCCGGCAAGTTCTCGATCTACACCCGTAACACTTCCTCGGGCACGTACTCGGACTGGAAGGAGCTCGCGATGAAGAAGCGCGACTACGCCGGCTCCTCCCAGAAGATGGCCGGCAACGAGCAGATCGCCGCCGAGGTGGCCAACAATCCGAACGGCATCGGCTACGTGGGCCTCGCCTACACCCACGTCCCCGGCATCCGCGTCGTCGCCATCGTCGGCAAGAATGGCAAGGCCGTGCTGCCCGACGACGAGACCGTGCAGGCCAAGAGCTATCCCTACGCCCGCCCGACTTTCTTCTATACCAACGGCGAACCGCACGGTCTGACCGCCCAGTTTGTCGAGTTCATGCTCGGCGCCGAGGGCCAGTCCATCGCCAAGGAGGTCGGCTTCGTCCCGGTCGCCAAGGAGTGAGACTCGAGGGTGGGGCCGGTCTTCGACCGGCCGCTGGAGACCTGAGTTGGCATCCCGGCTCGAGTCGACGGTGTCCAGTCCGAGACTGGACCTACTGGGCGAGCTTGCTGGCGAGTAGGGCCGGTCTCCGACCGGCCCTCTTTTCCCGCCGTTGCCGGCTTTGGGGTTGAAGCACCCTCGCCACCCTCCAGACCTTTCCCCGTCTTCCCCCGTTATCCTTCGCGACTCTCATGGCCAACGATTCCTCGCCTGAGCCCATTGCCGTCTCCCACTCCGTGCGCAAGCAGCTGCTGGCCCCCGGCAAGTTCCGGCTCTTCGGCAAGAATCGCGACTGGTGGATCAAGCAGTTCTTCGAGGGCAACGCCGCGCTCTCCATCGTCGTCCTGCTCCTCATCGTCTTCACGCTCTTCCGCGAGGCGGCCGGCTTCATGCCCGGCAACCGCCACAACCTCGAGGTCTACCGCCGCGCCGGCCTCGAGTACGTCGACATCCTCAAGCGCGAGACCGATGCCGTCGCCGCGCTTGGTCGCGAACTCTCCGCCACCCGGCTCGCGTGGTTCGAGGCGCTGCGTGCCGAGGGGCTTTCCTCCGAGGACGCCAACGAGCGCCTCGCCGCGCTGGACGAGATCGACACCCGCCTGGCGGACGCCTCGGGGCCGTTGCGCGACATCGTGTCCGAGATGACCGACCACGCCTCCGGCGTGAAGGAGCGCGCCAAGGTCGCCGAGGACATGCGCGAAGTGCGCGCGAACCTTCTCGCCGGTATCGGGGGATCGGATTCCGAGCGCGTTGCCTCGCTCAAGGCCCAGGCCGAGGCGGTGGAGATCGAGACGATCGACTACCCGACCGAGGTCGTGGCGCTCACCGGGCGTCTGCCCGAGATCCAGGCGGCCAACCGCTCCCTTTCTGCCGAGCTCGGGGCGATTGTCGCCGCGCTGCCGACCGCCTCCGAGGCGGCCGTGGCCAAGCGCCTGCAGCGCTTCGCCCGTGAGCTCGAGGAGTTCCGCGCCGGCCTCCCGCGCGCCGAGGGCGAGCTGGTGCGCTGGCGGGCCGACGAGCCCATCGGCTTCTTCGAGTCGTTCAACGCCTTCCTCTTCGGCCGCACCTGGGTGACCGCCAGCTTCTGGCAGGACTGGTACGGCGTGCTGCCGCTGTTCTTCGGCTCCTTCTTCATCTCGGTGCTCGCGCTCGCCATCGCGATCCCGCTCGGCGTGTGCGCCGCCCTGTATGTGAACCAGGTCGCGCGCCCCGCCGAACAACGCTTCATCAAGCCCTACATCGAGTTCATCTCGGCGATCCCCAGCGTGGTGCTCGGTTTCTTCGGCATCGCGATGCTCGGCGAGACGCTGCGTCTGGTCTCGCAGGTGCCCTGGCTCTCGTGGGTGCCCGGTTTCCCGATGCAGGAGCGCCTCAACGCCTTCACCGCCGCCGCCCTGCTCGCGCTCATGGCGATCCCCACGATCTTCACGCTCGCCGAGGACGCGTTGCAGAACGTGCCCAAGGCCCTGCGCGAGGCCTCGCTCGCCCTCGGCGCCACGCGCATGCAGACGATCGTGAAGATCATCCTGCCCGCCGCGCTCTCCGGCATCACCGCCGCGATCCTGCTCGGTTTCGGTCGGGTGATCGGCGAGACGATGGTCGTGCTGCTGTGCGCGGGCAACCGTATCGCGGTCCCGGATTTCTCGGCCGGCCTCGGCGTGGCCTTCCAACCGGTGCACACCATGACCGGCATCGTCGCCCAGGAGATGGGCGAGGTGGTGCGCGGCAGCCTGCACTATCGCGCGCTCTTCATGGTGGGCAGCCTGCTCTTCCTGCTCTCGCTCGCCGTCAACTATGGCGCCCAGAAGATCGTGCGCCGCTACCGCCTCCCGCAGACCTGACCCGGCCATGACCCCGCGTCCCGATTTTCCCTCCCGCCGCTCGATCCTCCGCCAGCCCTCGTGGGCGGCGCGTTGGGAGGCGTCGCTGTTTCTCCTCCTGCGCGTCGCCACCTACGGCGTGCTGCTGGCCGCGGCCGTGGTCTTCCTCGATATCGGCTGGAAGGGCGGCCGCGTGGTCTTCCGCGCCGAGGCCCCGTTCATCAACGTGCCGTTCCTCACCGAGGCGCCCGAATCCCTGCATGTGCTCAAGCTGCCGGACGGCGCGACGCTGAAGATGGGCGACCGCGAGTATCGCGCGTTCAACGAGGCGCATCCCGAACAGGTGAAGGCCGCGCGCTCGGAGACCTACGTCTATTCGGCCGGCGGCATCTTCCCGAACATCGTCGGCACCGTGCTGCTCGTGCTCGGCGCGATGGTCATCGCGCTCGTGCTTGGCGTGTGCAGCGCGATCTACCTGAGCGAATACGCCAAGGAGGGCCCGCTGGTCCGGCTTGTGCGCCTCTCCATCGCGAATCTCGCGGGCGTGCCCTCGATCGTGTTCGGCCTGTTCGGCTTCGGCCTGTTCGTTGTCGCGCTCGGGTGGAACGTCTCGCTGCTCGCGGGCTGGTTCACGTTGGCGTTCATGGTCCTGCCGATCATCATCACCGCCAGCGAGGAGGCGTTGCGCGCGGTGCCGAAGGGCCTGCGCGAGGGCGCGCTCGCGCTGGGTGCGACCAAGTTCCAGACGATCCGCACCAACGTGCTGCCCTATGCGCTCCCGGGCATCCTGACCTCCTCGGTGCTGGCCATCGCGCGCGTCGCCGGCGAGACCGCGCCGATCATGTTCACCGCCGCCTACGTGGTGCGCGACCAGATGCCCTGGCAGGTCGAGAAATGGACCGACTTCTTCTTCCAGGGCGTGATGGCGCTGCCGTACCACATCTACGTCGTCGCCTCCAAGATTCCACAGAACGACTACACGCGCGACGTGCAGTACGGCACCGCGTTCGTCTTCCTCTTCACTGTCGCCGCCATCGCGCTCAGCGCCATTCTCCTGCGCGCCCGGCTGCGCAAACAGTACCGCTGGTAACCCCGTTCCGCCTTTCGTCTCCACCATGTCCACCGCGCAACCGCTTCCCGCCGCCCCCGCCGTGTCGCCCAAAGCCGCCCCGGCGCCCGCGACCCCGCCCATCGTCGAGATCGAGAAATTGGATTTCTTCTACGGCGACAAACAGGCGCTGTTCGACGTCACCCTCGGCATCCCGGAGAAGCAGGTCACGGCGTTCATCGGCCCCTCCGGTTGCGGCAAGACCACGTTGCTGCGCTGCCTCAACCGCATGAACGACCTGGTCGATGTCGCCCGCATCGGCGGCGGCGAGATCCGCATCGACGGCATCAACATCTACGACCCGCGCGTCGACGTGATCGAGCTGCGCAAGCGCGTCGGCATGGTCTTCCAGAAGTCGAACCCGTTCCCAAAATCCATCTACGAGAACATCGCCTACGGCCTGCGCCTCCACGGCATCAAGCACAAGGACAAGCTCGACGAGATCGTCGAGAAGAGCCTGCGCGGCGCCGCGCTCTGGGACGAGGTGAAGGACCGCCTGCACGACAGCGGCATGGGGCTCTCCGGCGGCCAGCAGCAGCGGCTGTGCATCGCCCGTGCGATCGCCGTCGAACCCGATGTGATCCTCATGGACGAGCCGTGCTCCGCGCTCGACCCGATCGCCACCGCGAAGGTCGAGGAGCTCATCCACGAGTTGAAGACGCGCTACACCATCGTGATCGTCACCCACAACATGCAGCAGGCCGCCCGCGTCTCCGACCAGACCGCCTTCTTCTACCTCGGCAAGCTCATCGAGTTCGCCGGTACCCAGAAGATCTTCATGAACCCCTCCAACCCGCAGACGGAGTCCTACGTCTCCGGCCACTTCGGTTGATTCTTCGGCGTGGCGAGTAGTGAGGAGCGGGTAGCGAGCAGACCGGAGTCGGTACGCTGCCCACCTTGCGCTCGCCGCTCGCTCCGGATTCCATTCTCACTTCACCGCCGTCCCGCCCGTTACCTCCTCCTCGCTACTTTCCTCCATGAAACGTTTCTTCGACTCCGAGTTGGACGCCTTCCGCTCCCACCTCATCCAGATGGGCGAGAAGTCCATCGAGCAGGTTCGCGGCGCCGTTCGCGCCCTGGTCGACGCCGATGTGGAGCTGGCGCGCAAGGTGCGCGCCGGCGACGACGAGCTCGACCGGCTCGAGGTGCTGATCGACGAGGAGGGCGTGCGCTACATGTCCCTGCGCAACCCCATCGCCACCGACTTGCGGCTGGTCGTCGTCGGCATGAAGGCCGGAAGCGATCTCGAACGCGTGGGCGACGAGGCCAACAACATCGCCAAGCGCGCCATCCGCCTTGCCGCCGAGCCGCCGCTCAAGGAGTACATCGACATCCCCCGCATGGCCGAGATTGCGCAGGAGATGCTGCGCGACGCCCTCGACTGTTTCCTCCAGCACGACAACGACAAGGCGTTGGCGGTGATCCGCCGCGACGAGGAGGTCGACGCCCTCAACAAGCAGATCTACCGCGAACTCGCCGGCTTCATGGTCGAGAACCCGGCCACGATCTCCCGTGCGTTGGAGCTGATGTTCATCGCCAAGTCGATCGAGCGCATCGCCGACCACGCCACGAATATCGCCGAGGAGATGGTCTATCTCGCGAAGGGCGAAGACATCCGCCACAACGACGAGCTCAAGAAGGGCCCCAAGGCGGAGTGAGTCGGCCGCCGCGCACGGCCAGTCGCGGCTCGGTGGTGCGGCTTGAGTTCCCCGCCTACCGGGCGCGGGAGTGCAGGGAGTTGACGACCTGCTCGAGCTTCGGGTTTGCCTCCAGCTTCTGGCGCGAAACGACCAGATAGAGGCCCACGTTGAGCACGGGCACGAGTTCCGCGTGGCTCGAGTCGGGCGCGAGCGAACCGCGGGTCAGCACCCCGAGCGCGCCCGGGGTGGCCGCCACGAGTGCCGGGATTTCGGCGAGCTTCTCGCAGGTCCTCGCCGTGGCCAAGAACGCCTGGCCTTCGAGCAGCGCGGTGGCGAGGGTGGCACGCACGCCATCGAGCGCATTCGGGAGGATGACGACGATTGCCTGATCGGGCCCGCCCAGTTCCTTCCAGTTGGTGGTTTTGCCGGCGAGCACGGCCTGGAGTTGGGTACGTTCGAGGCGCCGAAGCGGATTGCTCGGATGCAGGAGTGCCACGACGTCGGCCTTGGCCGACATCGCCAGTTTCAGTTGATCCAGCGGCGTGGCGCGGAGCCTCTCCGCCGTGGCGCTGTCGACCTGGGTGAGCAGGAAGTCGAGAGGGCCGGAGAGCATCGCAGCATCGGCGCGGCCGGCGGCCAACTCCACCAGCCCACGACCGGAACCGGTGGGGAGGAGGCGGATCTCGACGGCGGCGTTGGCTTCGACCGCGGCCTTGATCGGCTGGAGCACACGGGTGACGGTGCTGGAGCCGGCGAGCGTGATCGAGACGGTCTCGCCGCGGGCGGCGAGACCGAGTTGGGCGAGGATGAGAAACGAGATAAGGGTGCGCTGAAACATCGCGCGGTCCTATCGGATGGGCCTCCCGTTTCTTGTGTGACAATCGGCTGACGATCGACCGCCCGTGTGGATGCCGCAGCGGCGCTCCGCGGCCCAGCCTGCGCTCACAACACGCCGCAGGCGTGCAGGAGCTTCACACTGAAGTAGCCAAGCAGGCCGGTGACGGGGAGGGTGAGGACCCAAGCCCAGACGATGCGGCCGACAACGCCCCACTTCACGGCACTGAAACGTTTCACCGAGCCCACGCCCATGATCGAGGTGGAGATGACGTGCGTCGTGGAGAGCGGGATGCCGAAGTGCGAGCCGGTGAGGATGACGGCGGCCGCGCTGGTCTCGGCGGCGAAGCCGTGCACGGGCTGGAGCTTCACCATCTTGTGGCCCATCGTGCGGATGATGCGCCAGCCGCCACCGGCGGTGCCGGCGGCCATCGTGAGGGCACAGGCGGTGATGACCCACCACGGGATGTCGCTGCCGGAGTGGTGGAGGAAGGAGAGCCAAGACGGCAGGTGGTCGAAGACGCCGGCGCCGGTGGCGGTGGCGAGGGCGAGGGTCATGATGCCCATGGTCTTTTGGGCGTCGTTGGAGCCGTGGCTCAGCCCCATCACGGCGGCACTGAGCAGTTGGAGTTTGCCGAAGATGCCGTTGACCAACCGGGGCGTGGCCTTGCGCAGGCAGATGTAGAGCAACGCCATCACGATCGCGGCGACGATGAAGCCGACGATCGGTGAGGTGAACATCGGGAGCACCACCTTCGGCCAGAGTCCGAGGTGTTTGCCATCGGCGGTGACGATCTGCCAGTGGAGCACGGACCACTTGCCGCCGCTGGTGGCGATGGCGGCGCCGCAGAGGCCGCCGATGAGCGCGTGGCTGGAACTGGAGGGCAGGCCGAGCCACCACGTGATCAGGTTCCAGATGATCGCGGCGAGGAGCGCGGCGAGTACGGTCGTCTGCGTGACGGCGGCGGTGTCGACCAACCCGCTGGCGATCGTCTTGGCGACGCTCACGCCCAGGAAGGCGCCGATCAGATTGAAGAACGCCGCGAGCGCGATGGCCTGGCGTGGGGTGAGCACGCGCGTCGAGACGACGGTCGCGATGGCGTTGGCGGCGTCGTGGAAGCCGTTGATGTACTCGAAGGCCAGCGCCGCGAGAAGCACGAGGAGGACGACCGTCATGGGGCGGGGCTCCTCAGGAGTACTTCAGGACGATCTGGAGGACGACGTTGCCGGCGTCGCGGCAGCGATCGATGACCTTCTCGAGCATCTCGTAGAACTCGCGGACGATGACGAAGGTCTTGGCGTCGTAGGGGCCGTTGTAGAGGTCCTTGAGGAACTCAAGCATGAGCTTGTCGGCGGCGCCTTCGGCATGCTGGAGCTTGGCGTTGGCATCCTGGATCTTGTCCAGCTGGGTGCCCTTGCGCAGCTGCTTGACCATGAAGATGACGGCGTCGGCGGCTTCCTCGATAAGGGCGACCTGCTGGCGGAGCTTCTCGCAGGGCAGGGGACCCGCGTAGATGGAGATGCGCTCGGCGACCTTGCCCACGCCTTTCGGGATGCGGTAGAGCGCCATCGAGAGCGCTTCGATGTCCTCGCGTTCGAGCGGGGTGACGAAGGTCTTGCAGAGCTCCTCGGTGATCTCGGAAGTGATCCGCTTGTCCTTGCGACGGGTGAGGACGAACTCGGAAAGGCCTTGGCGTTTGGCGGGATCCTCGATGTTGAGGAGGAAGCGCCCGAGCTGGGCGGTGCTGGCCTTGGCCTCTTCGGCGCTGGCTTCCAGGAGGTCGAAGAACTTTTCGTCTTTGCCGAGCAGTTTGCGGAGGGACATGGCCGTCATTTTAAGGCGCTTCGGACGCGAAATGGAAAGCGCGTTCTTCGGAACGAGGTGGCGTCGACATCGCGAGAGATGGTAGCGGCGCCGGCGCGGAGAGGTGGGATGACTCGTGGGGTGGGGGCCATCCAGTCGCGATTGCGCGGCCCTAGCAGCCTGTCGGACTTCGTCCACCAGGCTGCTGAACCAACGGGCTGCGCCCGTTGGAGAAAATGTGGGTGAAGAATGAACACCGGCCCGATCCGTGCGTCGAAAGGAGCAT
>JAGVUB010000004.1 GCA_019136515.1 Verrucomicrobiota bacterium
GGCCCGCACCGCAAGCGGTCGGCCGCACCGATGCAAAATCGGCGCCTCGGCGAAGCCTCCGACAACGCCGGCGCCGCGCTCCGGGTGGAGGCACAGCCGAGCTCGAGCCGATGCTCCCGGCCACCGCCAGCTCAGTCCATTGCCGGAAGCTGGAAGGTCTCCATCGCCTTGCGCAGGTCCTGCATGAACATCGCCGCGCCGCCGCCGTTGACCACGCGGTGGTCGAAGGTCAGCGCCATGGTGACGACCTCGGTGGCCTTGAATGTATTGCCGGTCCGGATCATCTCGTGGTGCGAGGTGCCGACAAAGAGCGTGCCCATGGCCGGCGGCACCACGATCGGGATCGCGGCGCGCACGCCGAAGCTGCCCAGGCTCGAGATCATCAGCGGCGCGCGCACCTCGACGATCTTGCCGCGGCGGGCCTCGTCGATCACGCGGTTGGCCTGCGGGATAACGGCGGTCACGAGCCGATCGCCCTCGAGCGCGACGGCCACGCCGAGCTCGAAGTCCTCGACCTCGACGATGTGCGTGCCCTTGAGCACCAGCCGGCGGAACGACGGGTTGATCACCATCACCTGCGTCACCGCCCAGGCGACCATCGACGAGGGCGACGGCGCCCCGGCCGGGTCGCGCAACTTGGCGATCTGCCGGGCCGCACGGATCGCACTCCAGTCGATCGCCAGCTCGATCGTGGCGGGCACGACCGGCGCAAGCCGTTGCGAGATCGCGGGCGCGAGCACCGGCTCGCGCGGCACGGCGCCGGGAGGCGCGCCGAGCTCGTCGAGCGAGACGACGCCGGCGAGGCCGACGCGCTTGGCGATCGCCGCCTGCTCCGGCGGCGGCTCGGGCGGGAGCTGTACCAAGATTTCGGACGCAGCGGACCGGGCGGGCTTCGCCGACTTCGCGATCGCCGAAGTTTCGCCCGCCTCGAGCGAGACCGTGCGCCAGTCGACGCCGACCGGCGCCAGCACGCCGATCACCTGACCGACCAGCACGGTGTCGTCGATCTTCGTCCGCCAGCCGACGAACGTGCCCGCCTGCGCAGCCTCGATCGGATACACAGCCTTCTCGGTCTCGACCTCGCAGAGCGCCTCGTCGGGCTGCACCGGATCGCCGGGCTGTTTGAGCAGCGAGACGACGCGGGCGTCGCGGATGCCCTCGCCCATGATCGGCACCTTGAGCGGCTCCCCGGCGACCTTCTCCGGCGCCGTCCCGGCGGCGGGCACGGTGGCGGGAGCCACGGGCACAAAAGCCCGCGACGGCGGCGTGACGGTCGCGCGGGTGAGCGCGGCGGTCATCGTCTGGCGCAGGGCGGCAAGCACGCGGGCGGCATCGGGCAGCGCGGCGTATTCGCTGACGGCGTTGAAGCCGATCATCACGTTGCCCTTCGAAACCAGCACCGGCGGGCAGACCATGCGCGAGAAGACCTCGGGCCGTTCGCTCAGCTCGGTGACGATCATCTGGCCGACGGAGCAGTTGACGGTATCCTCCTGCACGACGACGAGCCGGCCCGTCTTGCGCACCGACTCGGCGACGGTCTCGCGGTCCCACGGCACGATCGTGCGCAAGTCGATGAGCTCGACGCTGAGCTCGTCGCCGAGCGACTCCAACGCGTGCTCGCAGAGCTCGACGGTGTTGCCCCAGGCGACAAGCGTGACGTCCGCGCCCTCGCGGCAGAGCCGCGCCTGGCCGAACGGCACCGGGACGACCGGCTGCGTGCTCTCGCGCTCGGCCCAGAACATGTGCTTGGGCACGAGGAAGAGCACCGGATCCTCGGCGTGCATCGCCGTCCAGAGCAGGCCGGCGGCGTCGGCCGGGGTGCTTGGCACCACGACGTGGAGACCGGGGAGGTGGGCGAAGAGCGACTCGTTGGTCTGGCTGTGCCAGAGGCTGCCGCCGGGCAGGTACGCGCCGTACGGGGCGTAGATCACGGCGGGGCAGGTCCACTGGCCGTTGGTGCGCCAACGCAATGTGGCCAGATTCGTCGCGAGCTGGTTCCAGCCCGCGCAGATGAAGTCGATGAACTGGATCTCGAATACCGGTTTCCAGCCGTAGCTCGCGAGGCCGCAGGCGACGCCGAGGATGGTCGACTCGGCCAGCGGCGAGTTGACCACGCGGCCGGGGAAGTCGGTCGAGAGCGTGCGGGTGAGGCGGAAGACGCCGCCCTTCGGGTCCTCGACGTCCTCGCCGAAGATGAGCCGGCGGGGCTCGGCCTTCAGGCCGGCGCGCAGCGTCTGGTTGACGAGGTCGCCGATGCGGTACTTGCCGGCGGGGAACAGCTCGCCACCGAGCTCGGGTGTCCGGGAGGCGAAGACGTTGGTCTCCGTCTCCTCGGGGCGCGGATCCTCGGCCTTCTCGGCGCGGTCGTAGGCGGCGCGGACCTCGTCGCGCACCTCGGCCTCGAGCTTCGCAAACGCCGCCTCCGTGATCAGGCCCTCGGCAAGGAGCTGTTGTTTGAATACGGAGAGCGGGTCGCGGCCGGCGATGCGCTCGAGGTCCTCGGCGCTGCGGTAGAGCTTGTGGTCGTCGGAGCTGGTGTGGCTGGCGAGGCGCTCGGTGTTGACCCACAGCATGGCCGGGCCCTCGCCGGCGCGCAGCCGCGCAAGCGCGGCGGCGGCGGCGGCATGGACGGCCAACGCGTCGCAGCCATCGACCACTTGCCACTGCTCACGCGCGAGGACGCCGAGGGCGTAGGGGTTGGTCTTCCGGGTGGGCGTGCTGATGCCGTAGGCGTTGTCCTGCACCAGCATCAGGACGGGGAGTTTACGCTCCTGCGCGAAACACAGCGCCTCGTAGAAATCGCCCTGGCGCGTGGCGGCGTCGCCGCTGCTGGTCACGACCACGTTGGGCTTGCCGTCCATCTGGAGGCCCCAGGCGATGCCGCAGGCCGGCAGCATCTGGGCGGCGGTCGGGGTGGGCACGCTCCAGATGTTGTGCCGGCGGGAGCTGAAATGGCCGGTGAGCTGGCGACCGCCGCTGGAGGACTCGCGTTTGCCGAAATACTCGAGCGCGAGCTCGTAGGAGGAGACGCCGCGGGCGAGCACGAGGGCGCGATCGCGGTAGTACGGGCACGCGAAGTCGCCCTCGCCCAGCAGCAGGCCCACGGCGGCAAGCGCCTCGTGGCCCATGCTGGCGACATGGAAGTGTCCGCGTCCCTGGCGGTTGAGGCTCTCCTGCCGAAGATCACCCTGCCGGCTCTCGATCATCAGGCGCAGCAGGCGGAGCTTCGCCGCCGCGTCGAGCGCGGGGACGGCGGGCCGCAGGGCGGAGCTCTCGGAACGGGTCACGGGGGCTTTCTTCGCGGTCATGTCGGGGCCGAGGAAGGGTGGCCCCGGTGGAGTTGGCAAACCGTTTGTCGCGGCGCCCGGCGCCGCCGTACACCGGCGGGCTCAGTCGCCCAGACTCGTGCCGACGCGCCGCGCCGACTCCACCCACCAATGATCGGTGGGCACGGTCTTGATGCCCTTGGCGACCTTCGCGATCGGCACCGGCACGCACTTGTCGTCGTGAGCGGCGACCATGTAGCCGCGGTCGTGGCACGAAGGCGTGCCGCCGCGCTGGACGTAGCCGAGAATCGTGACGCGTGCCTCGAGGTGGGTCAGCTCCTCGAGCAGTTTAGCCAACCGCATCGTATGGCCGGCACGGGCCTTGTCCCAGGCGGCGAGCGCCTGCTTGGCCTCCTTCTTGTCGGTGTCGTTGCGCGCACGGTCACGGCGGCGCAGCAGCAGCTCGAGCTCGTGGGCGTCCGAGGCGGGCAACGCGCCCTCGGCCACGGCCACGATGCTGAAGTTCGAGCCGTGTTCGGAACGGCGCCGGATCGCGGCGGCCACCTTCTCCACGTCGTAGGGGATCTCGGGGATGAGGATCACGTCGGCCCCGCCAGCGATGCCCGCGCCAAGCGCGAGCCAGCCGGCGCGGTGGCCCATGATCTCAGCGATGATGATGCGGTGGTGGCTGTGCGCCGTGCTGTGCAGACGGTCGAGCGTCTCGGTGGCGATGCCCAGCGCGGTGTCGAAGCCGATGGTGTCCTCGGTGAGCGCGATGTCGTTGTCGATGGTCTTGGGCAGGGTGACGATGTTGAGCCCCTTCTCGATCAGGCGCGCGGCATTCTTGTGCGTGCCGCCGCCGCCGAGGCAGACCAGCGCGTCGAGCTTGTGGCGCCGGTAGGTCTTCACGATCTCGGCGGTCAGGTCGCGTGTGGTGCCGTCCTCCTGCGGCATGCGGTGAGGTTTGTCGCGCGAGGTGCCCAGCACCGTGCCGCCAAGCGTGAGCATGCCGACCAGGCCGCGCTTATCCAGATTCACCCAACGGTCCTCGATCATGCCAAGGAAACCGTCGCGAAACCCGATCAGCTCCCAGCCGTATTCGCCGACCGCGGCCTTGCCGACGGCGCGGATGGCGGCGTTGAGGCCGGGGCTGTCGCCGCCGGCGGTGAGGATACCGATGCGCTTGGTGCGGGCCTTCTTGGTTGCCATGGGAAACGACGGCAGGTTGGCGGACCGCTCCGCCGACGGCAAACCCGCGGTTGTAAATTTCCGTCGACACGCCCGACGGTCCCCGCGCCGGTGCGCGCGCTCGGACCATTCGCGGGCATCCCGCTTGCCTCGTTGCGCCGGAGAGCAACGCTGCGCCGCATGTCACCCCGTGCCCTCCTGCTCGCATTCCTCAGTGTCGCCACCGCCCTCGTCCCCGCCCGCGCCGGGGAGCCCGCCATGGCGGAGGTGATCCGCGACGACTTCGCCTTGACGGCCGGCCGGTCACTGTGGCACCCGATGACTGGACCAGCGGTTTCTTCCCCGGCTCGCTCTGGCTCCTGCACGACTACACTGGTGAAGCTCGCTGGAAGGCCGCCGCCGAGGACTACACCGGGCGGCTCGCGGGCCTGCGGCATTTCACCGGGCACCACGACACCGGCTTCATGCTCGGTTGCGGTTTCGGCCAAGGCTTCCGGCTCACCGGTCGCGCCGACTACCGCTCCGTGCTGCTCGACGGCGCCCGCGCCCTCGCGACGCGGTTTGGCCTCATCCGCTCGTGGGATTTCGGTCCGTGGGCGTACCCGGTGATCGTCGACAACATGATGAACCTCGAGCTGCTCGCCTGGGCCGCCCGGGAGAGCGGCGACACCCGCCTGCTCGCCATCGCGACGAGCCATGCCGACAAGACCCTCGCCGAACACTACCGGTCCGACGGGAGCAGTTTCCATCTCGTCGACTACGACCCGGCCACCGGCGCCGTACGCGGGAAACAAACGGTGCAGGGCTTCGCCGACGGCTCCACGTGGGCCCGCGGCCAGACGTGGGGCCTCTACGGATTCACGATGATGTACCGCGAGACGCGCCGCGCCGAGTACCTCGCGCACGCCCAGCGCATCGCCGGCTTTCTCCTCTCCCACCCCCGCCTCCCCGCCGACCAGATTCCCTACTGGGATTTCGACGCCCCCGACATTCCCCGCGCCCTGCGCGACACCTCTGCCGCCGCGGTGATGTGCTCGGCGCTGATCGAACTCGCCACGTTCTCCGAGCCCACCCTCGCCCGCCAGTACCTCGGCGTCGCCGAGACGCAGTTACGGTCGCTGTCGTCGCCCGCCTACCGCGCGCCGCTCGGCGAGAACGGCGGCTTCCTGCTCCTGCACGCCGTCGGCCACATCCCCGAGAAGCGCGAGATCGATGTCCCGCTGGCCTACGGCGACTACTATTTCCTCGAGGCGCTCCTGCGGTACCAGCGCACTCTCGTCGCGAAACAGTAACCGCGATCGCCCCGTTGTGCCCTCGGCTCGACTCTGTAGCCGAGGGCACAATGCCTCGACGCGGTCCCGCCCGCCCGTTTCGCTCCCCGCCCCCGATGGAACGTTCCTCGCTCACCCGTTTCGCCTGGCTCTCGATCGCCGCCGCGCTCGTCACCATCGTCCTCAAGACGACCGCCTACCTGCTCACCGATTCCGTCGGTCTGCTCTCCGATGCCGTCGAGTCCCTCGTCAACCTCGCCGGCGGCATCATGGCGCTGATGATGCTCAAGATCGCCGCCCGGCCCGCCGACGACGACCACGCCTACGGCCACAGCAAGGCCGAGTACTTCTCCAGCGGAGTCGAAGGCACGCTCATCCTCCTCGCCGCCGGCAGCATCGCCTACGCGGCCGCGCTGCGCCTCCTGCACCCCAAGCCGCTTGAGCAGATCGGGGTCGGTCTGGCCGTCTCCGCCGCCGCCTCGGTCGTCAATCTCGTCGTCGCCCTCGTGATTTTGCGCGCCGGCAAACGCCGCAACTCCATCACCCTCGAGGCCAACGCCCACCACCTGCTCACCGATGTCTGGACCTCGGTCGGCGTGGTCGTCGCCATCGGCGCCGTGTACCTCACCGGCTGGAACTGGCTCGATCCGGTCGTCGCGCTCGTCGTCGCCGCCAACATCGTCTGGACCGGCGTGGGCATCGTCCGCCGCTCGGTCGCCGGCCTGATGGACACCGCCGTGGCACCCCAGGATCTGGCGACGATCAACACCGTTCTCCACAGCCACGAGGCCGCCGGCGCCCGGTTCCACAACCTCCGCACCCGCCAGGCCGGCGCCCGGAAGTTCATCAACTTCGACGTGCTTGTGCCCGGCGCCTGGACGGTCCAGCAGGGCCACGATCTGGTGGAGGTCATCGAGCAGGAGATCCGTCAGGGACTCCCCGACTCCACGATCTTCACCCACCTCGAACCGCTCGAAGATCCCGCTTCCTGGTCCGACACCGGCCTCGACCGCGGTCCCGCCGGGCGCTGAGGCCGAAGCGCCGGCCCCACTCGAGGCCCGACCACAGGGAAGTCTCCTGCTCCGACCCGGCGACCGACGGGTAACCGGCCTTGCGCCACGCCCGTCTTCCCCCACGCTGCATTTGAACAAAACCATTTGGGCCGAGTCCCACTCCGCACCTCCCATGAGCACCCGTTCCGTCCTCGCCCTGACCTGCGCGCTCCTCGCGTCCGCGCTCTGCGCCGCGGAAAACACCCGTTTCTCGCAGTCCCTCTCGGTCGAGCAACGCGCCACCACGGGGCTCACGCAACTCAACTCCGACCAACTCGCCGCCCTCGACGCGCTCGTGCGCCTCGACCAAGCCCAACGCACGGCCGACAGCAAGAAGGCCGAGCCCGCCGCCGCGCCGGCCCCGTTCTCCCAATCCCTCTCCGTCGACCAGCGCCGCGCCGCCGGGCTCGAGCTGCTCACCGCCGAACAACAGGCGGCCGTCGATCTGCTCGTCGCGGCGCAGGCCGCCCCCGCGCCGCGCCACGAACTCGCCGCCACGCGGCCCGTGGAAGCCGTCGAGTTCTTCCCCAACCGCTTCGAGGTCCACGGGGAAGTCGGTTTCAGCTTCGGCGGCGGCAGCGGCGGCTACAGCTCCCGCGCGGCGTGGCTCACCACCAGCCTGCTCGACGTCAAGACCGGCACCGAGTTCGCCGTCACCGTCGCCTCCGGCCGTGAGAAGTGGAAACGCCCCTACCGCTGGACCAACGACTGGGAGAACGTCAGCTTCAGCCTCGAGGCCCCGCTCTTCCGCAAACCCTGAGCCTGCGCCCCGCCCCCTTTCCTGGCCGCACCCACCCGGGTGCGGCCTTTTTGTTTGGCTGCCGTTCCGCCCGACAATGCGAAACCGCTGGAGGTGACTACCGCTTCACCCGGCAGAGTGCGCGCGGCGGCAACACCGCCGACCACGCAGTTGGAAACACCACCGCAGACACCATGAAAAACGTCACCAAAGACCAGTTCATCGCCGTGCTCGCCGAAGCCGGCGTCACCGAGGAGCAGAAAGCGCGATTGCATGCCGCGTTCGAAAAACGGTATCCGGAAGCCCACCAAAGCTTCCTCGAATTCCTCGGCTTCCCGGCCGAGGCCATTCGCGACATCCGCACCGCCAGCCGGAAGGCCTGAGTCCCGCGGAGCCGGCGGCCCGAGGCCGCCGGCTCCGTCTGCTCCAGCCTTCGTTCTCTTCGTTACCTTTTGTCGTCCGTCTCCGCACGCCCCGCTTCGCTCCGTGAAAACCATCCGCCAGCTCGCCGCCCAATTCAGTCTCTCCCGCACCGCGCTGCTCTATTACGATCGACTCGGACTGTTGAAACCGGAGTACCGCACCTCCGCCGGACACCGCCTCTACTCCGAGACCGACGAGGCCCGCCTGGCCCGCATCTGCGAACTGCGCGCCGCCGGCCTGCCGCTCGGCGAGATCGACGCCGTGCTGGATCCCTACCCAAAGCTGCGGGCTCCCATCGGCGACGCCCTCAACCGCCGGCTCTCCGACCTCAACCGAGAGATCGCCGCCCTGCGCCGCCAGCAGCAGGTCGCCCTCGCGCTCCTGCGCGACCGCTCCGCGCACGGCCGCTCCCGCGTGATGACCAAGGAGCGCTGGGTCCAGCTCCTCGCCGCGTGCGGGCTCGACGAGGCCGACCGCGGCCAGTGGCACCGTGAGTTCGAGAGCCTCTCCCCCGAAGCGCATCAGGATTTTTTGGAGTCACTCGGCCTTCCCTCCGCCGAGATCGCCCAGATCCGGAAGTGGTCGGCGGGCGCCGGCGCTGCGCGCTCGCGCCGCGCCGGCCGGGCTCAGCGTACCGCCACCGCCTTGAAGAAGGTGTAGCAGAAAACCCCGTCAGGCTCGGCCGTGCGGTAAAGAGCGCGCACGCCCGCCGTCCAGTCGTCGGGAGCCATCAGCCTCGCCGCCAACGCTGCGTCGGTCACACCCTCGACCATCGCGCTGAAGGTTTTGCGCGTGAAACCGTCCTGCAACGCCGGCCGGCCGCCGTCGGCGTAGACCATCCGCGGCGAGACCGCCACGTCGCCGAACCCGGCAGCCGTGAGCATCGGAAAAAGCCGGCGGCCAATGTTGGCGTCGCCGCCGCCGCGCCGCTGCAGCTCGACAAGACACTCGACCGCGCGCCGCGCCGGGGTGCTGTCCGGGTGGAAATAGGTGGAGCCATGGTCGCCCTCGATCACGGTGAGCGTGCCGCCGGGCTTGAGCACGTGGCGCAGCTTCGCGAGCGCCGCCACCGGGTCGGCCAGATGCTCGAGCACGAAGCAGACGAACACGTGGTCGAACTGCGCCTCCGCGAACGGGAGCTCGAAGATGTTCGCCTGCCGAAACTCGACGTTGGCGAAACCGCGCTCACGCACCGTGCGCTCGGCCTGCGCCAGCGAAACCGGGGAGATGTCGACCGACACGAACTGTGCCTCGGGCGAATTGGACGCGAGCGTCACCGTCTGTGCGCCCACGCCGCAGCCGGCCTCGAGCACGAGGCTCCCGGCCGGATACCGCGTGTCGCCGTGGAGCAGCTCCGTGAGCGTCGTCGCCTGATCCCGCAGCCGTTCGCCCTCCCGGGCCGAATAACCATGTACATAGTCGGTGTTCGCCATGGCGTGACACGGCCAAACTTCCATGCCGCCGTCAACCGTGGTGATCGGCGGCGGCACGGAGAAGTCGCCGTACCACCGATGCGGCCGATTGCGGCACCGCAGGTCGCCGGCGCAGAAGTCGGCACCACCAACGGAAACCGCCGCGGTCGGCCGCGGCGGTCATCCACAATCCCAAGCCGGGACCTTCGTTCAGACCCCCTTGTCCAGCGCGAAGCTCATCGGCATCTCCATCCGGGTGTTCACACGGCGATTGTTCTTCATCCCGGGGCGGAACTTCCACCGCAACATCGCCTCGACCGCCGCCTTGGAGAACTCCGGATCCGTGGAGCTGACGACATCCACGTCGGCCACGTCCCCGCGGCTGTCGACGATGAAGCGGAGCACCACCGTTCCAGAAATCCCGTTACGCTTCATCTCGTGGGGATAGCGGGGTGCCGCCCGGCTGGTGATGACCGGTTTCTTGTCGAGGTCGTCGGCGTTCCAGGTGTCGCCGCGGGCCACCCGGGAGGTCGGGCGCGACGGGGTGCGCGGCACGTCCCAGCTCGAACGCTTCGCGTCCGGCATGACCGGCGGCGCGATCCGGTCGACATTTACGGTGATCGCATGGGCGGTGGGATCGCGGAACATCTCGGTGAGCGTGGCATGCGCCTCTCCGGAGTCGGACTCCTCTGCGGTGGTCCCCTTCTTGGTCTCGGCCACGGCCTTCGGCGGGTCGGGCTCCGCGAAGGCGAGCGGGGTGAACAACTCGCGAGGAATCGGCCGCGGCTCGATCACCACGGTCGTGCCGCTGGCGGTCGGGGGCGGGCCGAACTCGCACAACACGGCGGCGTGCAGCAACGCCGAGACGGAGATGCCATAGACGAGGAAGCGCTCGCGCGGCATCCGATAGCCGGCCGCCGAAAGCGCCGACGGCGGAAGGCGGAACAGGCCCGGGAGCAACCGGGGGAGGAGGGCGATTTTGGTGATCATGATTTTGGGGTGGGTTACACCAGGGATACGCGCGACCAGCGGAATTCTTAGGCACTTTTTGCGTCCAGCCCCGCACCAGCGCAGCGTGTACCATCGGCAGGCTCGACCCCGGGAGTGCGCCGGCCATAGTTTCCCAGATCCCCCTATGAAAACCCGCCCCGGAAAGCTCCCCCATCTCCGCCTCGCCAGTCGCATGGTACGCCACGCCCTCCTCGGCGGCCTGCTGACGGTCCTCGCACCATTCGCCACCGCCACGACGATCACCGTCAACGCGGGCACCAAGGTTCGCACGGTCGACGAGCGCGCCTTCGGTCTGAACACCGCGATCTGGGACCAGTACTGCAGCACCCCGGAGACCACCGCGCTCCTCAATGCCGCCGGCGTGCGCTTCCTGCGCTTTCCCGGCGGCTCCGCCTCCGACGAGTACCACTGGAAGACGAACAAGTCCCTCGACTACACTTGGGAGTGGTGGACCAACACCGACAAGTTCATCGAGCTCGCCAAGGGCACCAACGCCCAGGTCGTGATCACCGCCAACTTCGGCACCGGCACCCCCGAGGAGGCCGCCGAGTGGGTCGCCTACTGCAACACCACCAAGGGCGCCGGCTTCAAGTATTGGGAGGTTGGCAACGAGAACTACGGCAGCTGGGAGACCGACCAGCAGTCGCGCAAGAACGACCCCTACGTCTATGCCACCCGGGCCAAGGACTACGTCGCCCGGATGAAGGCCGCCGATGCCACGATCAAGGTGGGCGTCGTCGTCTCCCTCGCCGGCGAGGAGTACGCCACCTACACCGACCACCCGGTCACCAACCCGCGCACCGGCGCGACCCACAACGGCTGGAACCCGGTCATGCTCTCCACCCTGAGAACCCTCGGCGTCACCCCCGACTTCGTCGCGCTCCACCGCTACGACGGCGCCCCCGGCCAGGAGAACGACGCCGCCCTGCTCCAGAAGGGAGCCACCTGGGCCGCCGACATCGCCGCGCTGCGCCAGCAACTCACCGACTACCTCGGCGCCGCCGGCTCTGGTGTCGAGATTCTGGTGACAGAGAACAACTCCGTCTACTCCAACCCCGGCAAGCAGACCACCAGCCTCGTCAACGCCCTCTACTTGGCCGACAGTCTCGGCAACATCCTCAAGACGGAGGTCAACGGCTTCATGTGGTGGGACCTGCGCAACGGCACCGACACCGCCAACAACAACAGCGCCGCCCTCTACGGTTGGCGCGCCTACGGCGACTACGGCATCCTCTCCTCGCCCAACGCCACCGCCGGAGTCGCCACCGCGTACGAGGGCTATCCGGCCTACTACGCCTTCAAGGTTCTCGCCAAGTTCGCCCGCGGCGGCGACAGCATCGTGGCGGCGTCGACCGACAACTCCCTCCTCTCCGCCTTCGCCTGCCTGAAGGCGGACGGATCGCTCCGCCTGCTCGTCATCAACAAGAGCTCGACCGCCACCACCAGCGCCACCGTGGCGCTCTCCGGCTTCACCCCCGCCGCCAGCGCCACGACCTACACCTACGGCATGGTCGAGGACAACGCCGCCAAGACCGGCGGCACCGCCGCCGCCCGCGACATCACGACCGGCTCACTCTCGAATGCGGGCGCGTCGTTCACCGCCAGCTTCGAGCCCTACTCGCTCACCGTGATCGCGTTCACCGCCGGCAGCACCACACCGACCACGCCGACGACACCGACCACCCCCACGAAGCCTTCCTCCGGTGGTGGCGGCGGGGCACTCCCCCTCTGGCTCGCCGTCGCGATCGTCGGCTTCGCGCTCGCGCGGGGCCTCGGTCGGCGCGGCTGATCCGCCCAACGCTCGCCACGGTTCCTGCGCGCCCTCAATCTCCGCGCGCACATGTCCTCCCCGAACGCCGAACGCATTCGTTTTCTCCGCGCCTCCTGGGCCTCGTTGCTCGTCGGCGGCGCCGCCGCGATCTGCCTCGCGCTGCCCCAGTTTTCGGACACGCTCCTGTACCGCCGCGCCGAGATGGCCGGCGGCGAGTATTGGCGGCTGTGGACCGGGCACCTCGTGCACTTCGGCGGCCGGCATCTCCTCGCCGACCTCATCGTCTTCCTCGTCGCCGGCGTCTGGCTCGAATCGTTCGCACGCTGGACGACGCGCGGGTTTCTCGTCCTCGCGCCGGCGGCCATCTCCGCGTTCCTCTACTTCGCCGACCCGCAGCTCACCTTCTACGGCGGACTCTCCGGCGTCGCGGTCGGGCTGCTTGTGCTGCTCGCCCTCCTGCAGGTCCGCCGCGACAAGCTCGCCCCGCGCTGGATCTGGGTCGGCGTGCTCGTGCTCGTTGCCGTGAAGGGCGCGCTGGAAGCCTTCACGAACACGCCGCTCGTCTCCGACTTCGGCCCCAACATCAAGGTCTCCTCCCTCGCGCACCTTGGCGGCATCCTCTGCGCGCTGCTCGCCTGGCCGCTGGCGCGCTGGGAGAGCAAGTAGGTCCGGTCTCCGACCGGACGCGCTCGGCACAAGCCAGCCCCACTGGCTCTCGTCAACAACGGCCGGTCGGAGACCGGCCCTACCGCCCAGCCGCTCCTGGTCGCCACACCGTGCGCGTCTGCGCCAATCGGCAATCGAGAATCTCGTAGATTCTTCCGCAGGTAGAACGAGAACGAAATTGCCTAGATCGTCGGCATCACGTTGCCGCCGCACACCGGCACGTACGCCCCGGTGATGAAACTCGCCAGATCCGACGCGAGGAACGCCACCACGTTGGCAATCTCCTGATCGGTGCCGCGGCGCTTGAGCGGCACGGTGTTGTCATATCCATCGCGCACCACCGTGCCGGCGTCGCGATCCTTCTCGCTCACCGTCCAGCCCGGCGCGACCTGGTTGACGGTGATCTGGTGCTCGCCCACCTCCTTCGCCAGCACGCGCAACACGCCGTCCATCCCGCGCTTGCCGCCCACATACGCCGACTGCGTGGGGAACATCTGCATGGCGCACTCCGTGTTGATCGCGATCACGCGGCCCCAGTGCCGCGGAATCATCGCCGGCACGAACGCCTGCGCCATGTGCACGTTGTGCAGCACGCACGAGCGGAACTGGCTCTCGTAGTCGGCCACCGCCTGCTCCAGCAACGGCTTCCACGGGTACTGCACAACGGCGTTGTTCACGACGATCTCCGGATCGTGATGCCACGCACGCACGGCGTCGCGCAGCGCGACGATCGACTCCTGCGAGGTCACATCGGCGCGGAACGCCTGCGCGCGTCGCCCCGTCGCGGCGATCTCCGCCGCCAGCGCCTCGGCCTTGGCCGGACTGTTCAGATACGTGAGCGCCACGTCCGCGCCCGCCTGCGCCAACGTGCGCGCCATGACACGCCCGAGTTCGCCGCTGGCGCCGGTGACGACCGCCAACCGGCCGGAGAGATCGATGGAAAGCATGCCGACCAAGGAGCCGGTTCCCCCACGCCACGCAACCGCGGAGCGGATTCATTGCATTGAACCCCGGTGCCAACGGCCTGCGACAACGCGGGCTGATTGGGCCTCGCGTAACCGACGGCCCCGCGCACCGCCGCAGCAGCAAAACGCGCCGAGGCTCTCGTCCGGGAGCGCCTGGCCGGAACCATCGGCGGCCCCGCTACCACCCGCGACAGTCGATCACGCGAGGATCGATCGGCCTTGCCTCCGCATCTCCGCCCGCCGTCATCGGACGCGTTGCCCATGGATCTGCTCCTCATCGCCGGCTGCGCCTGTTTCGTCGCGGGACTGCTGCTCCCCGCGTACCGCAGCCATGGTTTCTTCTCTTTCGGCGGCCCCGGATGGAAGGTGTTCGCTGTCACGATGGTCCTGATGACCGTGGGCGCCGCCGCCCTCGTCAAAGAGTCCGGCGAAAAGGCGCTCCTCTGTTTCGTGCCGGGCTTGCTCAACCTCGCCGCCGTGGCGCTCCTGATCGCAGGCCTCGCCTCGGTCCACGGCCCCGCCGTGCAGATCGTGGGCTGCATCACGCTCATGGGCTGGTGTGCCACCTTTTTGCTCCTGCTGCTCAAGAGCCGTGGCGACCTCCGGATCGGCTCGTTCTTCTGGTTCATCGCCTGCGCCCTGCTCTCGCTCCACGCGATCCTGACCTGAGCTCCGTCATGGGGAGCACATCGCGGGATTGCCTACCCGCCCGGCCTGAGCCGGCTGCTGACGTTGACGAGCTTCCGGTAGCGGGCCGGCGAGCAATTCATGCCGCGGGTGAAGACACGCGTGAAATAGCCACGCTCGCCGAAACCGGTCTTCGCCGCGATCTCGTCGAGCGAAGCCTCGTCGTAGTGCAACAGCGTACACGCCTCCTCCAGCCGGAGGTTCACCAAATGCTGGAGCGGCGTGTGGCCCGTGCAGCGGCGGAAGAGCCGGATGAACGCCGAGGGATGCAGCCCGGCCGCGCGGGCAAGATCCGCGTTGGCGATCCGCTCCGGGTATTTCTGGCGGATCGCGGCCACGGCCCGAGTGATCCGCGCATCCTCGAAGCGCGGAGCCCAGCCTTGCCGCGGAATCTCCAGCAAAGCCGAGGCGATCAGGATCTGGCCGAGGAACGAGATGCCGATGTCCGCAGTGTTCGCCACGATCGCGTCGCCGATCCGCCGACACAGGTCGGCCTGCTCCTTCGTCGCACGGATCTGGAAAACGGTGCCCGCCGCGTCCCGGAAATGCGGCTCGACGAGAAAGTGCTGGAAGAGCTGCCGCACGGGATTGCGCAGCCTCGATGCGAAGTGGGTGTTGGGCGGAATCAACACGAGGTAGCCAGGCCGGATCGGGATGGTTTTCCCGCCAACCACGATCTCTCCACCGCTCCGGTCGTGCCAATACAGCCGCCAGAACGGCGCGCAGTGGTCGGGCACCGCCCAGGCCGTGAAATCGCACAGGTCGCACGACAACAGCTGGACCTGATGCAAGGACTGCGCCGTGCGCCAGCTCGTGGCCTCGGTCCGGGAAGGCATGTGCGGAACGTCCACAAGTCCGCCGCTATTGTCCATAGGCATCTCGGTGGCGTTGGCGTTTAATCGGTACCGCTTAACCCAACCGCTCCCCATGAGCACCGGCACCCGCGTCCTCTCCACCCTCCTCCTCTTCGCCGGCTGCTGCCAGACGGCCTGCCTCGCTTCCGTCGACCTGCCCGGCGGCGCGCCGGCGGCTTGGGGCCGCGGCCCCGAGGGCCAGCGCAAGGCCGACCTCGGCAACGGCACCTTTCTCAACCCGATCCTCGCCGGCGACCATCCCGACCCCTCGGTCCTGAAACACGATGGCGAATACTACATGGTCCACTCCTCGTTCGGGCAGGCCCCGGGACTCGTGATCTGGCATTCGCGCGACCTCGTGAACTGGGAGCCGCTCGGGCCCGCGCTGAGCCGCTCCGTCGGCATCGTGTGGGCGCCGGACCTCACCTTCCACGACGGCCGTTTCCACATCTATCTCCCGGTGCTCAACGAGAAGGGCTTCACCAACATGGTCGTCTCCGCGGCCGACATCCACGGTCCGTGGAGCGAGCCAGTCGACCTGAAGGTGGGCAACTTCGACCCCGGCCACGCGGTCGCCGCCGACGGCAAGCGGTATTTGTTCTTCAACGGCGGCAGCCGCGTCGCGCTGTCCGCCGACGGGCTGAGCACCGCGGGACCGGTGGAACACGTCTACGAAGGCTGGCCGATTCCCGAGCACTGGCAGATCGAGACGTTCGCCCAGGAAGGACCGAAGATCCTGCGGCACGGGGGCTACTTCTACATGGTGCTCGCCGAGGGCGGCACTGCCGGCCCGGCGACCAGCCACATGGTGCTCATGGCGCGCTCGAAGTCGCTCGACGGCCCGTGGGAGAACTCGCCCTACAACCCCGTCGTGCGCACCCAGTCCTCCGCTGAAAAGTGGTGGTCGAAAGGCCACGCCACCCTCGTCGAGGGGCCGGACAACAAGCAGTGGTACCTCGTCTACCACGCCTACGAAAACGGTTTCTACAACCTCGGCCGCCAGACGCTCCTCGAGCCCGTCGAGTGGACGGCCGATGGCTGGGTGAAAGCCTCCGGCTACGATGTGGCGCGCCCGATCCCGATGCCCGCCGGCGGCGTGTCCGTGCCGCACGGTTTCGCGCTCTCGGACGATTTCCGCACGAACAAGATCGGCACGCAGTGGAGCTTCTTCCAGCCCGCCGAACCGCTCGCCGCGCTCCACCGTTACGAGGACGGCGCGCTGGTCCTCAAGGCCGGCGGCACCTCGCCCAAGGACTGCACGCGCCTCACCGCCATCGCCGGCGACCGGGCGTACGAGATGCAGGTCGAGGTCGACTGCGACGACGGCGCCGCCGCGGGCTTGCTCGTGTTCTACAGCGAGCGACTCTTCGCCGGCCTCGGCTTCTCCAAGGATCAGATTCTCGAATACAGCAAAGGCGACACGACTTCCTTCCCGAAGCAGACGCCGCTCGGCCGCCACTATTTCCTGCGCCTGCGCAACGACCGCCACATCGTCACCCTCTGGTACAGCGTAGATGGCGAACGCTGGACGAAGCATTGGTTGCAGTGCGAAGTCTCCGGCTACCACCACAACGTCGCCGGCGGTTTCCTGAGCCTGCGCCCCGCCCTCATTGCCTCCGGCAGCGGCGAGGTGCGGTTTCGGAACTTCCAATACCGAGTGCTGCCCTGACGTGGGGCGACCAGGGACGTTGCTTTAGCACGCTCCCCCCGTGGCCCGGCGCTTTAGCCCGGGCCTTGCCGCTGGGTCGGCGTTCGGCGCCAGCTCCAGCTGGAGACTACGAGTCCGGGCGGCTGGATTCGCAGTGTCGCCCAGCGGGGGCTAAAGCACCCCGCCACACCGAACCCGCAGGAGGGAAGCACCAGTCCGGCGCTCAGTGTTTCGCCGGAGCCAAGAGGCTCTTGGGCTGACTGCTCGGGTGCGCAGCCGCAGGACTCCCGCCGGCGGGTCGGCGCACCGGGGCCGAGAACCGGTGCGCAGCCGCGGCCGCTTCACCAGAGTCGGCACCGACGAGGCGGGCGAGATCCGCGATCGCCTCGTGCAACATCACGGCCTGGGCATTGAGTTCCTCGGCGGCGCTGGCGGCTTCTTCGGCACTGGCCGCGTTGCCCTGGGTCGCACTGTCCATCTGCCGCACGGCCTGGTTGATCTGCTCGATCCCCTGGCTCTGCTCCCGCGACGCGCTGGCCACCTCGTCGACCAACGCGGTGACTTTCACCGAAAGCTGGCCGTTGCGCACCGTCAGGTCCGCAATCTCCCGGTACAACTCCAAGATGTCGCGAGTCTTTCCTGACGACTTTTCGATCAGCTGCTGGGTCTCCTTCGCTGCGGTGGCGCTACGTTGGGCGAGGTTGCGCACCTCGTCGGCGACCACGGCGAAGCCCGCGCCCGCCTCCCCGGCCCGCGCGGCCTCGACCGCCGCGTTGAGCGCGAGAATGTTGGTCTGGAAGGCGATTTCATCGATGGTCTTGATGATCTTGGCGGTCTCGGCACTGGCCTGCCCCGCCTCCTCGACCGCGCGCTGCATGGTCGTCATCCGGGAGTTGATCGCACCGGCCACTTCGGCCGCGTCCTTTTTCATGAGGTCGCTGACCTGCGCGGAGTTCTCGGCGTTCTGCCGCGTCATGCTGGCTAGCTCCTCAAGCGACGAACTCGACTCCTCAAGCGAGGCCGCCTGCGTGCTAGTGCCTTCGGCGACCGTCTGGCTCGAGGTCGTGATGAGATTCGCGGCGGAGGTGGTCTCGTTCGCACTGGAGGAAAGCGACGCGATCAGGGCGCGCAGGCGCTGGCTCACGCGCACACCAACGCTGTAGGTCAGCAAGACTCCCAGGACGATGCTGGCGAGCCCGGTGAGCACCACGAGCACGAGCGCTTGGCGAGCCGAGCGCTGGGCCGCGGTGCCAATCTCGGCAACCAGCCGGTCGAGTTCCTCGGTGATCGCATTGATCTGCTCGCGGGTTGCCTCGAACTTCGCGGCACCGTCGCCGAGAGAAAGCGCTATGGCCTCGCTACGCCCGTCGATGGGAGTCGCCGCACACTGCTGGAGGATACGTCCGGTCACCGGCAGCCATTGACTGCGATTCGTCTCAAAGGTCTGCATCATCGAGCGCATCGTGGCGGACGCGAACGTCGCAGCATGCGCGCTGAATGTGTCCCACCGCTCGGCGACCTGCTTGACGTTATTCGCATGGTCGGCGGTCAGTTTCCCGAAGCTCGGGGCGTCTGGCTCGGTGAAAAGGAGCGTGCGTTCGTCGACCAGCGCCTGCTGGAGATCGCGGTCGAGTTGGAGCAGCGCATCGGTCGCGGGCAGGATGTGTCCGGAGACCTCGTCCAGATTGCGGCGGATGGATTGGTTGGAGTAGTAGGCGATTCCGCCCGTCAAACCGCAGAGGACCACAAGGGTCGTGAAACCGAAGACGACTTTCTGGCCGATCGTGAGTGAGCCGTTCATAGGAAGGTAGAACACGGTTATCGGTCCGCGCGGAGCCGGATTGAGGGGATTCCACCAGCCCGCCCCTCGCACGCCGATCGTATCCTCCAGCGCCCGCCCTACGCCGTGTCCACGGCACCGGTCTCAGCTCGCCAGCCCACCGGCGATCCTTCTCCGCTTCACGTGAGTCTTCGGGCCCTTCGGCGGGCCGCTGGCGGCGAATAGTCCGCCGAATCTCGGGTGCCGTGATCGACCGGCGAGGGAGCGGACAAAGAGGCTCGTCCCCGCAGCTCACCGCCGGTACTGTCCTCGATTCGGACCGCGGTTCACGTTCGTGCGATCCAGTCGCACGTGCCCATCCCCGTACCGTGGCCTTGCACCGCATTCGGCTCCAACCAATGCCCAAGGAGGCTTCATATGAAACGCATGCTGGCGCTCGCCGCATTGCTTGTCATCGGGACCGCCATTGTCCCTCGCCCCATCGTTGCCCAAGTCACCGCTGAGCTCTTCATCGCCTGCCACGACGCGAGCAAAGTCGCCCGCCTCGACGTGGCCTCGGAGACGCTGACCGACCCATTTGTCGCCCCAGGTGCCGGAGGCCTGAACATCGCGACCGGGGTGACCTTCGGTCCAGATGCGAACCTCTACGTCACTGGACGCGACAACAGCCAGATCCTGCGCTACTCACCCGCCGGCGCATTCATCGATGTCTTCGTCGATGTCGATGCCAGTTGGCTCTTCGACTCGCGCTTCGGACCCGATCAGAAGCTCTACGTACTGACGAACTCGACGGTTCTACGCTACGACCAGGCGGGGGCACCCAACCCAGCCCCGGATCAGGTTGGTGCGATCTTCTCTGCGGGCAGCTTCAGCGGAAATCTCCGCGGCCTGGCCTTCGGGCCGGACGGCGCCGCCTTCGTCGCAACAGATGCAGGCGTCATCTACCGGCTTGATCCGATCTCCGGCAGCGCCACGGGATTCTCGACCGGACCCGGTTTCCACGGGCTGGCCTTCGGCCCGGATGGCGATCTCTTCGCGGCGTGCCCATTCTCCGGACAGGTCGTGCGGTTCGATGGCGTGTCCGGGGAGCAGATCGGAACCCTCGCCTCAGATCTCGGATACGTGATGGGGATCGCCTTCGGCCCCGATGGGGATCCGTACGTCAGCAGTGGTTTCCTCGGCCTGATCTATCACCTGGACGGGAACGACGGATCCGTCGTGGGCGAGTTCGCCTGCGATTATGCGGGCGGATACGGTCCTTGCTGGATCACCTTCCGACCCGAGACCACCCCGCTGGAACTCAAGGTGATCGCCACTCCGAGCACACTCTGGCCCCCGAACGGCAGAATGCGAGCAGTCGAGGTTTCCGGTGTGCTGATCGGGGCGGGTGCCGGTCCGATCACCGGACAGTACAAGGTCACCGACGAATATGGTCGCGTGCAGCCGGAGGGCACCTTCCAGGGCTCTCCTGACAACACGTTTGCCTTCACCGTCGCGCTTCAGGCCAGTCGCCACGGTGGTGATCACGATGGTCGGCAGTACCAGATCGCCCTCACCGTCACGAACCATACCGGGCAATCGGCCGGCCAGACGATCGAGGTCCGCGTACCCCATGATCATGGGCATTGCGTTCGGTAATGCACAACGACCGAGCTCGACGCGATCGATGAGGCCGGTCATCCAGCAACAACCTGCATTCCACCGTCAATGACGTCGGGCGCCCACTTTGGGGCAACCGCACCCGACACCGCAGACAGCAAGGCGCCGCCCCTCGCGGGTGCGGCGCCTAATAACCTTAGCAGCCCCGGGGCGGCGTGGCGCCGCCCTCGGAATCGCCGGATCTGCCGGCGATCCTAGTGCTTCACGTGGGCCTTCGCGCCCTTCGGCTGGCCAATGGCGGCGAGCAGCTCGCCGAACCACGGGGTGTCGATGTCGAAGGGCTTGCCGCCCTTGATGCGCGGAAACTCGATCGCGCGCAGCACGTTGCCCTTGTCCTCGTCGTGGCCGATCACGCCGCCCTCGCGACGCATGGCACACTCGACGGCGAGGTCGGTGCAGCTCTTGATGAGGCGCAGGTCGTCGACGTTGGCCGCGGCGGCGCGGGCGAAATAGCCGCTCTTCTGCACGAGCGTCTTCTCGGCGCCGAGGACCTTGGCAAACTGCTCGGCGAACCACTTGCCGGGGTTCACGGCATCCAGCTTCACGTGACCGAACGCGTCGCGCGGCACCTCCTGGCCCTTGGCCTGCATCTCGGCGACGATCTCCTCCACGCCGGCGCCTTCGGAGATGAAGATGTTCACGTTGTCGCCCTTATCCATGATGTCCTTCAGGCGCTTCGCCTCGGCGGCGAGGTCGACATGCATCTCGGGGATGAACACGGCGTGCACGTCGAGGCTGCCCTTGGTCAGGCCGATGCCGGGGACGAACTCCTGGGTGTTGAGAATCTTGCGATAGGCCTGGGCGGTGGCGGCGGTGAGCCAGCCGCAGTTGCGGCCCATGACCTCGTGGACGATGAGCATGCGCGGGTTAGCGCCCTGCTCGGCCACGACGTTCTGGAAATAGCGCGCGCCCTGCTCGGCGGCCGTCCAGGCGCCAAGCGACTGGCGGATCGGATAGACGTCGTTGTCGATGGTCTTCGGCAGGCCGATGACGGTGAGGGCGTAGTTGTTCTTCGCGAGAAACGCGGCGAGGTCGGCCGCGGCGGTGTTGGTGTCGTCGCCGCCGATGGTGTGGAGGATGTCCACGCCGTCCTTGACGAGCTGGTCGGCCGCGACCTTCTGCGGGTCCTGGCCTTCCTTCACGAGACCGCGCTTCACGCAGTCCTTCACGTTGGTGAGCTTCACGCGGCTGTTGCCGATCGGGCTGCCGCCGAACTTGTGCAGCAGATGGGCGTTGGCCCGCACCTCGGGGGTGATCTTGTAGCTGTCGCCCGCGAGCAGGCCCTTGTAGCCGCCGCGATAGGCGATGATTTCGATGTCGGGCGCGATCTCGGTGTAGCGCTCGATGAGGCCGCCGACGGCGGAGCTGAGGCAGGGGGCGAGACCGCCCGCGGTGAGAAGAGCAACTTTGCGTGGTTTCACAGGAGGTCGGATAAAGCGGACCGCCGGCGGGCAGGCAAGGCCGGGATATGCGCCGCCTTCGCGCGCGGGGCCGATTCCATGCATCAGCCGACCGAACACCCCGGGGCGGTCAATTGGCCGAGGGGCTCGCTTCCCCGACCGCCGGCACGAAGAGCCGCAACGTCGAGCCGCGTCCGACATCCGTCTCGACCTCGATCCCACCACCGTGCGCCCGCGCGATGCCGGCGGCCACGGCCAACCCGAGTCCGCGTCCCAGGCCCTTGGTCGAGAAAAACGGTTCGAAGATCCGCCCGAGCACTTCGGGGGCGATGCCGCAGCCGGTGTCGTTCACCTCGAAACAGACATACCGCCCCGGAGGGACCGCCGAGGAGAGCCTCCCCGCCCGCCGTTCGTCGAGCCGCATATCGTGCAGCATGACATGCACTGCTCCCGGCGCACCGCCGACCGCCTCGAACGCGTTCTGGAGCAGCGCCGCCAAAGTCTGGCTCAACTGCCGTCCGACGCCACGCACCTGCGGCAAGGCATGCGCGGCCGGCACCCACTCAACCCGGCACCGCTCCGGCCGATCCGGGGCCGCGAGCAGCAGCGCCTCCTCGAGCAACGACTTCGGCTCCAACGCCCGGCTCGGCGCCGTGGAACGTCCCGACGCATCGACCATCTGGCGACACAGACCGGCCGCCCGGCGCGTGGCCGTGCGGATCTCGTCGAGCGAGTGCGCAAGACCGGAGCCCGGGGCCGCCTCCGCGGCCGCCAGCCCCGCGTGGCCGGCGATGATCGTGAGCAGATTGTTGAACTGATGGGCCAGCCCGCCGGCCAAAGCGCCCAGGCTCTCCTGCCGGGCGACCTCGTACCGCCGCCGCTCCGCGGCCGAGAGGACGGCGCGGTCCCCTCCCCCGACGGCACCTTGCTCGCGCAACCGTTGCTCGATCGAGTCGATCTCCTGCTGCAACCGTCGCTGCTCCGCCCGGATCCGCGCCAGCTCCACATGTTCGCACCGCAGCCCACGGCAGAAACGCAGCGACGACGGCGCGCCGCCCGCGGGGCCGCCCGGCGCATCGCCAGAGTCTCGGGAAGATGGAGTCACAGAGGAGGGAGGGGAGTCGCTTGCGGGAGATGATTCGGCCTGAATCCAACGGACTTGCGTCCACCACACGCAAATTGGGCACTCCTCCCCGGGCGCCGCCGCACGCGCCGCCCACCACCGGGGACGCGCCCCTGGGCGACTCCGCCCAGCGCCAGGGCTTGCCAACACCGTCGCCGCCCCCTCGATTGCCGGCAGTGCTGAAGAAACTCCTCCTCGCCCTCCTGCTGTTCGCCGCGCTCCTCGGCGCCGTGGTCTACCTCGGCGGCGGGTGGCTGCTCGGCTCGGCCACCCGCGCCGCACTGCCGCACCTGATCGACCTCGCCGAGCGCACCGGCTTGCGCGTCGCCCAGTGCGAGTTTGCGAGCACCGCGGTGCGCCCAGCCGCGCGACTGTCATGGATTGATTGGCACATCGGCCTCGTCCGCCCCGCCGCCGGCAACCGGGAGGCGCCCGCCGCCACGCTGCGGCTCCGCCTCGGGACCATCCGCCTCGTGTGCACCGACTGGGCGCCGCTCACCGCCGACCTCTCCGTGGAGGGCGGGGTGCTCGAGACGCCCTTCATCCCCGCCGCCCCCGCCGATCTGCCCTTCGCGACCGACGAATTCGGCGTCGCCATCGAGCGGATCGACGACGGTGTCCTCACACTCCCCGGGGTGGTCCTCGGCGCCGACCCGCGACCGGCCCTCGCCGGCCTCGCCCGCGACCTCGAGCAGCTCGCGCGGGAAGGTCGCACCACCCGCGACCTCCGGCTCGGCGCTCGCCTGCACTTCCAGATCGGCGGGCGGCCCCTGTCCGTCCGTCTCGAGACTGCGCGCCGCAGCGGCGCCACCTGGCTCGAATTCAACGCCGCCGACATCGCCGAGCTCTCGCGCCGCCACACCCGCCCGCTCACCGCGGCCGAGCAGCGCATCCTCTGCGAGCACCCGCAGCGCGCCCTCCTCCTGCTGCGGATCAAGGAGTACGCCGAGCGGCTCGCGCAGCGGCTCGCCCGCACCGATCGCGCCTACGGCGAGGACTTCACCCGCCATGTCGTTTGGAGCTACTGGCTCACCCGCACCTTCGGCGCCGATTTCGCCCAGCAGGTGACCGACGCCCACGAGGCCGGGGCAACCGACAACACCGAGGCCCAGCACCGGCAGGACTTCGCCAACAACAGCGTCGGTCGCAGCTACGCCCTGGCGAAGAAGTCCGAGGGCCAGGTGCTCCGCCTGATCAAGACCGACCCCCAGATCGTCCGGGTGGCGAAGTAGCCTGTCGCCAACGCCGCCTCCCCGGGGCGGCGGATCCGTCCCGCACTCGCCTCCGCCTCCGTCGTCACCGGCATCCGGCAGGGGTGCGCGGCACACGCACCGATTTGGCACCGCAGCGTTTTCTCGTATCTCTGCGCCGCCGTGCACTCCGTCGTCCATCTCCTCCGCCCGCTCGCGTGGTCGCTGCTGGGCCTTCCCGCCGCCCTCGCCGCCAAATCGCCCATGACACCCGCCCCGTCCTCGCCCACTCCCATCCCCCCCGCCGCCTCCGCCGCCACGACGCCGGAATCCTGCGCGATCACCGACCGCTCCGCCTGCGGCCTGCCCTCGCAGGCCGTCATCGACCTGAGCCGGACCAAGGTCCGCCGCACCGAGGCGGAGTGGCGCGCCCGGCTGGCGCCGCACCAGTACCGGGTCGCCCGCCGGCAGGGCACCGAGCCGCCGTTCGACAATGCGTACTGGAACTTCCATGGCAACGGCGTCTTCGTCTGTGTCGGCTGCGAGGCACCGTTGTTCGACTCGCGGCACAAGTTCGACTCCGGCACGGGCTGGCCCAGCTACTGGCAACCGCTCGAGCCGGCCTTCATCGGCGAGACCACCGACTCCAGCCACGGCATGGTCCGCACCGAGGTGCACTGCGCAGTCTGCGGCTCGCACCTCGGACATGTTTTCAGCGATGGCCCGCGACCCACCGGACAACGCTACTGCATCAACTCCGCCTCGCTGAAGTTCCTCCCGCGCGCCGAGTACGAGACATGGGTGGCGCGGCAGACCACCGGCCAACCCGCGGCGGGGAAATAGCCACCGGCGCAATCCAGTGAGCGGGACTGCACCCGCCGAAGCCCCGACCCGGTCAGCAGGCCAGCTGCAACTGGAGCCGCCGCAGCGCCTCGTCGTGCATCGTGCGGACCCGAACCTCGTCGACTCCCAACGACCGCCCGATCTCGCGCATCGTCATCCCCTCGCAATAGGCGAACAACAGCACCAAGCGAGGGAGATGCGGCAGGGCGTTGATCACATCGACCGCATGATCGGTGGCCGCCGTCTGCTGGGTGACCGCATGAGGGGAAAGGACATCGTTGGTAACCATGTTGCCACGCCATTTGCAGTACGCGTGCCAGCCGCCAAGACACAAACCGCAAGATGCTCGTTATCATCGACTAGACGGCGGGAGACCGGGCGTCCCCCGTGTCATGGGTCCCCACCCTCAGCAATTCTTGCCTGGCGCGAGCGGCAGCGGTTTCCGCGAGGCGATCCCCTCAGCATCCCGTTGGCACCCGCGACCCGGGCGCGGCAAATTCGTCCCTGTGTTGAGATCCAGAGTGGATGCGTCGCATGCAGCGATGCCGGCCGCTGGGGTCTCCCCGCTCCGGCCCCACTCACCTTGGGCAGTCGCACGCAGCCCCGGCGGCAATTCCGCCATCCACGCCTCTTCCGTATCGACAATGCACAACAGCGCCGCCCGAATCGCGCCAGTGAATCGACGAATCCTACTCCTGTCGTCCGAGCATACCGGTCACGGCCACAAGAGCATCGCGCAGTCGCTCACCACCTACCTCAACGAACTCGACGCCTCCGTCGAGGTGCGCACCGCCAACGCCTTCGACTTCTTCCCGATCATCGGCACGGCCGTCGAGAAATCCTACATCCCGCTGATCACGCATGCCCCCTGCCTCTGGGGGCTGTTCTTCGCCCTCTCCCACCGGTTTCCCCGCGTGCTCAACTGGTTCGCGAAGGGGAGCATGGAGGGGCGCTTCATCGGACTGGTTCGCGAATTCCAGCCGGACCTGATCGTGAGCGTGCACCCCGGCTTCGTCGGCTGCGCCCTCGATCTCCTCCAGAAACACGGGCTGAAGATCCCCTTCGTCTCGCTCATCGCCGACCTCGTCACCTTCTCCTCGCTCTGGGTCGACAAGCGCAGCACCTGCACCATCAGCCCCACCTCCGAAGCAACGGAGATCCTCAAGGCGATGGGCATCCCGGCCGCGGCCATCGCGGAGCTCGGCTTCCCGATCCGCCGCCGTTTCGAGACGCCGCCCGAGGTGTTCGACCGCCGCCTCGCCCGCCGTCAGGCCGGCGAGCCGCTCGGGATCCTCGTTTTCGCCAACGCCTTCCCGAAGACCCGCACGCGCAAGCTCGTCGCCACCCTGCTCGGCATCGCCGGCGCCCGCGTCACCGTGATCACCGGACGCGACGACAAGCTGAAGGCCTCGCTCGCCTCCGCGTTCGCCGACCAGGTGGGAACCCGCGTCATGCTGCCCGGCTACGTGACCGACATGGAGCGCCACATGGCCGAGAACGATCTGCTCATCACCCGCGCCGGGCCCAACACGCTGCTCGAGTCCGTCAGTTGCGGCCTGCCGCCGATCATCACCGGACACGTGCCCGGCCAGGAGGCGGGCAACCCGGGCTGGATCGAGAGCCATGGGCTCGGGATCATCAGCCGCCAGATCCCCGCCTTGCCCGCCGCAATCGCCGACCTGCTCGCCGACAACTCCCGCCGCTGGCGCGAGATCGCCGAACGCCAGCGCCACTACGCCCAACGCGTGGCCGGCCGCGAGACGGCCGTCTACTTGCTCAAGCTGCTCGGCTCGTAGGTCCAGTCTCCGACTGGACCCCCTCGGCTCCACCCATTCCCTGCGCTCCGCGCACCTCGCGATCGCCCACGCCGGCAGCTCCGGCCCGAGCCCAGCGCGACCGGTCGAAGACCGGTCCTACTTCGTCCAGTCCACCGTAGGTCCAGTCTCCGACTGGACCCCCTCGGCTCCGCTCCGCCCCTACGCTCCGCGCTCGCCCTCGCGTTGGCCCGCGCACCTCGCACTGGGCCACCCCTTGCACCCGAGACCACGTCGGTGCTTCCGGTCCATGCCCAGCGCGACCGGTCGAAGACCGGTCCTACTTCGTCGGCCGCTACTCCTTCTCCTCGATCGCGACCTCGGCGAGCGCGACCTCGGTCTCCGGCTCCGCCGCCGGCCGCGGCTCCCGGAAATACTGCACCGCGCGACCGAGCAGATCGTGGCGCATGATCGCGAGGTAGAGCACCCAGGCGAAGGCGAGCCCGCAGATCACATCGATGATCGAGTGCTGCTTCACCAGCACCGTCGAGGCGATGATCACGACGTTCAGCACGAGGTTCACCAGCTGGAAAACCCGCCGGCCGGACAACCACTGATCCCGCTTCAACGCGAGGTACACCGCCATCGAGTCGATGACGTGCATGCTTGGGTTCGAGTTGGTCGGCGTGTCCACACTGTAGAGCCAGCGGATCAAGTCGTAATGCCAGCCCTCGCCGAGCGCCGCCAACGCGGGCCGCAGGTTCTGGCCGTTGGGCCAGAGGAGATAGATGCCGTAGCTCACACCCATCCCGATGTAGAGAAAGAGCATGAGCTGCACGAAACCCTTGGGGTTGGTGAATCCCAAGTAGATGATCGCCCCGGCGATCTGGAGATACCAGAACAGGTACGGATAGATCGCGGCCGGCACGAACGGGATGTAGTCGTCGGCCGGCAGGTACATGAGGTACTTCGCCACCGGCACCGCGTGCTCCACGTACTGAAACCCCCAGAAGTACAGGGGGTAGATCAGCAGGATGAGCAGATGGCGGTGCCTGCGGAGAAAGCTATGGGACCGTTCGGTCATCGGGTTCGCCCCAGATGCGTAACAGAGGCGGATCGGTCCCGACAATCCCGGTTTCCGGGAATCTCGCGGGCCAGCCGCGCCTGGGCCGGGCACCAGCACCGGAACGGGCCGCGGGGCATGTCACGCCTGCGCGTGGGGCGGCGCTTCAGCCCGCCCCGCCCGGCTCCGCCCCCGCGTCCGACGCGCGAAACCCGGCACCAGGTCGCCCTGAAGGGACGACCTACGAAGACACCGCGCCCCGCAGCGTTTCGGCCCGCGGGGCGCGAGAACTGATCGCGGGTCTAGCGACCGGCGCCACGTAGCTGGGCGGCGGAGCCGCTCAGCCAAAGGCGGGAGCGATACCCGCGGCGGCTGAACGCCTGCGTCGTCCAACTACGGGCGGCATCGGAACAGCCACGGAGGCTGAATGGCTTCGCCATCCAGCTACGGCGAAAGCGGCGCAGCGAGCCTCAGCCTTCGGCGCGCTTCGCAGCGTCGGCCTCGACCTGCTGGCGGAGTTCCTCAAGGGCGGCCTTGGTCGCGGCCTTCACCTCGGCGAGGACCTTGGCGTTCTTCACCTTCGCCTGGCCGAAGAGGTAGAATTTGATCTTCGGCTCGGTGCCGGAGCCGCGCACGGCGTAGTTGAAGCCGTTGGCGAGCGTCACGATGTAGAGGTCCTGCGCCGGGATCAGCTCGCCGTCGGCGTCCTTGATCTTCTCGCGGCCGAAGTCGCGGAACTTCGTGACCTTGAGCTTGCCGAAGGCCTTCGGCGGCGACTTGCGGTACGAGGCGAGGATCTTCGCGATCTTCGCGGCGCCGGCGGCGCCCTCGTAGTAGATGTTGCCGACCGTCTCGGTGTAGAACCCGAACTTGAGGTAGATGCCGTCGAGGTACTGCGTGATGCTCTTGCCGGCCTTCTTGGCCGCGGCGGCGAGCTCGCAGAAGATGAGGCAGGCGGCGTTGCCGTCCTTGTCGCGCACGGTGTCGGTCGCGAGGTAGCCGTAGCTCTCCTCGCCGCCGAAGACGTAGAACGTGCTGTAGTCGAGGAGCAACTCCGCGCGGATCTCCGGCGAGGTGGCGTCGTAGTCGAGGGCGACGCCCTCGGTCTCGAAGAGCTTCGCCTTCATCTCGGCCTCGTAGCCGGCGATCTTGGCGCCGATCCACTTGAAGCCGGTGAGGGTGTTGATGACCTTCAGGCCGTGCGCGTGGCCGATGGCGTCCTGCAGCTGCGAGGTGACGAAGGTCTTGATGAGCGCGGCGCGCTTGGTGCCCTTCTTCGGGAGCACGCCGAGCTTCTTCATCGCCGAGATACGGTACTCGGCCAGCAGCGCGCCGATCTGGTTGCCGGTGAGCAGCACCATCTCGCCCTTGTCGTCGCGCACCGCGACGCCCATGCGGTCGCAGTCCGGATCGGTCGCCATGACGACGTCCGCCTTCGTCTTCTTCGCGAGCTCGACGGCCATCGCGAGCGTGGGTGCATTCTCGGGATTCGGCGACTTCACGGTCGGGAAGCGCGGGTCGAACTCGAGCTGTTCCTGCACCGCCGAGACCTTCACGCCGAAGCGCCTGAGCAACGGCAGCGTGGCGACGGCGCCGGTGCCGTGCACGTTGGTGAACACGACCTTCAGCTTGGAACCCTTGAAGACGTCCGGATCGATCACCGCGGCAGCGGCGGCCTCGAGGTAGGCGCTGTCGGCGCCGGCGCCGAGGGTGACGACGGCATCCAGTTTCTTGGTGAAGAACTTGGCCACCTCGGCCCAGGCCACGTTGTCGACCTGGCCGATGATGCCCTTGTCGTGCGGGGGCACGACCTGGCCGCCGTCGCCGAAGTAGACCTTGTAGCCATTGTCGTGGGGCGGGTTGTGGCTGGCGGTGATGACGATGCCGGCCGAGGCCTTGAGGTAACGCACCGAGAAGCTGAGCTGCGGCGTGGAGCGCGGGCCGTCGAAGATGAAGGCCTGACCGCCGAGCTGCGCCCACGTGGACGCGGCGAGCTCGCAGAAGTGGCGCGAGAAGTGGCGCACGTCGTGGGCGATCACCAGACGCGGCAGGTCGTAGCTGCCGGCGGTGCAGAGATACTGCTGCGTGTAGCGGAAGAGGCCGATCGTCGCGCGCACGACGGTGAAATCGTTGAGCACGTTGCAGCCCACGGCCGGATGCTCGGGCGAGCCCTGCGCGCTGAGCGTGCCGATCTCGGCGGCGGCGGAGGCCTTGCCGATCGTGCGGCCGCGCATGCCGCCGGTGCCGAACTCGAGCGTGCGGTAGAAACGGTCGTTGAGCTCGGGCCATTGCTCCTTGGCGACGAGTTCCTCGATGGCGGCGCGCGCCCAATCGGGCAGGAAGCTGCCGCCCAGCCAGGTGCGGAGATTCTGCGCGGTGCTCGGGAGGATCAGGCCGGCCTGCTCGGCCGCGGCGATGGAATCGATCGTGCTCATGGTGTGCTACGTTTTCGGAGTTGGGGGGAGAAGGTCAGGTGGGTGGGGAACGCGGTGCGCTCAGCCGAGCGTCAGCCCAGCGGCGATGGCGGGTTTGGTTTTCAACGCGGCCCAGGCGGCGCGGAAGCTCGGCTCGTCGTCGCCGAACAGCGGCGACACTTCGAGCGCGAACGGCGGCAGGCCCGTCGCATCGGCGGGCACGGTGGCGCCGGCGGCGCGCAGCCAGCGCACGACCTGCCGGAGCTGGGCGTCGCGGCAGGTCTGCGGCGAGTCGACGCCCTCGGCGTTCTTCACCGGACTGAAGTCGTCGGCGCGCGGCGCCTCGATGGTGACGGCGTTCCTGGCGAACGGCAGCGCGTCGAAGACGAACATCTCGAACTTCACGCCGTTGGCCTTCGCGGGCTTCACCGGCGTGCCCGCGACGTCGATGCAGGGGACCTTCTTGTCGGCGCGGTGGAACGGCAGGGCGTCGTCGCCCTTGGCCAAACGCTCGATGAACGAGCGACTGAAGACGTGGATCGCGACGGAGCCGGCGATGAAGCGCAGGCGGCCGGTGGCGCTGTCGACCTCGCGCTGGCGGTCCATCGGCAGGTCGGAATATTCGACCACGAGCAACTTGCCGCGCTGGCGGCAGAAGTGACCGACCTTCTCCTCCGGGTAGGCCTTCGGGATCATCTTGCTCGACATCTCGGCGCCGGCGCGGAGGTGGAAGCCGATGAACGTCGGGTCGACGCAGCGCACGAGCGGGTTGTCGACCTGGAAGTAGCTAAGGACGTCGATGCCCTCGCGGCGCATGATCTCCAACGCACCGCTACGATCGAGCGCGCGCAGCGAGCCGCCGTGGCCGTCGGGGCTCATCGCGATCGAGGACTTCGTCTCGAGGATGATCTTCCCGTCGAAATCCACCGCCGGCATACGGCCCTGGCGGAAGAAGTGCACGCGGTCGGCGCCGAGGCCGAAGAAGTTGTTCTCGACGAAGAACCCCTCGGTCGCCGCGTGGTTCGCGTGGCTGGTCATGATGAACCAGTGCAGCGGTTTCCCGTAGCGGCGGCCGGCGGCGAGGATCTTCTCGGCGAAGACCTGGAAGAGCGATTTCCGCAAAACCGGCGTGACCCTGAACGTGCCCTTCGGCCCGTCGTAGCCGAGGCGCGTCCCCTGCCCGCCCGCGACGACGAACGCCGCCACGCGCCCGGCGCGCAGCGCGTCCTCGCCGAGGCGGCGGGCCTCGGCCCACTCGGCGGCGTTGCCACCGTTCTCCGGCAGCGGCGCGTACGGCGCCGGCTCGAGGTCGGTGAGGTCGACCGCGGCGCCGCTACTGCTGCGCACGAGCGTTTCGGTGAGGCGCGCGATCTCGGCGAGATCGATCTCGGCCGCCTGGGCGGCGAGCTGCGCCCGGTCGGCGGCGGAAAGTTCGTTCCAGAACCGGAAGACGTGGCCTTGGCCGGCCTGGTTGAAGGACTCGATCAACTGGGCGGTTTCCATGGGATGGGAAGGCGGCAAGCGTCGCCAAGGCCCCCGACCGCGCAACGGCAAAGTGGCCGCGCCACGGAGGTGTTGCTTGAGCGGGATTGCTGGATGGCTGAATCGCTTCGGGATCCAGCTACGCGGAGCAACTCCTCGTAGCTGGACGACGAAGTCGTTCAGCAAAAACTTGAACCGGCCCGCCGAGCGCTGAGTCGCTGCACGATTCAGCTACCTCCGGAGTAGCTGGACGACGAAGTCGTTCAGCCGGCCTTATCACGCCCTCGTCAGCGCCAAACTGCTGAACCGCAGCGCAGTCCAGCTACTTGCCGCTTGCCGGCGCTCGCCCCTCGGATTGCGTCCCGCACATGCCGCACGACTACCTCCGTCGCCTGGCCACCGCGAACTACCGAGGCACCGCCGCCGTGCACTGGAGTATGACAATCGCCGGGCGAAGGACCGGCTGGCTCGACACCGCACACCACGCCGCCGTGCGCGAACTGCTGCTGCACACGCTCGCCCGCTACCACCTCGCCTGCCCCGCCTACTGCCTGATGCCCGACCACGGCCATTTTCTCTGGCTCGGGACCTCCCCGTCCGCCGACCAGCGGAAGGCGGCAGCATTCTTCCGCCGGCACTGGAATCTCCTGCTTCGCGCCAAAGGCTGCGAACTCCAGCTTCAGGGCTACGACCACGTCTTGCGCGAGGAGGAGCGCAAACGCGGCGCCTTCGCATCCGTCGCCACGTACATTCTGGAAAATCCGGTTCGCGCCAAATTGAAGGATGACTGGCGCGCTTATCCTTTCTCGGGCGCAGTGGTGGTCGGGCAACCCGAGCTCAACCCGCACGCCGCAGACTTCTGGGAGCGATTCTGGCGGCACTGGAATTCCCTGATCGAACCGGGGGCTGGCCAATCCGTGATCAACACACCGCAGAGCATAGAAGGCTGAACCGCTGCGCGATCCAGCTACGCGGAAAGCCCATCGTAGCTGGACGACGAAGTCGTTCAGCCGGCCCTTGGTGCTGATGCCGTAGCCCAGAAGGCTGAATGACTTCGTCATCCAGCTACGGGCCCGACTTACAACCCCAGCGCTTTCATCACATCGATCATCTGCCCGCGGGTCGTCGGCAGGTCGCGGACGAGCTTGTCGCCGTAGCGCACGGTGAGCGGCTGGCCGAGGAGCGAAACGATCTCGCCGCGCTCGAGTCTGCCGTCGCGCCACCAGAGCGAGACCTCGAAGCCGCCGCGGGCGCGCAGGCCGGTCACATGGCCGGTACGCCACTCGGCGGGCAGCGCCGGCAGGAGGTCGACGATGCCGGCGTCGTGGCTCTGGAGCAGCATCTCGGCGATGCCGGCGGTGGCGCCGAAGTTGCCGTCGATCTGGAACGGCGGGTGGTTGTCGAAGAGGTTCGGCAGCGTCGAGTGCGCGAGCAACGCCTGCAGGTCGGCGCGGGCGTTCCCGCTGTCGCCGAGCCGCGCCCACATGTTGACGATCCACGCGCGGCTCCAGCCGGTGTGGCCGCCGCCGTGCGCGAGGCGAAACTCGAGCGTCTTGCGGGCCGCGGCGAAGAAATCCTGGCCACCGGCCGCGGCGCTGGAGCGCGTGAACTGCGCGCTCGGGTGCAGCCCGTAGAGGTGCGAGATGTGGCGGTGGCCGGGGTAGAATTCGCCGAACTCCTGCGCCCACTCCATCACGCGGCCGTCGGTCGCGATCTGCGGCAGCGCGAGCTTCGCACGAGCGGTGTCGACGGCGGCCACCGTCTCGTCGGCGATCCCGAGCTCGCGGGCGGCGGCGAGGAAGTTCGTGAACGTTTCCCAGACGATCTGCTGGTCCATCGAGTTGCCCATCGAGACGCTGTGGTGCGAGCCGTCGGGCGCGATGAACTCGTTCTCCGGCGACGCGCTCGGGCCGGACACGAGCCGGCCGGTCCGCGGGTCGGGCACGAGCCAGTCGAGGAAGAAGAGCGCGGCGTCGCGCAGCACCGGATAGGCGCGGCGCGCGAGGAAGTCGCGGTCGCCGGTGTAGAGGTAGTGTTCCCAGAAATGGCGCGTGCTCCACGCAAAGCCCATCGGCCACATCGCCCACACGGGCTGGCCGTCGGTCGAGGCGCCGAGCCAGGCGTCGGTCGTGTAGTGCGCCACCGCGCCGCGCGCGCCGTAGATTTCCTGCGCGGCGAGGCGGCCACCGTTGGCGGCGAGGTTTTCGATCAACGCGAAGAACGGCTCGTGGCACTCGCCTAGGCCGGTGACCTCCGCCGGCCAGTAGTTCATCTGGATGTTGATGTTGATGTGGTAGTCGGCGCTCCACGGCGCGTACATCGCGCCGTTCCAGATCCCCTGGAGATTCGCCGCCAAGTCGCCCGGGCGCGAGGAGCCGAGCAGCAGGTACCTCCCGTACTGGAAATGCAGCGCCAGCAGCCCGAGGTCCTCGGCGCCGGCCTGCGCGCGGCGCAGGCGCTCGTCGGTGGGCAGCGCGGCAAGCGGATCGTCGCCAAAGGACAACGCCGCGCGGCGGAACAGCCGCCGGTGGTCGGCGCGGGCGCGCTCGGCGAGCGTCGCAAACGACTGCCCGGCGACCGCCGCGAGATCGGTCTGCGCCGCCGCGAGATTGCTGCGCGCGAGCGGCACGGCGGGCATCGGCGCGTTGTAGTCGGAGCGAACGGCGAAGAGCAGCGTGGCGGCATCGGCGCCGCGGAGCGCGAGCGTGTTGCCCTCGACGGTGAGCGTGCCGCCCTCGGGCACGACGCGGAGCACGCCGGCGAACTTCACGCCGTCGCCGCGATGGTCGGTAAGCGCCTGGCCGACCATTTCCAGCGAGCCGTCGGGTCGCGCAGTCACAGTCACATCGTCGCGCTGGAGCGCGGCGGTGAAGTCGATCTGGCCGGGCTTGCTGGCCGTGAGCCGCACGACGAGCAACCGGTCGGGTGCGCTGGCCAGCACCTCGCGGCGGTAGGTGACGCCGCCGAGCGTGAACTCCGTCGTGGCGGTCGCGCTGTCGAGGTCGAGCGCGCGGCGGTATGCCGTCGGCTCGCCGGCGGGGAGCGTGAAGGCGAGTTTCAGTTCACCCAAAGTCTGGTGACTACGCCCGACCTGCGGCTGCGGCCCGATCACCTCGTCCTGCACGAGCTTCTCGGCCGCGGCGAACTTCCCGGCGAAGAGCAGCGCGCGGATCTGCGGGAGTTGCTTGCCGGCGGCGGTGCGGTTGAGCGCCTCGGGGCGGCCGCACCAAATCGTGTCCTCGTTGAGCTGGATCGTCTCCGCGGCCACGCCGCCGAAGACCATCGCGCCCAGCCGGCCGTTGCCGACCGGCAACGCCTCGGTCCACTCCTTCGCGGGCTGACGGTACCAGAGTTCGAGCCCTCGGAAATCGGCCGCGGCCGCGGCCACGCCCGCGCGGCAACCGAAACACGAGGCAACAACACCGACGGCCAAAGAGACGACAAGCCGGAGGGGATTCGAAAGCATCGGCGCGACTGTTGCGGCCGCCCCATGGCGGCGCCAGCGGAAAGGCGGAAACCCCACGGCCACTCGCCCTCGCGGGAGCGCAGGACACGGAGCTTCAGCGGTGCACGACAGGCGGGCCTCCGCAGGCAGGACGCAAATTCGTGTCACGGTCGGACGGAAATTTGCGTCCTCGTGCCGCGTCGGAAGGTTCAACCGCAAAGGGCGCACAGATCGCAGAGGGGCGGAAGGCTCGGCGGGCACAGAGCGCAGCCGATGCGGCTCAAACGCCGAGGACGGCGTGCTCGTCGAGCTGCGGCGAGAGGTAGCCGCTGAAGCTGAGGAGGAGCAGGCTCAAGGCCTTGACATAGTTCGCCATGCCAAGGCGCCCCCCGATTATCCCACGCGCTGCGCATCCCAAAGCTTTCGGATTCCTCCGACCCATTGCACAAGCGCGACTTTCGCCGCCTTCGCATCTGTCAACAGCTGTGCCTGGTGCGCGATGCAGTTGTTGCGCAGTTCGTTCATCGCCTTCACGGCGAGGAACAAATCGCTCGCCCCCGCGAACCGCATCGCCGTCCTCGCCGCGGCGAAGACTCCGCCGAGCTTCGTGCTGTCGTTGAGCGCATGGTCGAGCACGTTGCGCAGCAGCCCGAGCGGAGAGACACCGCTACCGTACACGAGCGTCTTCTGAAGGTTGCGGGCGGTCTCCTGATAATGCCGGTGCATCCGCTGATCCACGCCATGCAGGTACGGCTCGAACCACTCGCGCTGCTTCCCGGACTCCGTCGGCATAGCCGGCTTGAGCTTCTGCACCAGCAGGGCCTTCACGAGATCGTCGACCGATCCGAGCAGCGCGGCAAACACTGGGGCGAAGCTCGCCCCCTTCCGCGTCACCGTGAACACCTGCAATGCCACCGCGTCCTCCACCGCCTTGCGAACGCGCTCGGGTAATTTCTCGACCAGCTTGGGGTCGACAATCGCGGCCGCGTTGGCCTCGGCGCCCTCGCCCTGGAGCAGGCTCATGCCGGCCTGGGCGAACAGCGGCATCTCCTCGCCGAACTTCCGCTGGTTCAGGAGATCGTTCAGCGCCGGCACGCACATCCGTACCAGTTCGGCGAACGTCGTTCCGCTGAACCGCAGGAAGACGTCCTCCGGCACAAAGACGTACTCCCACTTCGCGGCCTTGGTGCTCGCACTCTTGCACCACTCCACCGCCGCCCGCGCCTTCGCCGGCACATCGCGGTCGACCTGGCCCTTCGTCTCGACGACGAAGCATCCGTCGCCCGTGCGCACCAAAAAATCGGGCACATAGAACGCCAGCCGCTGCCCGCCCGAGAGATAGTCGATGCGCAGTGCCTGCGGCCCGGCGTTCTTGGCGAACGCCGCCACGTCGCCGAGCTTGCCCAAAGTCGTCGCGAAGGCCTGCTCCAGCGCGCGGTTGCAGGCCACGAGGTTGAACAGTGTCCGTGCCACGGGCACGGCCGGGCGGCGCTCGCTGGTCGTCGCCTGGAACGGCCGCCACGCGCTCACCGGCTGCGGCGGCGCCTCCGGCTGCCGCACCTGCTGCTGCACCGTCTTCGCCCGGATGAGCGGCACGAACACGGCGCGCACATGCTCGCGCACATCGCTGTCGCCGAGCCGGGCGGCAAGCGTGGCGTCGAAAAGCGAGCGCCCGGGGCCGAAAAGGATCTGCTCGAAGAACACCTCCAGCAGCGGCGCGAGCACCGTGTGCGCGCCGCGCACCTTGCCGATGAACTCCAGCTCCTGCACGTAGAACGACAGCGCACCCACGCCGTTCTCCAGCAGCGAGAGGCTCACCTTCATGTGCTCGACCACCTCGCCGGTGATCAGATGACGTCCCTCGTACGGCACCTCATCCGGACCTCGTTCGCCCAACGGTAGCACCCGGCCGATCTTCGCGAACTCGGCTCGCACCTCTGCCTCGGAGATCGGCCCGAGCACGGGCAGCGTCACGTTGCCGGAGGTGAGCCGCGGGATCGCGATGTCGAGTTTCGCCGCATCCTTCTGCGGATCGGGGAAGATTGAGACGGTTGTCGTCGGCACGCGGTCGACCTCGACCACCTCGATGGGCAGCCCCTCCTGCGCGAGTTCCTCCCGGTAGAGCCGGGCGAACGCCTCGTGCTCGACCACCGTCACCAGCTCGTCGGCCTGGCCGGTCGGCGTCATCCGCCGCAGGCCGCGCCCGAGCGTCTGCTCGGGCAGGATGCCGGCCTTCGACGAGTACGGGCGCAACGGTACGATGGTCGTCACGTTCTTTACGTCCCAGCCCTCTCGCAGCATGAGCACGCTCACGATGCACGCGTACGGGCTCTCGCCGGAGTCGAGTTCGCGGCTGAGTTTGCGCAGCGCTTTCAGGTCCTCGTCGCTGATGTCCTTGTCGCTCTCGACGAACTCCGTTCGGGCGTCGGCACCCTTGCCGATCTTGCGGATCTTTCCCTTGAGGTTCGTGTGCAGGTTGATCGTGCGGCCGTTGAGCGCCTCGAAAACCGGATCGCCATTCAACCGCCCGGCGATCTCGTCGGCCGCCTTCGTGTCCTCGCACATCACGAAGAGCAGCGGCTTCTTCCCGCTCTTCTCCCACTCCTTCCGGCTGCACCGCCAGCGCTCGTAACCGAGTTTCAGGTGCAACTCGTACCGGTACGCGGCGTTGTCCGTCGCCTGCTCGATCAGTCGCCCGGCGCGGCCAATGATCGGCGTCTTCACGATGCCGGCGTCGACCGCCTCGCCGAGCGGCGTGTCGCAGACGATGTGCTTGAAGGGATTCGCGCGGTTGTCCTTCGGCGTGGCCGAGAAATCGAGCTGGGCCGCGATGCCCTCGCCGCCGCGCCGACGCACGTCGGCATGCAGCGTGGCGATGGCCTCGTTCCACGCCGAGTCGGGATCCCAGACATGGTGAGCCTCGTCGTTGAGGACGAGCAGCCGCGGGTGCGCTGTGATGCGGTCGCGCAGCACGGCACCGGTGTCGAGGGCCTTGGCCTTGCTCACCGCCGGCCCCGCCCAGTCGTACGTGTCGCCGTTCTCGCCACGGCGTTTTGCGGGATCGAAGAGCCGGTGGATGTTCGTCAGGTAGAGCACGCCGCCGGTCGCCGCGCCGCCGGCTTCGTCCTGTAGCACCACGCTGAGATTCCAGTCGCCGCGCCACTCCACCGGGATCAGAGGATCGCGGTCGAAGATGTCCGGCCCGCCCTCCTCCGGTTTGAAGTCCTCCTTGAGGCGCTCGAACACCGTCAGGTTCGGCGCCACCACGAGGAAATGTCGCGCCATCGGCGAGTCGCTCTCGCGCAACGCGTGGAAGTAGCTCCAGACCATCGCGAGGCTCATCACCTTCGTCTTGCCCGAGCCGGTCGCCATCTTGAACGCGTAGCGACTCCACGCGTCCTCCTCCTCGGTGATGCCGAGCGCCGCCACCTCCGCGCCTGCACCACCGAACTCCGCCACGACCTGCGACAACCGCTCCGCCCGCCGCACTTCCTTCAGGAAGATAAACGTCTCGATGGCCTCGCGCTGGCAGAAATAGTACCGAAACGACTCCGGCCCGCCATGCTCGCGCCGGTCGTGCGCCCGACCGAACCAGTGTTCGAGCAGGTGCCGCGTCGTGTCACTGGCCGAGTAGTAGCCGAGCTCGCGCCACTCCTTCACCGCCGCACGCAAGTTCTGTGCGATGACGAGCGCCGAAGGTCGCCGGCCCTGACGCACCTCGGCGCCCTCGCCCTTGGCGGCGCGCACGCGGTGTCGATTCGGCTCCTCCCACGCGGCGAACAGCGGCGAGAGGGCGTCATGGTTGATCGCGATTTCTTCGGGATTCATGGGGTAGAAACGGTTTAGCGCGAAGGCGGTTTAGTTTGGATAACGACTGGCGTGGGACGAAAGGCCGGGCCTAGCCGCGCTCACACCCGCACCTCCAGGGTCGTGCTCGTGTCGCAGCCAAACACATCCACGACCTTCACGCAGATCGTGTGCTTGCCGGGCTTCGCATAGGTGTGGACGGCGTCGCTCACCGTCTTGAGCGAGCGATCCTTCCGCGTGCGGTAGTCCTGCCAGTCGTGGTGGAAGGGCTGATTCGGCTGCCAGTCGAAGTCGACCGCCCAGAAATCGATGAAGTCGAACCCGCTGCGCACCGCGCGCTCCTTGAGCGCCTCCAGCTCCTTGCCCGGCACCTCCGCGAGCGAGGGCAGGAACTTCGTCAGTTTCACCTCCACCGTGCGCTGGCCCTTCGGCCCGCTCACCACCGGCTCGGCCTCCAATAACGCCATTTCCAGAAACGGCGGCGGGCTCTTCCGGTTCTTCTCCATGATCTCGCGCGGGATCGGGATGAGCTTCATCCGCACGCCCAGCTCCGCCTCCAACGCGAGGCAATGCTGCCGCAGCTCCATCTCGAACTCCCACGCCAGGCAGTACACCTCGCGCCCGCCCGCCTGCGCCACGGCCGACGCCACCGCGCGCGCCTCCTGCCGCGTGAACAGCCCATCGATTGCGTCCACATAACAGAACGCCCCGGCCTTGCGCCCGTGCAGCAACGGCGACGGCGCCCCGGCCAGCGGCTCGGCCTTGAAGAACTCCAGCACCACGCGCCGGTGTTCCTCCTCCGCGCCCTGCAACCGGTCCTTCTGCCACCACTGCCGCTCGTAGCGCCCAAGATTGTGGACATCGAACGCCCGATACGGCTGTCCCTCCTCGTGAAGCTTGCGCTGAAGCTCGATCAACCGCTTGCGCGAGGTGTGGATCGCGAACCGCCCGAGGTCGGCCATGATCCAGCGCCGCCCCAACCGCTCCGCCACCGCCCCAGTCGTCCCGCTCCCGCAGAAGAAGTCGGCCACGAGATCGCCCTCGCTTGAGGAGGCTTTGAGGATGCGCTCAAGCAAAGTCTCGGGCTTCTGGGTATTGTAACCGATCTTTTCATGCGACCATCCGCGCAACATGCTGATGTCGTCCCACCATGTACCCACCTGCACCCCCTTGGACTCATCCAAGAATCGCTTCTCCATTGGCACATTCCCGGGTTTGGTCTGAACCACTCGTCCCGAATCCAAGAGCTGCTGCATCCGCTCACGCGAGTAGCGCCATGCGCGCGTCACACCCAATACCTCATAAACTGGGTTGCCTTTGGCAGCCCCGCCAGGGCCCAACATGTTCTCCATCTTCCAACGGCGCCCGTCAGGATCCTTGTACCGGTAGAAGCCTTCGACGTATTCATCGCTCAGTGGAACGTAGAGCGGGTTCCATGTGGCGCCGTCCGACTTCCGGAGAAAGAGTATCGAGTCCTGAATCCGTGAGTAGTGCTTGCTGCCCTGCGCGGCATCACCTTTGGCATCCGAACGTTTCCAGACGATCTCGTTCACGAAATTCGCAGAGCCGAAAATGTCCTCAAGAATCAATCGGAGGTGTGAGTTAACTCGAAAGTCGCAGTGCACGTAGATGCTGCCCTTCTCCGACAGCAGCTCCTTCATCAGCGACAGCCGCTCGTACATCATGTGGAGGTAGGAGTCGGTGCCCTTGCCCCACATGTCGCGGTAGGCGACCATCTCCAGCGTCGACTGGTCCTTTTCGACCGTCTCCTTCCCGTCGCCGATCGGCACGTCCATCGTGAAGTCGGCGCCCACGTCGAACGGTGGATCGATGTAGATCAGGTCGATCCGGCCCTTGAACTCCTTCAGCAGCGAGGCGAGCACGAGCTTGTTGTCGCCCCAGATGAGCCGGTTGCGGAACGCATCGCGCTTGCGCCCGGCGACCGACTTCTCGAAGAGGTCCAGCTCGCCCTGCGCCTCGGCCCGCTGGCGCGGCTCGTCGACGGTCTCGATACGCTGCATCGGCATCGCCAGCGCGGCCGGATCGACTTCGCGGCGGCGGCCGTATTCGTCGTACTTTCCCTCCCAGACCAGCTCGGTCTTGAGCTGCGAGAGCGGATGCGGATTGGCGGGGCTCCAGCGCACGGCCGGAGCGCCACCCTCGGGGTTTGAGGACATGGGGCTGATGCTTCGCGCGGGTGCATCAGGCCGATGTCAGACTTACCTCACATGAACGCTTTCGTACCAACTAGAGGGACGTGCCAGTAACACGCCCCGCTGCTGGCACGACCAAGCGCCATGGAAGGACGCTACCAGCACGTCCCAGTTGGGACGTGCCTGCAGCGCTGTCTTCCGATTGCTCAATTGGTCGTTTTGCAGCGGACAGCAGCCGAAGCTACGCGAAATGGATGATGGTTAGGTTACGGGTGAGAGACGATAGTTCAGAGGAGTGCGGTCTGAGTTGCGGGGGAAAGGCGGCGGAGGCGCGCGGCCTCCTGAACGCGCGCAGCTTGCTCCGCGAAGGGCCGGGGCGTCGAGCGCGTTTCGATCGGGAGGCTGAACGACTTCGTCGTCCAGCTACGGGCCGGAAGGAAACACGTCCTTCGTTTTCTTCGTTGGCTTCTGTCGGCTCCCCTGCGCGCCGCCCACAAACAGGAACCCCCGGCGGGTGAGGCCGGGGGTTCTGGGGAAAGCGGATGCGGGATCCGCGGAAACGGGAGGCGGGATCAGACGGCCTCGTCGGTCGCGGGAGCGGGCTCGCCCTCCGGGATCTCGCCGCCGAACGGCAGGGAGATGCGAAGCTTCTTGTAGATCGGCAGACCGGTGCCGGCCGGGATGAGGTGACCCATGATCACGTTCTCCTTGAAGCCCTTCAGGCCGTCGACCTTGCCGAGCGTCGAGGCGTCGGTGAGCACGCGGGTGGTCTCCTGGAACGACGCGGCCGAGATGAAGCTCTCGGTCTCGAGCGAGGCCTTGGTGATGCCGAGCAGGATCGGCTCGCCCTCCGCGGGCTTGCCGCCGGCCTCGTTGATGCGCCGGTTCTCGCGGATGAAGGAGCCGCGATCCACCTGCTCGCCCCAGAACCACTCGGTGTCGCCCGGATCGGAGATGCGGACCTTGCGGAGCATCTGCCGGATGATGACCTCGATGTGCTTGTCGTTGATGGTGACGCCCTGGAGACGGTACACCTCCTGCACCTGGTTGATGAGGAAGTTGTAGAGCTCGGCCGGCCCGAGGATCTCGAGGATCTCGTGCGGGTCGGGCGCGCCTTCGGTGATGAGCTGGCCCTTGTGGACGACGTCGCCCGGCTGGACGATGATCTGCTTGCCGTGCGGGATGAGGTGCTCCTCCTCCTGCTGGCTCTCCTCGTTGGTGACGACGAGGCGCTTCTTGCCGCGGATCGAGCCGGCCATCGAAACGATGCCGTCGATACGCGCCATCTCGGCGGCTTCCTTCGGGCGACGGGCTTCGAAGAGCTCGGCGACACGGGGGAGACCACCGGTGATGTCCTTGGTCTTGGACATCTGGCGGGGCGTCTTGGCAAGGAGGGCGCCGGCGGTGATGGTGTCGTCCTCGTTGACGACAACCTGGGCGCCGGTCGGGATCGCGTAGGTGGCAACGATCTTGCCGGCCTCGTCCTTGACCTCGACCTGCGGGTTGAGGTCCTCCTTGTGCTCGATGACGACGGTGGCGATGCGGCCGGTGGACTCGTCTAGCTCGCGCTTGACGGTGACGCCGGGGATCATGTCGCGGAAACCGATACGGCCCTTCTTCTCGGAGAGGACGGGGATGTTGTACGGGTCCCAGCGGGCGATGACGTCGCCCTTCTTGATCTTCGCGCCCCCGGGGATGGTGAGGACGGAGCCGATGATGACGTTGAAGGTCTCGATCTCGCGATCCTCCTCGTCGTAGATGGAGGCGGTGCCGGTCTTGTTGAGGACGATGCGCGCACCCTCGGAAGCCTCGACCTCGCGCAGGCCCTTGTAACGGATGACGCCGTCGTAGCGGGAGCGGAGTTCGGGGTTCTTGAAGACCTGGCTGGCGATGCCACCGATGTGGAAGGTACGCATCGTGAGCTGCGTGCCCGGCTCGCCGATCGACTGGGCGGCGATGATGCCGACGGAGTCGCCGACCTTGGCGATCTTGTTGGTCGCCGGATTGATGCCGTAGGACTTGGCGTCGATGCCGTACTCGCTGTTGCAGGTGAGCGGCGACATGACCTTCACGCGCTCGATGCCGGCGTCCTCGATGCGACGCGCGGTCTCCTCGGAGATGAGCTCGCCGGAGGCGACCAGCAACTCGGAGGGATTGAGCGGGTTGGCGATATCGTCGGAGGAACAGCGGCCGACAAGGCGCTCGCGCAGGGAGACGATCTCGTCGTCGCCTTCGTAGATGGCCTTCTTCCAGATGCCGTCGCGGGCGCCGCAGTCCTCCTCGGAGATGGTGCAGTCCATGGCGACGTCGCACAGCTTACGGGTGAGGTAGCCGGCGTCGGCGGTCTTGAGCGCGGTATCGGCGAGGCCCTTGCGGGCGCCGTGGGTGGAGATGAAGTACTCGAGCACCGAGAGGCCCTCGCGGAAGGAGGACAGAATCGGGCGTTCGATGATCTCACCGGAGGGCTTGGCCATGAGGCCGCGGGTGCCGCAGAGCTGGCGGACCTGCTGCTTGTTACCACGGGCGCCGGAATCCATCATGAGGTAGACCGGATTGACGTCGGCCTTGCCCTCGTTGGTCTCCAGCTTGGCGAACACGGCCTTCGCGATCTGGTCGGTGGCGCCGGTCCAGATGTCGATGATCTTGTTGTAGCGCTCGCCGGTGGTGATGATGCCGCGCTTGTACTGGTTCTCGACCTCGTCGATCTTCTTCCGGGCGGCGCCCACGATGTCCTTCTTGGACTCGGGGATGATCATGTCGTCGATACCGATCGAGATGCCGGCCTTCGCGGCGGTCTGGAAGCCGAGCTCCTTGAGCCGGTCGAGGGTCTCGACAGTGACCTGCGGACCGGCGACCTTGTAGGTATTGAGGATCAGGTCACCGAGTTTGCCCTTCGGCACGGCGAAGTTCACGAAGCCCAGGCCGGTGGGCCAGATCTGGCTGAAGACAACGCGGCCGGCGGTCGTGCGCAGGAGCTTGCGCTCCTTGTTGCCGTAGACGGTGTCGCGGCCGAGGTCGGGGTTGAGGTAGTCGATGACCGAGTGGGTCTTGATGGCCCCGTCGGCCAGGGCGTACTGGACCTCCTGCACGGTCGAGAAGAGCTGCACGTGGTCGCCCTTCTCGGGCTTCTTGCGCGGCTCGAGGGTGAGGTAGTACGCGCCGAGGACGATGTCCTGCGACGGGGTGAGGATCGGCTTGCCGGACGAGGGCGAGAAGATGTTGTGCGTGGACATCATCAGCGTCTTCGCCTCGAGGACGGCCTCGAGGGAGAGCGGCACGTGCACGGCCATCTGGTCGCCGTCGAAGTCGGCGTTGTAGGCGGTGCAGACGAGCGGGTGGACGCGGATGGCCTCGCCCTCGATGAGGACGGGCTCGAAAGCCTGGATGGAGAGGCGGTGGAGGGTCGGCGCGCGGTTGAGCAGCACCGGGTGGCCCTTCGTCACCTCCTCGAGGATGTCCCAGACTTCCGGAGACTGCTTCTCGATCATCTTGCGCGCACCGCGGACGGTGTGCACGAAGCCGAGCTCCTTGAGGCGGCGGATGATGAACGGCTCGAAGAGCACGAGCGCCATCTTCTTCGGGAGACCGCACTGGTTGAGCTTGAGCTCGGGACCGATGACGATGACGGAACGGCCCGAGTAGTCGACGCGTTTGCCGAGCAGGTTCTGGCGGAAGCGGCCCTGCTTGCCCTTGAGCATGTCGGAGAGCGACTTCAAGGGGCGGTTGCCGGCGCCGGTGACGGGGCGGCCGTGGCGGCCGTTGTCGAAGAGGGCGTCGACGGCTTCCTGCAGCATGCGCTTCTCGTTATGGATGATAACGTCGGGCGTCTTGAGCTGGAGGAGGTTCCGCAGGCGGTTGTTGCGATTGATGACGCGGCGGTAGAGGTCGTTGAGGTCGGAGGTGGCGAAGCGGCCGCCCTCGAGCGGAACGAGCGGACGCAGGTCCGGCGGGATGACGGGGAGAACTTCGAGCACCATCCACTCGGGACGGGAGCCGGACTTGATGAAGCCCTGGAGCACCTTGAGGCGCTTGGAGAGCTTCTTCTTGATCTGCTTGGAGCGCGTGGCGCGCATCTGCTCCTGCAGCTCGTCGACGATGGCGGGCATGTCGAGGCGGGTGAGCGCATCGCGCACAGCCTCGGCGCCCATCTTGGCCACGAAGGCGTCGTCACCGTACTCGTCGAGGGCCTGGACGTATTCGTTCGGCGTGAGGAGCTGCTTGGCTTCGAGCGGGGTCTTGCCCGGGTCGATGACCATGTAGTCCTCATAATAGATGACGCGCTCGAGCGCGCGGGCGGTCATGTCGAGCATGAGGCCGAGGCGGCTGGGCATGCTCTTCAGGAACCAGATGTGCGCGACCGGGACGGCCAGCTCTATGTGGCCCATGCGCTCGCGGCGGACGCGGGCGACGGTGACCTCGACGCCGCAGCGATCGCAGACGACGTCCTTGAACTTGATGCGCTTGTACTTGCCGCAAGCGCACTCGTAGTCGCGCACGGGGCCGAAAATCTTCTGGCAGAACAGGCCCAGGGTTTCCGGCTTGAACGTGCGATAGTTGATCGTCTCGGGATTCTTCACCTCGCCGCGCGACCACGAACGGATCGTGTCGGGCGAGGCCACCGTGATGGAAACCGCATCGAACTGCGGCTGCTCAAGGCCCATGACCTGGCGTGCTTCTTCGGTGCTCATTCTGTGTAAAGGCTCGGAGTTATGTGCAGGTGGTGGGATGCCGCTCAGATGGCGGTCTTCTTGGAGAGTCGGACATCGAGGCCCAGGCTCTGCATCTCCTTCACGAGAACGTTGAACGATTCCGGGGTGCCGGCCTGGAGCGTGTTGTCGCCCTTGACCAGCGATTCGTAGATCTTGGTGCGGCCGTTGACGTCGTCGGACTTGACCGTGAGGAGTTCCTGCAACGTGTAGGCGGCGCCGTAGGCCTCGAGTGCCCAGACTTCCATTTCGCCGAAGCGCTGGCCGCCGTACTGGGCCTTGCCGCCCAGCGGTTGCTGGGTGACCAGAGAGTACGGACCGACCGCACGGGCGTGGATCTTGTGCGAGACGAGGTGGTTCAGCTTGAGCATGTAGATGTAGCCAACGACCACATCCTGATCGAGCTTCTCACCGGTGCGCCCGTCGAAGAGCGTCGCCTTGCCGTGGACACCGACATTCGGCGCCTTCCACGTGTCGCCACGCTTGGCGGCCGTGTCGCGCTCGTTGTCGGAGACGACCTTGAGGTACTCGCGGATCTTCTTCTCGGGGATGCCGTCGAAGACGGGGGTCGCGACCTTGATGCCGAGCTTTTTGCAGGCCCAGCCGAGGTGCGTCTCGAGAACCTGTCCGACGTTCATGCGCGAAGGCACGCCCAACGGGTTGAGGCAGATCTCGATCGGAGTGCCGTCCGGAAGGAACGGCATGTCCTCTTCGGCGACGATCTTGGCGACGACGCCCTTGTTACCGTGGCGGCCGGCCATCTTGTCACCGACCTGGAGCTTCTCCTTGGTGGCGACGTAGACCTTCACCTGCTTGATCACGCCGGACGAGATGTCGTCGCCGGCCTCGATGGAGTTGACCTTGCGCTCGCGGTCGCCCTCAAGCTCGTCGAACTTCGACTGGAAGGAGCCGATGATCTCCATGATCTTGATGCGAACCGGGGACGGATCGATCTCGATGTGCTTGGAGACGGCGGCCAGCTTGCGCAGGAGGGTCTTGGTGATCTTGCGGTTGGCGGGGATGATGATCTCGCCCGTCTCGCCGTTGATGACGTCGAGCGGGATCTTCTCGCCGAGGAGGATGTTGGAGAGCGACTCGGTGAGACCTTCGCGGAGCTTGTCGATCTGGGTCTTGTACTCCTCGTTGATCTGCTTGCTCTGGCGGCGGCGGTCCGAGGGGGAGAGCTTGTCCTTCTCGAAGTCGACGCGGCTGGAGACCTTGACGTCCATGATGATGCCATAGACGCCGGAGGGGACGACGAGCGAAGTGTCCTTCACGTCGGCGGCCTTCTCGCCGAAGATAGCGCGGAGGAGCTTCTCCTCGGGGGCGAGCTCGGTCTCGGACTTCGGTGTGATCTTGCCGACGAGGATGTCGCCGGGCTTCACCTCCGCGCCGATGCGGATGATGCCGTTGTGGTCGAGGTTCTTGAGGGCTTCCTCGCCGACGTTCGGGATGTCGCGGGTGATCTCCTCGGGCCCGAGCTTGGTGTCGCGGGCGGTGACCTCGAACTCCTGGATGTGGATCGATGTGAAGATGTCGTGCTTGAGCACCTTCTCGGAGATGAGGATGGCGTCCTCGAAGTTGTAGCCGTTCCACGGCATGAACGCGACGAGCACGTTGCGGCCGAGCGCCATCTCGCCCTTGTCGGTCGAAGGACCGTCGGCGATGATGTCGCCCGCTTTCACCTTCTGGCCCTTCTTGACGATCGGGCGCTGGTTGAAGCAGGTGCCGGCATTCGAGCGCATGAACTTGCGGAGTTCATACACCCAGACGTGGTTCTTCGCGTCGGTCTTCGGGTTGCGGTCGAAGTTGCGCGGCATCTCGCCGTCCTTGGTGACGACGATGCGCTTGGCGTCGACGGAGGCGACGATGCCCGCCTCGTCGGCGATGATGACGGTCTTCGAGTCGCGCGCGACGCGTTCTTCGATGCCGGTGCCGACGACGGGCGCGTCCGCTTGGAGGAGCGGCACACCCTGGCGTTGCATGTTCGAACCCATGAGCGCGCGGTTGGCGTCGTCGTGTTCGAGGAACGGGATCAGGCCGGCGGCGATGGAGACAAGCTGCTTGGGCGAGACATCCATGAGGTCGACCTGCTTGGGGTCGACTTCGAGGAAGTTGCCGCGATCGCGCACGGTGACCTTGCCCACGAAGTGGTTCTTCTCGTCGAGCTCGGAGTTGGCCTGGGCGATGACCTTGCCCTCCTCCTGGTCGGCGGTGAAGTACTCGATCTTGTCGGTCACGCGGCCGTCCTTACAGACGCGGTACGGCGTCTCGATGAAGCCGAACTCGTTGACGCGGGAGTAGAGCGAGAGGGAGTTGATGAGGCCGATGTTCGGACCTTCGGGGGTCTCGATCGGGCAGATGCGGCCGTAGTGCGAGGGGTGCACGTCGCGCACCTCGAAGCCGGCGCGGTCGCGGTTCAAACCGCCAGGCCCGAGGGCGGAGAGACGACGCTTGTGCGTGAGCTCCGCGAGCGGGTTGATCTGGTCCATGAACTGCGAGAGCTGGCTGCGCGCGAAGAAGTCGCGGATCACCGTCGTCAGAGCCTTCGGGTTGATGAGCTTCTGCGGGGTGATGGAGTCGACGCTCTGGTCATAGAGGGTCATGCGCTCGCGCACCAATCGCTCGGTGCGGGAGAGGCCCACGCGGCATTGGTTGGCGAGGAGTTCGCCCACGGTGCGGACGCGGCGGGAACCAAGGTGATCGATGTCGTCGACGATGCCGTCGCCCTTGCGGAGGCGGACGAGGTACTTGGTGGACTGGACGACGTCCTCCGAATTCAGAATACGGGTATCGAGATCGGTCTTGAGGCCGAGCTTCTGGTTGACCTTGTAGCGGCCGACGCGGCCGAGGTCGTAGCGCTTCGGGTCGAAGAAGAGGCGCTTGAGGAGGGCCTTGGCGTTGGCGGTGGTCGGCGGCTCGCCGGGGCGGAGGCGCTTGTAGATTTCCTTGAGGGCCTCCTCCTCGTTGCGGGTCGGGTCCTTCTTGAGCGAACGGATGATCACGCCCTCGTCGTTGGCGGTGTCGATCACGCGCATGGTCGTGATCTCGTGCTTCTCGAAGGTGCGGACGATGGCCTTGGTAAGAGGTTCGAAGGCGCGGGCGAGGACCACGCCCTGCTGCGCGTCGATGACGTCCTCGACGAGGACGAGGGTGGAGACGTTCTCGATGTCGAGTGCCTTGGAGACCTTGAGGTCCTTGATCTCGTAGAAGAGATTGAGGATGTCGATGTCGCTGGAGTAGCCGATGGCGCGGAGCAGCGTCGTGATGAGGAACTTGCGACGACGACGGCGGCGGTCGAGGTAGACGTAGAGCAGGTCGTTGTTGTCGAACTGGACCTCGAGCCAAGTGCCGCGATCGGGGATGATGCGGAAGGAGTGGAGAAGCTTGCCGTTCGGGTGGGTGGCGACCTCGAAGCAAAGGCCGGGCGAACGATGGAGCTGGGAGACGACGACGCGCTCGGCGCCGTTGATGATGAAGGAGCCGCGCTCGGTCACCATCGGGATCTCGCCCATGTAGATCTCCTCGTCCTTGATATAATCCTCCTCGCGGAGGCGGAGCTTCACGTAAAGCGGCACCGAATAGGTGATGCCTTCGCGGAGGCACTCGATCTCGGTGTTCTTGGGATCACCGATCGTATAGGAAACGTACTCGAGAACGAGACGCTCGTCGTAGGAGTTGATGGGGAAGACTTCGCGGAAGACCGCCTCCAAGCCCTGCGGCTTGCGTTGGCTCTGCGGAACGTCTTTCTGCAGATACTCCAGATAGGAGTTGATCTGAATCTCGATGAGATTCGGCGGCTGGATGACTTCGCGGAGCTTGCCGAAATTTTGGCGTTCTTGTGTGGCGGCCATAGGAATTCCCGAGTGTTAGGTAACGAGCTGGCGTGAAAATCGCCGAGCTCTCACGGCTGAGCACCGCGGAGGGATGCGCAGGCGTGAGAGAACGGAGTTTTTAGAAACGCCGAAGGACAGGCCGGGACGAACCCGACCTGTCCATAGGCGAAAGCGTTGTAGGAGATGAAGTCCCGCAACTTACTTGAGTTCGACTTTGGCGCCGGCGGCCTCGAGCTTCTTCTTGATCTCTTCGGCGTCGGCCTTGGAAGCGCCTTCCTTGACGGCCTTCGGGGCACCCTCGACGAGGTCCTTGGCCTCCTTGAGGCCGAGGCCGGTGATGGCGCGGACTTCCTTGATGACGCCGATCTTGTTGGCGCCAGCGTCAGCGAGGATGACGTTGAACTCGGTCTTCTCCTCGGCGGGAGCGGCAGCGGCGGCACCGGCGGCCGGGGCGGCAGCGACGGCGACCGGAGCGGCGGCGGAAACGCCCCACTTGGTCTCGAGATCCTTCACAAGGGCAGCGATCTCGATAACGGACTGGCTGGAGAGCCACTCGATGACTTGGTCTTTGGTGATGTCGGACATGGTATCAGTGAGACGGCTAGCGCCCGAGCGATTGGTGCCGGGCATTTAAGAGACGAATCCCCTAGCCTGCCTTCAGTTGACTGTTGCGGTTGATATTCCGTTGGGCCGAGAGGCTTACGGGAAAGGGTTGAGGAGGCAGGAACGCGTGCCTTAGGCGGCGGCGCGAACCTTGGCCTGGAGAACGTTGACGAGGGCCTGCGGCACGCCGTTGATGACACGGACGAGGCTGGTCGCGGGCTGGTTGAGGAGGCCGAGCAACTGGGCGCGGAGCACCTCGAGGGAGGGCAGCTCGGAGAGCTTGATGACCTCGGCGGAGTTGAACACCTTGCCGCCGACAACGCCGCCCTTGATCTCGAGCTTCTGCGTGTCGTCGAAGAACTTCTTGACGATCTTCGCGACGCCGGAGCTGTTGCGGCCGCCGACGACGATCGCCGTCTGACCGGCGAGCATGGTGTCGAAACCCGGGAGACCGGCTTCCTGGGCGGCGACGCGCAGGGAGCTGTTCTTGACGACGTGGAACTCGGCCTGCTCGGAAGCGAGCTTGGCGCGGAGCGCCGCGACATCAGCCACGGTCACCTTCTGGTAATTGGTGATGAGAAGGTAGTCCGACTTCTTGAGATGGCGGGCAACTTCCTCGATGAGATACTTTTTCTCGGTACGCATGGCGGTACGGCGTTAGAACTTGGAGTACTCGCCGGAGGCGAGGGCGATGCCGGGGCTCATCGAGGACGAGAGCGTGGCACTGAGGATGAAGCGGCCCTTGAGCGAAGCCGGCTTCGACTTGCCGACGGCCTGGATGACGGCGGCGGCGTTCTCGAGAATCTGCTCGTTGGTGAAGGAGCGCTTGCCAACGGGAACGCCGAGGTTGGCGGCCTTGTCCATCTTGAACTCGACGCGGCCGGCCTTCACTTCCTTGATCGCCTGGGCGATGTTGTCGGTAACGGTGCCGGACTTCGGGTTCGGCATGAGGCCCTTGGGGCCGAGCACGCGAGCGGCGGCGCGGACTTCCTTCATCGCGGCGGTGGTGGCGACAGCGACGTCGAAGTCGAGCCAGCCCTCGTTGATCTTGGCGAGAATGTCCTTCAACCCGGCGACATCGGCACCGGCGGCGAGCGCCGCGGCGGGGTCATCGGTGAAGACGAGCACACGCACCTTCTTGCCGCTGCCGTTCGGGAGCGGGGTGGTGCCGCGCACCATCTGGTCGCCCTGCGTCGGATCGACGCCGAGGCGGAACGCGAGTTCGACAGTCTCGTCGAACTTGGCCTTCGGGAACCGGGCGAGCACCTCGACCGCCTCCTTCAGGGAATATTCCTTGGTGAGATCCGCAACCTTCAGCGCATTGCGGAACCGTTTGCTTTGCTTGGCCATGTTGTGTGTTTTGCGGTGCGAACGTCCCGCGCTGCGAGACTCCCGCGGTTGATGTGACGGAGAGATTATTCGACGACGTCGATGCCCATGCTGCGGGCCGTGCCGGCGATGACCTTGATCATGGCGGCTTCGCTGGTCGCGTTGATGTCCTTCTGCTTCATCTTCGCGATCTCAAGGAGCTGCTTCTTGGTCACCTTGCCGACCTTGTCCTTGTTCGGCTTGCCGGAACCGGAGGCGATGTTGCAGGCCTTCTTGAGGAGGACCGACGCCGGGGGCGACTTGAGGATATAGGTGAAGGACTTGTCGCTGTAGACCGTGATGACCACGGGCAGGATCAAGCCGTTCTGGTCCTTGGTCTTGGCGTTGAAGTCCTTGCAGAACGCCATGATGTTGACGCCTTGGGCGCCAAGCGCGGGACCGACCGGGGGCGCGGGATTGGCGGCGCCGGCAGGCAGTTGGAGACGGATGATGCCCTGAACTTTCTTGGCCATGGGAAAAAGTAGTTAGCGGATGGGGACAGGTTAGCTGGCGGCGCGTTCGACCTGCCAGTATTCGAGCTCGACCGGGGTGAAACGGCCGAAAATGGAGACGGAAATCTTGAGCTTGCCGCGCTCGGGATCGATCTCGTCGATCCGGCCGGTGAGGTTCAGGAAGGGGCCGTCGTTGATCTTGACTTCCTCACCCACTTCATAGCTCACCTTCGGCACTTCCTTGCCGGAGGCGGCCGCAACGCGGTTGCGAATGTCCTCGATCTCGGCCGGGCGTAGGGGGGCGGGCCGATCGCCGCCGACAAAGCCGATCACGCCGGGCGCTTCACGGACGAAATACCACGGCTTGTTCATCACCTTGCCGTTTTCGTCGTACAGCTTCATCTGCACGAACACATAGCCCGGGATGAGCTTACGCTCCTGGCTGGTCTTCTTGCCCCGTTTGACCTCGGAGACCTGCTCGGTCGGCAGGAGCACCTCGAAGATGTTCTCCCCCAACTCTTCGATCGGAGCGAACTTCTCGATGTACTTCTTCACCTTGCCCTCCTGGCCGGAGAGCGTGTGCACGGCGAACCATTGCGTACCCTGAGGAACAGTCTTGTCAGCGGGCATGGGATGCGGTGCTCAGCTCACCCAAGAGGTGAACAGGTCGACGACCTGATAGAGCGAAAAGTCGGAGAGACTGGTGAAAAGACCCATGAGGATGGCGGCGACGATGACCAGCAACGTCGACTCCCGCAGTTCTTGGAACGTGGGCCACGACGCCTTCTTGAGCTCGGCGATCATCTCGCCGGTGAAGACACGGATACTGCCAAATGGGTTTTTCATGAACGAAGGTGGCAGGGCAGGAGGGAATCGAACCCCCAACCAACGGTTTTGGAGACCGCTACTCTACCAATTGAGCTACTGCCCTGTGGAATGCTTTCTTGAGACAGTACGGCCGAGGCCCCGCGGCGAGACCTCGGCGTACGCGGGAAACCGCTTGAGGTGACCTTACTCGGTGATCTCGGTGATACGACCGGCACCGATGGTGCGGCCACCCTCGCGAATGGCGAAGCGCTGGAACTTCTCCATGGCGATCGGGGTGAGCAACTCGATATCGATGTTGGTGTTGTCACCGGGCATGATCATCTCGACACCCTTCGGGAGGATGATCGAGCCAGTCACGTCGGTCGTGCGGAAGTAGAACTGCGGGCGGTAACCGTCGAAGAACGGCGTGTGGCGGCCACCCTCGTCCTTGGTGAGGACCAGGATCTCGGCCTTGGCCTTCTTGTGCGGGGTGACGCTCTTCGGAGCGGCAACAACCTGGCCGCGCTCGATGCCATCCTTGTCGATGCCACGGAGCAGGAGACCGACGTTGTCGCCGGCCTGACCCTGGTCGAGCAGCTTACGGAACATCTCGATGCCGGTAACGACGGTGGTGACGGTGTCACGCAGGCCGACGATCTCGACATTGTCGTTGAGCTTGACGATGCCACGCTCGATACGACCGGTGGCGACAGTGCCGCGGCCGGTGATCGAGAAGACGTCCTCGACGGACATCAGGAAGGGCTTGTCGATTTCACGAGCCGGCTCCGGGATCTCGGAGTCGATGGCCTCCATGAGCTCCTGGATGGCCTTGAGGCCTTCCGGCTTGCCCTCGAGGGCTGCCGTGGCGGAGCCGCGGATGATCTTCGCGTTGTCTCCGTCGAAGTTGTACTTGGTGAGCAGCTCGCGGATCTCCATCTCGACGAGGTCGAGGAGCTCGGCGTCGTCGATCAGGTCGACCTTGTTGAGGAAGACGACGATCTTCGGCACGCCGACCTGGCGGGCGAGGAGGATGTGCTCACGGGTCTGGGGCATCGGGCCGTCAGCCGCGCTAACCACGAGGATGGCGCCGTCCATCTGGGCCGCGCCGGTGATCATGTTCTTGACGAAGTCGGCGTGTCCGGGGCAGTCGACGTGCGCATAGTGGCGCTTGTCGGACTCGTACTCGACGTGGGCAACCGCGATCGTGACGATCTTGGAGGCATCGCGCACGGTGCCGCCCTTGGCGATGTCCGCGTAGGACTTGAGCTCGGCCAGACCCTTCCCGGCCTGAACGGCGAGGATGGAGGTGGTGAGGGTGGTTTTGCCGTGGTCAACGTGGCCGATCGTGCCGACGTTCACGTGCGGTTTCTTGCGTTCGAATGTACCTTTAGCCATGTGGACGTTGAGTTAGTTGTAAGACAGGGATTTGGATGGGCGGCCCCGTTTTAACGTCGGGAGCCTGCCGACGATTGGCCTGGAGCCCTTGACCAGACTTGAACCGGTGACCTCGCCCTTACCAAGGGCGTGCTCTACCAACTGAGCTACAAGGGCGGACAGGACAAAAGACCAAAACCGAAAAAGAGGGCGGACTTTGGTAAGCGGCTTTTCGACCGTCAACTGCTTTTTCGAAAATTTGTCGGACCGCGAACTAACGAACCACGCAGACCCGGTACAAACCGGGTCCGACCCGTTCGCCAAGGCGAAAATCCCGGGCCAGAAAACCGCCGAAGAACGCATC
>JAGVUB010000182.1 GCA_019136515.1 Verrucomicrobiota bacterium
CGCTCAACGGCGGTTGAGGACCGACCGCGGACGGAGCGCACCGCCGCGGTGCGGTCGGATGCCGTGCCCCGGGCGCCCGGGCGCGGACCGCGAGCGCGCAGGCCGCCGGGCTCACCCCCGCGTTGCCGGTTGCGACGGCTCGGGCCAGCCCGCGCGGAGCAGTCCGATCTGGATGCCCGCGAAGAGAAAATCGGCCAGCGGCACGCCGATCCAGCCCAGGTCGAGGTTGTCGATGGCGAGGTGTCCGAGGACGAAGGTGCCGGCGGCGAGCCGGAAGAGGATCGACACCCGCCAGATTGTGCGCAGGAAGCCGGTGTCGCCGCGCTTCAACCACCGCCAAAGGGCCCACAGGTAGCTCCAGCCCACTGCGCCCACAAACACGCCGACGAACGAGACGAAGAGCGTGTCGTCCTCCGGCTCGACGCCCAACGCAGCCAGGGCGGAGGCGGGCGCGAAGACCAGCCAAGGGCCGGTGACGGCATCGATGCCGCCGGCGACGGCGGTGTAGGTGGCGGCGAGCGAGCGGCGGCGCTGAGGGGTCATGGCCAGCGAAGCTGGCGGGGCGTGGAGAGGGCGTCGAGCGCGACCTGGTGCGCGGGGGAATCGCACCACAGTGGATCATTGACACGATCTTTTGGTGGCAGGTGAATCGAGAACACCCCAACAAGCATGCAAGCCCGGTATATTTCCGTTGTTCTGTCCATTTTTACCCTGGCGCACGCGGCGATCGCCCAGATCGAAGTGCGTGCGAAGTTCGAGGGCGAGTGGCTGCCGATCATCGCGGCTTCCGGCGAGGAGGTGCGAGTCTTGAAGGACGGGAAGCGCAAAGAGGCGGCCTCTGGGGAGTTGCAGGTACAGCCGGCGTCGGAGTTCGGCACCGGTCAGGTGCGCATCGAGAATGAAGTTGCCGATCTGGATCCGCTGAAGGACGCGAAACCCGAGGTGCGCGCCCGCCCCGACCAGGTGCATTTCCGTTACACTGCCCAGGTGGTCGGCGAGACCGATCTGGACGATTGCTATGCTGTGTTGGTTTTCGTTTCGAACGGTTCTGTTGGGACGAATCTGCAGCCGATCGGCAAGTTGCGCCGCGGGCAACGCCGTGCGGTCAAGGTCGAGGTCTGCAACCGCGTGGACTCCGTCAGCGATCTGCATGTTTTCTCGGGGACAAAGGAGATCTGCTCCAACAAGGTTACCGCTGCCTACAACGCGCGGGAACTCTGGGCGAAGCTGACCGCGAACGCGCGTGGGGTGTCGGCCGTGGAGCTGTGCAAGGCGGAGGAGAAGCTGCCGCTGTCGCTGTCGCGCGATGGCAAGTACTTGGCGACAACGCGGGACCGGGGAGATCACTTCGGGGTTGTCGTCTACGACATGGACTCGATGGCGGCCGTCTACGAGGTGGCTGCGGACAAGGAATATAAGCGAGTGAACTCGCTGGAGTGGGCCAGCCCGGGGCTGCTTGCCTTCGTGGTCGATAAGGAACTGAAGGTGATCGATATCGACCAACGCGTTTGCACCCCGCTGCGAAAACAGGTGCTCCGGATCTTGAATAGTGCGGATCGAAGACCGGAGATTCTCGCACTGATAACCGAAGGTGTGCGCTGGTGGGAGACGCTCACGATCACCTACGATGTGAAGGCGCGCAGGCAGGTGGACTGGGATGAACTGGATGTCGGCTGGACTCAGTTCGACCCCAACGGGGAGCCTCGGCTCCGCTACAATTACGCTGGCGCCAACAAGGAATACTACGCCCGCATCGGAACCCGCAACCGCTGGGTATTGCTCGACTCGACAGTGAAAGATGAGGGGCTGAGTTTCTCCATTAAGGGCGGAGGCATGCTGGATCGAAAGGCGGAGGTCATTGCGCTGGGGCAGGATGGCGACACGATCTACATCTCGTCACGACTCGATTCGGACACATTCAAGCTTGCGGCTTACAAGATGTCCGAGGGCCGCATCACCCGAACGATCGCGGCTCATCCGAAGTACGACCTTACCGACAGCGACTACAACGAGTGCCGGCTCCTGTTCCACCGCGCGACCTCGGAGCCGGTCGGGATGGTCTACAACGGAGAGAAGCCGAAGGTCGTCTGGTTCGACCCAGGTTATGCGGCGATCCAGAAGGCGCTGGAAAATCAGTTTCCCGGGCAGTCGGTGATCCCGTTGGAGTGGTCCGACGATGGCGGAACGTTCATCTACTTCGTCGGCAGCGACCGAAATCCCGGGGAGTACTACGTGTTCCGGACGGCAGGTGCGAAGCTTGCCAAGCTTCTGGAGCGGAGTTCGTACCTCGTTGCGGAGCGCCTGGCAAAGACCGCGCCGATGGACTTCGTCGCACGCGATGGTGCGAAGATCCACGCCTATCTCACCCTGCCGCCGCAGCCGGCAACGGCACCGATGCCGCTGCTGGTCCATATCCACGGCGGCCCGATGGCGCGCGACAGCTGGTGCTTCAACGCCACAAACCAGTTCTTCGCGACGCGGGGCTATGCCGTCCTGCAGGTCAACTACCGCGGCTCTTCCGGCTACGGGGCCGCCTACCAGGCCGCCGGCCTCAGGGCGCGGCTCGATACTGTGATCATCGACGACATCGCCGACGGCGTGCAGGCCGTGATCGCCAGCACGAACATCGATCGCCGGCGCATCGCCATCATGGGAGGAAGCTTTGGCGGATGGGCTACCTATATTAGCCTCGCAAAATACCCTGAGATCTATCGAGCGGGCATCGCGATAGCCGCGCTAACGCACCTCCGGGATCAGCAGAAGGACAATCGCCGCAACGACAACCGTTACGGCTACGAGGTCTGGAAGAATATTCTGGGCCGGAAGGACTTTGCGGAGACGGAGCGCTTCATCGATCCGCTCCTGCGTGCGGCGGAGATCCACCAGCCCGTGTACATCATGCATGGTGAGCTGGACGATGTTGTCAGCCCGACTCAGGCCGGCGGCATGCTGAAGGTGTTGAAGAAAACTAACCCGAACGTCCGCTCGATGAGCTTTGCCGCTGCCAGCCATTCCTATTGGCCTGAGCGGGATCGGGTGATGCAGCTCAACGAGATCGAAAGCTTCCTGCGCACCTATCTCTCGCCGGAGTTGGAGAGCGCTGCTTCGATGCCCGTCGCCGCAGTACCGTAAAAGTGAACAAGCGGCCGAGCAGGAGCTTGGCGTTTCCAAGGAATCGCAGCCCCTGCCACGAGCAATGCGGCTGGGCGGGGGCTGCCGAGAAGTTGCTCGTTACCCGAGCAGCGTGGCGAGCTCGGGGCTGAGGGCGAAGGCGGCGCGGACGGCGGCGAAGCCGTCGAGCAGTTCGGCGGGGGAAGCGGCGACGGGAAAGACGAGGTCGAGCGAGGGGCCGGTGCAGCGCACCGCGGCGTCGACGCCCGGCACGGTGAGCGTGCAGTCGCGGCAGTCGGAGGGGTAGGCGACGGCGAGGCCGGCGGCGGGGTCGAGTGACTCGACGAGGTCGATCACGGCCTCGATGCGCACGCTCTTGCGCAGGACGAAGGTGAGCTCGTTGAACAGGCCGGCGAAGACGGCGTTGAGCTCGGCGCGGCGGGCGAACTCTGCGTGCCGGAGGTCGTGCAGGGTGCGGGTGACGGTGTAGCGGGCGGGATCGGCGGGCTCGAGCGCGTAGGCGAGTTCGAAGGTGAAGTCCTTGGCCGTAAGCACCGCGCACGGGCTGGCGACGGCGAGGGAGAGTTCGCGGCGCTTGTAGGCGAGGGCCTCGCGGGTGTGCTGGAAAAACGACTCCGCCTGCTCGGCCAGTTCGGCCTCGCAGAGCTTGGCGAGGAAGGCGTTGGTGGTGGCGTTGGCGGCGGTGGGCAGGGTGTGGCGGCCCTTCTGGAAACCGGCGAGCGAGCGCACAGCACCGTCCGTGCGGCCGACGAAACTGAGCGCGGTGACGATGGAGTTGGGCGGCTCGGTCGACATGGCGCCGAGCGAAGCCGGCGGGCGGCGTGCCCGCGAGCGCGAAACCTCGGGCGGTGTTCGCGGTGCTTGCCCGGGTGGCGGGCGGTCACATGCGTGGTGTCCGCGTGCGGGCGACGAAGCGCGCGACCAGCAGCAGTGCACACAGGAACAGGCCCACCGCCATACCCGACCAGACGCCGAGCGGTCCGCCCCCGAGTGGGAAAGCGAGCAGCCAAGCCGCTGGTGCGGCGCAAAGCCAATAGCCGACGAAGGTGATCACGGTGGGGGTGCGCACATCGGCCAGGCCGCGCAGCGCGCCCATGGCGGTGACCTGCGTACCGTCGAAGACTTGGAAGATCCCGGCCACGATCAACAACCGCGCCGCCAGCGCGACGACCTCCGGGTCGCGGATGAAGGCGCTGGCGATGAGGGGGCCGGCGAGGAGGAACATCAGGCCGAAGCACGCCATAAGCGCCACCGCGGCGCCGATGCCGCCGAAACCGATCACGCGCAGCAGGTGTCCGTGGCCGGCGCCGCGTGCATGCCCGAGGCGCACGGCCAGTGCGTGCGAGAGCCCGAGCGGGAACATGAAGGTGGTGCCGGCGCAGTTGAGCGCGACCTGGTGCGCGGCCAGCGCCACGGTGCCGAGCCAGCCCATGAAGATCGCGCTCACCGAGAACAGCGAGGACTCGAAAAACAGCTGCAGGCTGACCGGCCAGCCCTGGGCGAACTGGGCGGCCAGTTCGCGGATGTGCCACGGGGCGAACCAGCGGAGCGGCCGCGCGGGGGCGAGCGCCCGGTCGCGTTGCAGGCTACACCACAAGCCGGCAAAGAGCGCGAGGCGCGAGAGCAGCGTGGCCCAGCCGGCGCCGGTGAGCCCGAGGGCAGGGGCGCCGAGGCGGCCGTAGATCAACGTCCAGTTGAGGAACACGTTGAGGCCCACGCCGCCGAGCACCCAGTAGAGCGGGGTCCACGGGCGGTGCAGCGCCTCGTAGTAGTTCTTCACGGCCAAGAATCCGAGGCCCGGCAGCAACGACCACGCGATGATGATCAGGTAGGTGCGGGCGGCGGCGGCGACAGGGGCCGGTTGGCCGAAGAGCCCCAGTTGGCCGGCCAGCACGGTGAGCGCGATCGCCAGCAGGGTGCTCGCGGTCGCGGCGATCACGAGGCCATGCCGGAGCGTCTCGCCGGCCTCGCGCGGGCGACCGGCCCCGTGCGCCTCGGCGGCCCGCACCGCCACCGGCGTGAGGATCCCGATCCCGAGCAGGTAGGCCACGACGAAGACCGCCCCTGCGAAGGCCGACGCCGCCAGCGGCACCGCGCCCACCCGCCCGATCATCACGCAATCGGTCAGCCCGATGAGAATCTGGCCCACCAGTTCGCGCAGGGCGTGAGGCAAGGCTGACATGGAGGAAACGGCTATGTTCGGTTGAGCGGCGGCGCGGAGAAAGACGATTCTCCTCTCAACGGCGCAAACGTGCGGCGAGACGACCGCCGCTTGCTGGCGGGCCCAGCCTGCACGGATACTTGCGCGGGCCGCGCCTCATGGCCCCCCCTCCGCGCGCGACCAAATACGCTCACGGGCGTGGACCTATTTGGCGGGAAGCGGCGAGAGGCCGTAGCCGAAGCGCAAGGCGCGGCGGAGGTGCGTGCGGCGCAACGCGTGGATCTCTTTGCCCAAGTAGTCGCGCGGAAGCAGGGCGTCAGGAAGGAGTGGATCGAGGGCGAGCGCCCGTTGCCAGGCTTCATGTTCCTGCAGCAACCACGTGCGCCAGCGGTCCGGTGGGTCCGACTCGGCGGGGGCGTGGCGCAGCAGCGTGAGGCATTCGCGGTGGGCCTCGGCCAACCGGGGGAAGTTCCATGCGCCGGCAACCAGGGCGGCGTCGGACTCGCCGGCGGAGGGGCGGCCCTCGAAGAACAGGAGTGCCTCGGGGTTTGCCGTCATCGCGCGGATGGCGTCGCGGAGCGGGTCGAGCGGATCGGGTGAGATCCAGACGCTGCCTTGGAGGTAGCCGAGTTTCGCGGCGTGGAGGGTGTCGCGGAGTCGGTCGCGCACCGGGCGCTCGTGCTCGGCCACGTCGAAGAGGACCATCCGCCAGTGGCCGTCCCACGGACGCGCCCAGCGGGTCGAGGGCGGGTGAGCGCCGGCGGCGAGCGCTTGGCCGAGTTCGGTGAGGCGCACGATTCGGGGATCGGCAGGTTCGGGGAAGGTGATGACCCCGCGCTCGGCGAGGCGGACCAGTTTCCGCTCGAGCGGCTCGTCGTCGTGCCCCCCTGACTCGAAACGGCCGATGCTGGGGCTGGCGAGGGTCGAGGCGGTGTCTGCGATGGCCTCGGCGAGGCATTCGAGAAGCACGCGAGTCTTCCGGCTGAAGTTCCGTGGCACAGCGAAGAGGCTACGCCTTCCGCCAAATTAGTCCACGACCGTGAACTTATTTGGCGGAAGGGTTTGGACTCGTTTTGGCTCTGAGAGGTGATACCCGCTCCGCGCCTGCCGCCAAATACTTCCACGGTCGTGAATGTATTTGGCGGAAAGCTGGTCGGTGGGGTGAGGGATCGAGGGCGGGGTAAGTGGGGGGGGCGATTTGCGGCGCGGAGGAGGGGGGAGCGCGGGGAGGGTGCGGTGTTGCGGCGGACCTCGTTCCGGGCCGGGGCGGTGCGGGCTGGCGGCGGGGTACGAACCGATGGGCCGAGTTGCACGAGGGCGCGGCGAGGGGCGCGAACACAGGGATAGACGGAGCCGGCCCGGGGGGGCCTGTTCGGCACGCCGAGTGTCGCTTGCGCGGTACTGTCTGCGGGCGACCCCCGGGGGGAGCGAACCGTTGCCGGCCGAAGGAGCCCAGAGTCGTGGGATCTCCATGTCGGCGTGTCTCGGAGCCGGTGGTGGTGGGGCTTGTCGCGGGTCAACGTCGTGCTCGCGGACACAAAAAACGCCCAGCCTTTCGCAAGCGTTGACGAGCCCTGCCCCCGGGGGGTATGGAATACTGCTTTAATCGTCTAAAAGTCTTTCCCAACAACGCTCACTACCGTGATCAAACCACTCCAACCCAAGTGCGTCGCGATGGACGCCAACGAAGCCGCAGCGTCGGTCGCGTATCGCCTCAATGAGGTGTTAGGCCGGCGCCGCCGGTGCGGTCCACGGTTCGCTCCAGGCCGGCTCGCTCTCGAGCTCGTTTACCTGCTCGCAGGGCCTGCTCCTGTACATCCCGAACATGTACAAGATCGCCGGTGAGCTCCTGCCGTTCGTGCTCCACGTCTCGGCCCGCGCGCTGGCCACCCACGCGCTCTCGATCTTCGGCGACCACAGCGACGTCATGGCCTGCCGCCAGACCGGCTTCGCGATGCTCTGCGGCAACACCCCGCAGGAGGCGCACGACCTCGCCGCCATCGCCCACACCGTGACCCTTGAGGGCCGCGTGCCGTTCCTCCACTACTTCGACGGCTTCCGCTCCTCCCACGAGATCCAGAAGGTCAACCTGCTCTCCGACGACGACCTGCGCAGCCTGCTCAGCGAGGACGCCGTGGCCGCCTTCCGCGACCGCGCCCTCACGCCCGACAAGCCGATGATCCGCGGCACGGCGCAGAACCCCGACGTCTTCTTCCAGGCCCGCGAGTCGGCCAACAACTACTACGCCGCCCTCCCGGGACTGGTGCAGAAGAAGATGGACCAGTTCGCCGAGCTCACCGGCCGCCAGTACAACCTCTTCGACTACTACGGCGATCCGCAGGCCGAGCGCGTCATCGTCATCATGGGCTCCGGCTTCGAGGCCGTCTGCGAGACCGTCGACTATCTCAACAAGAAGGGCGCCAAGGTCGGCGCGATCTCCGTCCGCCTCTTCCGTCCGTTCCCGATCGACGCCTTCATCAAGGCCATCCCGGCCAGCGTGAAGCAGATCGCCGTGCTCGACCGCGTGAAGGAGTCCGGCGCCATCGGCGAGCCGCTTTATCTCGACGTCATCGCTGCGCTCGCCGAGTCCGGCCGCAAGATCGAGAAGGTCGTCGGCGGCCGCTACGGCCTTGGCTCGAAGGAGTTCACGCCGGCGATGATCATCGGCGTGTACGACAATCTCGCGAAGGAGAAGTCGAAGAACCACTTCACCGTCGGCATCGTCGACGACGTGTCGGGCACCTCGCTCGACTACGACATGGATCTCGACATCGAGACCGACGACGTGACCCGCGCGGTCTTCTTCGGTCTTGGCGCCGACGGCACCGTCTCGGCCAACAAGAACTCGATCAAGATCATCGGCGAGGGCACCGACTTCTACGCCCAGGGCTACTTCGTGTACGACTCGAAGAAGTCCGGCGCGATGACGACCTCGCACCTGCGCTTCGGCCCGAAGCCGATCCGCTCCACGTATCTCGTCCGCCAGGCCAACTTCGTCGCCTGCCACCAGCAGCAGTTCCTCGACAAGGTGGACATGACGACGATCGCCCGCCCCGGCGCTACCTTCCTCATCAACGCCGTCGGCACGCCCGAGCAGGTCTGGGCCCACCTCCCGCTCGAGATGCAGCAGGCCCTCATCGCCAAGAAGATGAAGGTCTACACGATGGACGCCTACAAGGTGGCCAAGGAGAGCGGCATGACCGGCCAGATCAACACCGTCATGCAGACGGCGTTCTTCGCCCTCGCCGGCATCCTCCCGAAGGAGGAGGCGATCGCGGCGATCAAGAAGGCCATCCAGAAATCCTACGGCAAGAAGGGCGAGGACGTGGTGAAGAAGAACTGGACCGCGGTCGACAACTCGGTCGCCGCGCTCCACGAGATCACCGTCCCGGCCGCGCCGACCACCACCCGCCGCCGCCCGCCGGTCGTCCCGGTCGAGGCCCCGGACTTCGTGCAGCGCGTCACCGCCCGCATGATGGCCGGCGAAGGCGACCTGCTCCCCGTCTCCGCCTTCCCGATCGACGGCACGTATCCGCTCTCCACCACCCGTTGGGAGCGCCGCAACATCGCGCAGGAGATCCCGGTGTGGGACGCCTCGCTGTGCATCCAGTGCAACAAGTGCGCGCTGGTCTGCCCGCACGCCGCGATCCGCACGAGCTTCTACCCGAACAAGGCCCTCGAGGGCGCTCCGGCGACCTTCAAGAGCACGAAGTTCCGCTCCAACGAGAACCCGGACTGCGCCTTCACCATTCAGGTGGCGCCCGAGGACTGCACCGGCTGTACCCTCTGCGCCAAGGTCTGCCCGGCCAAGGACAAGACCAACCTTCAGAAGAAGGCCCTCATGATGGCGCCGCAGGCCCCGCTGGTGAAGCAGGAGAGCGAGAACTGGGCGTTCTTCCTCAACCTCCCGAAGCCCGACCGCACCAAGCTCAAGACCGACCTGAAGGGCTCGCAGTTCATGGAGCCGCTCTTCGAGTTCTCCGGCGCCTGCACCGGTTGCGGCGAGACCCCGTACATCAAGCTCGTCACGCAGTTCTTCGGCGACCGCATGCTCGTGGCCAACGCCACCGGCTGCACCTCGATCTACGGCGGCAACCTGCCCACCACCCCGTATTGCACCGACGGCGCTGGCCGCGGCCCGGCCTGGTCGAATTCGCTGTTTGAGGACAACGCCGAGTACGGTCTCGGCCTGCGTCTCGCGGCCGACCAGCTTGAAGCCAAGGCCCACCTCCTCCTCAAGGAGCTCGCCCCGCAGCTCGGCGACGGCCTCGTCGAGGCGCTCGCCAAGGCCGACCAGTCGACCGAGGCCGGCATCGCCGAGGCGCGCCGCGTCGTCGGCGCGGTGAAGGCCAAGCTCGCCGGCATCGGCTCCCTCCAGGCCAAGACCCTCCTCCAGATCGCCGACTACCTCGTCAAGAAGAGCGTGTGGGTGTTCGGCGGCGACGGCTGGGCCTACGACATCGGCTACGGCGGCGTCGACCACGTCCTCTCCACCGGCCGCAACGTCAACATCCTCGTGCTCGACACCGAGGTGTACTCCAACACCGGCGGCCAGAAGTCGAAGTCCACGCCGATCGGCGCGGTCGCGAAGTTCTCGGCCAACGGCAAGGACACCGGCAAGAAGGACCTCGCCATGATGGCCGTGCAGTACGGCAACGTCTACGTCGCCCGCATCGCCATGGGCGCCAAGGACACGCAGACAATCCAGGCCATCCGCGAGGCCGAGAGCTTCGACGGCCCGTCGCTGATCATCGCCTACGCGCACTGCATCGCCCACGGCTACTCGCTGGCCAACGGCTTCGACCAGCAGAAGCTCGCCGTCGAGTCCGGCCACTGGCCGATGTTCCGCTACGACCCGCGCCGCATCGCGCGGGGCGAGGCGGACTTCGTGCTCGATTCGGCCGCGCCGAAGGTCGCGCTCTCGCAGTACACGCAGAACGAGATTCGCTACAAGTTCCTGCACAAGGCCGCCCCGGAGCGCGCCAAGGCCCTCGCCGAGGTGGCGCAGAAGAACGTCAACGCCCGGTGGGCGGTGTACCAGCAGATGGCGGAGGCCAGCAAGGCCGCCGCCGCCGCGAAGGCCGCCCCCGCCGCCCCGGCGTCCTGAGTCCGCCGATGTTCCCGATCGTCCAGTGAAGTTTTCGGGGCGGTGCCGTTCGCGGCACCGCCCTTTTTCGCGTTCCATTTTGTATTTCACGTCACTGAACATTACCTACTCTCCGCCAGCGGCGCGCGCGCCGTCTCCGGTCACTTTAACTCGCAACCCGATACCCAAATGGCCCTCGATCTCTCCACCACCTATCTCGGTCTGAAGCTCGCCAACCCCCTCATGCCCGGCGCCTCGCCGCTGGTCGACAACCTCGACAGCGTGAAGGCGCTGCAGGACGCCGGCGCCTCCGCCATCGTGCTGCACTCGCTCTTCGAGGAGCAGATCGACCGCGAGATGAAGGCCGAATACGCCCACCTCAAGCGGCACGAGGACGTCTTCGCCGAGGCGGCGAGCTTCTTCCCCGAGAGCGACGACTACGCCCTCGGCCCGCAGGAGTACCTCGAGCACATCCGCAAGGTGAAGGAGAGCTGCAAGCTCCCGGTCATCGCCTCGCTCAACGGCACGCAGCTCGGCGGCTGGGTCGAGTACGCCAACCTCATCCAGCAGGCCGGCGCCGACGCGCTGGAGTTGAATCTCTACTACCTCGCCACCGACGCCGCCGTCTCCGGCGAGGAGGTCGAGACCGACCTGCTCGAGATCGTCCGCACGGTGAAGGCCGGCGTGAAGATCCCGGTCGCGGTGAAGCTCTCGCCCTTCTTCTCCTCGCTCGCCCACCTGGCCAAGGAGATCGAGGCCAACGGGGCCGACGGCCTCGTGCTCTTCAACCGCTTCTACCAGCCCGACATCGATCTCGAGGCCCTCGAGGTGCTGCCGAAGCTCGACCTCTCTTCGCCCGAGGAACTCCGCCTGCGGCTGCGCTGGCTGGCGATCCTCTTCGGGCAGGTGAAGCTTCCGATGGCCTGCACCGGCGGCGTGCACTCCGCCGGCGACGCCACCAAGGCGATCCTGGCCGGCGCCAGCGCGGTGCAGGTGGTCTCGGCGATCCTCAAGCACAACCCCGCGCACCTCCGCAGCCTGCTCGATGGCATGAAGGCGTGGATGCAGGAGAAGGAGTACGAGTCGGTCGGCCAGATGCGCGGCGCGCTCAGCCTCCAGAACTGCCCGGACTCCTCCGCCTTCGAGCGCGCGAACTACCTCAAGGTTCTCCAGCTCTGGAAGACCTGAGGGCGGGGACGAAGTAGCGAGTAGCGGGTAGTGGGGCGCGAGTAGGCTCGATCCAGCACGCCACATTTTTCCCGAGGCCCGCCGGTTCGCCGGCGGGCCTCCTTGCCTCTGCCGTTGTCGGAGCAGCGCGCCCAGCTGGATCGCGACTCCACCAGTGGCTGATGGAATGCGGGCTGGATTTTGCCGGGGCCCCGGCATGAGGATCCGGTGCGATGAGCGAGACGAAGGCGTATTCTACCGGCGAGGAGATCGCCAACAGCATCACGCATGGCGTGGGCGTGCTGCTCGCGATCGCGGCGCTGGTGGTTCTGGTGGGCGGCGCCGCCCGGGTGGGCGATCCGTGGCGGATGGCGAGCTTCTCGTTCTACGGCGCCTCGCTCATCGCGCTCTATCTGGCCTCGACGCTCTATCACGCGATCCCGGGAGCCCGGGCGAAAGCGTGGCTGAAGCGCTGCGACCACGCGGCGATCTTCGCCCTGATCGCCGGCACCTACACGCCGATCCTGCTGGTGACGTTGCGCGGGCCGCTGGGCTGGACGATGGCGGGGATCGTGTGGGGGGTGATGGTCGTCGGCATCACCCTGAAGTTTCTTTTCATCCAGCGTTTCCAGAAGGTCCTGCTCGGCGCGTACGTGGCGATGGGCTGGATCGTGGTGTTTGCGCTGCCGGCGCTTTGGCAGCGCTTGTCCGGTGCGGCTCTGGGGTGGCTGGTGGCCGGCGGCGTGACCTACACGGCCGGTGTCGCGTTCTATTTGTGGAAGCGGCTGCGGTACGGCCATGCGATCTGGCACCTGTTCGTGCTCGGCGGCAGCGTGTGTCACTTCCTCTTCTTCTACTTCCACGTGCTGCCGGTCCGGTGACGGAACGCCTGCGCGCGGCCCGGCACTGCGCCCGGGATCACCCGCGGCGGGCCGCGAGCAGCTGGGCGACGAGCTGGAGCAGCGATTCGGCCCGGTAGGGCTTCTGCAGCAGGTGGGCGCCTTCGGGGATGCTTTCACCCTGGTCGACGGAGTCGGCCGCGTAGCCGCTGGCGAAGATGACGGGGATATCCGGGCGGAGTTGCCGGCACTGCTGGGCCGCCTCGAAGCCGCCGAGGTTGGGCATCATCACATCGAAGAAGAGCAGGTCGAAGCCGGCCGGATCGCGTTGGAAGCAGTCGACGGCCGAGCGGCCGTCGGCGCCGGCCTGGACGCAGTAGCCGGCGCGTTCGAGGGTGGTGACGGCGATGCGCCGGATGGGCTCGTTGTCCTCGGCGAGCAGGATCGTTCCGCCGACGTGGGCCGGGGCGGTGGCTTCCGTGGGTCTGCGGTCACGCGGGGCGCCCGCCGCGAGGTGCAGTGGCAGGTGGATGACGAACTGGGTCCCGTGCCCGGGCTGGCTGGCGACCTCGATGTGCCCCTCGTGCTGGCGCACGATGCCGTACACGACGGCCAGACCGAGACCGGTGCCCTTGTCGCGGGGTTTGGTGGTGAAGAACGGATCGAAGATCCGCGTGAGGGTGCCGCCTTTCGGCATGGCGTCGCGGGCGTTGAGGCAGAGGTTGAGAAACACCTGCTCGAGCTGGCCCCGGTCCGCCTGGAGGCGCAGCGGTGCCGGGGCGGGGGCGAGGTCGAGGGTGATGCTCTCGGGGATGAGCCGCCGGATCATCTGCAGGTGGTCGGCGACGAAGGTGTTGAGCTCGGTCTCCTCGCGGCAGAGCGCTTGGCGGCGGCTGAAGGCGAGGAGCTGGCGCGTCATCTGGGAGGCGCGTTGCACGGTCTTGTGGATCTCTTGCAGGCAGGCGCGGCGATCGCTCTCCGGCAGCTCCAGGTCCTCGGCGAACTGGGCGTTGCCGCCGATGACCTGCAGGAGGTTGTTGAAATCGTGGGCGATGCCGCCGGCGAGCAACCCCACCGCCTCGAGTTTCTGGGCGTGGCGTAGTTGCTCCTCGAGTGCGTGCTCGCGCTCGGTGGCGGCGTGCAGGTCGGTGATGTCGCGCAGGAAGGTGAGGCACGCCGGCCGCCCATCCCACTCGATGGCGGTGACGCTGGACTGGACCCAAGAGAAGCCGCCGTCGCGGCGGCGGAACCGCCAGCCCGGGTGCAGGGCGGGCGGCCGGCCAGCGAGGGCCTCGGTGCAGCGGGTGGTGAGCTCCTCGACGGCGGCTGGGTCGACGACGGAATCCCACCGCACGTGCCCGATCTCCTCGGCGGGGCGGTCCCAGCCGAAAAGCTGAAGGGCGGCGGGATTGGCGAACCGCACGAAACCGTCCTGATGGACGACGATGCCGACGAGGGCGGACTCGATGAGCGTGCGATAGCGCGCCTCGCTGCGTTGGAGGGCGGTCGCGGCGGCAACGCGTTCGGAAATGTCGTGGACGACCGCGAGCGCGGTGCGGTGGGCCGGATTGATGCAGGGTTCCGGGAGGACGCGGGCCTCGAAGAAGCGTGCACCTCCGGGCGTGGGGTACTCGAACTCGAGGCGGGCGGGCTGGTTGGTGGCGAAAACCTCGCGGAGCATGGTCCGCCAGCTCTCCTGGATCTCCGAGGGGAAGCCGATCTCGTCGAGGGTACGTCCGAGGACCTGTTCGGGGGCGAACCCGGTGGCGAGTGCGTGGGCCGGGTTGACGAAAAGGTGACGGGTCTCGGGGTCGAACCGGATGATGATGTCGGGGGTGTTCTCGGTGAGGGTCCGCTGTTGCCGCTCGCTCTCGGCGAGGGCAAGGCGGGCGTTCTCCCGTTCGGCGATGCGCTGGCGGAGCGACTCGCGGGTCTCGGCGACGGTGCGGGAAAGCGCGGCCAACTCGGCGATCGGCGACTGGATCTCGGGCGCGGGCGAGAGATCGAGTTCGGCGATGCGCCTGGCTTGGCCGGCGAGCGCGGTGAGCGGACTCGAGAACCGCCGGGCGAGCCAGCCCGCCACGAGGATGGCGAGGACGAGAGCGAGCGCCCCGACGATGAGGATCGTGCGCTCGTGCGCCACGGTGGCCGGCACCAGATCCGCTTCGGGCACCAGGACACCGACCCAGAGCAGCCGGCCTGCTCCGATTTCGAAGGGGGAGAATCCCACCCACCAAGCGGCACCGTCGATGCGCGTCGGGAACTGGCCGGCGGTCCGGTTGCGCTGTCTTTGCCATTCGGCGACGGCGGCGGCCGCGGTCGGGTAGACCTCGGGATTGAGCGGTCGGAGGAGGGCGGCGGCGCGGCGGGGCTCTGCGTCCGGGCGTTCGTCATGTGGCGGGCCGAGCAGGCGGCCGTCGTCGGTGAGGACGATGAGCTGCCCGCGGGGCGAGGGTTGGGCGGAGGTCGTGAACTGGGCGATCTCGTCGAGCAGCAGATCGTAGGCGACGATAAGCACACGCCCGGCCGGGTCGCGGCCGGCGATCGAGGCCGAGATGCCCGGCTTGCCGGTGGTGAAAAGCGGGTAGACCTCAGTCCAGGCGACGAGGTGGTCACCCGCCTGGTGGGCTTGGTCGAGGGGGATGTCGGCAAAGCGTGCCATTGCGGCCTGATGCCAAGGGCGGCGGCGACCGTCGTAACCGGAAAGCGGCAGTTCCCAACTGCGCATGGCGCTGCGGCCGACCTCGTCCCACAGCGTCCAGCGGCTGGTCTCGCCCCATTCGGCAGGGCGGAAGTCGCGGGTGAAGAACTGGAGGGCGGCGCCGGTTGGCGGCGCGGGCAACTCGGCGGCCACCGGGGCGAGGAGGGAGGAGGCGCGGACCGCCGGGGTGTAGCGCATCACCAAGAACTGGGCGCCGGTGAGATCGCCCACCATCAGTGAGTCGACATGGGGGAGCGCGAAAAGGTTCGGGTAGAGGCGGTCCTTGAGCGCGGTGGGCGCCTTCGTGGTATAGCGGCCGATGCGGATGCCGGCATAGTCCTCGAGCACCTTCTGGTGGATCGGGTCGAAGATGCGGCGCAGGCGCGCCTCGGTCTCGCGTTGCACGCCGGCCATGAGCGAACCGGCCTGCTGGCGGGCGAGGGTGCGGGTGCCGACGTACGAGGCGACGAGGAGGGTGGCGGTGACGGCGAGCAACAGCACTGCGAACGCGAGCCGGAGGGCTTGGCGCATGGTGATGCGCCGCCGAGTCGTCGTGGGAGTGAGGGGAGCGGTCACAGTCGACACCCTTGGGGGTGGGGCGATGTCGCCCGATGTTGGGGGCGGAGGCAACGCCGTTTCTTGGGGGCGGCGGCTGGCCGGCGTCACGCATGGGCAATGACGAGGTGTTCGTGGCCGGTCGACCCGCGAGTCGGGCCGGCGCGCGCGGTCCAATATCTCAGTACCAACCGGAGACGAAGCCGGCGGCGCCCTTGAGCGCAAACACCCCGAGGTTCTTGGTGAAGTGGCCGAGGATGCACGGCAGCAGCGAGCGCCCGGGGTTGAACGGCGCGAAACGCAGGGTGTAGAACCACAGCGAGCCGGCGAAGGCCATCGCGGTGCTGAACCAGCCCTTCGCGGTGAGCTGCAGCACGAGGTGCCCCTCCTCCCAGCGCCAGAGGAACGGGTGCGCCAAGGCGAAGAGCGCCGAGAAGAGGACGATGCTGCTCCAAAGCAGGGTGCGCCCCCGGTTGGTGACGGCGAGGTAGCCGCGGAAGGTCAGTTCCTCGATGAACGCCGCCGCCAGGCTGTACAGGCTCCAGAGCACGGTGACCGTGCTCTGCTGGTCGGCGATCCCGAGGACGGCTTCGCCGCCGGTCTCGAGGGCGAGCAGCAGCAACGTGCCGGCGACCCCGATGAGCAGAATCTGGCGCTCGCACGACATCGCGCCCGGGAAAGCGCGCGGGTTGGGTCGGCCGGCGCGGGCGGCCCCCAGATCGCGCCACCACAGGTGGAACAGGAAGGCGGCGACCGCGATCATCGCGCCCACGAGCAGAGGGTCGTCGTTCATGGGAGGTGCACCGCGCGATATTGGTTAGCCATTTCCGGGTCCGACTTCATCGTAGCGAGCATGCCGGTGCCGAATCCGTCGAGCCAAATCCCGCCGCACTCCCGCGACTTCGCGACCGTTCTGGAGTTGTTGAAACCCGGAATGCGCGCACTCGACGCCGTCCTGCGCGAGCAGGTGGCGCACTTTGAACCGGAGGTGCGCGACCTGGCGTTGTACTGTCTGGAGTCGACGGGCAAACGCCTGCGGCCGCTGCTGGTGTTCTTCGCCGGATGGAGCGGCGGGTCGGAGCCCGCACCGCTGCTCGTGCGCGCGGCGGCGGTGGTGGAGATGACCCACTTGGCCACGCTGGTGCACGACGATATCATGGACCATGCGGCACTGCGCCGCGGGCGTGCCACGGTGTCGGCGAAGGACGGGCCGGATGTGGCGGTGCTGCTCGGCGACGCGCTCTTTGCGCAGGCGATGTGGCTGTCGACCCAATTTCCCACGACGGAGGTGTGCAGCAGCGTGGCCGTGGCGACGCGGCAGGTGTGCACGGGCGAGATCGTGCAGACGCTCGGCGGCCCCGTCGCGGCGCCGTCGCGGGAGCGCTACCGCCGCATCATCGACTTGAAGACGGCTGAGCTTTTCCACGTCTCCTGCCGGCTGGGGGCGCGGCTAGGCGGTGGGGCGGCGGACTTTGTCGAGGCGGCCGGGCGTTTTGGTCGGCGCCTCGGCATCGCCTACCAGATCTATGACGATCTGACCGATTTTGTGGGCACGGCGGAGGGTGCCGGGAAGACACTCGGGACGGACTGGGCGAGTGGCAAAATGACGTTGCCCGTCCTCTGCCTGCTTGAGCGCAGCGAACCGGCCGAGGCCGAGCGCCTGCTCGCGTTGTTGCGTGGCGGCGCCGAGACAGCCGGTGCGGCACTGACGGCGCGGATGCGCGCGGCCGGGGTGTTTCAGGCGGTCGGTCGGGAGGCCCACGCGGAGATCGCGGCGGCGCGGGCGGAGCTCACACCGTGGGCGGCGGTCCCGGCGACGGCGATGCTCGGGGAACTTGCGGCCTATCTTGAGGGTCAGCTCGACCGGCTTTTAGCCGCTTCCTGACAACTCTGTCCTCGGCTCGGGCTTGCCAGCCGGGGAACCCGACCTAGTTTCTCGCCCCGCTCGCCCCATGGAATTCATCAAGACCATCAGCCGGTCCCTCGTCGCCTCGCCGGAACGCCAGGCGGAGGCCGACGCCGACAGCGTGGTCGTACAGGAGGTCCGGGCGGGCAACGTGGCGGCGTTTGACCAGCTCGTGGTCAAATATCGCGAGCGCATCTACTCGATCGTCTACAATCTCACCTCGAACCGGGAGGATGCCGCCGACCTTACCCAGGACGCCTTCATCAAGGCGTTCCAGTCGATCAACCGGTTCGGGGGCCAGTCCTCCTTCTTCACTTGGTTGTATCGTATCGCGGTCAACACCACCCACTCCCATCTGCGCAAGAACCGTCTGCGCACCTTTTTCAGCATTGAGCAGGCCTCCGAGGAGGAGAAGGCTCCCGAGTGGCTCGGCCAACTGGCCGTCGAGGCCGGGGCCGAGAAGGAGGTTTTTGCGCGGGATCTGCGGCAAAGATTGAACGAGGCGTTCCAAAAACTGTCTATCAAGCATCGGACCGTCATCACTTTGTTCGAGATCGAAGGGCTCAGCCACGGCGAGATCGCCGAAGTGATGGAGTGCTCCGAAGGTACCGTACGCTCCCGTCTCCACTACGCCAAGAACCAGCTCCAAGCCGATCTGCAAGACCTGTTGAAACGTTGAACATGGGCTCCGCACCACAGCCTCCCTCCTCCCGCCCGACGCTTGACGACCTCCTGCGTTTCAAGCGGGCGGAGCGTCCCGCCCCGGAATTTTGGGCGGAGTTCGACCGCGGTCTGCGCCAGAAACAGCTCGCTGCGCTGATGAAGCGCCCGCAGGGCTGGGCGCGCTTCCGCCCGGTTTTCGCCCGCAGCATGCGCTGGGTTGTGCCGGCCACGGCCGCCGCCGCGGTGGCGCTGGTCGTAGTCCAGATTCCGCTGACGACGGCTTCCCGCAATCAGCCCGTCGAGGTTGCGAGCCGGCCGCTCGGAGGCGAGGCGGCCGTCCTCCGGCCCAGTTCCGACATGCGGTCGTTGCCGGCCGAGCCAATCACGGTCGCCCCGAGTTCATTGCCGGCCGTTGCGGTCGCGCCGACCGTTGCCCCCGCTGAATCTGCGCCGACACCGGCCGTCCCGGCTCTCCGCGAGCATGCGTTGCCATGGTCCGCCGTGGCGCTGGCGGAGACCGAGATTTCCGACCGGCGTGTTGGCGAGAATGTGTCCGTCAGCTTGGCGACGGGCGAGGTTCGGCGGCCCCGGAGTTCTTGGGGCTCCCGGTTCAACGAGATGGTCCAAGACCTCAGCATCGAGGAGACGACCGGCCGCTCGTTCCAGCTTGCGTCGCTGGCACTGCCGGCGGTGAACCGTTCCGAGCCGTTGTTGGTGGCCGGGTCCGCCACCCCGGTTTCTTCCCCGGTCTCCACCAGGACGCGCCGTTCGAACGAACGGGATTTTCGTGATCTCGAGTCGCGTTTCGGGCTCACGGGGTCGAGCCTCTCGATCAAGTTCTAGGGCCACGCGGCCGCGGTGCGACGCGCCTCCACGCGCGAGAAGAGCCTGCGGCGCAGCGGCGATCGGGCGGATGCCCGCCGGAAATCATGCCGATCCACCAAGCTCATCTCACGGTCGCAACCGAGGGCGCCGGTACCTACGAGATCACCGACCGCCTCGCGGTCGAGCTCCGCCGCTCGGGCCTGCGCCAGGGCGTGGCGACCGTGTTCTGTCGCCACACCAGCTGCAGCTTGGTGATCTTCGAGAACGCCGACCCTTCGGCGCGGGCCGATCTCGAGGCGTGGTTCGAGCGGACGGTGCCGGCCGGTGATCCACATTTTACGCACACGGCGGAGGGGGCGGACGACATGCCCAGCCACATCAAAATGGCCCTCACCCGCACTGCCGAGACGATCCCGTTCGCCGAGGGCCGGCTCCTGCTCGGCACCTGGCAGGGCGTGTTCCTTTGGGAGCACCGGGCCGGAGCCCACCAGCGCGAGGTGGTGGTTTCGGTGCTGGGCGAGTAACCACACTGTGGCGGCGGACGCCCGGACGGTCAGTAGAACTTCAGTTTCGGCAGATCTTGGTTGTCCACCAGCCCCACGGGCCGTTGCGCCGCGTCGACCACCAGCAGATCGTCGATCTTGTATTTCTCGAACAATTTCAGCGCCTCGACCGCCATGGTGCCGGCGGCGATCGTCTTGGGTCCGCGGGTCATGAACCGCGCCACGGGCTGCTGCAGGAAATCGGGGCCGGTGAGCGCGCTGCGCCGGAAGTCGCCGTCGGTGAAGATGCCGACGAGGCGGCCGTCGGCCGGATCGACCACGGCGAGGCTGCCGGCCTTGGCGCCGGTCATGGCGAGGATCGCCTCCTGGGTGCGGGCGGTCTGCGGCAGGATCGGCAGGCGGTCGCCGGTGCGCATGATGTCATCGACTTTCAACAACAGAACCATGCCCAGGTTTCCGGCGGGATGGAAGCGCGCAAAGTCCTCCCGGGTGAGGCCGCGGGCCTCGAGCAGCACCATCGCGAGGGCGTCGCCGAGCGCGAGGGCGGCGGTGGTACTGGCGGTCGGGGCGAGCCGGAGGGGGCAGGCTTCGGCGGGCACCTGGTAGAGCAGGTGGTGGTTGCAGGCCTCGGCGAGCGCCGAATTCCGCTGCGCGGTGAGGGCGATCAGGCGCACGCCGAAGCGGCGCAACAGCGGGCACAGGCGCACAAGCTCCTCGGTTTGGCCGCTGTTGCTCACGAGGATCGCGAGGTCGCCCTCGGTACACAGCCCGAGGTCGCCGTGCAGGGCCTGGGTGGCGTCGAGGAAGAGGGACGGGGCGCCGATGCTGTTGAGCGTGCCGACGATCTTCTCGGCGATGTGCGCGGATTTGCCCACGCCCGAGAGGATCAGCTTGCGGCCGGCGGCCACAGTCTGCTCGACGGCGTGGAAGGCGGCGACGAAGCGTTCGTCGAGCGCGGCCGCGGTGGCGGTCAGCGCGGCGGATTCGGTGGCGAGGCAGGTCCGCGCCTGGGCGAGGACGGTGGCGGCATCGGGGCTCATCAAGAATTGAGTCGCAGGACTTGTGTGTCACCCTACGGTTCCAGCTCCGCCCATCAAAACCATTTTCCTGTTCCGCGATTGTCATGCGCTCCCTTCTTGTCGCCCTCGCCCTCGCCGTGCTCGTGTTTGCCGGCTGGATGGGGTTGGCCGGCTGCCAGCCGAGCGAGAACCTCCCGTTCGCCTCTGAGATCGACGAGCCGCTCTATCGGCGCGGCACGCAGTTGCTGCGCGGCGGCCGGGCCCCGGAGGCGTTGGAGGCCTTCCTGAAGGTGATCGAGCGGCGTGGTGGCGACGCCCCCGAGTCGCATCTGGAATGCGGTATCCTCTATCTGCAGCACATCAAGGATCCGATCGCGGCGATCTATCATTTCCGCAACTACTTGGCGCTGCGTCCGAACAGCCCGCAGGCGGCGCGCACCAAGGAGCTCATCGACACTGCGATGAAGGAGTTCGCCCGCACCCTGCCGGCGACTCCCTTCGAGGGTCAGATCGAGCGGCTCGATCTGCGGGAGACGGTCGAGCGGTTGCAGAAGGAGAACTACCAGCTCAAGGAGCAGATCGCCCAACTGCGCGGGTTGCCCGCGGCGATGCGGCCGCAGGGGCAGGGGAGAACTTCCGCGGCGGCGGAGTCCGAACCGGAATCGGGGACGGAGCTGGCGGCGGAACCGATGGCCGCAGAGCCCGAGATCGCGCCTGCGATTCCCATCTCCATGCCGCGCACGGCTCCGGCGGCGAGAGTTGCGGAAACGCCGGCCGCGAGCGGCGCTCAGCAGCCAGCCCAGACACCGGCGGCGCCTGCCGGTCGGGTGCACACAGTGCAGAAGGGCGACTCGCTCTATAGCATCAGTCGGCGCTATTACGGAAGTGGTAGCAAGGTCCCGGAGATTGTGGCGGCCAACCGGGAGGTGCTGCAGGATCGGAACACCCCGCTGAAGATTGGTATGCAGCTGAAGTTGCCTTGAGGTGTTGGCTGGGCCGACGATGGTGCCCGTCTTGATGGAGGCGAGGGTTGGGCTGTGCCGGAGCATAAACCGGTGGATCGGTGACCGCAGCCAGTGGCGCATAGCGCGAGAGTTTGGCGGTTGTGCGCGTGAGTGCCGGGATAACCGACCAGGGTAACGAAAGGAACCAGGCGCGGCGGCGGGTTCCCGGCGACGGTCTTCCTCTTGTGATGAAGGGGCCCAGCGGCGTCGCGGAGTGGATGAGCCCCTCCATTCGCCGGTGGGTTGGTGCGCCGATCAGCGAGTTATGGGCGCAGCGGTGGAGGAACACCCAAGGTCAACGTCGACCGAGTATTCCTGCGTCACTCTACGGAGAGAGTACGGGGGTTTTTGCCTGTGTTGTAGAGGAGCGAAAGCATGCTGACGCACCCCCCTCCTATCCAACTGCAGGTCATTCAGACTACAGCAACAACCCCATGCCTGGTAACTTCGGCGCCGAACGGCATTCCCGCCGGTTGGGCCGAGGTGCTTGGCGAGTAACGACAATGCACCGAACCAAACGTAAGACACTACTGGCCTCGCTCGCGCTTGCGGGCACTTGGCCTCTCGCGGCCCAGACGGCCGCTCCGGCTCCCGCCGCCCAACAACCCGAAGCGACGAACGAGGAGGTGGTCATCCTCACCCCGTTCGAAGTCACCTCGGAATCGGACACGGGTTACGTCGCCACGGACACCCTCGCCGGTACCCGCATCCGCACCGAGCTCAAGGATATCGGCTCGGCCGTGTCGGTCGTCACCAAGGACCTGATGAACGACATCGGCGCGACCGACTCCGGCACGCTGTTGCAGTACACCACCAACACCGAAGTCGCCGGCACGCGCGGCACCTACTCCGCCTTGAACGGCGACGTGGTCGAGAACCTTCGCACGCGCCGCCAGCGCCCAGCGCGTCCGCGGTCTGGCCGCGGCTGACACCACCCGTGACTACTTCGTCACCGATATTCCGTGGGACTCCTACAATGTCGATCGTATCGACATCCTGCGCGGACCGAACTCCTTCCTGTTCGGTCTCGGCAGCCCCTCGGGCATCCAGAACGCCTCCATGCAGTCCGCCACCTATCAGAATCGTGGCGTGCTCGAGGCGCGTGTCGGCTCCTACGGCAGCACTCGTGCGACCCTCAACGTCAACCAGGTGTTGATCGACGAGGTGCTCGCCCTCCGCGTCGCGGGCCTGTGGGACCACGAAAACTTCCAGCAGAAGCCGGCGTTCGAGAACGACGAGCGCGTGTACGGCACCCTGCGCTGGGACCCGAAGCTCATCAAGAACCCGGCGTTCAAGACCAGCCTCAAGGTCAAGTACGAGGCCGGCGACATTGACGCCAACCGTCCCCGCACGGTGACCCCGTTCGATCGCATCACCCCGTGGTACCTGCCGGCGAAGACGGCTCAGCAGATCAAAGACGACTGGGGTAAGGACACGGTCAATCCGTTCGGCGGTCTCGGCCGTGCCGTTGCCTCCGACCCGTATGTCGTTGAGCGCAGCGATTCGAACATCGTCGCCGGCGACGGCTGGGGTATCATCAACAACACCACGAAGAACTACAATCCGTGGATGGGCACGGTGGTCAACGCCCAGCAGCCCTACTACACCATCGACGGGGCGACCGGTACGGTGTTCGACCTGCGTGGCGGCTGGATCAACGCCGGCGCGCTCAGCAGCAACGGCAAGCTCACCGGTGCCGCCAACGGCGTGCCGAACAAGCGCTACAGCGGCAGCCCGTACGTCGTCAACGGCCTCAGCGGCCGTGCCAATGCGTCCGGCAATGTTCTTCCCCTTGCCCAATACGGCGGCTACCGCGACCAGTCGCTGACCGACGCCTCGATCTTCGACTTCTACAACAACCTGATCGACGGCCCGAACAAGTCGGAGTGGCAGCGTTGGACCGCCTACAACATCGATCTCACCCAGATCGGGTGGGACGACCGCGTCGGCGTCAACCTCATCTACGATCGCCAGCGCAGCACCTCCGGCAACGAAGGCCTGTTCGGCTGGGGTCCGACGCTCAATATCGACCTGTTGGCGAACTACGACGACTACTACATCAACCCGGCCAACGCGGTGAACGCGAACTTCGGCCGGCCGTTCGTCGCGACCAACGCCAGCGGTTCCGAGGTCTTCACCGATCGTGAGTACCAGCGCGCCTCGCTGTTCGCCGAACTGCGCGTCTCGGATCTCACCGACAACAAGTTCCTCATCAAGCTGCTCGGCAAACACCGCTTCAACGGTGTGTACTCGAAGGAGAATTACGACACCAACAGCCACGGCTGGCTGATGTATTCCAACAGCCAGGCGTGGGCCGGCTACTGGAACGGCACCGACGGCTCGACCTCCCCCATCGGTGATCGCGTCGCGACCGGGATGATCTATCTCGGGCCGCAGATCGTCACTCGTGCCCAGGCGGCCGGCGCCAACATCCCCCGGGTCGACTCCCGGATCGATCTGCCGGACGGTGGCATCTATGTGTTCGATCCGACCCCGAAGGCCGGCATCACCACGGACTTCATCGCTTCCCCGTGGACGCGCCCGGACAGCCTTGAGAATATCATTGGCACCGGCACGCTGACCCAGGCCTCGAACCTCGACAACCTTGTCGGCTGGAACGATGACTTTGCGTTCGAGCTCGTCCGTGGCGCCGGTGGCAAGAACACCGACACGTGGACCCGCGCCTCGAAGGCCTTGAAGAAGACGGTCTCTTGGGCCGGTTCCTACCAGGGCTTCTTCTGGAACAACGCGCTCGTGGCCACCCTCGGCTGGCGTTATGACAAGGTGAAGTCCTGGGCCGTCTCGGCGGCGCAGATTCCCAACCAGCGGAGCAAGCTCAACCTGACCTCGGAGAAGGTGAGTGTCGCCAATCCGTACGTGTTCGGTGAGCCGAACGTGGCGGCCGACCACTCCTTCAACTACCAGGGCGTGTTGCACCTCAACCGCATCCTCAAGAAGGACCCGCTGCCGATCAACGTGAGCTTGTCCTACGCCAAGGCGGACAACTTCGAGGTCACCTCGGTGCGCCGCGATCTCTACGGCAACGCCATCGACAACCCGAGTGGCGAGACCGAGGAGTATGGTGTCCTGCTCGCGACGAAGGACGGCAAGTTCTCGCTGCGCGCGGTGAAGTTCGAGACCAAGGTGCTCAACGCCAGCGCTGCGCTGGCCGACGGCGGCGGCCTCGGCGGCGTTATCAGCAACGGCCTGAACTGGCGCAACGTCTTCCTCTACCAGCTCGGTGCTTACGACCTGAACTCCGCTGGTCAGGACTCGTACCGCAATCGGTGGACCAACGCGTATCCGTCGTTCATTCAATACAAGGATACGGATGGCACGACGAAGACCTACGCCGACGACACTCCGGAGTTCGCGGCGGGTGTCGCCGCTGCGAATGCCCGCAGGGACGAGGCGATCCGCGGCTGGAACGACATCCAGAAATGGCTGACCGCGAAGGGCTTCTTCTCGGGCCAGGCTTGGAACTTCACCCCGCTCGGGCCTGACACGGCCTTGGTCGACCGCGCCACCTACCTCTCGAACCCGACGCAGTATGCGCCGAGCGCGAACACGGTGACTGGTTATGCGGCCACGGCTCCGTCCGGTTTTGCTGTGACCTCGGACACGATCTCCAAGGGCTACGAGTTCGAAGCGACCTACAACCCGCTGCCGAACTGGCGTATCGCGTTCAACGCCTCGAAGACGGAAGCCACCCGCGTGAATGTCGGCGGCGCCACGCTCACCGAGTTCATCGAGTACATGGATTCGATGCTGGTCGATCCGAACAGCGCCACTGGCTACACCGCTGCGGGCGAAGTGCCGCGTTGGGGCGGCGCCGGCGCCGCGATCGGCCCGAACGTCTACGCTCCTTGGAAGGCCAACTACACCAAGATGAAGCTGCAGGAAGGCACCCAGTCGGACGAGATCCGCAAGTGGCGCTTCAACGTCATCACCAACTACTCCTTCAACGAAGGACGTCTGAAGGGTGTCGGCGTGGGCGCGGCCTATCGCTGGCAGGATCGTCAGGTCCTCGGC
>JAGVUB010000073.1 GCA_019136515.1 Verrucomicrobiota bacterium
GAAGTGCACGAGGTGATCCTGCGGCACCCAGTCCTGCAGGCTCGGGGGCAACAGCATCGGGGTGTCTCGGTCCACGGTCACGAAGCGGGCGGGCATGCTCCTTTCGACGCACGGGCCGTTCCGGTGTTCATTCTTCTACCACGTTTTCTCCAACGGGCGCAGCCCGTTGGTTCAGCAGCCTGCGGACGAAGTCCGACAGGCTACTAGAACAACTCCCCCTGCGCCGGCGTCGGCTTGTGGCCGAGGAACGGTCCGTAACGCTCCAGCCAGTCGTCGAGCTTCGCCAGGTAGTAGTCGGGATCGTAGGGCGCGGTCGCGGCATTGAACAACTCGACCGGGCGCGCGCGCTGCCAGTCCGCTGTCATGCCTTTCTGCTTCGGCGCGATGAAGTACGCCACACGATCGCCCAGCCGCGGCCGCGGGGTGAGCTGCAGCGCCGCCTCGGCGGCGGCGCGCCGCGGCTTGCCGCCGCCGGCGACGAACTTCTCGTACGCCTCCGCGCTCTGCCCAAGGTTTTCCGACTTCGCCAGCTCACGCACCTCGGCCGCGCGGGCCGCGATTCGCCGCCGATACTCCTCGGCCAAGGCGAGCGGCGACTCGGCGCCGGCGCCGAGCAGATGGCGGATCAGCTGGTCGCCGAGCCTCTTGAGGTACGGTTCGATGCCGCGCGACCGCAGCGCCGAGCCGCGGATCGTCACCTTCTCGCCGTCGTAGAGCGCGTAGTTCTTCGCCTTGTAGCAGAACATCGCGCGGTACGAGCCGTCGTACTCCAGCTCGATGCCCGCCGGCAGGATGCCGACGACCTTGGCGAGCAGCTCCTCCGGCGCGGCGAACCACCGGGCCGAGGCCAGGTAGATGCCGTCCGTATCCGCTTCCAGGATCGTGCAATCGTGCTTGCCGAATTCCTCGATGAGCGCCTGCAGCAGCTCGCGGCCGCGGCGGGTGACCTCGGCTGCGAGTTCGCCGTCGCCGAAACGCGCCCCGGAGAACCCGAGGTAGCCGTAGAACGAGTTGATCAGGATCTTGAAGCTGGCCTGGCGCGCCGCGTACTCGGCGCGCAGCTCCGGATCGGGCTCGGTGCGCGCGAGCGCCTTGTACTTCAGGCGGTAGTCGCGCAGTTGGCGGAGCAACGGGATGAACACGCCCTGCGCGTCGCTGCGGGGGTTGCGCCCCATGCTCAGCAGCAGACTCGGATAGAGCGAGGCGACGTCGAAGTGCATCACGTCGCGAAAGACCCCTTCCTGGAAACTCCGGGAGAAGCCGCCCTCGAACGTCGCCACCTCCACCGGTCCCGGGATTGCCGCACGCCGGTGGTAGTATTCCTCGAGGAAGAGCAGGTCGACCTTGGTGCTCGTGCCGCGCAACGCCGCCTCCTGCAACGTCGTCGGGAACGCCTTCACCTGCTCGAAGTAGGTCGGCAGGAGCAGGTCGCCGAGCCCGGCGGTCTCGCGCAGATCATCGCGCAGGTACGCGCGGAAGCGCTCGCGGTCGGCGTGGAACGCCCGCTGGATCTGCGCGCCGGGCAGGTAGGTGCGCTCCTCGGCCTCCTCGGTGGTGATGCCGAAGTGCCGCGCGAGGTCCTTCAGCCCGTACGCGGTGAGCTCGCGCGACGAGATGTCGTAGAGTTGCGCGAGCAGAAACGTGTCCACGACGGCGCGACCGGGCACGTCGCAACGGGGGAAGTCGAGCCAGCGTTCGGCGAGCTTGAGGCGGCTGTTGCGGAACGAGGCCTTCTGCCCGAAACGCCCCCACGCGCACGGGACCTTCAGGCGCTTGCCGCGCACGCGCAGGTAATCGAGGTCGAACTTGAAGAGGTTGTGCCCCTCGATCGTGTCGGGATCCTCGGCGGCGAGCCGCGCGTTGAGCGCTTGCAGCAGGTCGCGCTCGGCGTCGTCGGTGTCGGCCGCAAGTTCGAGCAGCTCGGTGCGATCGCCGAAGCGCAGGCCGATCGCCCGCACGCGGTCGCCGGGCTGCGCCGGGTCGCTGAAGTGGTCTTCGCCGGCCGCGGCCGTCTCGATGTCGAGCTGGCAGCGGCGCAGCTGGTGGAAGCGCAGGCCATCGTAGAGCCGGCGGCGTTTCTGGAGGAGAAACTGGCACTCCAGCGGACGCAGCACGTCGTAGCCGGCGGCCCCGACCTGCTTGAGCAGCGCCTCGTGCGCGGGCGCCGTGCGGGTGTGCACGAGAAACGGGTACAGCCCGTCGCCGGTCAGCGCGGCGAGCTCCGCGTGCGGCGGCAGCTCCGCCGGCCGCTCGCGCAGCCAGGCGAACGGATGGAACTCCGCCAGCGCCTCCGTGCGCTCGCCCGCCTCGGTCGCCAGCGAGACATGCGCGTGCCCCTGCTCGTCGACCCACACACCGCAGACGGGGAGATGGTTGGCGTCGCCGAGCATGGCGGGCGTTCAGCGGCCGAGTGCGGGCTTCAGGAACGCCATCACGAGCGCCACGAGCAGGAAGAACGTCGTCAGCGCGATCCAGCGCGGCGTCTGCGCACGGCGACGGTAGGCGATCCCGGCGATGGCCGAGAGCCCGACCCAGCACAGCACCTTCACCCAGAGCCAGGCCGGCCAGTCCATCGGGTTGGGCATCCCGAGTTTTTTCGCAGCCAAGCCGAAGCCGCCAACCAGCGCCAGCAGGCTGAGGATCCCGCCGGCCATCAGGATCAGTTTGCGCCGCGCCTCCGAGGCGCCGCCAAACACCGCAAAGGTTGCACCGGTCAGCAGCAGGATGCCGGCAACGTGAAGGATCGCGTAGTAGGGCCAACTCATGGCCCGCAGGTTGCGAGCCGGTGGCCAAAAGGAAAACGAAAAGGCCGCGGAAAATCCGCGGCCTTTTCGGTGGGCTCCCGCGGAAAGATCCGGGAAGCTGGGCAGCGCCCGGGGATCAGCCCGCGCTGATCGCGCCGTTCGGGCACGTCGATTCGCACGCGGCGCAGTCGACGCACTTGGCAGGATCGATCGAGTAGACCGAATCCTTCTCGGAGATCGCGCCCTCGGGGCAGGCTTCGACGCACGCACCGCAGGCAACACAGTTTTCGGGGTCAATCTTGTAGGCCATAAAACTGAAATCGTGAACGGTTCCGGGCGCGGAAGACAAGGAATCTTCCATGGGGTTGCGCCCCGGGGCATCCGGTGCCGGCCATCGCCGAAGGGCACGACTTCGCCCGTGACCTCGCCGGGGTTCGCCGGCACCTTGCGTCCATGCAACCGCCCCTTCGGCTCCTGCACCTGCTGCCCCTCGCCGTCCTGCTCGCCTTGGCGCTCCCGGCCTCGGCCCGCGAAGAAGTCTCCGAATACAACCACGCCGTGCGCACCACCCCGTTGCTGCGCACCTCGACCGATGTCGCCGGCACGCCCCTCGCCTACCCGATCGGCGCCCCGGCCGAGGTCTCGGGTCTGCTCGTCGAGCTCCCGCCCGGCGCCGAGACCGGCTGGCATCGGCACACCGTTCCTTGTTTCGCCTACATCCTCGCCGGCACCATCGCCGTCGAGCAGAAGGACGGCCCCACCCGCACCTTCCGCACCGGCGACGCCTTCGCGGAGTTGGTCGGCCTCGAACACAACGGTCGCACTGTCGGCACCGAGCCGGTGCGCCTGGTCTTTTTCGCCACCGGACTGCAGGACCACCCCTTCACGGTGAAGGAAGCAGCCGTCGCGAAATAGCATCCGATCCGACGCACCGCCGGTGCCGAAGCCCGTTGACATCGCCGCGTTTCTCGCGACCTCTTCCGCCCCATGCCCGAGCAAGCTGTCCTGCTGGTCAACCTCGGTTCACCCGCCTCCACGTCAGTTTCCGATGTCCGCCGTTATCTGCGCGAGTTCCTCGGCGACGAGCGAGTGATCGACTACCCGGCCTGGTTTCGCTGGCTGCTGCTGGAGGGCATCATTCTGCGGGTCCGGCCCAAGAAGTCGGCCCACGCCTACGCCCAGGTTTGGACTCCGGAGGGCGCTCCGCTCCTCGTCACCACCGAGAAGGTACGCTCCAAGCTCGAGGCGGCGGTCGGCCTGCCGGTCGTGGCCGGTATGCGCTACGGCGACCCCTCGATCGCCGGCGCCCTCGCCAAGCTGCGCGACGCGGGCGTGCGCGAGGTCTTCCTGATCCCGCAGTATCCGCACTATGCGATGTCGAGCTGGGAGACGGTCGTCGTGAAGGTTTACGAGGAGGCGCGCCGCGTGGCGCCCGCGCTGCGTTTCACCACCGTGCAGCCGTTCTTCGCCGATCCGGACTATATCGAGGCGTTGCATGCGGTGTCGGCGTCCGACTTGGCCGGCGGTTTCGATCATCTGCTGGTCAGTTTCCACGGAGTGCCGGTGCGCCATCTGCGCAAGGCCGACTCCTCGCACGCGCACTGCCAACGCGTGCCGGATTGCTGCTCGCTCGCCAGCCCCGCCCACGCCACCTGCTACCGCGCACAGTGCTTCGCCACCGTCCGGGCCTTCGCGGCGCGCGCCGGGCTCCCGGCGGACAAGGTCTCCGTCTCGTTCCAGTCCCGACTACCGGGCGAGCCCTGGCTGGAGCCCTTCACCGACCGCGAACTCGTCCGCCTGGCGCAGGCGGGAGTGCGGAAGTTGCTGGTGATGACTCCCGCTTTCACCGCTGATTGCCTCGAGACGCTCGAGGAGATCGCCACCGCGGGGAAGCAGACATTCCTCCTGTCCGGCGGCGCCGAGTTCAAGCACGTCCCCTGCCTCAACGATCATTCGGCCTATATCGATTTCCTTGCCGGCCGCACCGCCGCTTGGCGCACAACTTCGGCCCGCCGCTGAACCGGCTTCCAGGGGCCCGACTTGGCCGTCGGTGCTTACGGTTTTTTAACCAGTTTCGGATTGGGTCGTCGCCCGAAACCCCTAGCCTTCGCTTCCCAACCACCACGCGCCGCACGCGTGCTTCCCCAGCCCTCCAACCCAGCCTACCGTGAGCGACGAGGCCACCCTCATTCTCACCGCCAACGGAACCATCCAGTACGCCAGCGCCATTGTCAGCCAATGGTGGCAGGTGGACCCAGGGGCGCTGCACGGCGATTCGTTCTCGAATCTGTTCCTCTTCGACGTCGTCTCGTCCGACCCGGAGTGGCTTGAGACCCAGTGGCTCGCACTCCTGGATACCGGGAGCACCCCCGCGGGAGTGACCCTTGCCGCGCAACCCAAGCTGTCTTCACCGTTCGACGTCACCGTCCATCTGGAACGGATCGCCGGCACCACCCCGGCGCTCTATTTCGCCCATGTCGCCAAGACCAGCACGGTGGGCCGCGCCGCCAGCCCCGAGGCCGTCGCCGGACCGGCGGCCCGCTTTGCCCCCCTGATCGAACGCAGCCAGCTCGGTTTCTTCGACCTCGATTTCGCCGCCCAGCAGTTCTACTTCTCCCCGGCCTGGAAGAACCTCCTCGGCTTCCTCGACAAGGATCTCGCCAATCAGGAGACGACGTGGCGCGACCTCGTCCATCCCGAGGATTCGGCCGCGGCCCCCGACCATGCCGACCGCAAGGCCGCCAACCTCACACGCTCCTTCAGCGCCGAGTTTCGCATGCGCACCAAGGGCGGTTCCTACGAGTGGGTTCTTGCCAACGGCATGCAGACTTTCGGCGACGATGGCACGTTGTGCCGGGTGCTCGGCACGATGACCAGCATCCAGGAACGCAAGGAGTTCGAGGAGTCCTGCATCGCCAGCGAGGACCGCCTCGCCACCTTCGGCCGTCAGGGCGACTTCGCCGCTTTCGACCTCGACTTTGCCAACGGCAGCTACTGGTTCTCCGCCGGGCTGTGTAAACTCACCGGATACAGGGAGGCCGATCTGCCCCCAGGCCCCGAGAGCTTCGCCCACCTGCTGCCCACCGATCAGGTGCCGCGTGGCGCGCTCGCGTGGTTTGCCGAGCAGGCACCCGGGCAGCCGGTTCTGCGCGACACCCTCGAGCTGCGCACGCACGACGGACGCCCCATCCTCGTCCACGCTACGATCATCCGTTCGTTCGACCGGCGCCGGGCCCTCCAACGCGCCCTCGGCTTCTTCGTCCCGGGCGCCACCCCTGGTGCCCCGGCCCGCATGGCCCCGCTGCTCCTGCGCGCCTCGTTCGACGCCATCAACGAGGGCATCATCGTCGCCGACCGCGAGGCCCGTGTCGTCTTCCTCAACGACCGCGCCGCGCGCATGCTCGGCACCACACCGACGCGGGGCGAAGGCCGTGCCGCCGCCGAACTCGTCACGCTCGTCCATCGCCTCAACCAGCTGCCCGTTGAGAGCCCGATCGTCCACACCATCGAAACAGGCGAGGAGGTCCCGCTCAACGACGAGCACTCCCTGCCGTCCGAGGGCGGCCTGCGCCGGGTGGTCTTCGCCTGTATCCCCGCCAAGGACTCCGAGGACAAGGTTCAGGGCGCCGTCTTCGTCTTCCGCGATCCCGAGGAGATGACACTCACCCCCGACGAGCTCATCCGCTCCAACCGCTTCGAGACCCTAGGCCTGCTCGCGGGCGGCATCGCCCACGACTTCAACAACCTCCTCACCACCATCCTCGGCGGCATCTCCATCGCCCGGGAGACTCGCGACTACAACCAGCTCGAGGACTCCGAGAAGGGCTGCATCGCTGCCAAGGCACTAACCCGCCAGCTCCTCGCCCTCGCCCGCGGGGGTGCCGACCTGCGCCAGATCCTCAACCCTGGCGAGATCCTCCAGGAATCCGTGCGCCTTGCCGCCGTCGGCACCCCGGTCAAGGTGGAGCTCCAGTTCCCCGACGACCTGCACATGATCCACGCCGACAAGGCCGAGATCATCCGCGTCTTCCAGAACCTCATCATCAACTCGATCCAGGCCATGCCCGGCAGCGGCGGCAACGTCTGGGTCCGCGCCTACAACGCCACCCTGCACGAGGGCGATGTCCCGCCGCTGGCCGCTGGCGACTACGTGCACTTCGAGGTCCAGGACAACGGCTCCGGTATCCCGCCCGAGATCCTTCAGAAGATTTTCGAGCCCTTCTTCACCACCAAGAAGACCGGCACCGGTCTCGGCCTCGCCACCGTCATCTCCATCGTCAAGACCCACGGAGGCCAGATCGGCGTCACCTCCACCCCGGGCTCCGGCACGACCTTCTCCATCTTCCTCCCCCGCGCCGACCAGCCCGTCGCCGAGATCCAACGCGAGGCCCCCACCCTGCGCTTCGGCACCGGCCGCATCCTCGTCATGGACGACGAGGAGAAGATCCTCCACCTCACCGGCATCATGTTGGAGAATCTCGGCTACAAGTTCGACGTTGCCCGCAACGGCAAGGACGCCATCGCCCTCTTCCAGCGTTACCTCAACGTGGGCCGACCCTACGACTGCGTCATCCTCGATCTCACCATCGTCGGCGGCATGGGCGGCGAGGACACCTATCGGGAGCTCAAGAAGCTCCAGCCCGAGCTGCGCGCGATCATCTCCTCCGGCTACGACAGCGAGGACATGATGCGCCGCTACCTCGACATGGGCTTCAACGGTTACCTCTCGAAGCCCTTCCGCGTCGGTGAGCTCGGCAAGATCCTCAAGAAGGTCCTCGGCACCGCGCCGGCGAACTGAGCGTTCCTCGTCTATCGGCGGATCCGAGATCAGTCGACGGTGAGACAACTGGGCGAAAACAGCTGAATTGCCGCGGGGCAGCCGTGGTTCTTGGCACGCCTCTCGTCCGCATCAGAGGAGTGAGCGCACCGATTCATTTCATTCATCAGGAAGCCGACTAATCGTGGCGCGCGGTTCGGCTACTTTCGGCCAATCGGTAGCCTCGCCACTTGCGGCTGAGGCGTTTGCCCTATCGACTCCACCCGCAAACCACTTCCGCCATGCGCCTAAGCACACTCGCCCTCTGCCTCATCGCCCCCGTCGCCGTGAACGCCGCCGTGCTGCTTGAGATCAACGTCTCCAACGCGGCTGAGGTCACGATCACGAGCACCGGATTGTTCGCCGATGCTGACGACTCTACCCGCTCTTTATACGACGGCGTCAACTTGGACCGTTTTCTGACCGATGTTCCACCCCCGGGCCCGAACCCAACCGTCTTGGGCAATCTGACGCCGACCGGATCACCTATCGCCTACAGCCTGGTTTTTTGGGATGACTACTCCGGTTCCATGGTCGACCTGAACCTCTTCAACGAACATTCTGAGTACACGCAGTCGTTCTCGACTAGTGCTCGGGCCTTCACGGGAGCCGCCACAATCGATCTGAGTGATATCGCGACCCTACTGCCAACGGCGGGCACAACGGGCTCCATTTTTGCCGGATACAGCGGAAATGCTACTGCTGAAATTCCGCTTACCGAGATCGGCCAGTGGCGCGTGGTCGCGATTCCCGAGCCTTCCACCTATGCGGCGTTTCTGGGTGTTGCCGCCCTCGCGGCAGCCGTGTTGCTTCGTCGCCGTCGCCGCTGAGCGCCCATTGATCGATCCTGCCCGAAGCCGCGGAACACTCCGCGGCTTTTTCGTTTTGCGATGGTGCTAGCGGGAAAGCCCGCGCCGCCCATCGGCCCCGATCGGCCTCCGACACTACCCGCGCCAGGTGAACGCGTGGCAGAGCGCCACGCCGGTGGCATCGGCCTCGTCGTAGGCCAGCGGGCGCCTGTGGCCGACCAGCGCCATCACCGTGCGCGCCACCTGCTCCTTGCTAGCGTTGCCCACGCCCACCACCGCCTGCTTCATGCGCAGCGGCGGATATTCGAAGACCGGCTTCTCCGCCAGCGCCGCCGCCGCGATCGCCGCCCCGCGCGCCGCGCCGAGGATCTGCGCCGTCGCCACATTCTGCACGAAGATCGTCTTCTCCAGCGCCACGTGGTCCACCGCGTGGTCGCGCAGCACCGCCGCCACCGCGCGGAAGATCTCGCCCAGGCAGTAGGCCATGTCGTGCTTCGGCGGCACCTTTACGGTGCGGCTGAGCAGCACCACCGGCTGCCGCCCGCCCGCGATCTCCACGAGCGACAAACCCGTGCCGCGCAAGCTCGGGTCAATTCCGAGCACCCGCCCGGCGAACACCGTGCGCGGCGGCAACACCGCGCCCACCGCGGTCGCTTTCCTGCCCGCCAGCCGCAGCAACGCCGCCGGCATCTCGGGCGACGGCAGCCGTCCCTCGAGTTTCGCCTTCCAGAGATCGCGTACGTTGCGGCGGGCCATGGTGCAGCGAGCGTGGAGGCCGTTCAGCCCACGAGCAACTTCACACCGGCGAGCAGCGCCAGAACCAGCGCGACCAGCTCGAACCGTTTCTGGTCCAGCCGAGCCACCAGCCAGCGCCCGGCCAGCGCGCCGAGCACGACCACTGGCACAAGCCGGGCATTGCTCGCCAGACTCCCCCAGTTCACCAGCCCGAGGTGCGCCATGAACGGCACCTTCGCGAGGTTGAGCAGGCCGAAGAACCACGCCGAAGTCCCCAGAAACTGGAGCTTCGGCAGCCGCATGGCCAGCAGGTACACGATCAACACCGGACCGGCTGCGTTGGCGACCAGGGTCGTGAAGCCCGCCAGCAATCCCGCCAGCGGCGCCAGCCATTCGGGCGGAAGCGCCGCCGAATCCGTCTGCTCCCGGGCGCGCCGCCGCGCCTCCAGATGCGCGGCCACCAACGCGACGATCAGCGCGCCGATCAACAGTCGCGCCTCCGTGTCGTCCACCCGGCCGAGCGTGCAGTACCCGACCAACACCCCCGCCACCGTCCAAGGGAACAGCCGCCATAGCTGCGACCAGTCGGCATGCCGTTGAAACATCCGCAACCCGATCAGGTCGCCCACGACCAGCAACGGCAGCACGAAGCCGCTCGCCGCCTTCGCCGGCAACACGTTGGCCGCCACTGCCGCCGCCAGGATGCCGAGGCCGGCCACGCCGCCCTTGGACAATCCGATCAGCAAAGCCGCTGCCGCGAGACCGAGCCATTGGCCTGTCGTCAGGTCCATCAGGCCTCGCCTTCTGCACGAAATGTGCCGCGCTCGACGCGGAATACCCGCCAGCCTTCCGCGACCCCCTCCGGCACCGCCGTGCCCGTCGCCAGCACCTGGGTACCCGGCTCGATCGCCGACCAGAACCGCGCGCGCCGCCCGGCATCGAGTTCGCCGAGCACATCGTCGGCGAGCACCACCGGGCGCACCCCCGACCGCTCGCGGAAATGCCCGAGCTGCGCCAGTCGCAGCGCCAGCACCAGGCTGCGCTGCTGCCCCTCCGACCCGAAATCGCGGCTCGAGCGCCCATCGAGGGTGAGGTCGATGTCGTCGCGGTGCGGCCCACGCGAAGTCGATCGCATGAGCAGGTCGCGCTCCCGGTTCGCGGCGAAGAGCGCCGCCAGCGACGCTTCGTCGCCCTCGGCCACATCCGACTCGTACACGAGGTCCGCGGACTCCTGCGCGGGGGCGATCGCGGCATAGGCGGCGCGGACCCTAGCCCCGAGCGCGCTCACGCCCGCCACGCGGGCGCGCACCACCGCCGCCCCCGCCGCGGCCAGCGGTTGCTCGAACGCCGCCAACTGCGCGGCCTCCGCGCGCTCCTTGAGCAACCGGTTGCGTCCGTCGAGCGCCCGATGGTACCGCTGCAACACGTCGAGGTAGTTTGCATCCATCGCCGCGAGCACGAGATCGAGCCAACGCCGCCGAGCCGAGGGGCTGCCGCGGATGAGCTGGTTGTCCTGCGAGGAGAACAGCACCGTGGGAAACTTGCCGAGGAAGTCGCCGAAGCGCACCACCTTGGTGCCGTCGACCTCCACCTCCTTGCCCTCGGGCCGCAGCCGAAGCGTCACCACGGTCGCGCCGAGGCGTTCGTGTTCGAGTTCGAACCGCAACGCCGCCTCCGGCTGGCCGTGCGCGATCAGCAGGCGGTTGTCGCCCTGGCGGAACGAGCGCAGCGCCGTGAGCAGGCCGACCGCCTCCAACAGGTTCGTCTTCCCCTGGCCATTGGCCCCGACCAGCGCCGCGCCGGCGGCCGGCAACGCCAACTCCGCCCAGGCGACATTGCGGAAGTGCTGGAGGGCGAGGCGGCGGAGGTGCATGTGGGCGGATCGATTGCACGGGGCCGCGCCGCCCCACGCAAGCCGCGGCTGCAGCCCGCCATTCGCCGGCTCGACAGTTGGCATGCGGTCGGCTCCGCTAATGTCCCCACCCGCACCCGATGAGCCAAGCCTCCTCCCCCCGCTCCGCCGCCAAGATGATCGGCGACTATTTCCGCGATTTCGGCGTGTTGCGCGAGACCCGCGCCGAGTTCTGGGGCATCCAGATCGTCAATATCCTCGATTGCACGTTCTACTTCGCGATGTTGACCATCGCCTCGCTCTTTCTCTCGCAGGACTTGGGGATGAGCGACAAGAACGCTGGCTACACGATCGCCGTCTTCACCTCCGCCACGACGATCCTGCTGACCTTCTCGGGCCTCGTCACCGACTGGCTCGGCATCCGCAAGTCGCTCCGGTTCTCGATGTTGGCGATGCTCCTGCTGCGCGGCGCCGTGCTCGCCGTCGGGCTCATGCCGGGGCTTCCCCACCGCGGACTGATCGCCGCCGTGTTGCTGGTCCTGATGGCGCCGTTCATGGCGGCGATCCAGACCATCTTCCAGTCGGCCACCCAGCGCTACACCACCAAGCGCTCCCGCAGCGCCGGCTTCAACCTTTGGTATCTCTTCATGAACATCGGTGCCGCCGCCGGTGGCGCCTCCATCGACATCGTCCGCCTCCAGCTCAAGGTCGCCAACGTCCACATCTTCACGATGGGTGTCGTGCTCGCCATGTTGTGCTGGATCGTCGCCGAACTCATGATCCGCCGCGATGACCAGCTCCACGGATCCGACGAGGCCCGGGAGGCGGCACAGGAACAACCGGTCCGCAAGCGGCCGCTGGAGATCGCCAAGGATGTCATTCACGAGCCCGCCTTCTTCCGCCTGATCGTTCTCATCGCCCTCGTGCTCGGCGTACGCGCGGTCTACGCCTACCTCTACTTGCTCATGCCAAAGTACTGGGAGCGCACGATCGGGCCGGACGCCGCCATCGGCGTGCTCAACATGATCAACCCGATCGGCATCGTGCTGGGCCTGATCCTGTTCATCCCGCTCGCGAACAAATTCCGCGTTTTCAGCATGCTCGTATACGGCTCGATGATCTCTGCTCTGGCGCTCTTCCCGATGGCGTTGCCGTGGCAATGGTACGGCATGGGCATTGCTCAGGCGCACTACGCGATGGCGATCCTCTGCATGGTGCTGGTCACCATCGGCGAGGTGCTCTGGTCGCCGAAGCTCTACGAGTACACCGCCGCGATCGCCCCCAAGGGCCAGGAAGGCACCTACCTCGGGCTTTCGATGATTCCCTGGTTTGCCGCCAAGACCTTTGTCAGCGCGTTCTCCGGCCATCTGCTCGAACGCTGGTCGCCCGAGACCGTCACAGTCGACGGCGCCGCGATGCCGCTCCAACAGGCGCTGGTGGAGAACCGCTTGCCCTACTGGCAGACCCCGTCCGCCATGTGGCTCTGGCTCGGCCTCTACGCCTTCGTCGGCTGCCTCATCGCGCTCTTCCTGCGCCGTTGGTTGACCAAGGGAGCCAAAGCCTAGCAGCCTGTCGGACTTCGTCCGCAGGCTGCTGAACAAACTGGCTGCGCCAGTTTGGGAACGGGGAGGTTTGCCAAAGGATCTTTCGGGGAGCGCTTCCGGAACGTTCGT
>JAGVUB010000013.1 GCA_019136515.1 Verrucomicrobiota bacterium
GGCCGCGCCGCTTCGGCGGCGCCAACACCCAAGCGCAGCTTGCTTTTGCGGCTGAATACGCCGCGATAAGCCTCCGCTCCATCAAAACCGGTGGTTTTTCAGCAGCCTGTTAGGGTTTGATTCGAGATCGATGCTTTCGGCGCGGACCGCTTCGGGCTGGCGAGCGCGTGGGAAGGCGGTTGGAGTCGCGGCGATGCCGGTCGACCCGATCCAACGCCACATCGCGAAGCTGCGCGCGTGCAGACTCTGCCCGCGCATGATCCCGCCGTCGGTGCCGGGGCGCCCGGTGCGCAGCAAGGTGCTGCTGGTCGGGCAGGCGCCGGGCGACAAGGAGCCGGTGCTGGGCCGGCCGTTCGCGTGGACGGCCGGCAAGACGCTCTTCAAGTGGTTCCACGCGGCGCTCGGCTGGACCGAGGACGAGACGCGCGACCGAGTCTACTTCGCCGCGGTGTGCCGCTGTTTCCCGGGCAAGAAGCCCGAGGGCGGCGACCGTGTGCCGGATGAGGACGAGATCGCGAACTGTCTCCGCTGGCTGGAGGCGGAGGTGAAGCTGCTCAAGCCGCAGCTGGTGATCGCGGTGGGCAAGCTGGCGATGAATCAGTTCCTCGAACCGGCGTTGCTGACGGAGCGGATCGGGCACGTGTTCCCGACCGAGTGGCGCGGCCACCGGTTCGATGTGCTGCCGTTGCCGCATCCCTCGGGTGCTTCGCCGTGGCACCGCGTGGAACCCGGCAAGACCCTGCTCGCCGGCGCGCTCCGCAAGCTGGCGGAGCACCCCGCGGTGCGGTGAACGGGGCGCGGCGCGCGGGGGCTGCGACCGCTCGAGCATCCCGAGCAGGGCCACCCGCAGGTGCACAGCGCGCGGCGGTGGTGCCTACTTGGCGGCTGGGGCTGGCGCGGGGGTGGGCGGCTCCGGCGGGAGGGCTTGGTCCCGCTGCTGCTCGCGCACGGTTTCCTGGGCCTTGATGAGGTCGGCGAGGTCGAGGTACTCGACGACAGTCGACTCGCCGATCTCAACCCAAGCGTGTTGGGTGCGGGCGGCATTCTCCAGGACGGGTTGAGCGGTCTCGCGGCCGATCACGTGCTGGCCGGAGACGACGATGCGGGGCAGGGCCTCGGCCAGCGTGGTGCCGGGAGCGGAGGTGGCGACGCGGGTTTCCCAGAGCTGCACGGTGCTGCCCGCCTCGGCGGCCTTCAGGTCGTAGGCGCGGAGCAGCACGGCGTAGAGGGTATCGTGCGACATCTCGACGATGGTGTCGGCTGCGGGGCTGCGGAAGTTCCGGGTCATGGCTTCCATCAGGCTCGGTCCGCTGCCGGTGATGGAGGCCTCGTTGACGAAGTTGAGCTTGCCGCCGCCGAGGAACTGGAGGGCGCTGCCCGGGCCGAGAAGGTTGCGGCCGCCGGAGCCGATCACGCCCCAGGAACAGACGATGATCTGGGTGGCGGGATGGTCGGGGGTGGCGGCACGGAAGCCCTGGGCGGCGAGAACCCGGGTGATGGTGCGCAACATGATCTTCGGGTCCGGGGGCGGGTCGCCGGCGATGACTCCGCCGGAGTAGGCGCGGTAGCCGGCGTTGATGCCGAGGTAGTAGACCGGCTGGGCGGGCGAGGGAATGGGGAGTTCGCGGCCGGCGTCGGTGAGGTCGGTCACAGCGACCGTCTTCTTGTCCAGCGGTTCGATCTTGCTGGTGGTTTCGCCCGCGAGCGGCGCGGTGGCGGCCAACGCGAGCAGAACGAAGAGCGAGTGGGAACGGAGCAGGCGAGGGGATCCGGACATGATGCGAAGGAGAAAGCGCGAGCATGGGTCTGAGCGGAGCCGCGGCCGGAAGCAAGATGGAGACTGCGGGATGCGCAGGCGCGACACCCCGGGTGGCGCCGACACCGCGGGGCGGTGGGGCCGGGTGAATCGGCTTGTTGGACGCGCGCAAACCGCGAGTCTGGCGCGGTGCATCCCCCTCCGTTGCCCGAGCCCGACGACGTCCCCGCCGAACTGGCAGGGTTCCTGGCCGCCGAGCGACCGCGCCGGGTGCCGTGGGTGTTGCGTTGGCGCGCCAAGGCGCAGGCGGCCTCGCTGAACCGGCTCGCCGTGGGGGCGGTATTCACCGTCCTCGGCACGATCATCGCCGCCGTCAGCATCCCGTGGCGGCTGCCGCAACAGTGGCGTTTGGCGTGCCCGGACGGGGTCGAGGTGCCCGGAGTCGTCGTACGCGTGGAGGACGATCTGTCTTCGCCCTACACCGATCGCTCCGTGGCGTACGAGTTCTCGTATACTGCGCCGGATGGGCGGCGCCTGGCGGGGCGCTGCCATACCAGCGGCCCTCGCTGGGCCGAGGGGGCGGCGTTGCGGGTGCGGTGTCTGGCCGGGTATCCGGAGTTGGCCCTGCCCGTGGGCGGGCGGTTCGATGAGAACGGCTGGATCGGGCTGCTGGCGGTGCTGCCGGCGGGGATCGGGTACGGGATGTTCTTCGGCGGAATCGTGCGGCGGTGGCGGGCGGTCCGGCTTCTGCGCGGCGGCGCGGCGGTGGCGGTGCGGATCACCGTGGTCGAAGCGACCCGGTTGACGGTGAACGGCGCGCGGTCCTACCGGATAGAGTACACGATGGGCGGGGAATCGGAGCCGACCTGCCGCGAGCGACAGACGGATCCGGACATCGTCGCGTTGGCGAAGGCCCGGCTCGGCACGCGCCGGCGCGTGTGGCTGCTCGGCGCGGGTGGCGGTTCGCGCCAGACCGTGTGGATCGAGACGCTGTGGTGAAAGGGCGGTGCGCGGCTATTTCGCGCCGGTGGCGGGCGTGGGCCGGGTGCGGCGCACCTCGGCCATGGTCGCCTCGGTGGCGTCGATGTATTCGATCACTTCGGATTCGCCGATCTCGACCCAGGCGTCGCGGGTGCGGGCGGCGTTGCGCACGAGGGGCTGGGGCGTCTCGCGGCCGATCACGTGCCGGCCGGAGACGACGAGCGCGGGCAACGCGTCGGTGAGATTGGTGCCGGTGGTCGGGCAGGCGAGACGGGTTTCCCAGAGTTGGACGATGCGGCCCTCGATGGCGGCCTGGAGGTCGTAGGCGCGGATGAGGACCGCGTAGAGGTTGCGGCCGGAAAGATCGAGGACGAGTTCGGCTTCGCCGCTGCGCCAGCGGCGCTTGAATACTTCGGCACCGATGTGGCCCGGGACCTCGGGCCGCTCCCCCATGAGATCGAACTTCTCGCCACCGAGAAAGGCCAGCGCGGCGCCGGGGCCGCTGCTGTTGGTGCTGGTGCCGAGCGAGCCCCAGGACACGACGATGAACTGCGTGGCGGGATGGTCGGCGTTGGCGGGAAGGAAATGCTGGTCGGCCAGGACCTTGGTGATCACACGCAGCATCGTGTTGTCGCGCGGCGGCTTGTTCCCTCCGATCGCGAAACCGGAGTAGCTGCGGTATCCGGCATTCACGCCGGCGTAGTACACGGGGTTCTGCGCCGACGGGACAGGAAGCTCGCGCCCGGCGGGCGCGAAGTCGGTGACGGCGACGACCGTGCGGTCGAGCGGAGCGATCTTCTCCGGCGAGGTGCCCGAGAGCATTGGGGCGGCGAACAAAGCCCCAAGGAGGGGAAGCCCTGTGATCGTGCGGCCGGCTGATGGCAGGATGCGGCACTCCATCGGTTTGGGCGGAGGGAGGGCGGTCATGAGGGGCTCCGGGGCGCAGAAACGATGCTAGTGCCCGGTCGCCGCCGTTGGTGTGGAGCCTGGGTGGCGACCGGGCGGACAGCTCAGTGGCCGCCGTGTTCGGCGGCGTATTGTTTCTTCCGTTCCTCGACGACGACCTTCTCGAACTCGGCGGGCATCTCCTGGTAATAGGCGAAGCTCTCCGTGTGGCTGGCACGGCCGCCGGTGAGGGCGCGCAGCACGGTGGAGTATTTCGCGAGTTCCTTCTGCGGCACCACCGCCTTCACGATCTGGAAGGCTCCGTCGCTGTCGACGCCGAGGATCTTGCCGCGACGGCTGGAGATGTCGCCCATGACGGCACCGATGAATGCCTCGGGCACCTGCACCTCGACGTTGTAGATCGGCTCGAGCAGGCAGGGGCGGGCGTTGGCGAAAGCCTCCTTGAAGGCCCAGTAGCCGGCGACCTGGAAGGACACGTCGTTGGAGTCCACGGGGTGCATCTTGCCGTCGTAGAACTCGACCTTCACGTCGGTGACGTGGAAGTGCGCGAGGATGCCCTCGGCGCAGGCGGTCTTCACGCCCTTCTCGACGGAGGGCACGAAGACGCGGTCGACGTTCTGGCCGACGAGCGATTCGGTGAACTCGACGCCGGCGTCGCGCGCCTTCGGCTCGATGCGCATCCAGACCTCGGCGAACTGGCCGGAGCCGCCGGTCTGCTTCTTGTGGCGGTACTTCGACTCGGCCCGGCCGCGGATGGTCTCACGATACGGGATACGCGGCTCGATCAGGTCGATGGCGACGTTGAAGCGGCGCTTGAGGCGCTCGGCGACGACCTGCAGGTGCATGTCGCCCTGGCCGGAGAGGAGGTGCTGCTTGATCTCGCCGTCGTAGCGGTGGCTGAAGGTGGGGTCCTCCTCGTGCAGGGTGTTCAGGCCGGTGGCGAGCTTGTCCTCCTCGCCGCGGGTGTGGAGGACCATGGCGGCGTGGACCTTCGGCCTGGGGTAGGCGACTTTGGGCAGCTCGAGGGCGAGACCGGGTGAGCAGAGGGTGTTGCCGGTGTGGGTGTCCTTGAGCTTGAGCACGCAGCCGATGTCGCCGGGGCCGAGCTTGGGCACGGTGGTGCGGGTCTTGCCGTTGGCGACCTGGAGCTGGCCGAGGCGCTCGGTGACCTTCCGCGAGGCGTTGTAGAGCTCCATGTTGCCGGTGACGGAGCCGGAGTAGACGCGGAAGAACGAGAGCTCGCCGACGTGCGGCTCGGCCAGTGTCTTGAAAACGTGGATGACGGTCTCGGGACGGTCGAGCTGGAGCTCGGTCTCGGCGCCGGCGGCGTCGCGGGCGGGGATCCGGGCGCGGTCGACGGGGGAGGAGCCGTACTTGGCGATGATGTCGAGCAGGCGGGCGATGCCGATGTCCTTCTCGGCGGAGACGCCGAAGACGGGGACGAGCTGGCCGGACTGGAATGCGCCGTGCACGCCGGCGCGCAGCTCCTCCTCGGTGAGCGTGCCGCCTTCGTCGAAGAAGTGTCGTCGCTCTCGGCGATGAGCTCGATGATCTGCTTGTGGAGCGCTTGCACGCGGTCGGCCAAGGGACCGGAGACGGACTCCTCGGTGAACTTGCCGGAGCCGTCGGTGGCGTAGGTGACGACCTTGCTGCGCATCACGTCGAGCAGGCGATTGAAGTACGGGCCCGGGTTGAGCGGGATGCTCAGCGGGAAGACCTTCGGCCCGAAGTGCGTGCGCGCCTCCTCGACGATCTCGTCGAACTTGGTGTTCTCCTTGTCGAGGGCGTTGACGACGATCATCTTCGGCAGGCCGAACTTCGTGGCGTAGTCCCACGCCTGGTCGGTGCCGACGAGGATGCCGTGGGCGGCGTTGATGGCGACGATGGCGAAATCGCCCACGCGCAGGGCGCCGAGGCCGTCGGCGGCGAAGTCGGCGTAGCCGGGGCAGTCGAGGATGTTGAGCTTCTTGCCGAGCCACTCGGTGTGCAGGCAGGTGGTGTGGAGCGACATCAGGTGCTCGTGCTCGCCGGCGTGGTAGTCGGAGACGGTGGTCTTCTGCGCGATGCTGCCGAGCTTGGGGATGGCGCCGCTGCAAGCCAGCATGGCCTCGCAGAGCATGGTCTTGCCGGCGCCCGAATGGCCGACGACGGCGAAATTCCTGATCTCGTGCGGTGCGTACTCCTTCATGGGAAACTCCTCCGGGTTTGGGGTGAGAGGTTGAGGTTCGAGAAAGTCCTCCGGTACGCCGCGCACGCTCTCCGGCGCGGCTAGGCGGCCAACCGGGCCGTGGCCCGGGCTCCTCCTTGTGCGATTCGGCCGCGGTTGCGCGCGGCGCCGGTTGCATCATGGACCGAAAGGGTATTCATGGGATGCGCACTGCGCCGCGGCCGCAGGCCCTCCGGCGTAGTGACGGAAGGCAATCCGCAAGGGCCCGGGGCGGCAACAACATTAGGGCCGGGCCCCGGGGACCGGCGCGGCCCTCCGGTATCGACCCGGGGAGGGCCGGCGGCGCATGCGTAAAGAATGTGTGGATAACGAGCGCGTGGCGGTCGGAGCGGTTGATTTTCCGGGGGATTTTGCCGGGCGGACTGGGGTGTCTGGCGGGCCCGCCGGGAGGCGCGACTGGAGCGCCGGAGCAGGGGCTGGACCGCGCGGGCCCGCGTGCTCCGGCGTGGTGGGGGCGGGGCCGCGCCTTTCCCCGCCCGGAACAATGGGGCGCGGCGGCAGTCCATGTCGGGTGATTTTTCCGCGGCCGGTTTGCTTCATTTTTACCCCGGTTTGCGCGATGTTGGAGGCATGTCCCCGCTGCTGCTCTGCCCTGCCGATTTGGAGACCTACCTGCGCGATCTGCCGGTGGCCGCCGCGGTGCTGCCCAGGCTGCAGATGCTGCTGCTCAGTGACGGCACCTACCTCGACGAGGTCGTCGAACTGGTCCGCTTCGATCCCTCGCTGGCGGCGCGGGTGATGCACGCGGCGGGCAGCGCCTACTACGGTCGCGCGCGCGACGTGACGAGCTTGGCGGAGGCGCTCGCACTGCTGGGGATGCGCGAGGCCTACCGGGTGACGGCGGCGTTCGCGATGAGCCGTTTCCTGAACACCCCGCTGCGCATCTACGGCATGGGCCCGGCGGAATATTGGCGGCGCTCCTTGGCGTGTGCGCTGGTGATGGAGCACCAGGCGCCCTCCCGCGGGCTCGACGAATGCACGGCCTACACGGCGGGCCTGTTGCACGCCATCGGCATGGTGCTGATCGACCGGCACCTGCGGACGGTGGGCGACCCGGGCCTGCTGTTGCGCGAACTGCCGGCGACGCCGCTTGCGCGGCAGGAGCAACGCCTCATCGGGATGACGCAGGCGCAGGTCGCCGGCTTGGTGCTGCGCCGCTGGAGTTTCGGCGCGGAGATCGTCGTCCCCATCGAGTTCCAGTTCGAGCCGGCGCGTGCCCCCGTCCCGCATGCGGCGATGACCACGCTGCTTGCCGAAGCGCGGGTACTGACCCAGGAGGTGGTTCGCACCCTGCCGCCGACGGGTGCGGCCCGGGGTGGCGAGGCGGCCGCGGTCGAGCCAGGCAGCCTCGGGGCGAAGATCCTCGCGATCGAGGCTTGGCTGCGCTGAGCCGGCACCGGGGCGGCGCGGCGAGTTGACGAGCAACCCGCGCCAGAAGCCGCACATACCCTGGAGCGGACCAACGGCACGGGTCGTGTCGATCGAAGGTGCTTCGTTTGCCCGCACCACTCGTCTGCCGCGACACCCAGGGGCGGGCCTCGCGCCCCGGCGGTCGCCGCGGGATAATTGCAGGCCGTCCATTTTCGTTTGGCCAAGCCCGGGGCGCCCGGGTACACGGGGCTCACCTTATGGCAAATTGGGAATACAAGGTGATCTCCAGCGGCAAGCACGGCATGGCCACGATGGCCCCGCCGCCCGATCCTCCGCGACTGGAAACCCGACGAGATGCCCGCCGCCCAGGAGGCCGCCCGCATCGAGCGCGTCACCGAGGAGACGAAGGAACGCGAGGCCTGGCGCGAGACGCTCCGCGAGGAGCTCGCGTTCCTTGCCGACAAGGAGGAGGAGGCGTCCGATCCGGAGGCCGACCGCGAGGATCTGCTCGATCTGTTGCGCCCGCAGATGAAGCGCAGCCAGCGCGGCAGCGGCTACATCGGCTCCCTCGGCTTCCTCGCGCGCAAACTCGAGCAGGACGAGAACGACCTGCTCGGCGCGCTCGGGGAAATCGGCCTCGGCCTCGAGGAGGACCCGCAGGCCACCCCGCCCGCGATCCGGCACGACGACGAGTATTTCTGGCTCAACAAGAACGCGCGTGGCGAGATCTGGCTCAACTGCGGCCCGAAGGCGCCGGCGGCCAAGCCGGCACCCCGCCAGCCCGAGCCCCGTGCCGAGCGGCAGCCGCGTTCGGCGGAACCCGCCACAGAGCCGCGCGACGAGGCCGCGCCAGCCGAGGCGTCCGCCGAGCCGGCGGGTGAGTCCGCGGTTGAAACCGATTTCGCGGAAGCCACCCCTCCGGCACCGGCGCGCGAGTCACGCCGCGATCAGCCGCGCCAGCAGCAGCAACCGCCGCGCGAGGCCGGTCCCGCCGCACCGCTGCCGGAGGGCGAGACCTTGCTCGCCAAGCTGCGCCCGATGATGCGCCGCAACCGCCGCGGTCGCGGCTGGTCGGGCAGCACGAGCTATCTGTCGCGCGCGCTGCGTCACCAGGAAGCGGAGCTGATGGAGGCCTTCGCCAAGGTCGGCCTCACGCTCACCGAGGATCCGCAGGCCAAGCCGGTCTTTGTCGAGATCAACAGCTTCCTCTACTGGCTGAACCGCGGCCAGGGCGGCCAGATCTGGATCAACGCCCGCGAGAAGCGACACGGCGAGACCGCCGGCAATGCCGAGGAGCACGACTCCGCGGAGTCCGCCCCCGCGGCCGCCGAGACGGTGCCCGCCACGGGTGAGGCGCCGGTCGCGCCCGCGCCTGAGCCTGTGCCGGCCGCCGCGGCCCAGCCCGCACCGGTGGACGTCGCGATCCCCGCCTCGCCGCCGGCCGGACGTGAGGTTGATACCGCCGCGGCCGCCCCGCAGGCGGAGCCCGCCCCCGCCGGCGCCGCCGACTCGGTCTTCGCCCGTATCCGCCCGCATTTCACGAAGAACAAGCGCAGCGCGTCGTTCAGCGCGGCGCCGGGCGCGGTCGCCGCGGCGCTCGGCGTGGCGCAGGCCGACCTCGTCGAGGCGCTGGTGAAGGCCGGCCTCGAGGTGCCGGAGAGCGAGGCCGCCAAACCGGTCTTTGCCGAGCACGCCGGCGAGATCTTCTGGTTCAACCGCAACGCGAAGGACGAGCTCTGGCTCAACGCCAAGGCGAAGCCGGCGCGCAAGGCCGGTGGTGCCCGCGCGGGCGGCGGCCGGTCTTCGGGCGGGCGCTCGCGCAAGAGCGCGGAGTGACCTTTGTCCCTCTCCCGGGCCCGGCTTCACCGCCGGGCCTTTTTCTTTTCTCCGGTTGGCCGACCCGCTGCGGTCGCGGCGGCCCGGCCAAGCGGTTGACGTGGCCCCCTTGTTACGGCGAGACTGCGCGCATGCACGAAGCCTTCGCCTTCCTGTTCTTTGTCGCCATGTCCGTGCTGGTGCTCGGCGGGGGGCTGCTGTTGGGGCGCCGGCAGGCGCGGCGGGCGCGGGCGAACCTCGAGGCGCTGGCGCGGGACCTCGGGCTGCAGTTCGAGGACCGGCCGCCGGTGCTCGGGATTTTTCCGCACGTGCCGACGCTGCGCGGCGAGCATGCCGGGCGCGCGTTGCGCGTCTTCACGTTCACCACCGGCTCCGGGAAGAACCGGCAGGCCTGGCAGGCGCTGGGCCTCGCCTGTGCGAACCCGCGGGCGCTCACGCTCCAGCTCGGTGCCCAGAATGTCCTGACGTCGCTCGGCGTGATGTTCGGGATGCAGGACGTGCAGGTCGGCGATCGGACGTTCGACGAACGCTTCGTGGTGAAGACCAACGCCCCGGCGTACCTGCGCGCGGCGCTGCTGCCCGAGATGCGCACGGCACTGCTGCAGCACTGGCCGCAGCGCGGGATGGGCGCGAACGTGAAGCTGGCCGGCGGCGAGATCGTTTACGCCGAACTCGGTTCGTTCGCCGAGACGGGGAAGGCCGAGCGGATGAAGGCGATGCTCGAACCGTTGTCCGCGCTGGCGGCGCTGCCCGAGGTGTACCGGGGCGAGGGGTGAGGGCCGCCGTGCACTGTCCCGGGGGCGGCGCTACTCGAGCATGAAGTGTTTCCGCTTCGGCGTGGCCGAGGTGCCCGGGCGGCGGGTCTTCGCCGGTTTCTTCGCGGAGGCGCCGGGCACCACGCCGAGGCGCGGGTCGAGCCGGCGGATGAGGGCGACGAGCCGCGCGGCGTCGGCCTCGAAGGTGGGTGAGGCCTCGGGCAGGTAGAGCCACTTCGGCAGGATGGGATGGGGCGCGAGCGCGGGAAACTCGGCGATGAGCGAGGGCTGATGTTCCCGCTCCGTGGGGACGAGCACTCCGCGCCAAGGCTCCTCCTTCCACGACAGGTAGAGCACGAAGCGCCCGCCGTAGTGCACCGCGCGTCCGCCGAACATCGCCTTGTCGAGGTAGGACGGATCGTCCTGCAGCGGCTCGGCGAGCCAGAGGAGCGGATGCGGCGGCTTGGGCGGCATGAGATGGGGAAACGGCCGGACGGGAGAATGTGGAAATCAGGGAATCAGGAACGGAAGTGGAGGAGTGCTGGACTGGGGATTGGACTGCTCAATCAGCGTCCGTTTCCAGTTTTCCTGATTTCCACATTGAGAAACATACGCCGCCTACTTGCCGCGGACCTGGTCGATCAGGTCCTGCGCGGCGGAGCCGAGTTCCTTGCCGAAGTCGACCGCCTTGTCGCGGAACGCCCGGTCGCCGAGCGTCGCGACCGCGGTCTGCGTCACCATCTCCAGGACCTGCGGCAGGATCTCGGCGGCGATCTCGGCCGGGGTCGCGCCGCCCTTCGCGGCGCCGACGTTGTGCAGCTCGAGGCGTGCGAGCGGCACGGTGAGCGAGGTGTTGCCCACGGCGACGGTGACTTTCGCCCCCTCGAGCACGAAATGGCGGATGATGAGCTTCTTCGCCGGGCCCTCGGCCGCCGGCGCGGGTTGGTTCGGGGTGCCGGTCCCGGTGCTCCGTTCGAGGTTCGCGAGGATCGTGCCGAGGTTGGAGGAGAGCAGCTTCGTCTCGAAGATGAACTCCGGATTCACGACGGCGACCTCCTCGACCTCGACGACCTCGCCGAACAGCGAGAGCGGCTTCACCTTGAGGGCGACACGGTCGACCGAGAACGCCTTCGCGGTCTTGAAGCCGGCCGGGTTGCCGACGAAGAGCCCCTTCATCCAGCCCCCGCCCGTGAACGGCGAGAGATGCGCGGCGCCGAGCGTCACCTGCGTGCCGGTCAGCGGCGGGCCGTACTTGTTGACGGCGGCGACGGTGCCGCGGCCGATCAGATCGCCGGAGAACAGGTAGCCGCCGACGGCGGCCGCGAGGAGGACGAAGAGGAGGACAACTTTGGAGGTTTTCATCACGCAGGCGGGATTGGACGAGGGTACGACGCGAAGGTTCCGCGGCAAGGGCGGGTGCAGGCATCCCTGCTCCGGTGCATGGGCCTGCTGCGGGGGCGCGCTGGCGTGATCGGGTCATCTCCGCCCGGTGTCCGGACTTCCGGGGCAGAGCCGGATCGAGCCCTGAAGGAGCGGTGCTGTCGTCACCGTTTTCGCGAGTGCAAAGTTTGATCCTCTATTCAGGCCCCATTTTCTTGGCACGCTGGTTTGAGCCGCAGTGAGCGCATCACCCATAACCGCCTCCGCTCCCACTCCTCCCTTGATTGCATCGGAACGGTTGTTACGCTGCCCGGCCGTGAACCCCGCTACCCCGGTTTCCGTGGCCGACGCTCAGGTACAATCCGCCTTTACCTTGGCCGCATTCGAACCCCCTCTCTGTCAAAAGTCGCGACGTGCCCCCTTCAATCTCCCCCCTCCTAACCCCGCTCAGATCAGTGGTCTTGGCGCAAATGCGATGCGGGATAGTGCAGGCGTTCCTGTTTTCAAAATATGAACGTGAGACGAGTATGAGGAAAATGAAGCATACTGAGGCAGTATTGATTATCTTGTTGGGGATTGGGTGTGTCTTGAGTGCGTTATTTGGGCGCGGGGGTGGGTCAGTTCGAGGAGAGATGCTGGAGGGATGGCAGCTAAATATTGGCGGCATACTTTGTATTGCTGTGGGTAGCGTTACTGTCTTGTTGAGATCATTCCGGAAGTAGGGGATCAACGCGAAGGCGTTGGGATGCCGGGAGGCATGCGGGCCAGGTTTAGTCTTTCCCTTGGTGGTTTTTAGGATTCCGGCAGGCGGTAGGCCCGGTCGAGACGGGGATCTTCTGCGGCCTTGCTCCCGCCGGAGCCGGACTGCATCACGGACCCTTTTTCATGGACCAACCCTCCTGTCCCGCCTGTTCGCTTGAAGACGTGCTCGGCCATGCCGACCACTGGGAATGCGCCACCTGTGGTCACGAGTGGCCCAAGGAGGCCGCGCCCGAGGCGGCGCGGATCGTGAAGGATGCCCATGGCACCACGTTGGCCGACGGCGACACCGTCGTGCTCATCAAGGACCTCAAGCTGCGCGGCGGTTCGGGCGTGCTGAAGGGCGGAGCCAAGGCGAAGGGCATCCGCCTCGTCGACGGCGACCACGAGATCGACTGCAAGATCGACGGCGTCGCGATGGCGCTGAAGGCCTGCTTTGTGAAGAAGGCGTGAACGGCCCGCGTCTGCGGCGCTGATCGGGCGGGTGAGTGGCGAAGCGGCGGATGGTGGGCATCCGAGCCGGGCGCCAACCGGGCAATTGGACGAAGATCATCCCCGCGCGGCCCGACCGTTTACCTTCACGGTCGTGAAGGTAAACGGTCGGGCCGCCGGGACGCGGGCGGGGGGGGATGGGCAACCGTGGCCGCTTAGCGCGCGCAGGCTCGACCCGCGCGGGCGCCGGCGTTTCACTGCGCGCACCATGCCGTCTCCCTCCCGCCGCTCCGCTTCGCGCGCCACGGCCCTGTTCAAGGGCACCGAGTCGTTCGTCACGCTCGGCGACTGGCTGCGGTTCGCGGTGTCGCTCTTCAACCGCGAGGGGTTGGAGTTCGCCCAGGGCACGCCGCACGCGGGCGACGAGGCGCTGGCGCTGCTCCAATGGGCGCTGCATCTCGACGAGGACGTGCAGCCCTTCCTCGCCGCGCAGCTCACGCCCGCGGAGATCGCGGCGGTGAAAGCGGCGCTGGCGCGGCGCGCGATCGACCGCACGCCGCTGGCCTACATCACCGGGCAGGCCTGGCTGGGCGGGCAGTGTTTTGCGGTGAACGAGCACACGCTCATCCCGCGCTCGTATTTCGTGGAGCTGATCCAGGGCGAGCCCGGCTTTGCGGCCTGGCTGGGGAAACGCGAGCCGAAGCGTATCCTGGAGCTGTGCACAGGCAGCGGCTGCCTCGCGCTCCTGCTCGCGCAGCGCTATCCGGAGGCCCGCGTCTCCGCCACCGACCTTTCGAACGACGCGCTCGACGTCGCCGAGCAAAATATCCTGCTGCACGGTCTCGCCGACCGCGTGGAACTGCGGCAGGGCGACCTCTTCGGCGCGATCGGTGACGAACGCTTCGACCTCATCGTGGCCAACCCGCCCTACGAGCCCGCCGAACTCTGCGAGAACCTCTCGCCCGAACTGCAACACGAGCCGCGCCTCGCGCTGGACGGCGGGGCCGACGGCATGGAGCTGGTGCGCCGGATCGTGCACGAGGCTCGCGCCCATCTCACGCCGCAAGGCGTGCTTGCGATCGAGCTCGGCGGCCTGCGCGAGGCGATCACAGCCGAGTTCCCCGGCGTGCCCTTCGACTGGCCGGTGCACGCCGACGGCACGACGGCCGTGTGCGTGGTGCGGGCGAAGGATCTGCCGCAGTGAGCGCGCGGGACATCGGAGCGGATACGGAGGCGGTCGAGCGCCGACGGTTGCGGTTCCGCCGCCTCTCGCTGGTGCTGGTGCTCGCCGCCATGGCCGTGGCGGCGGTGCTGGCTGCGCGCAGTGGCGGACCCAAGGCGCTCTGGATCGCGCTCGAAGGCACGTTGCGCGAGGCGGGTCCATTCGTCTTCTTCGCCGCGATGGCCGTCCTGCCGGCTGCCGGGTTCCCGCTGATGCCATTCACGTTGATCGCCGGGCCGGTTTTCGGGCCGCAGCTGGGCGTGGGGCCGACGATTTTGTGCGCGGTCGCCGCGGTCGCGACCAACGTGGCGCTCTCGTACTGGCTCGCCGCCGGTGTGCTGAGAACGTGGGTGCTGCGCCTGGCCGCCTGGCTCGGCTACCGTCTCCCCGCGATGCCGGCCGGCACCGCGTGGCAGCTCGTGACGGTGGTGCGGCTGGCGCCCGGCCTTCCGTTCTGGATGCAGAGCTACCTGCTCGGCGTGATCCGTGCGCCGTTCGTGGCATACCTCACGCTTTCGACGCTGATCCCCGCCCTGTACATCGCGATGACGATCGCCGGCGGCGACGCCCTCATGCGTGGGCGCGGGCGGACGGCGCTGCTGGCCTTCGCCGGGCTCGGGTTCGTGGCGGCGGTCGTGCATCTGCTGCGCAAGCGGCGCGGCGCCGTCCGCGCCCCGGGGCCGGTCGCGGTAGTGCCGCCACAACGCTCTTGCCCGGACAACCGGCGCGCCTAGCCTGCGCCCTCTCTCCATGAAGAAGCTCACCAAGACTCTCGCCTGCGCCCTGTGCGCGCTGGGTTTCCTCGCGGCGCTCGGTTCTGCGCCTGTCGCCAAGGCTGCCGACGACAACATCGGCTCCAACGTCGCATCGATCCCCGTCTCGTCCAAGCTGACGGCGGTCGATGTCGAATCGGCCATCACCCAGTCGTTGATCGCCCGCAAATGGGTCGTCCGCGACAAGAGCGACGGCCAGATCGTCGCGCACTATCAGCGCGGCAAGAACGTCGCCACGCTCACGATACGCTACGACGACACGAAGATCGACATCTACGCGGTCGGCGACTCGCGCGGCGGCGGGCTGCCGATGCGCTGGATCGAGAACCTGCGGAAGGACATCGACGTCTATCTTGGCCGCGTCCTGTTGACCAAGTAAGTGACTGCCGCCGCCCACCACCACGCGCCTGCAACGACGCGGTTCGGCGTCGGGCTGAATCCTGCGGAAGAGATCGTACCGACCGGCCTGCCCGTGCTCCAAGGGCGGTCGGTCGAGGTGTTTTTTGACGGTGTGGCGGCGGTCGACCGGGCCGGCTTGTTCCGGCTCAGTCGCGGGACCGAATGGTTGCTCGGTGCGGCGCGTGTGGTGCCGGCCGCCGGTACCAGCATCGAAGCGACGGCGCGGCTGATCTACGAAGCATTGTTCGCTGCGGCGCGCGGATGGCGGCTGGCCCGGATCTGGAACTATGTGCCCGCGATCAACGAACCGGACGTAGGCGGGCTCGAGCGTTACCGCGCCTTCAGCCGCGGGCGTTCGTTGGCCTTCGAGCGCGAGTTCGGCCCGAACTTTCGGACCGCGATTCCGGCCGCCTCGGCAGTCGGGACGGATGCGGCGGAGCTGACGGTTGTGTTTGCGGCGACGACGCGCGCACCCCGCCATGTCGAGAATCCGCGTCAGGTTCCGGCTTATGAATACCCGCCGGAACACGGACCGCGTCCGCCGAGCTTCGCGCGGGCGACGGTGGTGCCGGCGGCGGCCGGCCAGGCCGATGTTTTTGTTTCCGGTACAGCGGCGATCCGCGGCCACACGACGGTGGCGCCGGGTGAAACGCCGCCGCAGTTGGCCTGCACGTTGGAGAACCTGCGCGAGATCTCGTCCGCCTGCGGGATCGGTCCGGATCTGGCACGCGGCCGGGCCGGCGCGCGGCATTTCAAAGTCTATTTGCGGCACGCCGACGATCTGCCGACGGTGAAGGCCGTGCTTGAACGCGAGTTGCTGACGCCGGAGGACGCCGTGAGCTACCTGCATTCCGACATTTGCCGGCGCGAGTTGAACGTCGAGATCGAGGCGACGGTGCTGGGGGCGGTGGTGGGGTAGGGAGGCCGGTTCCTCCGAAACCGCCGTGGACGAGATTCGCGGTGAGTGCGCGCCGCGGCGTTGGAGGTGAGCGACGGGAACGGACGTTTCGGAGAAACGTCCCTACCCTGAGCCAGGAGCCAGGAGCTTCTCCACCGCCCGGCGATCGGTTTTGCCGCGTTCGGTCGCGGGCAGGTCGGGCCGCGAGAGGATGTGCGCAGGGATCTTCCACGGTGCCAGGCGCGCCAGCAGTGCGGTGCGCAGTTCTGCGCCCGATCGGTCGCTGGCGACGGCTGCGGCGAGGGCGTCGGCGCGCTGTGGATGCGGGAGCACGCAGGCGGCGCGCACGCCGGGGAGCGCGAGCAGTGCGTGCTCGACCTCGGCGAGGTCCAGCCGGCGGCCGGCGATCTTCACGGTGCGGCCCGCGCGGCCGAGGAGGACCAGTTCGCCGGCGGCGTCGAGCCTGCCGCGGTCGGCCGGCGAGAAACGCCCGGTGCCGCCCACGGCGGCGCTTTCGATGGTGAAGCGATGGCCCGCGCGGAACCGCAGGCGCACGCCCTCCATCGGCGCGCCCACGCTGTGGCCGGTGAGCGTGGCCTCGCCGGTGCGGTCGTAGCAGATGCCGCCTGTCTCGCTCGCGCCGTAGAAGTTGTGGATGCGGCGGTCGAACTTGGCCACGAACTCCGCGGCCAACTCGGCGGGCAGTGCCGCACCGGCCGAGATGACAAGCCGTAGGCTGGCGAACTGCGCGGGGTCGATCTCGCTGCGCACGAGCGCACGCAGCAGCGTGGGCACGGAGGGGAAGACGGTTGGCCGCCAGCGGGCGATGTCGGCCGCGAGCGCCTGTGGCAAAGGACTGGCGACGCAGACCAGCGGAGTGCCCTGCTCAAGCAGTGGCACGACGAGATTGCCGAGGCCGTACGAGTGGCCGAGTGGGATGACGGCGAGGTTGAGATCTCCGGATGCGATGCCCATCGACGCGCAGACCTGGCGGCCGTCGGCGAGCATCTGGGTGTGGGTGAACGGCAGCGCTTTCGGCACGCCGGTGCTGCCGCTGGTGAGCTTGAAGAGGCAGAGGTTGTGGCGGCGGTGTCGCGTGGCGCCGGAGAATGGATGCAGCGCGCCGGCGTGCCAGAGCGCGGCGGCACGGAGTCCGCGGGCCTGTTCGGCCAGCGCGCCGGCCGGCTCGGTGGAATCGGCCGGGATCGGGATCGCGCCGAGCCGGAGCAGGCCGAGGAAAACGTGGAACCATCGCGAGCCGTTGGGCTCGGCGACGAGCACGCGGCGGCCGGCGAGCGGCGCGGCACTGGCGTGGGCTGTTGCCCAGTTGTCAGCTGCCGTCGCGAGTTCGGCGCGCGACCAGCGGCGGCCGGTGGCGCCGTCGATCACGGCGAGCGCGGAGGGGGCGCGGCGGACCGTTTCGCGCCAGCAGGAAAGGAGCGTGGCGGTCATGCGAGCAAGGCACGGAGGCGCCGCGAGAGGTGGGCCGGCGTGATCTGTGTAGGGAGCGAGCTTGCTCGCTCCGGTTCGTTGGCGCCGCACCGACGGCGCGAGCAAGCTCGCGCCCTACAGGGAATGGCGTGCGTCGCGCGGTTCATGGCTGTGGCGCACTGGAGGTCGGCGCCGGAGAGGCGGCGGCATCGGCGCGGAGCTCGGGGCTGAGGGCGGGCGCGAGGTTTCGCGGCTGGCGCGGGTGGAGCGGAAACTCGCGCTTCGCCGCCTCGAGCTGCGCCTTGTTCGCGCTGAAGTAGCGCGCGGCCTTGATGATCTGTGGCGTGTGTTTCACCACGTGCCAGAGGCTCCAGCGGTGCGACCAGAGCCGGCGGGCGAAACGGCGGCGGTAGCCCTTGCTGTCGTAGTACCGGCGGACGTGCCAGTTGTAGAGGGCATCCATCTCCTCGCGACTGGCGAAGCCGGCGGGCTTGAAGACGAAGTTCAGGCAGTTCATCAGCCGCCAGTCCTCGACGAAGTCGCCGGAGCGGCCGCTCACGCACTCCTCCCAGATCGGCGCGCCGTAGAGCGGGCTGAACTTGGTGAGGTTCATGTCGTCGAGGTCGAGCGAGAGGATGAAGTCGCTGGTGGTGCGCACGGTCTCGGGCGTTTCGCCGGGCAGGCCGAAGATGAACAGGCCCTTCGCGCGCAGGCCGGCGGCGTGGATCTTCTCCACGGTGTCGCGCACGGCGTCGAGGGTGACGCCGGCCTTGTGGCGGCGCATCATCGCCGGATCGGCGGATTCGATGCCGAGCGAGACCATGAAGGCGCCGGCGCGTTTGAGGTCGCGCAGCATCTCGGCGGAGGTGTGGCCGGTGCGGATGGCGCAGTTGAAGGCCACTCCGAGCGGGCGGTCGACGAGCAGGCGGCAGAGCTCGTCGATGCGCTGTTTGTGCGCGGTGAAGAGGTCGTCGTAGATGTTGAGGTGGTGCACCCCGAAGCGGTCGCGCAGGTGCCGCATGTGCTCGTGGATGTAGGCGGCTGAATTGAATTTGTGGAGCCGCTCGAAGACGGTGCGGTCGCAGAACGAGCAGGTGTACGGGCAGCCGCGCGAGGTGATCATCGTGGCACCCCAGCGCTTCTCGAAGGAGAAGAGCGGCAGGTGGTAGCCGCGGGGGAAGCCGGCGAGCTTCTCGTAGGCGGGGAAGGGGAGCGCATCGAGATCGAGGATGCGGGCGCGACGGGGGTTGGTGCGGATGGTGTCGCCGTCGCGGAAGACGAGATTCGGGATGTCGCGCCACGGGCGACCCTCGGCGAGGTCGAGCATGGCACCTTCGCCTTCGCCGATGCAGAGGGCGTCGATTTCGGGAAAGTGTTGGAGCAGCGGCGCGCCGATGGCGGTGGCGTGGACGTTGCCGACGACGAGCTTGATCGCCGGCTCGCGGCGGCGGATCTCGGCGGCGAGGTCGACGGCGTCCATGAATCCGGCGGTCGTCGCCGAGAAGCCGATCAGGTCGGGCTTGGTGGCGAGGATGGCGGCGGCGTTGGCGGCGAGGCCGCGCGGGGCGACCGGCCCGAGGCAGTCGTGCACGGCGGTCGGGTGGCCGTGTTGCTCGAGCCAGGCGGCGAGTTGGAGGATGCCGATGGGCGCCATCCGGTTGGCCAGCACGGAGAAGTCGGGCTGGCCGGGCACGAAGTTGAAGCCGGCGGGATGGACGAGGGTGACGCGCATGCGCAGTGGGGGCGCGGTGCTGGAGAGAATCGGGGGAACGAGCGAAGCGGGCGGGTGCGGGCGGATCAAGCGCGCGGAGCGAGATTTCGCCGGCATTCTGACGTTCGGCGCTCGGCCCGATGAAAAGAAACGCCCGCGCCGGCGGACCGGTGCGGGCGGAGGATAGAGGTGCTGGTTCGTTTCAGCCCGAGGCGCTCATTGGCCGTCCTCGGCGACGAGGCGGCGATACTGCTTCAAGTTCTCGGACATCGCGGTCCACTTCGGCATGTAGGCGTCGCGCTTGTCCAGGATGCTCTGGCGGTTCTCGGTGTACCAGGTGGCGGCGTTGGGCGTCATGGTGACGTGGCGGCAGATCTTGATCCACTCGGCGGCCTTCTTGCCGTCGAGCGCCCACTCCTCCTCGCCGGGGTGTTTCTTGAGCGGGATGAGCGAGAACCGGGCCTTCCACGTGCCCATGCGGGCGATGGCGACGGCGCGGAAGGTCTTCCCGGCCACGAGCTCGGCTTCCATGAAGTCGGCGTTCTCGCCGGTGATCATGTAGAGGCGTTTGCCGGCGGGGGCGGCCACGATGAGCTTGTCCTTGGGCGTGAGGATGCCGAGGAGGACGGGCTCGCCGGCGGTGACGTCGAAGATCGCGCACTTGATGGCGCCGCCCATCTTCGAGGGGCGCATGAACTCAACCACCGCTTGTTCCGGGGTGGGCGCGGGCGCGGCGGTGGTGGCTTTCTCCATGTTGGCGGGGCGGCCGGAGGCGGCGAGCCCGAGGGTGAGCGCGGCGAGGACCGCGGCGAGTTTCGGGAGGCGGATCATGGGTTTGGGTCTTGGCGTTGGAGAGGCCCGCAGCCGTGGTGGGGCTGCCGCGGGCGGCTTGGGTTTGCGGCGACGAGACAACCACAGACCGGCGCCGGGTGAAACCGTTTTCTTGCGACCGACAATGTGATGCTCGGGCGCATCGCCGGCCGGCTGGCCGACTACCTCGAAGGCAACTACGAGAAGGCGGTCGGCGGTCCCTCCGGTGTGGATTGAGGCCGGGCGGGGAGCCGCGAAGCGTAAGCTTGTGCCGACGCGGCCAAGGCCTTTGCTCGTTTCTCCGCCCAGCCATGCCCGCGCGCGGCCTACCAGAGTTTCCGCGCCAACCGCGACGAGGCCGCGCTGCGCGTCGTTGTCCTGGCGGCGGTCCGCGACTTCATGCCGCGCAACTCCGCCCACCCGCGCGTGGAACCGCTGCGCGACGACGAGCGCTTGATCGAGGATCTCGGCTTCGACTCGCTCGCGGTGGCCGAGACCGTGTTCTTCTTCGAGGATCTCTTCAAGGTGACGATCAAGAACGCCGACATCCTCGCGCTGCACACCGTCGGCGAACTCTGCGACTTCGTCGCCCGGCGCTTGCGCGAGCAGCGGCCCTCCGCGTGAACGCCGCCCCGCCCGCCGCCCGCCGCCCGGTTGTGACCGGGCTCGGCTTCATCACCCCGATCGGGAACGACCGCGCGAGCGTCGCCGCCGCCCTGCGCGAGGGCCGCCACGGGCTCGCCCCGGTGGAGTTCTTCGCCAACCCGGCGCTGCCGGTGAAGCTCGTCGGCACGGTGAAGGACTTCGACGTCTCCTCGACGAGTTGTCGCGATTGGACCTGGCCGGCGCGCTACGACATCCCGCGCGAAACCCTCCGCGGGCTCGCGCCGCACGGCGTGTTCGCCTTCTGCGCGGTCGAGCAGGCGCTGGCCGAGGCCGGCCTCGCCGCGAGCGATGTCGCCAATCTTCCGGACACCGGGCTGTTCTGCGCCTCCGCCGGTTCGGCCCGGCAGCTCCATTTCAATCTCGGGCAGATGGACGCCGCCCGCGGCGAGCGCGGCAATCCGATGGGCGTGGTCAGCTCGATCTGCGGCACGCTCAACTTCAACCTCGGCGCGCATTTCCACATCAACGGCGCGGTCTGCGGCTTTGTCTCCGCCTGCGCCTCCTCCAGCCATGCGCTCGGCTACGCCTGCGACGAGATCCGGCTCGGCCGGTTGCGCCGCGTGATCGTCGTCGGGGCCGAGGAGCACAACGCCGAGACGATCCTGCCCTTCGCCGCGATGCGTGCCCTTTCCGCGCAGAGCGAGCCCGCGCTGGCCTCGTGCCCGTTCGATGCGGCGCGCAACGGCTTCGTCGGCGCCGGCGGTGCGGTGGCGCTCATCATCGAGGCCGCCGACCTCGCGCAGGAACGCGGCGCGCCGATCCTCGCCGAGGTCGCCGGCTGGGGCCAGAGCGCCGACGGCCACAGCATGGCGATGTCGCACCCCGAGGGCGCCGGCCTGCGGCTGGCGATGCAGCGCGCGCTGGCGGACGCCGGCGTCGTGCCCGCGGAAATCGACTACGTCAACGCCCACGCCACCTCGACGCCCGTCGGCGACCGCGCCGAGGCGCTGGCGCTGCGCGCGGTCTTCACCGAAGCCGGGGCGCACCCGCGCGTGAGCAGCACGAAGGGGCTCACCGGCCACCCGCTCTCGATGGCCGGCGCGATGGAAGCGGCGTTCTGCACGCTCGCCCTCGCCGAAGGCTTCATCCCCGGCAACGTCCATCTGCGCACGCCCGACCAGGTCTGCGAGGGGCTCGATCTCCCGCGCGAGACGCTCCCTGTCGCCCCGAGCTTGGTGCTGAACAACAGCAGCGGTTTCGGCGGCAGCAACGTCTGCCACGTGCTGCGGCGCTGGGCGGAGTGACCGGTGCGCCGGCGCGCGCGAACCGCCTCGATCCGCGATCCGGGCTTGCGCCGCGAAACGGTGTCCCGCCACCCTCGTTCGCTCCACATCATGGCCGACCCCCTGAACGAACGTCTCAAGCATCTGATCGTCGAAACTCTGCACCTCGAGGACATCGCGCCCGCCCAGATCGAGGATACCGCGCCGCTGATCGGCTCGGGGCTCTCGCTCGACTCGATCGATGCGCTCGAACTTGTCGTGAAGATCGAGAAGGAGTTCGGCATCAAGATCGGCAGCGCCGAGGAGTCGCGCCAAGCCCTCGCCAGCGTGGCCAGCCTCGCCGCCTTCATCCGCGCCCGGGCCGACGCCTCAAAGCTGCCCGCCTGAGCCGCCACGCCCGCGCCACGGGCGGAGTCGCCTGCAAGCAGGCTCCTACCTTCGGATCCTTTTCCCCCAGGCCGTTCATGGCTTCCCCCACCAACCCCTCCGCGGCGCGCCTCGCCGCGTGCGACTGCCTCACGCCGTTCGGCGATGCGTCCGCCACCCACGCGGCGCTGCTGCGCGGTGAACGGGCGCTGCAACCCTCGCCCGTTCTCGGGCGCGAGGGCGGCGATGCCGTGCCGCTGGCGTTGCTGCCCGGCCGTGCGCTCGACGAGGCGAACCCGCCCGCGTGGCTCCAGCCTTTGGCGACATTGCTTGCGCCCGTCGCCGGCCCGGAGTGGGGCACCGCGCACCGCCCGGTGTGCGTGACGAGCAGCAACTTCGGCGTCGGCAGCCTGCATGCGCTGCGCCGCACCGGCGAGGCCGGCCACGCGCCGCACGGCACGCCGCACGGCTCCGTCGAACTCGTGCGCCGCGCGCTCGGCTGGGGCGAGAACGTCGCGATCTTCTCGCACGCCTGCGTCTCCGCGCACCTGGGACTGGTCCACGCCTCGCGGCTGCTCGCCGCCGGCGCGGCCGAGGAGGTGCTGGTGGTGAGCTACGATTTCCTCAGCCCGTTCGTGGCGGGCGGCTTCCACGCGCTGAAAATCCTCAACACCGATTTCCCTGCGCCCTACCAGGACCGCGCCGCCGGCTCGATCGGGCTGGGCGACGGCGCGGGCTACGCGGTGCTGTCGCGCGGGCGTGGCGACCTCTCCATCGAGGCCCACAGCCTGCACAACGAGATGTACCACTTCACGGCCAACAAGCCCGACGGCGCCGGTTTCGCCGCCGCGTTGGCGCCGCTGGCCGCGGTCGCCGCCGGCCGCCGGCTCTGGGTGAAGGGCCATGGCACCGGCACTCTCGAGGCCGGCCGGCTCGAGGCCACCGCTGTCGCGTTGGCCTTTCCCGGCGCGCCGCTGGTCGGCTGGAAGGGCAGCCTCGGCCACACCCTCGGCAGCTGCGGCATCGTCGAACTGGCGATCGCCGCCGCCGCGCTGCGCTCCGGCCGCACGCCCGGCACGGTCGGCAGCGCGTCGCCGACGTTCACCGACGCCGTGGCGCTCGAACCCTTCGACAACTCCGCCTTCGACGGCGCGGTCTGCGCCAGCAACGCCTTCGGCGGTGCGCACGCCGCGTTTCTCCTCAGCCATGCTTGAACGTTTCATCCAGGCCGTCCGCACCGACGCTCCCGAAGCCGAGGAAGCCGCCGCCACGCGGGTGCGGCTGAAGGACCGTTTCGCGCCCGGCGTGGTGCGGCGCATGACGCAGCTCGGGCTGTTCGTGGGCGCGGTGCTCGGCGAGCTCCAACCCGGCGAGGACGACGCGCTCGTCTACGCCACGCAGTTCGGCGAGGGCCGCGCGCTCGAGGGCTACCTCGACAGCTTCCCGTCGGCCAGTCCCACGCTCTTCCAGACCTCGATCCACCCCAGCGGCGCGCAGCAGGGCCTGATCGGCCGGCAGCGCAGCGTGCGCGAGTTCTTCCCGCTGGCCGGTGGCAACCAGCTTGTGGCGACGGCGGCGCAGGCCGCGCTGCTCGCGCACGCCGAGCGCGTGCTGTTCTGCGGCGGGGAGGAGCGCGGCACCTGGCTGGTGCCGCACGCCGCGGCGAGCGACCGCGCCTTCGCCTTTGCGATCGCGCTCACCCGCGCCGAAGGGCCCGGGGCGCTCGGCCGGCTCGCGCTGGAGCCGGCGGCGGATGGCGCCGGCGCGCTTGCGTTGCCCGTCTGGTTCGAGTTGCTGCACCACCGTCGTCCGTTCGCCGGCGCCGTCGCGCCGGGCTGGAGGCTCGTCCTGGAATGGCGGTGAGTGCGTCCGCCCCGTCGCCGCGCAACCCCGGTCCCAGCTGGGGCTACCGCTTCCTGCGCACGGCCGACCGGGTGGCGCCCGAATGGCTCTACCGGCCGTGCCGCGCGCTCGGCACGCTCATCGCGATGGCGAACATGCCCGCGCAGCGGCGGCACTCGCGCGAGTACCTCGCGGCGATCCTCGGCCGGCCGGCACGCTTCCGCGAGGTGTTCCGGCACTTCTTCGCCTTCGAGGAGGCGTTGATGACGAAGCTGCGCGTGATCAACGGCCGCCCGCACCGCACCGTCTACGCGCCCGGGGCCGACGATTTCCGCGCCTGGCTGGAGGGCGGCGGGCCGGTGCTGCTCGGCACGTTCCATTTCGGCGTCTCCGATCTCCAAGGATGCCAGATCGGCGGCTACCACGACCAGCACGTCTACGTGGTGCGGCAGCGGGTGGGCAACTCGCACGACACCGACGCGCTCGCCGCGCGCTTCGGCGGCCGGTTGCATTTCGTGTGGGTCAACGAGCCGGGCGAGCTGCTCTTCGCGCTGAAGGACGCCGCGGCCACGCCGGCGGCGATCGCGTTGCAATGCGACCGCGTCGAGTTCGCGGCGCGCACGGAGGCGTTCGAGTTCCTCGGCGCGCGGCGGCTGTTCCCGTTCACGATCTACCACCTCGCGCTGATCTTCCAGCGGCCGGTGCTGTTCTCCGTGGGCGTGCCGGAGAACCCGGACCTGGCGACGCTGCACGCCTCGCCGCGCTTTGAGCCGCGGCCGGGCGAGCCGCGGGAGGCGGCGCTGGCGCGGGCGCGCGAACACTTCCAGGCGTTCCTGCGGCAAGTCGAGGCGTTGCTGCGGCGCAACCCGTACCTGTGGTTCAACTTCACACCGCTCAACCCCGTGGCGCCGGCCGCGGTCCCGGCGCGGGAGGCGGCGGCATGATCCGCCGCGCCTACTACGTCGGCGCGTACTACGCCTCGTGGGCGATGTTCGGCGCGGTGGGTGTGCTGCTCAACCTGACGAGCCTGCCGTTCCTGCTGCTGCCGCGGTGCGAGACCGGCGGCGCGCGCATGCGGCGGGTGATCCGCTGGCTCTTCGACTTCTGGCTACGCTGGATGCACGCCACCGGCGTGGTGCGCGTCACCTGGCACGGCTTCGATCGCCCGCTGCAACCCGGCGCGGTGTTCATCGCCAACCATCCCACGCTGGTCGACGCGACCTTCATCCTCGCGCGGCTGCCCGACGCGATCTGCATCTTCAAGCCGGCGCTGATGCGCAACCCGGCCATCGGCCCGGCGGCGTACCTGGGCGGCTACGTGAGCGGCGTGCCCGGCGTGGATCTGGTTCGCGAGGTGGCGGCGAAGATCGCCGCGGGCCAGTCGCTGCTTGTTTTCCCCGAGGGCACGCGCACGGAACGCGGCGCGGCGCTCAACCCGCTGCGGCCCGGTTTCGCGCTCATCGCCTCGCGTGCGCAGGCGCCGGTCCAGTTGTTGCGCGTCGTGTCATCGCCCGGTTTCGTGCCGAAGGGTCGCGCGTGGTGGCGGCCGCCGCCGGTGCTGCCGGCCTCCGTGGCGATCACGCTCGACCGGCGTTGGGAGCATGACCCGTTGCGCAGCCCCGCGGAGTTGACCGAGGAGGTGCAGCGCCACCTGCTCGCGCTGCTGCCCGCCACCAGCCGATGACCACCGCCCGCGCCACTCATCTCGTTCTCATCCCAACCTACAACACCGGCGGGGCGCGCCTGCTCGCGACGGTGCGCGAGGCGCTCGCGCAGTGGCCGGACGTGTGGGTGGTCGTCGATGGCAGCACCGATGGCAGCGAGGCGGTCGTGGTCGAGCTGGCGCGCACCGAGCCGCGGCTGCGCGTGCTTCCGTTGCCGCGCAACGGCGGCAAGGGCGCGGCGGTGCTTGCGGGTGCCGAGGCCGCGCGCGCGGCCGGGTTCACCCACGCGTTGGTGATGGACGCCGACGGCCAACATCCCGCCGATCGCATCCGCGATTTCATGGCGGCGTCGCAGGCGGAGCCGGAGGCGCTGGTGCTCGGGCGGCCGGTGTTCGGCCCGGAGGCGCCCGCGGTGCGCCTGAAGGGCCGCAAGCTCAGCATCGGCCTCGTGCATTTCGAGACGGGAGGCGACGGCATCGACGACCCGCTCTTCGGCTTCCGCGTCTATCCGCTCGCGGCGACGGTGCGCGCGCTGCGCGGCACTCGGTTCGCCCGGCGCTACGACTTCGACCCGGAGGTGGCGGTGCGGTTGTTCTGGTCCGGCACGCCGATGCGCAACCTCCCCGCGACCTGCCGCTACCTCTCGCGCGCCGAGGGCGGTGTCTCGCATTTCCACTACCTGCGCGACAACGTCCGCATGGTCTGGCTGCACACCCGGCTCATCGTCGAGCTGCTGCTCGGTCGCTGGGTCAGCGTGCGCCGGGTGCGGCGCGCGAATGGTTTGGCCACGCGCGGGTAGGTCTGGCCTCCGCCCGGACGGGGACCGCTGCTGCCGGCGGGCTGGCGGATGCGCAGGGCGACCGGTCGAAGACCGGTCCTACTGGGCCGGCATGCTGAACGGGTAGATGCCATGAGGCCGACAGGCGGGACGAAGAGGTCCAACCTGTCGGCCGTATGGTTACTACAACTAACATCCGCAAACTGAACGACCGCATTCTCGCCAGCAAGTGCG
>JAGVUB010000065.1 GCA_019136515.1 Verrucomicrobiota bacterium
TGGTGCCGCCCGGGCACGCCCTGCGTGGAGTTCATGGCCCCCGGCTACTGCGACCTCGCGTTCTGGGGCATGGACGAGGCCGCCGGGCTGCCCCACACGGTGATCGTCGGCGAAGTCGCCCACGGGGAGGCCCGCCGCCGCTTCGAGGATTTCACCGTCGCGCCCGACACGGTCCGCGCCGTGATAGCCGAATTATTGGATACAGCGGGTGCTCGAGCCGGCGGCGACGCGCCGGCGCCGGCCTAGCTCCGCCCCTCCATCCGCCACCCTTGCCACGGCCCCGGTCACGTACCGGGGCCGTTCTGTTTTCTGACGAGTTCTCCGGGGTGATTTCAGGGGCATCACCCTATGCCCTCACTCGGTGGAACCCGTTAGCCTCGCTGCGTAAACCCAGCTCCAGCCACGCTGTCCGCAGCGCCTCTCCATCGCCAGTCCGCGGCCGCGGCCCTCTGCCCTCGACGATAGCTGCCTTCGACTATCGCCACCAGACCGCCCGCAGCCGATTTCCCGCCCGAAGCGCAGATTCCTCCTTCGAGTGTCGGAAAGTGCCCCTTCCGCGGGGTGTCTGCCCAAGGTTCTGCGGATCAACACCAAGAAGGAAAACCGGGAGATCCGGCCCCGGTCCAACCGGGCCCTTTCCCCCAGACAAGTGGGTCCCTCCCTTCTCCACCTCAAGGACTCCTCCCCAAGGGCACACTCACCCGCGCAGAGCATGGCTGAGGCACAACCATCCACAATTACCCAGCCATGAGTAACCGCGCGATCCTTCCCGCCCTTCTCTCCATCACGCTCGCAGCCGCGCTGCACGCGTCCATCCAAAGCGACATCGGCTACACCGAACTCAAAGCCGAGTTCGGTGCCGCCCTGCCCGACGGATCGAACCTCACCGCGCTCATGGTCGAGGCTCCCGACGGCTCCGGCCGATGGGCCGTCGCCAAGAGCGGCGAGCTCAGCACGCGGAAGATCACGTTCCCGTTCGCAACCTATACGCCTACGTCCTTCTCCAGCCATGCTAGCACGGTGGCCAAGAACTTCTGCGGCACGACCACAAGCATTCTCCCATCGCTTGGCGAACTCATGGTGAGCGACGTTGCCTTTTATCGCGCGCAGTCACTGAGGATCGGCATGTTCGAGAGTCCATATACAGCGAGCTGGGATCTGGAGAACCACTCGCTTATCAGCAATGTGACGCTGTACAACACGAGCGCACTCCGCCTACTCGACTACCGAATTAACCGAGATCTGGTTACTGTCGTAATCGCACTCGAAAACGGCACAAACGCGATGCAGCCGCTCTGGGGCAACAACTACAACACGATCGCCGTCGGCACGGCCACCGGCCAGCACTCCCGCGGTGGCACCAACTTCGACGGCTCCGGCCGGATGAAGCCCGACTTGGTCGGCACCGCGACCTACACCAGCTACGCCACCCCCGTGGTTACCTCGGCCGCCGGCCTGCTCATCGCCGAGACCAAGCGCACCGGGTCCCTCGCCACGGCCAAGGACCCCCGCGTGATCAAGGCCCTGCTCATGGCCGGCGCCACCAAGGAGGAGTTCCCGGCGTGGGCCCACACTGCGGCCCAACCGCTCGACCCGATCTACGGCGCCGGTCAGGTCAACATCTACAACTCCTACAAGGCACTGCTCGCCGGTCGTCAGCCCGCCGGCGCCACGTGGCGCTCGACCAAGGGCTGGGATACCGCCAAGTCCGGCGCCTCCTCCGTCTACTACTTCGAGGTTCCCGTCGGCCAGACCGTGAAGTTCTCCACTGTCCTCACCTGGCACCGTGAGCTTGCCACCACCGACTACTGCGTCTTCTCGGGTTCCCTCGCCGACCTCAACCTCCGCCTGCGCAACTCCAACGACTCCTTTGCGCTCGGAACCGTCGTAGCCGAAAGCTCCTCAGCCCTCGACAACGTCGAACACATCTACTGCCCAGCGCTCCCCGCCGGCAAATACGCCCTTGAGGTTTCCGGCCCGGTCGGGATCACCTACGGCATCGCTTGGAACAGCATCAGCGGCACCGCCGCGGAACCCGCCACGCCGAGTGTCGAAACGCCGGCTCCCGCCCCGACTTCGACCAATGAGCTGACGCCCGCCACCTTCTCTGCCCGCGGCGAGAACGGCACCAAGGAAACGGTCGCGAAGCTCTTCGACCACACCACCACCACCAAGTGGCTCGACTTCAGCGGCACGAGCTGGGTTCAGGTTTCCTTCGCGGTGCCCACCTCCCTCGCCTCCTACAGCTTCACCTCCGCCAACGATTACTCTACCCGTGATCCCTACAACTGGACGCTCAGCGGCTCCAATGACGGCGTCACCTGGACGGTGATCGAAAACCGCTCCGCCCAGACCTTCGCCTCCCGTTACCTGAAGCGCGACTTCACCCTCGCCCAGGCCTCGGCCGGCTACCTCCAGTTCCGCTTCGATATCGTCTGCAAGTCGGGCTCCATCACCCAACTCGCCGATCTGCAAGTGTTCGGCCAAGCTGCCGCGGCAGCCACCGCCACCACAGAGGCGGCTGCGACCACCGAGACGGCCGCCAGCACCGTGCTCGCCGAGCTCGCCCCCTCCTCGTATGCCGCCCGCGGCGAGAACGGCACCAAGGAAGGCACCGCGAAACTGTTCGACCACACGGCCACAACCAAGTGGCTCGACTTCAGCGGCACCACCTGGATCCAAGTCTCGTTCAACGAGCCGCACGCCCTCGAGTCCTACAGCTTCACCTCGGCCAACGACCGCTCCGAGCGCGACCCCAAGAACTGGACGCTCAGCGGCTCCAACGACGGGGTGACGTGGACGGTCATCGAGTCCCGTGCGAGCCAGAGCTTTGCCTCCCGACTCCTGCAACGCGACTTCGTGCTCGCCGCGAAATCCGCGGCCTTCAAGCACTACCGCTTCGACATCGTCTGCAAGTCCGGCTCGATCACCCAACTCGCCGACCTCGAGCTCTGGGGATACTGAGCCGAGTTCAGCGCAGTTGCCGGAACCCTGTCGCCGGCCGCGGTGAGGCCCGGCACCACTCGCCAAGATCGCCGCCCCCGGTTAAAGCGGAAGGCAAGCCGCTCCCCTACGAAAAGCCCCTGCTCGGGAACGAGCAGGGGCTTTGTTTTTGAGAAGCCAACGTCCCCAATGACGGGATGAATCAGGCTTTCTTGAAACGGCGATAGCCAACGAGTGCCAGTAACGCAGCCGCTCCGATTAGTCCATAGGTGGAAGGCTCCGGTACGGGGGCCTGCGGGTTGTCGTACGTCGCCCGGAGCGCGAAGATGAAGTCGTTGAAGTCACTGTCGCGATTGGCTCCGCGTTCCCTGATGTCTTCAAATGCCATCACTTGGAAGGGGTCCGCGAGAATTCCGGGGATATTCTTCCAGTCCCGGACTGAATCGTACGGCGTCAGGGTCCCATAATAGGACTGCATATCCGATCCGGTTGGGAAGTTATTGTCCGTATCGAACACGTAGTACTTTCCTCCAGCCGGCCCAACCGTAGGATCGGGCTCAATATTCGGACCATACACACCGGTGCCGGTCACGAAGAAGTCGAGTGACTCTCCCGGCTTCAGCGTAAGCACCAAGTTGTCGCCGAACCACCGGTTCTTGGGACCGTTCTTGTTGATCGTCTGCACACTATCCGCGAGCAGGGTATCCGTGCCATTCTTTGTGTACCCGAAATCATCCCACCATCCGGCGGTTTCCCCAAGAAAAACAACCTCGATGTAGAGCGTTTGTTTGCCAACTGACGGATCGTTCCAGAACGGCGTCGCAGCGAGCGTCGACTTCAAGCTCGTGGCCCCGAAATTCGCCTTCCATCCACTCCAATCGCGTACGCCCGGAACATCCATCGCAGTCGCGTCCGGGATATCCCAGCGGGGATAAGGAACTCCAACATAATTGGCATCGCTCGCCACCTTGAACTCTGGCGCGAACCATGCCGTGTAGTCGGTCAGCAGATCTCCGGTCGCCGTGTTCAGCGCGCCGAAAGCGGATGCTGCCGCGAAAACCAGACCAGCAGGCAACAGTCTTTTCATGTTAATTCTCGTTTATTGTTGATGATCGGAGGCGCCGACGCCTCCACCGGTTGTCTCGCCAGCACGGTAGCACAGGCCCACTCCGGCCAAAATCGGTCCCGGCCTGTTTGAGGACTGCAACTCAACCCGCCTCCTGCCATCGGGGTTTCCCCGAACCTCCTGCGCCGACACTCCGTTCCCACCTGCTTGAGCCACGCGAGATCGCTCTTCCGCTCGCTCCTAAGGAACTCGATTCATCGGAAGCGATCACGGGGTCCGCGGACGAGCTCAGATGACCGGAAGCCAACCCGCGACGATCCGTGGTGCTATCTCCGTAAACCCTCGGTTTCCGGGAATCGTTTCCTCGATCACGCTAGCCGGCTGTGAGGGAACTCCAGAGTGGTCGCACGCGGAGCCGCAGAGGACGCGGAGGAACGCACCCTTCCGCTTGTCCAAACCCTCTGCGGTCTCCACGTGAGTCATTTCCATCCAGGTGTCGGCTCGCCGCGTCTTCCTCCATCTTCCGGATCAGCGTTTATCAGCGTGCATCAGCGGTTCCACCTGCCTTGGTTGCAGCGAAGCCGCTCCGTGCAATCCGTGGTCTACGCCCTCTTCGGCTTCGGGAGGTGCCGGGGCGTTTCTTTCCGAAATCGCCCGGCGCGGGCGGGCTCCCAGCTTCTGGCGTCTGCGAGATCTCGCCGCAAAAGAAAGCATGACGCCCACCCTCGCCGCTGCTACCCCTCCGCCATGGCGCGAGTCCCGGTCTCCATCCTGATCCCGATCAAGAACGAAGCCGCCAACCTGCCGCGCTGCCTCGCCTCCGTCGCGTGGGCCGATGAGATCTTCGTCGTCGACTCGCAGAGCACCGACGACAGCGCGGCGATCGCCGCGGCCCACGGCGCCCAGGTCGTGCAGTTCGCTTTCAACGGCACCTGGCCGAAGAAGAAGAACTGGGCATTGGAGAACCTCCCCTTCCGCCACGAGTGGGTCTTCATCCTCGACGCCGACGAGGTGCTCCCGCCCTCCGCCGAGGCCGAGTTCCGCGCCATCGTCGCCGACCCGGACAACCCGACCTCTGGATACTGGATCAACCGCCGGTTCATGTTCATGGGGCGCTGGCTCCGCCACGCCTACTATCCCAACTGGAACCTCCGGCTCTTCCGCCACCGCCTCGGCCGCTACGAAAGGCTCGTCAAAAGCGCAACCGCCAGCGGCGACAACGAAGTGCACGAGCACATCGTCGTGCAAGGCGCCACCGCGCGCCTGCGCGCCGAGATGGACCACTACGCGTACCCCTCGGTCGACGTCTTCGTCGAGAAGCACAACCGCTACTCCAACTGGGAGGCCCGTCTCGCCCTCGAGGACGCGCTCGGGAGCGGCAGCGCAGGCGCCGCGCTCCAGTCCGGCGCCGTATCCTGGCGTCGACGACTGAAGGCCTGGTCGCGCCGTCTGCCGTTCCGGCCGACCCTGCGCTTCCTCTACGTGTACCTCTTCCAGCTCGGATTTCTCGACGGCCGCCCCGGCTACTATTTCGCGCGGCTCCATGGGTTCTACGAATTCCTCTCGGTGGCAAAGACCCACGAACTGCGGCGCGCCGCGCGCTCGACACCGCACGAGTGAGCGATCGGCGGCACTCCTCCCGCGGCGCAGGTTGCGGCGGAGCGAGGAAAATGACTGCGGGACCTTCCCGGTCGCCCGACGCCATCGGGAGAGCAGGACCCGGAGGCCTGAATCAGTTCTACCCCGATAGATGGCGGCCCCCGCCTCGGCTATCGTGAGGTCCATGAGACTGCACTTTCCCACACTTGTGCTCTGCGCCCTCTTCGTTTTTCCGGGACTGTCCCGCGGGCAACTCTGGATCGAACAACTCACCGAAACCAATCTCACGTTCGCCTTCCGCGGCGTCACCACCCCACTCGCGGTGTACGCGAACGAGAACCAGGGTGCGGGCGCACGCCTCAGCCTCAACTTCGACGCCGCGGCCAAGACTCTCCGGATCGACGTAACCAACCTCTCCGGTGGCACCCGGGTGGTCGGGGTGGGCGCCAAACAGGAGAGTGTCTACTTCGGTGCTGGCACGCTCATGGGCTTCGGCTTCGAGACCAATCCCGACAATCTCTGGGCGACCTCGTTCTCCTCGTGGGCCAACTCCGCCTTCAACGCCACGGGCACCTTCGGCAACGACTACACTAGCTTCCTCCTAAAGCAGAACTACGACCTCGTCGGCGGCACCGGTTCGCCGTTCGTGATGGATGTCGGCACGGCCACCGCAACCAACGTCGAGGGAGGCAATCCAACCAATGGACTCGCCGCCGGCTACGGCGCCAGCTTCCGCTTTCGGTTCAACAACCCGAGGTTCGACGCCACCACGTTCAACCCCCTCGATTTCTTCTTCAACGACATCGACGAGGACATCTATGACATGTCGTTCCGCTTCCAGCAGACCAGCGGGCTGCCGCAGACGGTCTCGTCGACCTCGCAATTCGAGACCAAGGGCTGCTTCCACACCTACGACCGCTGCGGTTGCGACAACAACGACGGAAGCGACAAGGTAGCCGTCTCCTTCTATCTGCAGGAGGATTATCAGGTCCCGGAACCTTCCACCTATGGCCTCTTCGGAGCGGGAGCACTGCTCGCCGCGGTCCTTTGGCAGCGTCGACGCCGCCGCGCCTGAGACATCGTAACCTCGTTCTCGGCTCGCACATCATCCCACCGCGCGTCCGTCGCCGGTGGGATTTCGCTTTTCCCGCGTCGCGCCCCACCTACGCTGCCCGGCTTCACCCATGCTCACGCCCACCGACATCCAGCTCATCGGCAACGAAGTCGCCATTCGTTGGAGCGACGGCGTGGAGAGCTATTTCGCCGGCGAATTCCTCCGCGCCGCCTCCCCCAGCGCCGAGAACATGGGCGAGCGCGATGTGCTCGGCCGCCAGATCGGCGGCGACCCGCGCACCGCATTCCCCGGGGTGACCGTTCTGGGCTGGAAACGCATCGGCAACTACGCCCTCAACTTCGAGTTCAGCGACGGCCACCGCACCGGCCTGTACTCCTACGACTACCTGCGGCGCCTGCACGACAACCCGTCGCTGCCGCCCAAGGCCGTCGGCTGACCCGCCCCCCACCTTGAACCCCGGCCGGCGCGTAGCGTCCCACTTCCACCACGCCCTTTTCCCATGAGCACGTTCGTTCCGTTCCCCGCCCGCACCAACACCGCCGAGATCGAACTGGGCCGCACCCTGCAGCCCAAGTTCGACGCCGACGGTCTCATCCCCTGCATCGCCCAGGACATCCGCACCGGCGAGGTCGTGATGTTCGCGTTCATGAACGCCGAGTCGCTCGCGCACACGCTCAAGACCGGCAAAGCCACCTACTGGAGCCGCTCCCGAAAGAAGCTCTGGTTGAAGGGCGAGGAGTCCGGCAACGTGCAGCTCGTCAAGGAGCTGCGCACCGACTGCGACCAGGACGTGCTCCTGATCAAGGTCGAACAGGCCGGCGTGGGCGCCGCCTGCCACAACGGCTACGAATCCTGCTTCTACCGCCGCCTCGCCGACAAGGAGACCTTCGCGCTCGAATTCCTCGGCCAGCCGAAGTTCGACCCGAAGACGGTCTACAAGAAGTAACCACGCCGCCGCCGCGCTGGTTCCCCATGGGGCCGGTCTCCGACCGGCCCTTTTTCGTGTCCGGTGCGCCCGCGCCGCTCACTCCGTACCGATGCGCGTGAGCGCATCGTCTCCGTGCCCCCCCGCGTCTCCGCGTACGCCCCTTCCGACAACCGGACCCGATCCGGCCTCGCCAGGGGCAGCGGAGCATGCGGAGCCGATCCACCGTGAATGCGGACACCGTCGCGATCCGCTTCAATCTCCGACGGCGCCAAGTGTCGGCCCGGCGGCCCGCCCGGCACCTATTTCGCTCCCGGCGTGAGCCCGCGCTCGCTCTTTTGCGCAAACGCGATGAACGCCGCCACCTCGGGCGCCCCGGCGATTTCGGAAGTGAGAATCTTCTCCAGCGCCTGCGTGCGATTGAGCCCCTCGCGGAAGAAAATGCGGAAGAGCGCCTTCACGTGCTCGATCTGCTCCTCCGTGAAGCCGGCACGTTCGATACCGACCTTGTTGAAGGCCCTCACCGCCGCCGGATTGCCCTCGACGATCATGAAGGGCGGCACGTCTTGCGAAACGCGGCTCATGCCGCCGATCATCGCCCGATCGCCGATCTGTGCGAATTGATGCACGGCCGCGAGTCCGCCCATCACCACGTGGCTTCCCATCGTCACATGGCCGGCGAGCGTGGCGTTGTTGCTCATCACCACATCGTCGCCAACCCGGCAGTCGTGCGCGATGTGCGTGTAGGCGAGGAAGTTGTTGTCGGACCCGATCGTCGTGAAGTCGCCGTCGTAGGTGGCGGCGTGCACGGTGCAAAACTCGCGAAAGACGTTTCGGTCGCCGATACGCGTCCCGGGGTTGCCGCCCTTGAACTTGAGGTCCTGCGTCTTCAGGCCCACGCAGGCGAAGGGGAAGACCTCGTTGGCGCGGCCGAGCACGGTGTTGCCCTCGACGGTGGCATGGTGGTGCAGCACTGTGCCGTCGCCGAGCGTGACCCCGGCGCCGACAAAGGCGTACGGTCCGATGACGACATCGACGCCGATCTGTGCGGCGGGATCGACGATGGCGGAGGGATGGATCTGCGTGGGCATCGGATTCTGTGGGGAGAAAACGAAACGCGGGCGGCAAGCCGCCCGCGTGATCACGAGATCAGTCGATCTCGCTGTTGTCGACGAGCGCGAACATGAGCTCGGCGGAGGAGACCGCTTGGCCGTCGACCGTGCAGGTCGCCTCGGCGGTGCAGATCTTGTTGCCGCGGTTCTTGGTCAGCTTCACCGCGATGCGCAGCTGGTCGCCGGGGCGCACCGCCTTGCGGAACTTCACCTTGTCGCAGCTCATGAAGAGCGCGGTCTTGCCCTCGGCGGAAACCCGCCGCAGCAGCAGCAGGCCCGCGGCCTGCGCCATCGCCTCGATCTGCAGCACGCCGGGCATCACCGGGTTGCCCGGGTAGTGGCCCTGGAAATAGGGCTCGTTGACCGACACGTTCTTGAGGGCGACGAGCTCGTCGCCCTCGCCCAGCTCAATCACGCGGTCGAGCATCACGAACGGGTACCGGTGCGGCACCATGTCGAGGATACGACGGATGTCGAGGGCGGTCTCCGTCTCGAGGATGACCTTGTTGCTCGGCTTCTCGGCCTTCGGCTTGCCCTTCTTCTGCTCCTGCAGCCGTTCGAAGAGGACCTTGGTGAGCTCGGAGTTGATGGCGTGGCCGGGGCGGATGGCGATGATGTGGGCCTTGAGCGGGCGGCCGAGCAGCATCACGTCGCCGATGATGTCCAGGATCTTGTGGCGGACGAACTCGTCCTTGAAGCGCAGGGGCTCCTTCGAGATGACCTTGTCGCCGCGGATGACGACGGCGCAGTCGAGGCTGCCGCCGCGGATCTTGCCCATCTTGAGGAGTTCCTCGATGTCCTCGTAGATCGTGAACGTGCGCGCGGCGGCGACCTGCGCGGTGAAGATCTCGGGGTCGATCGTGAGCGAGAGGTGCTGGGTGTGGATGCCGCGATCGTCGGCCGAAGTGCAGGTGATCTTCAGCTGATCGCAAGGCAACGCGATGATCGACGAGCTCCCGCGGGAGACCGACACCGGCTGATCGAGGACAAAATACTCGCGCTCGGCGTCCTGCTCCACGGGTTCGCCTTCGAGAATCAGGTTCACGAACGGCCGGGCCGAGCCGTCCAGAATCGGCGGTTCCTGGCCGTCCATCTCGATGACGACGTTGTCGATGCCGCAGCCATGCAGGGCGCTGAGGACATGTTCGACGGTGTGCACCTTGGCGTGGCCGTTGGCGATCGTTGTGCTGCGGACCAGATCCACAATGGCGTCGACGGACGGCCGGATCTCCGGCTGGCCGTGGAGGTCGACGCGCTTGAAGACGATGCCGTGGTTGACGGGCGCGGGCTTGAGGGTGAGGCGGACCATGTCGCCGGTGTGGAGGCCGGCGCCCTTGGTGGAGACCTCGCGCAGCAGGGTGCGTTGTTTCATCAAGAAAGCGTTCAAGTGTCCGGTCCCCCGACGGACTGGCAAGAGTTTTGACGGGGCCCCGGACCGCGCCACGCGCCCCGCCGACCAAGCACCGCAGCCGCCAGACTGGCGGGTTGACAGCGGCTCACGCCCCCCCTTACTCGAAACCCTTTTTCCAACTCCGACCCGTTTCCGTCATGCAAGCCAACGACCTCCGCAAGGGCCAAGTCATCAATTTCAACGGCGAAAGCTGCCTCGTCATGGAGGTCATGCATCGTACCCCCGGCAACCTGCGCGCCTTCGTCCAGGCCAAGCTCCGCAACCTGCGCACCGGCCGCTCCGGCGACCAGCGGTTCAACTCGACCGAGCCCGTCGAGGTCCTCACCACCGATCGCCAGACCCTCGAGCTCAGCTACGTCGAGCGCGACACTTGGTTCTTCATGAACCCGACCTCCTTCGAGCAGTTCGAGCTCAACGAGGCGCTCATCGGCGACGCCAAGAACTACATCGTCCCGAACGGCACCGTCGAAGTGCTCTTCGTCGACGACGTCCCGGTCACCGTTTCCCTCCCGAGCTCCGTGACGCTGAAGATCGTCGAGTCGGCCGACGGCGTGAAGGGCGACACCGCCAGCAACGTCCAGAAGCCCGCCAAGCTCGAGACCGGCCTGGTCGTGCAGGTCCCGCTCTTCATCAAGGAAGGCGAGATGATCAAGGTGAGCACCGACAACGGCACCTACATGGGCCGCGCCTGAGCCGGACATCGCATCCGTTTTCCACTCTCAAGCCGATCCCCGCCGGGGTCGGCTTTTTTGTCGGCACCGGCGGACCGGCGCCGACACACCCTGGCGGATCAGGCAAACAAGTGCGCCGCTTCAAGCAACCCCTTGGGATGCCCGATGTCGAGCCGCCGACCCGGCCACCTGACGCCGAGAAACCCGCGCTGGGCGCGCAGACGCTCCATCGCATCGGTGACTTGCACCTCGCCGCCGTAGCCCGGCTGGGTCTGGTCGAGCAGGGTGAAAATCTCCGGCGTCAGCAGATAGCGCGCGGCGAAAGCATGGAACGCCAGCGGCGCCCCGCCCTCGTCGAGCAATCGCGGCGCCTCCTCGGGCCGGGGCTTCTCCACCAGTCGATCGAGGGCGAAAAGATCGGGCGCAAGCTGCCGTCCGCCGGCCACGCCATACCGCGCGACCTTCTCCGCCGGGCATTCTTCCAGCGCCACGCTTGGGAGCCGGTGCTGGCCCCACGCGGCCACCATCGGCGGCAGCGGGGAGCCGCCGTGCATCACCGTGTCGCCGAGCAGCAGGGCGAACACCGGATCGGCGCCCACGAACTCCCGGGCGTGCTTCACCGCGTCGCCCAAGCCGCGCATCGCCGCCTGATACGTGTAGTGGATACGACCGAACCGGGACAACTCCTGCACGGCGGCCAGCTCACGCAGCTTGCCCGTCTGCTCAAGGTGGCGTTCCAGCTCCGGGTTGGGCGTGAAATAGGCGGGGATCGCCTCCTTGCCGCGGCCGAGGATGATGAGGATTTCGTCGCAGCCCGCCGCGACCGCCTCGGCCACGACATAGTGGATCACCGGCCGGTCGCCGAGCGGCAGCATCTCCTTCGGGATCGCCTTCGCGAGCGGGAGAAAACGGGTCCCGAAACCGGCGGCGGGAATGACAGCTTTCATGGTCGGAGTCGGCGTTACTTCACCAGGCCGTTGCCGTTCTCCGGCGGTAGCATCGGTGCGAAGTCGGGTTTGATCACGCGGATCCCCTTGCTGGCGAACGCGCTCTCGAGCTTCGCGAACATCGCCTCGTCCGCGTAGAAGCCCGCGATCGCCCCGCCGCTGCCGGCGAAATTGGCGCTCGCGCCCTGTCGCCGCGCGGTCGCGATCATGTCGAGGTTGCCCTCGCCCACGTTGTAGAGGCTCGCGCGCTTGTCGAAGTTGGCATTCACCAGCCGGTCCAGCTCGGCCCGGTCGCCGCGCAGCAAAGCCTCCCGGAACTGTTGGGTGAGGTCGGCCCAGTACCTGACCGCCTCCACGATGTCCGCGTCGCCGCGGTTCCAGCGCGCCCGCAGATCGCTGTGGTAGACCTCCGTGCCCTCCGACAAGTCGTCACGATAGGCCACGTACACCGGAGGCAGCAGCCTGGGATCCAGCAGCTCGTAGGCTCCATAGCCGCGGGCCTGCATCACCTCGCGGTCGAAGTCCATGTACACCAGCCCCTGGTAGGCCTGCGCCACCCGATCCTGCAGCCCGGCGGGAATGCCCAGCTCGCGGTTCTCGACAGACAACACGAGGTTGGCCAAGGTGTGTCGCGAAATCGTGACGTTGTAGAACCACAGTCGTCCCACAGAAGCGGGAAACGACGGTGCGGCCGTGGGCCTTCGGAGGGAGCGCGGCGGCGGCGAGGAAAGTGGCGATGCAGGATCTGGGCGTGGCTGTGTTTGGA
>JAGVUB010000015.1 GCA_019136515.1 Verrucomicrobiota bacterium
GCGTGCGAGCTTCGACTCGGGTGATCCCGTGCCGTGGGTGAAGATCCACCAAGCGCCCGACTTCGTGTATTTCAACCACGCGGTCCATGTCGCGCGCGGCGTGTCGTGCGTCGAATGCCACAACAACATCACCCAGACGGGCGAGGGTGAGACGATGGCCCAGCGCCAACCGCTGAGCATGTCGTTCTGCCTCGATTGCCACCGCGACCCGGCGAGCCGGATCCGCAACCCGAAGGATGTCTTCAATCTCAACAGCCAGACCCTCGCCGCACAGGGCAAGGCCGACGAGGCCGCCAAGCTGATCGCGCACATGAAAGTGAACCCGCCGCAGAGCTGCAGCGGCTGCCACCGATGAAGCATACCTTCGAACATCCCGCCCCGTCCGCTCGCGAGCTCAACGGCCCCCGCTACTGGCGCAGCTTGGACGAGTTGGCCGAGTCGCCCGGCTTTCGCGAGCAGCTCAAACGCGAGTTTCCGCAGGGTGCGGCCGAGATCGACGGCGTCGACCGCCGCCATTTCCTGAGGATCATGGCGGCGTCGTTTGCGCTCGGCGGGCTGGGCATGGCCGGCTGCCGGCGGCCGGAGATGAACATTCTCCCGTACAGCAAGTCGGTCGAGGGGCTCACGCCCGGCCTGGCGAAATACTACGCCACGGCGATGCCCGCCCGCGGCGGCGCGATCCCGCTGCTGGCCGAGACGCACCAGGGCCGCCCGACCAAGCTCGAGGGCAACCCGAGCTACGCGCCCTACGGCGGCGCCACCAATCTCGCCGCGCAGGCCGCGGTGCTCGATCTCTACGATCCCGACCGCGCGATGGTTTCGACCAAGGGCGGCACCGAGGTGACCGGTGGGCAGGTCAACGACCTGCTGGTGCGGATCCGCGACACGTATTCGCCGATCAAGGGCGCAGGGCTGGCGTTCCTCGCCGAGCCGTCGACCTCGCCCACGCGCGCCGCGCTGGTGGCGAACCTCAAGGCGAAGTTCCCGAAGGCGATCTGGGCGGAGTACGATCCGGTGGACGTGAGCGGGCCGGAACGAATCGTGGAGAGTCTGCTCGGGACACGGGCGAAGCCCCTCTATCGTTTCGGCGAGGCGCAGCGGGTGCTGAGTCTCGATTGCGATTTTCTGCAGGCGGAGCCGGGTGCCATCGGCCATGCCCGCGATTGGGCGAAGGGTCGCCGTCTCGTCGGTAAGGGTGAGGAGATGAGCCGGCTCTACGTCGCCGAGAGCCATTTCACGATCACCGGCAGCAACGCTGATCACCGGCTGCGCGTGGCGGGGTCCCAGATGCCCGCGTTGGCGGCGGCTGTGGCGGTGCGGGTGTTCGCCAAGACCGGCCGTTTCGGCGAATTGTCGGCGGTGCTTGAACGGTTGGCCGGCACCATCGCGTTGGATACCGGTTGGGTGGACGCTTGTGTCGCTGATTTGTGCGAACACGCGGGCACGGCGCTCGTCTGCGCGGGTTCGCAACAGGGCCCCGTGGTGCAGGCGCTCGCGTTGGCGATCAACGAGGCGCTCGGAGGCTACGGGCGCACGGTCGAGTTGCGGGCCACCCCGGCGGATTCCGCCGACTCGATCCACAATCTCGCGGTGGCGGTCCAGAACGGCCAGATCCGCTCGTTGGTGATCCTCAGCGGGAACCCGGTGTACAACGCCCCGGCGGAACTCGACTGGCCGGCGTTGCAGCGACAGGTGGCGGAGGTTGTCCGCCACGGTTTGTACGTGGACGAGACCTCGGCGCTCGTGGCGGAGCAGGGCGGCTGGCACATCCACGCCGCGCACTTCCTCGAGTCGTGGGGCGATGCCCGGACCGCCGATGGCGCGCTTGTGCCGGTGCAACCGATGATTCTGCCGCTCTTCAACGGCGTGTCGGAGATCGAACTGCTCGCGCGTGTTGTGGGCGACAGCGTCACCGAAGGCTACAGCCTCGTGCACCGGACGCTCGAGACGTTCGTGGGCGAGAACGAGAAGCAGATCCGCCAGTGGCTGCACGATGGCGTGATGTTGCGTGAGGGCAGCGCCATCCAGCCTCGGTTCGCGGTGGCGGCGTTGCAGGAGATCCTGCGCGGCACCGCGGCCGTGCCGCTCTCCGCTCAGAATCTCGAAGTGCGTTTCATCCCCGATCTGAAGGTCGGCGACGGCAGCGCGGCCAACAACGGCTGGCTGCAGGAATGCCCGGACCCGATCACGAAGATTGCGTGGGACAACCCCGTGCAGATCTCGCCACGCCTCGCGGCGGACCTCGGACTCATAGACCTGCGCCGGCTTGATAAGGATCAGCCCGCCAGTGGCGCGCTCGATCCCTCGCGGCACGACTTCAACGAGTTCACCATCGGCAAGCAGCAGGCACACATCGTGCGCATCACGCTCGACGGCCGCTCGCTCGAGGCACCGGTCCACATCCAGCCCGGTCTGGCCGACTACACGATCGTCCTCCCGCTCGGCTACGGTCGCACGGCGGCCGGTCGGGTAGGGAACGGCGTCGGCTTCAACGCCTACGCGATCCGCACCTCCGCCGGCATGGCCTTCGCCACCGGTGCGAAGATCGAGGTGCTGCCCAGCCGCACGCAGCAATTGCCCAACGTCCAGGAACACTGGGCGATCGAGGGCCGCGACATCATCCGCGAGGCCAACCTCGGCGAGCACCACGATAACTCGACCTGGGCCGCGGGGATCGGCATGGAGTCGCACTCGCCCGCGATCTACGGCGCGGACAAAAACAAACCGCTCGCCGAGAAGGCGACGACGACGCCGCGCGGCAACTCGCTCTACGAGCATCCGAATTTCGACGGCACGCACCAGTGGGGCATGTCGATCGACCTCAACACCTGCATCGGCTGCAACGCCTGCGTGATCGCCTGCCAGGCGGAGAACAACATCCCGATCGTCGGTCGCGACCAGGTGCTGCGCGGCCGCGAGATGCACTGGATCCGCCTCGATCGCTACTACTCGTCCGGCTCGGAAAGCAACGCCGCGATCCCCGAGGATCCGCAGGTCTCGCTCCAGCCGATGACCTGTCAGCATTGCGAGGCGGCGCCATGCGAGAGTGTCTGCCCCGTCAATGCCACCGTGCACGACGAGGAGGGACTCAATGTCATGGCGTACAACCGTTGCATCGGCACGCGGTACTGCGCCAACAACTGCCCCTACAAGGTCCGCCGCTTCAACTTCTTCGATTACCAGCAGCGCCAGCTCGATTCGCTCTACATGGGTCCGCTCGGCCCGCAGGGGAAGCCCGAGTTGCTCAAGATGGCGATGAACCCCGATGTCACCGTGCGCATGCGCGGTGTCATGGAGAAGTGCACCTACTGCGTGCAACGCATCCAGCGGGCGAAGATCGAGCAGAAGGTGAAGGCCGGCGCCAGCGGCGACGTGGTCGTGCCCGACCGCACGATCCGTGTGGCCTGCGAGCAGGCCTGTCCGACCGAGGCCATCGTCTTCGGCAACGTCGCCGATCCGCAGAGCGCCGTCTCCGTCGCGAAACAGGATCCGCGCACCTACGCGGTGCTTGGCTACCTCAACATCCGTCCACGCACTTCGTACATCGCGAAGGTCCGCAACCCGAACCCGGCCATGCCCGGCTACCAGGACATGCCGCTCTCCCGGCTCGAATATAACCAGAAGAATCACTCCGCCGGCCACGGCCAAGGGCCTGGCGCGGCCCACGGCGGCGAGCACGCCGCACCGGCGCAGAAGAACGGAGGACAACACTGATGAGCGCGGTGTTCTCCCCGTCCGCACGCCAGTCCTGTAAGTCCGGTCTCCGACCGGACAGGGTGGGCCCCGTTTTGTCTGCCGGCTTGGGTCGTTCGCGACCGGTCGGAGACCGGTCCTACTTGCCGGCATGCGATTCCGGTAGGTCCGGTCTTCGACCGGACACGCTGGGCTCTGCTTTGGTCTCTCGCGTTTCGGCATCCCCCGCGGCCGGTCGGAGACCGGCCCTACTTACTGGAGGACTCGCCCGATGAGCAGCGATGCTTCCACCGAGCTTCCGCCCCACGCGCAGGCCGTCCTCGCCGAGGTCGCCCCGGCCGATCTGCCGCGGCCGGAGCTGATCGGGCACCGTCGCGACTTTGCGTGGATCACCGACAAGATCTGCTCGATCACCGAAGGGCCGACGCCGCGCTGGTGGTGGGTCGCCTTCGGTGTCGCGTGCTTGGTCGCGTCGTTCACCGTCGCCGGTCTCGTCTACCTCGTGTCGACGGGCGTCGGCGTCTGGGGCCATGCGAACCCGGTCAACTGGGCCTGGGATATCGTCAACTTCGTGTTCTGGATCGGTATCGGCCACGCCGGCACGCTGATCTCGGCGATCCTCTGCCTCTTCCGGCAGAAGTGGCGCACGTCGATCAACCGCGCGGCCGAGGCGATGACGATTTTCGCCGTGTGCTGCGCCGGCTTGTTCCCGCTCTTCCACGTCGGTCGCGTCTGGTGGGCGTGGTGGTTGTTCCCGCTGCCCAACGCCAACGCGATCTGGCCGCAGTTCCGCTCGCCGCTGCTCTGGGACGTGTTCGCCGTCTCGACCTACGCGACGGTCTCCACGCTGTTCTGGTACATGGGCATGATCCCGGATCTCGCGACGCTGCGCGACCGCGCGAAGTCGAAGGCGAAGCAGATCTTCTACGGGCTGTTCGCGATGGGCTGGCGCGGTTCGAACCGCCACTGGCAGAACTACGAGATGGCGTACCTGCTCCTCGCGGCGCTCTCCACTCCGCTGGTGCTCTCGGTGCACACCATCGTCTCGTTCGACTTCGCGGTCTCGCTGGTGCCCGGCTGGCACACGACGATCTTCCCGCCGTACTTCGTGGCCGGCGCGATCTTCTCGGGCTTCGGCATGGTGCTCACGCTCATGCTGCCGTTGCGCGCGATCTACAAACTCGACGACCTGATCACGCAGTACCACATCGACTGCATGTGCAAGATCACCCTGGCGACAGGGTCGATCGTGGGCTACGCGTACGCGATGGAGTTCTTCATCGCGTGGTACGGGGCCAACCCGTACGAGGGCTTCGCCTTCATCAACCGCGCGTTCGGTCCCTACGCCTGGGCCTACTGGATCATGATCAGCTGCAACGTCATCACCCCGCAGCTGTTCTGGTTCCGCAAGGTGCGTGAGAACACCACGCTGGTCTGGGTCCTCTCGATCTTTGTCAACGTCGGCATGTGGTTCGAGCGCTTCGTGATCATCGTCACCTCGCTCGCCCGCGACTTCCTGCCCTCGAGCTGGGGCTACTACTCGCCCTCGATCGTGGAGCTCTTCACCTTCTTCGGCACCTTCGGCGTGTTCAGCGTGCTCTTCCTGCTGTTCCTGCGCTTCCTGCCGCTGATGGCGATGGCCGAGATCAAGGCCGTCTCCCCGCAGGCCGATCCCCACGCCGGCCACGACGCCCACGCGCACCACTGAGCTGCCCACCGCACCCGCGCCATGAGCGAACAAATCCACGGATACCTTGCCGCTTTCGACACCCCGGCCGAGATCATGCACGCGGCCGAGCAGGTGCGCGACGCCGGCTTCCAGCATTGGGACGTGCATACGCCGTTCCCCGTCCACGGCATGGACAGCGCGATGGGCCTGAAACGCTCCCGCGTGCAGCGCCTGACGCTGCTCGGCGGCATCGCGGGCTTCACCACCGGCATGCTGATGGTGTGGTACATGAACGCGTTCGACTACCCGTTGATCGTCGGCGGCAAGCCGCTGTTCAGCCCACTGTTCGCGTTCCCAGTCTCGTACGAGCTGACGATTCTCTTCGCCGCGTTCGGCACGCTCGGCGGCATGTTTCTCTTCAACCGGCTGCCGATGCACTACCACCCGGTGATGAAGGCCGTCACCTGGCCGCGCGCCACCGACGACCGCTTCTTCGTCGCGATCGACGCCGACGATCCGCGCTTCGATGCCGAGCGCACCCGCGAGTTCTTGGAACAGATCGGCGGCAAGGACATCGCCGCTCTCGAGCCCTGACGCCCCGACGCACGCCACCATGCGCTACGCCTACTACGCCCTCGCTTTCATCGTCGTCGCCGTCTTGTCGCTCGCCGGGTTCCGCGGCTGCACCTCGACGCGCAACCCGATCGAGCTCTTCGACGACATGGTCCGGCAGCCGAAGTACAAGGCCCAGAGCCGCTCCGCCTTCTTCGCCGACGGCCGCACCGATCGTTCGATACCGGCTAATACCGTGGCCCGCGGCGACCTCCAGGCCGACGACCATCGTTACCGCGGCAAGAACGCCGACGGCACCTTCGCCCGCGGTTTCCCGGCGAGCCTGCCGGTCTCCCATGAGCTGATCGCCCGCGGTCAGGAACGCTACACCATCTACTGTGCGCCCTGCCATGGCGCCCTCGGCGACGGTCAGGGCATCACCAAGGCCTACGGCATGACCGCCACGCCGACCTACCACGACGACCGCCTCCGCCAGATGGCCGAGGGCGAGCTCTTCAACACCATCACCAACGGACTGAACACGATGATGCCCTACGCCGACAAGCTGCCGGCCGACGACCGCTGGGCCGTCATCACCTACCTGCGCGCCCTCCAGCGCGCGCAGAACGGCCGCGAGGCCGATGTCCCTGTCGCCGCCCGCGCCCAACTCGGAACGAAATGAGTGCCGCCCCATTCAACTCTGCCAGCTCGCTTGCGGGTAGGTCCGGTCTTCGACCGGAAACGCTGGGCCCCGCCTTGCCTGCTGGCGCGGGCGCAAGGCGACCGGTCGCAGACCGGTCCTACCGACTGTCCCGCCAACTGCGTAGGTCCGGTCTTCGACCGGACACGTTGGGCTCTGCTTTGCCCGCCGGCGTGAGCCGCTCGCGACCGGTCGGAGACCGGTCCTACTTTGGCCGGCCGACCCGACTCACCACACAATCCCTTTCTCGCTCCGTCGCATGAGCGCTTCTTCCGCCTCCACGTATTCGTCCGTTCCCGCCGCGCCCGCGCTCGCCGGTTCTTCGCTCCCACTCGGACTTGGCGTTGCGGGGCTCGTCGTGGCGGTCGCCGGGTTCTTCGTCGACGGCCCGCAGGCCGCCGCTGCCGGCTGGCTGACCGCGCTGGTCTTCTGGGTCGGCATCGCCGTCGGCTTCCTCTTCCTGATCATGCTCGGCTACATCTTCGACGCCGGCTGGAGCGTGGTCCTGCGCCGCCAGCTCGAGCATCTGGTCTCGGTCTTCAAGTGGCTCGCGGTGCTCTTCCTCCCGTTGCTGGTGCTCGCGTGGGCGAAGCCCGGCCTGCTCTGGCATTGGATGGATCCGAACTTCGATCTCTCGACCGTCGGCGGCCACGGCACGGTCGGCACGGATGTGCTGTACGGCAAGAAGTCCGGTTTCCTCAGCCTCGGGTTCTTCACCGTGCGCACGGTGGCGTACTTCGGCGTCTGGATCGGCCTCGCCGCCGTCTTCCGGCGGAATTCGTTCACCCAGGACGCCGATGGCGAGGCAAAGTGGACGCTCTCGTCGCGCAAGTGGGCCGCGGCCGGCCTCGCGCTCACGGCCGTGTCCTCGACCTTCGCCGCGATCGACTGGGTGAAGAGCCTCGAGTACCACTGGTTCTCGACGATGTACGGCGTGTGGTACTTCTCCAACGGCATGCGCGGCGCGCTCTCGGTGCTCGCGCTGGTGTGCATCGTCGGACTCGCCCGTGGCACGTTCACCGGCGTGGTCAACCGCACGCACCTGTACGACGTCGGCAAGCTGATGTTGGCCTTCACGGTCTTCTGGGCGTACATCACGTTCTCCCAGTACTTCCTGATCTGGAACGCCAATGTCCCCGAGGAGACCTTCTGGTACAACCTGCGCGAGGTGCTGCACGATGGCGCGCCGAGCCAGTGGAAGTGGGTCGGTCTGGCGATCCTCTTCGGCTACTTCCTCGTGCCGTTCCTCTACCTGCTTAGCTACAAGGTGAAAACCGTGCCGAGGCTGCTCGCGCCGGTGGCCGTCTGGATCCTGGTGCTGTCGCTGGTCGACGTCTGCTACAACGTGTTACCGTTCCGCAAGGACGCCGCCGGCGACCCGCTGCCGTTCCTGAGCCTCCAGCTTGTATGGACGATCGCCGCCGTGGTCGGCGTGGGCGGGATCTGCGTCTGGTCCTACCTGCGGAGCTTCCCGACCGCGAAGCTCATTCCGATCCGAGACCCGCGCATCAACGAGTCGCTCAGCCACCGCGAGTGAAGCCCCTTTTCGATTTCTGATCTCCGATTTTCGATTCCGCGCCATGGCCAACCACACCGTCGCTCCCGCCCGCAGCTCCTTCGCCCTCACGATCGGCGTGGTGCTGGTTTGTTTCCTCGTCTTCGCCGGCATCGTCGGGCTCGCTTACCTGCGGAATCGCGACACGACCGTCGCGGTCGATCTCACCAAGGTCGATCCGGCCGACCAGTGGAAGTACACCGAGCAGGGCCGGGCCGCACGCCTCGCCGAGCTGCGAGGCAAGGAGCAGACGGCAGCGACCACCTACGGTTGGGTTGATCAGTCCGCCGGCGTAGTCCGCCTCCCGATCGCACGCGCGATGGAGTTGGTCGTGGCGGAGCAGGGGGCCAAACGCTGACCATGGGATTCGGCGCCTACCTCTTCGTCGTGCTGATGGCCGCGGCCGTGATGGCCTCGGCGGTGTACGCTCTCTACTGGGCGGTGAAGACCGGCCAGTTCCGCGAGTTCGAGAAGGGGGCGACCGAGATCTTCGACGAAGAGGAGCCGCAGGGCCGGCCTACCGATTTCTTTCCGAAAAAGAAGGGTAGGGCGAACCGTCCCGGTGAGCCGCGGCTTGGCGGCCCGTTCGACAACGGGCTCAGGGTCCCGAGCCCGTCGAGCGAGGACGCCTCGCCCTACCAAGGAAAACCCTCCGCCTGATTTTCCCGATGAGTTCCGCTGATTCCAGTCTCGCTGCTTCCCTGAAACCCGGTCCTGCCGAGGCGACCGCCGAGCGCGCGTTGCTCAGCGAGATCGACGTCTCGACGCGTCGCCCGGTCTTCTTCTTCCTCTGCGCCGCGCTTGTCTGGTTGCTCGCGGGCACGGCCTTCGCGCTCATCGCCTCGTTCAAGCTCCACAATCCCGCATTCCTCGGCCAGGCCGAGTGGCTGACCTTCGGCAACGTCCGCACCGCCCACCTGAACTCGGTTGTGTATGGCTGGGCGACCAACGCCGCCTTTGCGGTCGCGATCTGGCTCATGGCGCGGCTTTCCCGCGCGCAACTCCGCCACCTCGGCATCCTCGATGTCGCCGGGCTCTTCTGGAACGTGGGCGTGGCCATCGGTGTCGTGGGCATCCTGCGCGGCGACTCGACCTCGATCGAGTGGCTGGAGTTTCCGGCCTACGCCACCCCGGTGCTGTTCGTCGCCTATGCGCTGATCGGGCTGTGGGCGATCATCACCTTCCGCTTCCGCCAGCCCGGGCATGTGTATGTCTCGCAATGGTACCTGCTGGCGGCGCTGTTCTGGTTCCCGTGGCTCTACTCGATCGCGCAGATCATGCTGGTGTTCGCCCCGGCGCGCGGCGCGGTGCAGCCGTTGGTCAACTGGTGGTTCGCTCACAACGTCCTCGGCCTCTGGTTCACGCCGATCGGGCTGGCCTCGATCTACTATTTCCTGCCGAAGGTGCTCGGTAAGCCGATCCACAGCTACTACCTCTCTGCGCTCGGTTTCTGGTCGCTCGCGCTCTTCTACAACTGGGCTGGCGTCCACCACCTCATCGGCGGTCCCGAGCCGGCATGGGTCATCACGGCGGGCATCGTGGCCAGTCTGCTCATGGTCATCCCGGTCGTCGCGACCGGGATCAACCACCACGTCACGATGGTCGGCAGCTTCGGTCGCCTGAAGGACAGTCCCACGCTGCGCTTCATCGTCTTCGGCGGCGTGAGCTACACGCTCACCAGCCTGATCGGTTCGGCGATGGCGGTGCGGTCGTTCAATGAACTCGCCCACTTCACCCACTTCACCGTGGCCCACGCCCACCACGGGCTCTACGCCTTCTTCACCATGGTGATGTTCGGCGCCATCTATTACATGATGCCACGCCTGACCGGCCGCGAGTGGCCCTCGGCTCCGCTGATCTCCGTGCACTTCTGGTTCTGCGCCGTGGGCATCACGATCTATGTCGTGGGGCTCAAGATCGGAGGCCTGATCCAGGGCTGGGAGATGATCGCTACGACCACCGACCCGCAGACCGGTGAAGTCGCGCTGCGCGTGCCGCTCTTCCTCGACATCGTGAAGCACACGCTGCCGTACCTCGTCTCCCGCAGTCTGGCCGGCGTCATGATCACGATCGGCCACCTCGCCTTCGCCGTGCACTTCGTCTGGATGCTGCTGCAACCCCGTGCCGTCGCCGGCACCCAGCCCGTCCGCCTCAGCCCCGACGCCGCCCTGCCGGCCTCCCGCGCATGAACAAAGGACCGCTCCTCTTCCTCGGCATCTTCCTGGCGCTCGCGTTCTCGTGGACGGGCATCGTCCTCACGAACCACCTGACCGTCGGCCGGATCGGCACCTACGTCGACGCCGACACCGGCACCGCGTTCCCGCAGGCCGTGCCCGGCCTCGCACGCCGGGGCAAGCTCGTGTACCAGGAGCTTGGTTGCATCTATTGCCACACCCAGCAGGTGCGCCGGCCCGGGTTCGGCGCCGACGACCTGCGTGGCTGGGGCGAGCGTCAGAGCGTGCCGCGCGACTACGTGCAGCAGGAGCGCCTGCTCCTCGGCACGATGCGCACCGGCCCGGACCTCATGAACGTCGGCGCGCGGCCGCTCAACGCCGACTGGCACTACAAGCACCTGCTCGACCCGCAGCTCACGTCGCCCGGCTCGATCATGCCGCCCTTCGCCTTCCTTTTCGAGACGCGCAAGATCGTCGGCCAGCCCTCGCCCAAGGCGATCCAGGGCCTGCCGCCGCAGTACGCGCCGCCGCCCGGTCATGAGGTGGTGCCGAGCCATCGCGCCGAGGCGCTGGTGGCGTACCTGATGAGCCTGAAACATGAGTTCGACTACCCCGAGTCGATCCCGGTCAATGTCTCCGGAGGCAAATAAGCGATGAGCGACGCCCACCCCGATCCCGTCGAGCCGACGCCCGCGCACCAGCGCGAGAATCCGGAGCCGCACGAGCAGCAGCATTTCCCCTCGTTGCTGCTGCTGTTCCTGTGCAGCGTGCTTGTATTCTCCAGCGCCCTCTACCTCCAGCGCTACTCCGGCAACTTCGATCCGCTCGTCTACAACGAGGAGGTGCAGGGCACGGGTGTGGCCGCCGGTTCCGGTGCGGCGGCCGCCGCCGACCCGGTCGTGGTCGGGAAGAAACTCTACGTCCAGAATTGCGTGACGTGCCATCAGGCCACGGGACAGGGGCTCCCCGGCACGTATCCGCCATTGGCCGGATCCGATTGGGTCGTCGGCAACGAGGAGGCGATCATCCGGATCTTGATCCACGGTCTCACCGGCCCGGTGAAAGTCAGTGGGATGGACTACGGAAGCGCGGCGATGCCCGCGTTCGGACCGCTCGGCTCGAACTGGAAGGATGAGAAGATCGCCCACGTGCTCACCTACATCCGCCAGGAGTGGGGCAACAAGGCGCCGCCGGTGACGCCCGAAACGGTCGCCCGCGTCCGCGCCGCCACCGCCAATCGCGGGAAGGCGTGGACCGCGCCCGAACTCGCCGAGTTTCACGAGTCCAAGTAGCCCGCACGCCGGAACGGGATCAGGCGGTGGTGAAACCGACGATCGCGGTGACGTTGTCCGGACCACCGGCGGCGTTCGCGGCGGCGACGAGACTCTCGGCCGCCGCCGCCGGGCTGTCCGCGGCTGCCAGCATCCGCCGGATCGTGTCGGCAGGCACCGGTTTCGTCAGCCCGTCGCTGCACAGAAGGAGACGGTCGCCGGGCAACAGATCGGTGGTTTGCACGTCCTTCTGCGGCAGGTACGGCAGACCGAGGCAACTGCTGAGGATGTGCTCCGCCCCAGTCGGTATCCGCTGCACGAGCCCGGCGGCCCGGCGCTCGCGGATCTCCGCGGCGACGGTGTGCTCGCGGGACAGTTGCACGAGGCCGCCGTCGCGCAACCGGAACACCGCCGAGTCGCCCACGTGCGCGATGTGCAGGTGATGCTGGCGCAGTTGCACCGCGGTGAACGTGGTGCCGGTGCCCAGTGTCGGGCTGCGGCTCAGTCCGAGGAGGAACACTGCGCGGTTGAGTTCGTCGAGCAGCATGCCCCAGCCCGCGAGCTCGACCGGCACGCGGTCCGTCGGCAACGCCGCGAGGCGGTCGATCGCGAGTTGTGCGGCTTCGTCGCCGCACGGCATGCCGCCCATGCCGTCGGCTACGGCCGCGAGTTGGAGGTCGGCCCGGACGAGCCAACGATCCTGATTCTCGCTGCGCTTGCGCCCGACGTCCGAGAGACCGGCGAACTGGAGACGAAGCGACACGCGGAACCATGCGACCGAACGCCGCAGTTGTCGACCGGGTGGAGACGGTCGTACCCGGTGGCGACTGCCGAGATCAAGCCCCGGGCGGATGGTCGAGAAACGGCCGGAACACCTGCTCGCGGTCCTTGGTAATCCGCTCGAAATCGCGCTTGGGCAGACAGTCGAGAAAGAGCCGACCGTAGGTCTTGGTGAGCACGCGGGCGTCGAGGATTGTGATCAGTCCGCGGTCGGTCTTGGTACGGATCAGGCGGCCGGCGCCTTGGCGGAACTTCACGAGCGCGTCGGGCAGGGTGAGTTCGGCGAAGGGATTGCCGCCACGGTCGCGTACCCACTCGGCGCGGGCCTCGGCGATGGGGTGCGAGGGGACGTCGAACGGCAGGCGCGTGACGATCACCTGCGCGAGCGCGTTGCCGGGCACGTCGACTCCGGTCCAGAAGCTGTCGGTGCCGAAGAGGACGGCGTTCTTGGCGTGCTTGAAACGTTTGGTCAGCTCGGTGCGGGAGTGGAGCTTGCCCTGGACGAAGAGCGGGCGGCCGGCGGCGAGCAAGTCCGGCTCCAGCATCTCGGCACAACGGTTGAGGTCGGTGTAGCTGGTGAAGAGGACGAGGCTGCCGCCGGAGACCTGCAACGCGCACCAGCGGATGTAGTCGGCGAGTTCCTCGATGGCGAGGCGCGGGTTGTTCGGCGTGGGCTGCGGGATGTCGGCGGCGACGTAGACGCGCACGTGTCGCTCGTAGTCGAAGGGCGAGTCCTCGATCGCCACGCGCTGCTGCTCGGCGCCGATGCGCTGCTGGAACGGCTCGATCTGGCCGCCCATCGCGAGCGTGGCGCTGGTGAGGATGACCGAGGTGTCCTTCTGGAAGAGCGCCTCGCGGATGTGCGGGGCGACGTCGATCGGCGCGCTGCGCAGGGCGACGATCTGGCCCTGCTTGCCGGAGCGCTCGACCCAATGGACGTGCTCCTCGGCGGCGAGCTTCAGGAACTGGCGGATGTTGGTGAAGTAGGTGCCGAGCTTGCCGCGTTGCTCGGTGATCTCCTCGCGCGCGGGGCCGTCCTCGAGGCGGTTGGCGAGGTCGTTGAGCAGCTGGTTGAGGATCTTGAACGGCTCGGGCGGGAGCGGGGCACAGACGTCCTCGTTTTGGATGCGCACGATCGGCTGCTGGGTGAGCACGCGGTCGCGGATGTGCCCGAAAAACAGCGACGAGGCGTCGAGGCAGTCCTCGACGAGCTGGCGCTCGCGGGCGCTGCCGAGCTTCTGGAGCAGGCCGCGTTTGCGCTGCGGGTGGTAGAGCGACTTGAGGAAGCGGTCGACGCCGTAGGAGGTGACCCGCAGGCCGAAGTGTTCGGTGGCGACCTCGGGCACGGTGTGCGCCTCGTCGAGCACGAGGAAGTCGTCGGGAAAGAGGATGCCGCGCTTGGCCCCGCGCTCGGCGGCGCCGCCTGCCTGGATGTGCGAGAAGAGCAGGCTGTGGTTGACGATGATCAGGTTGGCCTCGCGGATCCGGGCGCGGGCGCGCTGGTAGGGGCAGTGCGCGGGGTCGCAGTGGCGGCGGCTGCACACGGAGGAGTCGGCGTGGACCCACTCCCACACGTCGGGGTCGGGCGCGGGGCTGAGCTCCTGGCGCAGGCCGTCCTTGGATTCTTGGGCCCAGGCGGCGATGCGAAGCAGCTCCTGTTGCTCGTGGGTGGGGAAGAGTTCGGCCTTGGCCGCGATGGCCTGGGCGAGGCGGGTGGTGCAGAGGTAGTTGGCCTTGCCGACGAGAAGGGCGGAGCGGAAATCGGCGAGCTTCTCCAGTTCGGGCACGCCGCGGAACAGGCGGCGGACGAGTGCGAGGTCCTTCTGCTGGATCTGCTCCTGCAACGAGATCGTGTGCGTGGAGACGAGCATCGGTCGGCGAGCCGTCTGCGCGTGGATGAGCCCGGGGACCAGATACGCGAGGCTCTTGCCCACGCCGGTGCCGGCCTCGGCGAGCAGCACCTCGTCGTCGGCGAAGGCGCGGGCGACGTTGAGCGCCATGCGCTCCTGCTGGGGGCGATGCTCCAGGTCGAGCGCGTCCTGCAGCCAGCCGCCCTCGGCGAAGGCGCGCGCGACGAGCTGGCGCCACTCGTCGGAGCGGGCGGGCGGCCCACCGTGGTTCTCGTGCAGGCCGATCATCGGGTGATACCGGAGAGCGGAGACCGGAAAGCGGAGGGCGGAAAACGGAACGAGGCGGAGGCGGAGCCGGAGGGCAACCGCAGATGGGCGCGGATGAACGGGGGTTTTTCGTGGCAAGAGGAATTGCCGGGGCACGGGTCGGCCAAGCGTACCTCGCGCGGGGACACACGCCCGGCACCATCGGGCTGCACCTCAATCCGCGACCGTTTACCTTCACGGTCGTGAAGGTAAACGGTCGGAACGGGGTGGAATGGGGCCGGCGGGGGAGGCGGTGCAACAAAACGCCCCGGCGCGGGCCGGGGCGGAGAGGCGGGCGGTGCGGGCTTGGACCTCAGGCGGTGCGGCGGCGACGACGGAGAACGACCACGACGAGGGCGGCGGCGCCGAAAAGCGCGGCGTAGGTCGAGGGCTCGGGGATCGCCACGACGAACTTGCTGTTGTGGTCGACAACGGCCCAGTGGGTCGGGTCCGTGGCGTCGAAGCTGATCCCGTACGAGCCGAGCCCGTAGCTGCTGTCGTAGGCGCCGAAATGGAACGTGGCCAGGCCGGCGAAGTTCAGGTCGACCGTGTTGACCCATCTCCCGAAGGCATCCTCGCTGTAGATTCCGACGAGTCCGCTTTGCAGATAGGAGGTGGAGAGGCCCGTTGCGTCGAAGGTGAGCGAGAGGGCGAAAGGATCGGTGCGCCCGCCCTGGCCGATCTCGCTCATGCCCCAGATGTCGAGGACGTCGCTCAAGGCGCCGGCCGGACCGCTGGTCGCCGGGGCCCAGCCGATCTCGACATCCTTGCTGGCGGAGCGGTTGCCCGAGACCGTGGCGGAGCTGCCGTTGGTGCCGGCGAGGATGGCCATGGTGGTGCCGACGTAGCCGGACTCGCCGAAGCTGGTGCCGGCGTCGATGGTGTGCGTCAGCGCATAGGATTCGCCCTGCCCGACGAGCCGGGAGGTGCCGTTGAGGCTGTAGCCGAAAGTCTCCTGCAGCGTCCAGACGGGGTTGGCGGCAACGTCGCCGTTGGGCAGCGGGGTGGTGGCGAAGTACTGGCCGGTGACGCGCGGGCCGTCGACCGTGTAGAGGTAGTAGCCGGTCTTGCCGAGTTCCTGGGCGATCGGCGTTTCGCGGGAGGAATAGGGGGCGGCCGGAGTGTAGTATTTGTAACTGTCGGACGCGGTGATGATTTGCTGGACGGAGCTCTGCCCATCGGGGCTGACCACCGCGGAGCGGTGGTGCAGGTGATCGTGGCCGCTGATCACGTAGCGCACGTCGTTGTCGGCAACCGCCTTGATGAAGCTGTTCTGGAGCGCGGGGTTGGCGTCGTTGCTGCCGCCGAAGAAGCTGTCCTTGTGGTTCTGCCCGAGGAGATTCTTGTGTGTGAAAACGAAGGCCTGGGTGTGGTCGGCCGCCGCGAGTTGGCCGGACATCCACGTGGTGGCGGCCGGCTGCAGGGTGGTGCTGCCCGCGAGGCTGATGTCGAGCAGGACGATCTTGGTGTCGTTGTAGTTCACACTGTAGCTGATGCCGTCGGGCGCGACGGCGACCGTGGCGCTGCCCGTGCTGGCGGGGAGGTAGTTCTGCTGGAAGAAGGTCTTGCTGCCGGTGCCGCTCTCGTGGTTGCCGCGCAGGCCGTAGAACGCGATGCCGGCGTCGTTGAGGGCCGAGTTGGCGTTGAGGCGGGTCTGCAGGGCGGCGTTGTTGGCCCCGTTGGAGTCGCAGAGGTCGCCGACCTGCACGACGAAGTCCACGCCGGCGGCGACGAACTGGGCGTTGACGGCCCGGATCTGGTTCACGGCGACGGTGTTGACGTTGTTGCCGGTGGGGTCGACGCCGGCCCATTGGGTGTCGCCGATGACGCCGAAGCTCCACGCTTCGGCAAAGGTGGTGGAGGCGAGGCCGAGCGCGAGCGCGGCGCCGACGGAGCGAAGGATGATGGGTGGGTGCATGCGAGGAAGCAGGATGGTTGGGTTGGGCAGGGAACCGACGGGCCGAGAATGCCGCGGAAGTGGAAAACGGGCTACACGCGGGGCGACGTTTTCTTGATCGAATCCGCGAGGCATGGACGAGTTCACACTGTCGTCACACCGGACCGACCGGTGGTGGCCGGCGGCGCGGGGCACGACGGGCAAATCGTCGCCGGATTGTCACCTCGGCGGGTTGTCGGACGGCGGCGGCGGGTGCGAAAACCGACGAATGGAGGCAACAACATCATCGCGCAGCAACGGAGCGTGGGCGCGGGAGACTGCCGCGTGGGCGGAAGCAGGCGAGCGGATCGCGGCCTTGGGCCGTAGCCTCGGCGGGGTGCGCGGCCGGTTGGTACCAGAGGGAGCGGGAAGCCGTGGCGGGACTGGCGGTTGCCCGGGACGGGCGGGGTGTGGGGTGGCGCTGGAACACTGCGCGCGGCAGTGGCGGGCGCGACCGGTGACCGAGGCGGGGCGCCACGAGTGCCCCGGAGGACTTTGCGTGCTCATGGTGCCGGTGTTGCGTGGTGGCGCCATGGTTGGTCGGGGCGAACTCGGCCCGTTTCGCGTGGGCGCGGCCGGCGCGCACGGCGGGGCAGCCGACCGCGGCCGTTGGGACGACTCGCCGGTTCCGCTCCTGCCCGAATCAGCGGTGGCCGGGGCGGTTGCGGTGTTGGCGGAAATCGGCCGGCGAGGCACCGGCGGCACCGACGGCCAGGCCCCGAACGCGGACCCACCGGCGGTGCGCTGGGCGCGGCGGCAGATCGACGACAATCTTGGAGAGCGGTTGAGCGTGGGCCGGCTGGCGGCGACCGTGCGGTTGAGTGCCGATCACTTCGCCCGGCTCTTCAAGGCGTCCACTGGGATGTCGGTGGCCGCGTACGTGAACCACCAGAGGGTCCAGCGGGCGACCGAACTGTTGGCGGGCACGAGTGGGCGGGTGGCGGAGATCGCGTTCGCGTGCGGTTTCGAGTCGGTGCCTCACTTCAACCGGATGTTCCGGCGGCAAACCGGAGTGACGCCGACCGCCTACCGCGCCGGCGCAAAGGCCGGCCGGGGCGCGGTCACCGGAGCCGGGGGCGCCGGATCGCGCGCGGCATGATCGCTCAGTCTCCGGTTTTCGCTGGCCCGTGTGCAACGCGCTTCCTACGGTCCGCGGCACCTCCGACCCGATGAACCACGACGCTCCCACCCACGCCGCCACCGACTGGATCGCCACGCTCGCCGAGTTTCTGGAGAGCCAACCGGGCGTGGAGGCCGTGAAGGTCGACCCGACCGCGCGCAAGGTCTCGGTGGCCACGCTGGGCCAGGTCGACCTCGCGTTGCTCGACCAGCGGTTGCAGGAGGTGATCGCGGCGCTGGAGGAGAAACTGGCGGCATTGCCGGCGGCGGGCGTCGCCGCCCCGAGCGGTTTCGAGGTGAAGACGGAGGGCGAGGCGGCCGTGCTCTCGAAGGCGAGCTGCACGACGGCACCGCATTTCTGGAAGTGGCGCGAGTACCAGTGGCCGGAGACGCCCGAGGAGCAGGAAGAGGAGGAGGACTGGCGCGTGCTGGCCGGCTTTGCGGCGGCGTGCTGGGTGTTCGGCACCACGGCGTTCGTGCTCAAGACCGCCGGCGTGATCGCGGCGGACTCGGTCGCCATCAAGGTGCTCTACGGGCTTTCGATCGCCACCGGCGGCTTCGACGCCGCGATCGACGTGTGGTCGAAGATCCGCAAGGGCGAGCTGGATATCCATTTCCTGATGCTGGCGGTGGCGGTGGGTGCCTCGGTGATCGGGCATTGGGACGAGGCGGCGCTGCTGCTGTTCCTCTTCTCGGCCTCGGGTGCGATGGAGGCCTACGCGCTCAACCGCACGCACCGCGAGGTCGACTCGCTGCTGAAGGCGGCGCCGAAGGAGGCGACGCGTGTCGAGGCCGACGGCCGGCAGACGGTGATCAAGGTCGAGGAGATCGCGCTCGGGAACACGTTGTTCGTGAAACCTGGCGAGGCGTTCCCCGCGGACGGTCTCGTGAGCAAGGGCAAGACGGCGGCCGACGAGGCGAACCTCACCGGCGAGGCGCGGCCGGTCGAGAAGGCCGAGGGCGACCAGGTTTTCAGCGGCACGATCAACCTCTGGGGCGCGGTGGAGTTCTCCGTCCAGCGCCTGCCGGCGGAGAGCACGTTGCAGCGCATCATCCGCCTGATCCAGACGGCGCAGAAGCTCAAGGCGCCCAGCGAGCGATTCACCGACAAGTTCGGCGTGCGCTACACCTACGGCGTGCTCGGCATGACGGCGCTGATGTTCTTCGTGTGGTGGCTGGGCTTCCGTATCCAACCATTCGACAATATCGTGCTGGCCGACGGCACCGAGGTGCGTTCGGCGTTCTACCGGGCGATGACGCTGCTCGTCGTCGCCAGCCCGTGCGCGCTGGTTCTCTCGATCCCGTCGGCGATCCTTGCGGCGATCGCCTGGGGCGCCAAGCACGGCATCCTCTTCCGCGGCGGTGCGGCGATCGAGAAACTCGCCGACGTGAATCTCGTCTCGCTCGACAAGACCGGCACGCTCACCACCGGCGACCTCGAGGTCGTGGGCTACGAGAGCTACCCGCCCGGCCGCGAGCAGGAGGTGCTGGAACTCGCGTACTCGCTCGAGCAGAACTCCCAGCATCCGATCGCCCGCGCGATCACCGCCTACGGACGCAAGCACGGCGTGAACGAGCACGACATCGCGGAGTTCCAGTCGATCACCGGCCAGGGGCTGAAGGCGAAGCAGGGCGACGCCACGATCATGCTCGGCCGCCGCGAACTGCTCCACGAGGGCCCGCTCGCCGACTGGATCAAGGACGTGCCGCCGGCCTCCCCCGAACTCTCCGAGGTGTGGGTGATCGGCAAGGGCGTGATCGGCCGCGTGCTGCTCAAGGACGAGGTGCGCGTGCAGTCGAAGGCGGTGCTCGCCGAGATGAAGCGCCTCGGGCTGACGACCGTGATGCTCACGGGCGACCGTCGCCAGGCGGCGGAGTCGGTGGCGAAGGAGCTCGGCCTCGACGAAGTCCGCGCCGGCCTCACTCCGGAGGCGAAGGTGGCCGCGATCCAGGAGTTCCGCCATGCGGGCAAGAAGGTCGCGATGGTCGGTGATGGCGTGAACGACGCCCCGAGCCTCGCCGCTGCGTACGTCTCCGTGGCGATGGGCGCCCGCGGCAGCGATGCCGCGCTTGAGCAGAGCGAGGTCGTGCTGATGAACGACAAGATCGAGAACTTCCTCGCGGCGTTTCGCCTTAGCCAGCGCGCCCGTCGCGTGATCAAGCAGAACCTCTTCATCTCGCTGGGCACGGTGGTGATCATGGTCGGCTGCTCGATGGCCGGCATCGTGCCGCTGACGATCGGCGTGTTCGCCCACGAGGGCAGCACGGTGGTGGTCTGCCTCAACGGTCTGCGGCTGCTCTTCGGTAAAGATCGTGCCTGATCGCGGGGCGGCCGCGCGCGGGGTTTGCCCTCCGCGCGGAACCCTGCCTGAGTGGCCGGCATGTCGCACTCTGTGGTTCGTGGCTTTCCCGTGGTCGGCGGATGGCGTGTCGCGCGGCGGCACCTGATGACGGCGTTGGCCGCGCTGGCCGTGGCGGCCGTGGCGGCCCCCAAGGCGGAGAAGTTCGTTGCGCCGGAGGTGCTGGCCGAGGCCGACCGCGTGTGGCGGCTGGGCGAGCAGGGCGACGCCAGCGAGGCGGCGCGGCAGGGCGACGCGCTCGTGCGGGCGGCCGACGCACTGCGCGACGTCGACCGGCTGGAGGAGGCGCGTGAATACTATCGCCGGGCCGGCCTGGTGCGACCGTGGGATTTTGCGACGAAGCTGCGGCAGGCTGACACGCTGCTGCGCCTGGGCGATTCGGCCGGCGCGCGCGAGGTGGCGGCACCGGTGGCGCGTTACGTCGAGACCGACGCCGAACTGGCGGAATGCCGGCGCTTCACCGGGGCGGCGGAGCCGGCGGGGCTCCCGCGGTTGGCCGACGCCCCGCCCGCGGCCGACGAGGTGGTGATCGCACTGGTGGCGACGCCCACGACCGAGCGCTGGCTGGTGCAGACCGTCGGCCGGGCCCTGGCCGCGCAGCTCGGTGCGCGTGTCACGTTGGCCGGGACGGACTGGGCGATTGGCAAGGCCGACCGGACCGGGCGGGTGTTTCTGGCGAACGAGCTGCGGCGCACGCTCCCGTGGGACGATCCGCGGATGGGACTGGTGCGGCTCAACGGCGAGAAGTTCAAACCGGAGAACCTGAATGCCGACCAAGTGATCGAGCTGATGCGCACGCTGCTGACGCGCGAGGCCAACGCCAAGGGGCTGGAGACGCTGGCGGCGCGGGTGGCGGCGGCGGACAAGGTCCTGCAGTGGAGCGGGCCGGGCCTGCTCCCGCGGTTGCAGGCGGACTTCCCGCCGCCGGCGCAGGGACGGGTGGTGTACCTCGCCTTGCTGCCGGTGGATCTGTACGCGGGCCGGAGCAATTTCGTGTTCGGCAGCGCCGCGGGAGAGGGTGGATACGCGGTCGTCTCGTACCATCGCTTCGCCGCGGCGACCACCGGCGAGCCGCCGCGCAGCGAGCGGCTGGCGGAGCGGACGATGAAGCAGCTGTTGTCGTCGCTGGGCTTCGCACTGGGGGTGCCGCGTTGCGCCGATCCAGGCTGCGCGCGCTCCTACCCGCACTCGCTCGCGGAGCACGATGCCAAGGGTACCGGACTTTGTGCGACTTGCCGGGCCGGTCTGGCCCGCGCGCTCGGCCACGAGCTGCCGGCGGCGCAGTAACGAAGCCGCCCGGAGCGGTCGCCTGTTCCGGACGCTCGCGGTAGCGACGTCTGCCAGAACTTCCGGCCGGGCGATTCCGGGCGAAAACCTTGGCGGCTTTCGCCACGTCGCCGACAAGCCAAGGCTGCACACCTCGGCTTTGTTTCCATGCGTATCAGTCGCCGCGGCGGCGGCCGGCGGCGAGCAGGGCGAGCAGCCCGAGCGCGGCGCCGAGGCTGAATGCGCCGCCTCCGCCCCCGCCCCCGCTTCCGCCGGGTGTCGACGGGGTGGTCGGCGTGGGGGTGGTGGCTGCGGTGACGGTGACGGTGGCCGTGTCGCTTCGGACGCTGCCGGCGCTGTTGCTCACGAGCACGGAGTAGGAACCGGCATCGGCGGCGGTGGCGAGGGACCGCGAGTAGGTGGCGGCGGTGGCCCCGGCGAGATCGACGCCGTCGCGTGCCCATTGGTACGAAAGCTGGTTGCCGGTGGCGACGACGCGCAGGGAGAACGAGCGGCCGGACGCAACCGTGACCGAGACCGGCTGGGTCGTGACCTGCGGGGTGGTGACAGCCTTCGATGGCACCAGCGCGGCGAGGTCGTCAGCGTGCTCGCGCAGCCAGCGGGCGTTGTCGGCGGCCTTCGGCTGGCCGGCGGCGATGCCGACGGCGTACCCCTGGTAGGTGATCGATGGATTCGAAAAGTACGGGACGATGTAGGAGGCGTAGGACATGATGGTGCCGGTGTCCTGGCCGTTGGCGGTGTAGCGATGGCCGTAGTAGTAGCGGCCGTCGTTGTCGGCCGCCTCGGCTTCCTGGCGGTCGTGGCGGCAGCCGAAGTTGTGGGCGAGCTCGTGGGCGGCGGTGGCGGCGGAGCCGGGTTGGTGGACGACGGCGAGATAGCCCGGCACGTAGGCGATGCCGGCGTAGTCGCGCTCGCCGTCGACGATGAGCAGCACCTGGTCGGCGCCGATGGCGGCGCGCTGTTGGACGGCGAAGGCCCCCAGTTCGGTGCGGGAGTCGGCCAGGCGCTCGAGGTCGTCCTCGAGGACTTTCGTGGTCGGGTAGGCGGGGACCTCGGCGGTGCCGGCGAGATTCCAGCGGAGGTTGTCGACCTCGCTTTGCGAGAGGTAGACGTTCATCGTGGTGAAGACCGCGTTGATACGGTTCACGATCTCGGCGGTGCCGCCCCAGTAGTTCTTCGCGCCGGCGGTGTAGAGCACGACCACGTCGGAGGTGTAGGTGGTGGTCGCGGCGGCGGCGGCCTCGGCGGTGCCGATGGTGGCTGCCGCCTCGGTGGCGGCGAGGCGCAGCAACGTGGGGGAAGGTTTGACGGGGCCGCAGGCGTTCATGCCGTGGGCGGTCTCGATCACCCGGATGGAGTCGGGGGTGATGTGGATGCTGTATTCATCGGCCCCGGGCACGGTGACGATGCCGTCCCAGAGCGTCTCGGTGGCGCAGGCGACCAGGGTGGCGCCTTGTTCGGGGTTGGTTCCGATCCAGGTGGTGCGCGCGCCGTCGGTGGTGATGGAGGTGGCGGTGAACTCGAGCGGCAGGCCGGGCACGGGCACGACGGTGAGTGTTGCCGGCCTGAACTGGCGCCAGTCGGTCACCGGTCGATCGAGGGAGGGAATCACCTGCCGCAGCAGCCGCTGGTCGGCGGCAAGG
>JAGVUB010000016.1 GCA_019136515.1 Verrucomicrobiota bacterium
GCCGGTGGGCAGTAGCGACGCGCGTGAGCGCGTCGATCGCAGCGGCGCAACGGACGGAACGGAGGAGGAACCGTTCTGCCGTACGGCAGAGCGGTTCCCTCCTGTCCGGGCTCCGTGTGCTCGGTGCTCTCCGTGGTTCCAGCCTTCCTTCGCCGTTGGCTACTCAGCGTAGACGCGCGCCGGGGCGCGGCCTTGCGGGAAACCAAATGGTTCGATGAGAACGCGGGCACCGGGGGGCTGCTTTGAGTGGGTGTCGGCACGGAAGTTCACCACAGAGGGCACGGAGGACACAGAGGCGGGAGCGAGAATGAGATCTCGGGACTCTTCCGGTTCACTGTGTCCTCTGTGGTTCAATGCCGGAAGCCATTTACTTGAGAGCGTAGACGCGTGCCGGGGCGCGGCCTTGCGGGAGAACAACACTGTGACGCGATCCATCCGAGAATTGACCATTCTACCGTACGGCGGAACACGGATGGGCACGGATGACCGGAGAACGATCCGTGTTCATCCGTGGAATCCGTGGTTTCTGGTTCATGTTGCTTGAGCGGGCACGGCAGCGGTTCCGTTTTCCGGAGGCCTCCGCCGTAGCGATGCGCGTGAGCGCATCGAAGTCGGCCTTGGCGTTCTCACGAACGCGCGCTACGCGGCCGGCTACAGGGGCCGATGCTCTCCGTGGTTCAGACAGCTGAGCGACTTTGTCACCCAGCTACGCAACAGGATCGCTGCCCTCACGAGTAGCGGCCCTACAACGCCCGCGATCAGCGGGCCCGAACGCAACGGCCTCCGGCAAGTCACGTTAATGCAGACGCGGCGACGGGCGGCTTGCGTCGCGTCGGCGCGCGGCTGAACTGCGCGCATGATCTACCGTCGTTTCGGCCGCACCGAGTTGCAGATGCCCGTGTTCACCTGCGGCGGCATGCGCTACCAGCACAAGTGGCAGGACGTGCCGCCCGGCGAGATTCCGGCCGACGGCCAGGCCAACGTGGAGGCGTGCATCGAGCGCGCGCTTGCGCTGGGCATCAACCACATCGAGACGGCGCGCGGCTACGGCACCTCGGAGATGCAGCTGGGCCGCATCCTGCCGCGGTTGCCGCGCGAGAAGATCATCGTGCAGACCAAGGTGGCGCCGACGGCCGATCCGGCGGAGTTCCGCGCGACCTTCGAGAAGTCGATGGCGTATCTGGGCCTCGACCACGTCGAGCTGCTTTCCTTCCACGGCATCAACACCCGGCAGCTGCTCGACTGGACGATCCGGCCCGGCGGCTGCCTGGCCGTGGCGCGTCAGCTCCAGCGCGAGGGCCGCGCGCGGTTCGTCGGCTTCTCCACGCACGCCACCACCGACATCATCCTCGCGGCGGTGGAGACGGGGGAGTTCGACTACGTGAACCTCCACTGGTATTTCGTGAACGAGCTCAACTGGCCGGCGGTTGAGGCGGCGCGGCGCCGCGACATGGGCGTGTTCATCATCAGCCCGAACGACAAGGGCGGGCGCCTCCAGGACCGCCCGGCGCTGATGGCCGGGCTCACCGCGCCGCTGTCGCCGATGCAGTTCAACGACCTGTTCTGCTTCGCGCGGCCCGAGATCCACACGCTCAGCCTCGGCGTGTCGAAACCCTCCGACTTCGACGAACACGTCGCCATCCTCCCGCAGCTCGCCGACGCCGCGCGGATCGTCGCCCCGCTCGAGGCGAAGCTGCGCGCCCGGCTGCGCGAGGTGCACGGGGCCGAGTGGTGCGCCCGCTGGCCCGAGGGCCTGCCGCACTACGTCGACGTGCCCGGCGAGATCAATGTCGCCGAGATCCTGCGGCTGTGGACCTATGGCGCCGGGCTCGACCTCGTGCCGTGGGCAAAGATGCGCTACAACCTGCTCGGCCAGGCCGACCACTGGTTCCCGGGCCAGAACGCCGCGAAGGCCGGCGAGTTCGATCTCGCGCCGGTGCTGGCGAAGAGCCCGTTCGCCGCGCGGATCCCCGAGCTCCTCGCGCGCGCCCACGCCGCCTACCACGAGGCGCCGAAGAAGCGGCTCAGCCAGAGCTGAGCCGCGGCGCGGGCGGGTCCGTACCGGCAGGGTAGCGGCGTTCGTGAGAACGCCGAGACCGGGGCATTTACCGCTGGCCCAACTTGCCGCTCTCTGGCTGCGTAGGTCCAGTCTCCGACTGGACGCCTGCGATCCACGACAGCTCCCGAGCGCAGCCACACATCGCGCCTCCCCCTGCCGACTCGAGCCCGCCGGGGCCGGTCGCAGACCGGCCCTACTCCCTGTCGTGTCGCCACAGATGAACACCGATCGATGCAGATATGGAGACCGGCCTGTTTGCCGATGGCAACCGGTGCAGACGGCGGCCGGTTTTGAGGTGGATCGAATCCGCGTTCTCCGCAGCTCCGCGTGAGGCCGGATCGGGCCCGACAGCGGAAGCGCTCTCGCGGAGACGCAGGGTGCGCCGAGGCCGGGCTCGATGCGCTCACGCGCATCGCTACCGAGCTACCGAATTGGATGCGCTCACGCGCATCGCTACGGCGGAGGGCGCGCTGGTCGATCGCGCTCGTTTCGACGGGATCACGCAGTTGGCGTCCCGCTCCACTCGGCCCGCGCCCGCCGCGGCCCGTTTCAGGCGAGGCCCTCGGTGGCGCGGGCGACGCGGTAACTCTCGACGACCCACGTGCTGAGGACCTTGTCGGGCTGCTCGACGACGTCGCGCGTGATGGGAAAACGGGTGCGCCCGGTGTTGTGGCTCACCAGTTTCAGCCCGTGCTGGAAG
>JAGVUB010000131.1 GCA_019136515.1 Verrucomicrobiota bacterium
GATCAGACTCACGAAACTGGGCTGGACGGGACGATGGCCTCGCATGTTGCCACCATAGACCAAGTACGCCGCGTTTCGTTCAACCAATCTCGGACTTTTTCAGCAGCCTGCTAGGGTAAAGGCTCTAGAATCCCAGCTCGTTGCCATAGGAGCGGATCGGTCTATCAAACAACAGAAACTGACATCCGATCAGATGACGCAGGAACATCGAAGAACGCTCGGACGCCAGAATGCCATGCTACCAGAGTGGGACTGAAACACCACCGGTCCGCGATTGGCGGCCCGGTGGGGCAACATGAAATCAATGAGTCCGAACGTTACTCATCATCGAGGCTTTCACGTGGTGAAGAGAAGCGTCGGCGTGTGAACGAGAAATCGCCGTGCTTCAAGTGACGAACAATACGCAAGTGAATCCCTACCGATCCGGACGACAATGGCGAAGTCATCACCATCGCGGAGTTCCTGAATCGTCAGGTCGCCCTCGCGGATACGGATCTCTTCTGAGATTTCTTCGGGCAGCGGAATAACGATCCATTTGGGCTCATTTATGTCCTGCGCAACGAGGCAGCAACCCTCGGGAAAGACAATGAGCGCAGATTTCCCATCAACGGTTTTCCAGAGCAGGCCTTCATCAAGTTTCATAGTGGTATTGTATTTTGAATCGGCAGTCGGAATTGACCGCCTTCGAGGAGTCCGATGCTCATCGCGGACAAGGAGCGACGTGACGATGGCTGCGATGTTTGGATCGAATGCTCCTTGGCCTCCTGCTGCATACGCACGTCTGCTGACCTTGGCTCACGTCCTCGGCATGATGCTGAAGAATCGCAGTGCATCCGTGTTCTCCATGCGTCTCAAGTAATGCCTCCTGATGATCGGCTCCGAGTTGCCGAACTGGTCCGCGGCGATGTCGTAGCTGCTGCCGTTCGCCATAAATGCACTGATGGCGGTGTGGCGGAGTCCATCGTGTGGGATCTGGAACTTCCTGCGGATGGAGACGAGATCCTCATCCTTGTAGTCCCCGGGGCAGATATTCTCAGGTGTGAGAGGGTAGCGCTCGAACCAGGCGGCGACGTTAGCCGGGACGGCGACCTCCCGGGGCATGCCCTCTTTGGTAATCTCGGCCGACAGGTGCAGGAAACCGGTGGAGTAGTAGGGGCCTAGCCCGTCTCGTTTGATACAGCGGGCTAGTTCGTGGATTTCGCCGGTGCGCATGTCGGGCCGGAGCCCGAGGAAGAGTGTGAGCACAAAATAGGTGCACCACTTCGGATGATGGGCTTCTACATGGGCCATCAGCTCAGCGCAGACCGGGACTTCCAAGCGGAGGCGCTGCTTGGCTCCGATGGACTTCTGGGCGAATCGCTTGATGCCACCAAAGGGGTTGGTTGTGCACCAGTTCTCGTTCAGAAAGTAGACGAACATCGTGCTCAGGTCGGTGACCAGTTTGTTCCAAGTGCTCTTCGAGGTTAGTTCGCCCCCTTTGATGGTTCGCGACTCGACCCACGCTCTTGCATCCTGTTCTCTGATATCGTGGACGTGTCTGTCTCCGATGAACCTCGCAAAGCTTTTCGCTCTCTGGCGGATGCGTTCACAATGTGAGGAGGAGATGTGGTCTTTCTTAAGCCGGAGGTATTGATCGAGTGCATCAGCGAACAGAATCTCCTTCCGGCCTTTCGTCTGGAGCTTTTGCGTGATGGCATGCTTGACGGCGTCGGAAAGCGAGAACGGCTCTCCGTCCGCCAATTGCAGAGCTTTCCGGGCCTCTTTGAGGTTATCCGCGCCCAACTCAGCTGCCACCTTGACGACATCCAGGAGCGAGCCTCCCACAGACTTCATCAATGCAAACGCTGCCTCAGCCTCCCGAAGATCCTCGTAGGACAAGGCTGTCAACTTCGGTCGGCTAGCGGCTCCTTGCCGCACGCGAATTTCTTCCCACTCCTTCTGCTTCTCAAGCGCGTCCTCCCAAGTCCGACAGTTGGTGTGGCTCTGTGCGGCACCTGGGCGAAGCGTTCCAGCCACATGAAACACGACCCGCCCCGACTTTTTGTCGGTGCAGGGGGTGATCTGGATTGGCTTGGAACGAAGTGGCACATCTCGCGTATGGAGATCACCGGAAAAAAACAAGGGGGCCTCGCCCACTTTTTCGCCACCGCCATCACTTTTTCCCGCAGTCGAGGAATACTTCGGGTATTCCTGCGCACCGGACAAAAAATCAGGGGATAAACCGTTTTGCGGCTTATCCCCTGTGATTTCAGCCACTTGCGTGGCTTCAGAAGTTGGCGTCCCCACGGGGATTCGAACCCCGGTTCTCACCGTGAAAGGGTGGTGTCCTAACCGGGCTAGACGATGGGGACCCAGTAGAAGAGCGCGGACCCTAGGTGGGTGACGGGGGTGCGCAAGCGCGAAGTTGCGAACCGGGCGCCGGATCTTCCGGAACCGGAGTGGGGGCGAGCGCTTGGCGGATCGCGCGGGCGAGGTCGTCGCCGTTGAAGGGCTTCGTGAGCAGGATGGTGCGACCAAGGCTTTGGATGCCGCCCTCGGTGAGCCCGTCACCACAGAAACCCGACATGAGCACGGCGGGAGTGGGGAGGCCGTCGCTGCGGAGCGAGCGGAGGAGATCGTGGCCGGTGAGGTGGGGCATCGTCAAATCGGTGACGATGAGGTCGAAGCGGCGGGGATCGGCGCGAAGGGCGGCGAGGGCTTCACGGGGATCGTTGAAGACGACGGTGCGGTAGTTGAGTTGCTCAAGGCGGGCGCCGACAAACGCGGCCACGGATTTCTCGTCGTCGACGACCGCGACTTGCTCCCCGTTGCCTCGGACGGTGGTGGCCGTGGGCTCGCGCTTGGGCTCAGTCTCGGCGCAGGCCGGCAGGAAGATGTCGAAGGTGGTGCCGACGCCGGGCTGGCTGGCGATCCTGAGGGCGCCGTTGTGGGCGTTGACGATACCGCGGACGAGCGCGAGGCCGAGTCCGGTGCCTTCGCCGACCTTCTTGGTGGTGAAAAACGGCTCGAAGAGGCGTTTGAGGGTCTTCTCGTCCATGCCGTGGCCGGTGTCGCGGACGCTCAGGCATAGATAGCTGCCGGGTTTGAGTGTTGGAGTGGTGTCGGTGAGGGGCTCGGTGGTGGTGCAGGGTGTGATGCGCAAGGACAGGCGGCCGATCTGACCGCGCATCGCGTGGACGGCGTTGGTGCAGAGGTTGAGAACGACCTGATGGATGGCGGTGGGGTCGGCGCGGACGCGGCCGGGCTGGAGGTCGCGCTCGATCTCAATGGTGGCCGGGGAGGACGCACGGACGAGCTTGAGGGCCTCGTCGACGGAGTGCGCGAGTTCGAGCGGGACCTGCTGGGAGTCCTTCTGGCGGGCAAAGGTGAGGATCTGGGCGACGAGATCCTTGGCGCGAATACCCGCCCTGCGCACTTCGGCGAGGTCGTTGTGGGCGGGGTGGTCCTCGGGGAGGGCGAGGCTGGCGATCTCGGTGAAGCCGAGGATACCGGTAAGGATGTTGTTGAAGTCGTGGGCGATGCCGCCGGCGAGGGTGCCGATGGTCTCGAGTTTCTGGGCTTGGAAGAGCTGGGCCTCGAGTTGGCGGCGGTGCTCCTGCTCCTGCCGGACGGCGGTGACGTCCTCGTGGACGGAGAGGTAGTTGCGCACGCGGCCGTCCTTGTCGAAGACGGGGGCGATGGTGGCGTGGACGGTGTAGTCGGTGGCATTCCGGCGGCGGCAGACGAAGTCGCCCTGCCAAGTATCTCCAGATTGGATGCGCTGCCAGATTTCACCGCGGAGGTTGGGTGGGTTGTCCGGGGCGAGAAGGTGGCCGGGCTCCTTGCCGAGGAGTTCGGCCACCTCGTAGCCCGACATGGCGAGGACGCGGGCGTTGACGAAGAGGATCCGGTTCTGGGCGTCGGTGACAATGACGCCGACGGGGCTCTGTTCGATGGCCTCCGAGAGCAGGTGGATCTGCTCCTCTGAGCGTTTGCGGTCGGTGATGTCGCGGGCGATCCCCTCGATGGCGACGAGTTGGCCGAGTTCGTTGCGGACGGGCACGAAGCGTTGTTCGGTGACGATGGTGCGGCCGTCGCGCGCGATCCAACGGATCTCGCGGATACCCAGCGGGACGATGCGGCTGCGGGCGATGGCGCGGAGCTCGTCGCGGTCGCCGGGGTGGGAGATGCGGCCGGCGAGCGCGGGCTCGGCGTAGAACTCCTCGGGACGGTAACCGACCATCTGCTCGATGGCGGGGCTGATGTATTCGTATCCCGGGTTTGGCTCGAAGCGGTAGCGGAAGATGGCGTCGGGGGCGTTGGCGGTGAGGCGGCGGAAGCGTTCCTCGCTGGCGCGCAGACCCTGTTCGGCGCGGAGACGTTCCTGATGTTCGCGGGTCTCGGCGAGCGCGCGGCGGACTGTGGAGGCGAGCCGAGCCAAGGAACTCTTGAGCACGAAGTCGGTGGCGCCGTTGCGGAGCGTTTCCACGGCGGTCTCCTCGCCGAGGGCGCCGGTGACGAAGATGAAGGGGACGCCGGGGCAGAGCTCGCGTTTGAGGGCGAGGGCGGTGTGGCCGTCGATGCCGGGGAGGTTGAAGTCGGACAGGATGAGGTCGGGGGGCGTGGGAGCGAGGGCGGCGCGATACGTTTGCGGTTCGTCGACATGCTCGATGGCGGCCTCGATGCCGTCGGCGGCGAGCATGGCGCGCACGAGTTCGTGCGCGCCCAAATCGTCCTCGAGGTGGACGATGCGCAAGGGGGATGGCGCGGGGGGAGGCATGGTGCTACGACTGGCCGGCGGGGTCGGGCTGTTGCCACTGGGGTGAGAGGCGCCCGAGTTGGTCGATGAGCTCGACGATGCTGGTGGGCTTGACGAGGTAGGCGTCGCTGCCGAGTTCGCGGCTGCGGGTGATATCGGCCTCCTGGTCGGAGGAGGTGAGGACGACGACACGGGAGCGGTGCAGGCGGGGATCGGCGCGGATCTGGCGGAGGACTTCGTGGCCGTCGACCTTGGGCATCTTGAGGTCGAGGAGGATGACCGCGGGTGGGCTCTCGGGGCCATCGGCGAAGCGGCCGCGGCGGAAGAGGAAGTCGAGCGCCTCCTCACCGTCGCTGGCGATGCTGATGTTTTCCCCGAGGCCGATCTCGTGGAGGGCGGCGGCGGTGAGTTCGGCTCCGGCGGGATCATCGTCGACGAGAAGGATGCGCGTGGCCTGGGGCATGATGGTGGTATTTGGTCCGGTACGGACGGGAGTGAATCGGAAAACTGTCGCGGGGCGACTGTCGGGCAAGCAAGGGATAGCGGGTGGCCCTGCTGTCAGGGGGTGGCCGGGCGGAGGGCGAAGTGGAAGGTGGCACCTTGGTCGGGGACGCCTTCGGCCCAGACACGGCCACCATGGCGGTCGACGATCCGTTTGACGTTGGCCAAGCCGATACCGGTGCCCTCGAAGTCGCGGGGGTTGTGCAGACGCTGGAAGACGCCGAAAAGCTTGGCGGCGTAACGGGGGTCGAAGCCGGCGCCGTTGTCGCGGACGTAGAAGACGGCGAGTTCGGCTCCGGCGGGGGCGGTCTCGGCGCCGATCTCGATGACGGCGAGGGGGCGCTTGCGGGTGAACTTCACGGCGTTGGCGAGGAGATTAGCGACGACCTGGCGCAGGAGGGTGCGGTCGCCGAGCACCGGGGGCAGCGGCTGGATGCGCCACTCGATCTGGCGGCCGGTGAGGTCGGACTGGAGCTCGGACTGAACCTCGGCGACGAGCGCGGCGAGCTGGACGGGGGCGAAATGAAGTTCGGCGCGGCCGATCCGGGAGAAGGTGAGGAGATCGTCGATGAGGGAGGCCATGCGAACGGCTTCGGTGCCGACGATGCCGAAGTAGCGGTCGGCCTCGGGGTCGAGGTGGCCGGTGGTGCGTTTGCGGAGGAGTTCGACGAAGCCGGCGATGTTGCGCAGGGGGGCGCGGAGGTCGTGGGAGACGGAATAGGAGAACGACTCGAGCTCCTGGTTGGCGGCGAGCAGGTTCGAATTCGCTTCCTGGAGACGGGCGGCGGCGTGGGCGAGGTCGTCCTGGCTGGTGCGCAGATCGGCGTTGAGGTGCTCGACCTCGGCGACGCGTTTGGCGAGTTCGGCGGTGCGATCCCGCACCCGCTGCTCGAGCTCGGTGTTGAGCTGGCGGATGGCCTCGGCTGCCTCGGCCTCCGCGGTGATGTCGGCGATCGAACCGAAAATCTGGCCGGGCCGGCCTTCGGCGCCGGCCACGGCGGTGATGTTGGCGAGCAAATGAACCCACCGGCCGTCGCGGTGGTGGAGCCGGTAGGACATACGGGCCTGGCCGCCTTCGCGGCCGATGCGTAGGAACGTCTCGCCCGCCGCGGCCCGGTCGTCGGGATGGACCACCTCGTCCCACCAGCCAAAATGGGTGTGGTTGAGGAAGTCGACGCTGTAGCCGGTGATCGCCTCGGCGGCGCCGGCCCAGCGGACTTGCTGGCGCTCGAGGTCATGGGTGAAGAACAGCTGGCCGCTTTGCTCGACCGTGAGCCGGAGCTGTTCCGTGCCCGCCCGCACCGCCTCCTCCGCCGCCCGGCGGGCGGTTTCGTCGGCGATCGTGCCGAGCAAGCGAATGGGTTGGCTGGTATTGGCGGATACGGCGGTGACGTTTTCCGCGAGGTAGATCCACTGCCCGTCACGCCGGCGGAAATGGTAGCCGAACCGCTGTGTGCCGCAGTGGTGCCGCAGTTGTTCGGACCGCGCCCGGAACGACTCTAGGTCGTCGGGGTGCACGCGGGCGGTCCACCAGCCGGGCGGGGTGCGGCCAAGTTCCTCGTTGGAGAAACCGATGATGGTGGCTGTGGCCCCGGCCCAGACGCGTGTCCCCTTCAAAAGGTCCTGATCGAAGATCATCTGGCCGGTCTGCTCGGCCACGATGCGGAAACGCTCCTCGCTGGCGCGCACAGCCTCCTCGGCCGCCTTACGTTCGGTGATGTCGGTGACGCTGCCGCGGATGAGGGTGCGGTTGGGATGGGGGAAACGCAGCAGTCGTGTTTCGCCGATGACGATGCGTCCGTCGGGTCGCTGGTAGTGCCACTCGAAGGGCTGGGTGGCACCGGCGGCGGTGGTCGCGAGGCGCTCGCGCGCCTTGTCCGCCGAGGCCCGTCCGTCGGGCTGTTGAGGCGGACTGAGATCGAGGATCGAGCAATGTAGGAGCTCCGCGCGGGAGCGGCCGAATAGTTGCTCGGCCGCGCTGTTGGCGGAGACGAGAACGCCCAGATCGAGGTCGAACAACACGATGGCATCAGGGGCGTGCTCGGTCAGCAGCTTGAACTGCTCCTCGCTGGCGCGCAGGGCGTCCTCGGCGGCCTTGCGCTCGGTGATGTCGGTGAAGGCGACCAGCGAGAGTCCCTCGAACTGTTGGCAATGGAACTCGATGAGCCGACGCCGGCCGCCACGGCAGGTGACCTCGGCTTCCGTGGGCTCCATCGCGCTGCCGCGGGCGGAGGCCTCGGCGATGCGGTTGTTCCAGATCTGCGTGTTGCGTTGGCGAATGGCGGGATCCGGGTAGGCGAGGGTGTACCAGATATCGACGTTGGGGATGTCGGCGATCGTGTAGCCGAACCATTCGGTGAACTTGCGGTTGAGGTAGAGGACGGCGCCGGCCTGATCCGAGAGGGCGAGGGCGATGGGGGAGGCTTCGAAGGACCGGCGCATGCGCTCCTCGCTGGCGCGCACGGCGGTCTCGGCGGCTTTGCGCTCGGTCAGATCGGTGGCGATGCCGCAGTGGCCAAGGTATTTCCCGTCGGCGGTGTGCAGGGCGGACAGGGTAAGGAAGATCGGAATCTGCGCGCCGTCCTTGCGCCGGTAGACCCACTCGAAGCCGCCGGGGTTCTGGGCGGCGAGCGCGGTGACCAACTTGAGGTCGGGCGCGATGGCGCGGCCGAGCCGGGCGGAGAGGTCGTGGGCGCGGCGCACCATCTCGTCGCGGTCGAAGAAGACCTCGGGTGTGCAGCGGCCCACCACCTCCTCACGGGTGTAGCCGAGCATGCGTTCGGAGGCGGCGTTGAACGTGCGGATGATGCCTGCGGTGCTGGCGCTGATGATGGAGACGCCGGCGTTCTCGAGCACGGCTTGCTGGAACGCCGTCTGTTCGGCGAGTTGGCGGTCGCGCTGCTCGATGCCGGCGAGCATGAGGTTGAACCCCTCGGCCAAGCGACCGACTTCGTCGCGCGAGCCGATTGCGGCACGCGCGGAGTAGTCGCCACGGGTGTGGACGTGGGTGACGGTGTCGGCGAGTTGGAGGAGGGGACGCGTGAGGGCGCGGTGGAGCAGCCGGGTCAGCCAAAGGCTGGCGGCGCCGACCAAGACGATGACAATGCCGAGAATGACGAGCGATTCGCGCAGGCTGCGCCGGAACGGTCCCACATCGGCCTCGAGCTGGAGCACGGCGATGGGGACGCCCTCGACACGCAGAAAGTGTTTGAGCAGCGCGCGGTCGGCGCGGCGGATGAATCCGGCGGCGCCGGGCTGAGGGGAAAACACCGGCTGCATCCCCGGCCGCTGGTAGGTGGCGAACGGTTGCGGGGCGGCGTTGTCGGCCGAGGCCCGGAAGACGGTGGCGGCGATCACGATGCCGCCGGACTCGAGCCGCTGGAGGGTCTCGGTGGCGACGGCCGGGGTGTCGAAGTCGAGCGAGGCGATCAGACCGGGGGCCATCGTCTCGGCGAGCGACTCGAGCGTGGCGCGGGCGCGGAGGTCGGCGGTGCGATATTCGAAAATCCATAACGCGGCGGCGACGGCGGCCAGAGCCAGGCCGGTGACGCCGAAGAGGGCGAGGGCGACCTTGCGGCGGATGGAGGTGGCGGGGCTCATGGCGTGGGGGCTCCGATACGGCGCAGGGCGTTCTCAAGCAGCCCCGGGGTGGGCTGGAGCCCTTGGCTGCCGAGTGCGGCGGAGTTGAGCAGGTAGCGGATGTTGCTACGGACCCGCACCAGCTCGATGGCGGCGCCGGTGGCGGGCGCGTCCGCCAGTTCGCCGCGGTAGAGGACGGTGAGCACGGGTTTGCCCGCCAGCGCGGCCAGGGCGGCGGAGCGGGTGTCTCCCTCGCTGTAACCTATGAATACGACCTGGCAATCGGTGAGCTGTTCGAGGCCGGAGGCATAGACGGCGGTGAGCGGGCGCCCACCGAGGGACTTACCGGCGAGTACCTTGTCGAGGCCGGAGCCGAAGGGGTTCGGACCGAGTACGCCGATGCGCAGTGGCGCGCCGGGGTCGCCGCCAGTCGCGGGGGAGGGCCAGGTGACGTAGCGGCAGAAGGCCGCGAGGTAGTTGGCGACGACCGCGTGGTCGGTCGGCCGTTGTTCGACGACGGTCTCCGGTATGGCGCGCCCTGCCGGGAGGACGGCAAGGAAGGCCGAGAGCGTGGCCCCGAGGAGGACGGTGAGGCGTGGTCGCATGGTCGCCTGTATCAATGGATCAACGGCGATTGCGCAGAGGGTCAGCGGGGGGGGGCGGCGGGCGTTCCCGTTGGCGGGCGCGCCCGCGGAGGGAACGCCCGCCGGCACAGCGTCCGGAAGGGAAAGCCCCGGCGAACGTCGCGATCCTACCGAGCTTCCCTTCCCGGCACCTCCTTGGGCGCCACCCACCGGGTGGTTGCAAGGAACCTCGCTTGCCTGCCGCGACGGCATGGGCGCAGGGGCGGATCGGGATTCGCCGCGGTGGTTGGCTTGGGCTCGCCATGGGGTGCCGGAGGGTAGTCAGGTGCGGGGAAAACACCAGTTGAGGCAGTTATGGGGGGCGCGGGGGCACTGGTCGAGCCGAGTCCTGCGGCTTTGTGGATCGGCGGCATGAACGGACCGTGAGACCTTGCTGTCGGCGGGGCGCGCCAGCGTGAAGGCGGGTCCGGCCTGGACACTCCGCCCCAATGGCTGGCAGACCCCGGTCTTTCGGCTCGCGTGGGCCGCGCGGCTCGTCTCTATGCTCCGCTCCGATGACCGCCGACCAAATCGCCTCCGCTCTTCCGGCCCGCGCCGTCACCTCGATCGAGGGCCTGCCGTTTCCCAAAATCGCCTCCGGCAAAGTCCGCGAGCTCTTCGACTGCGGCGACGCCATCCTGATGGTCGCCACCGACCGCCTCTCGGCCTTCGACGTCGTCCTGCCCGACGGCATCCCCGGCAAGGGCATCCTGCTCACGCAGATCAGCAACCACTGGTTCAAACTCACCGGTGGTCTCCTGCCCAACCATCTCCTGCCCGACCAGATCGGCGAGATGACGCGCCGCGGCATCACCGACCGTGACCTGCAGCTGCGCTCGATGATCGTGCGCAAGCTCAAGCCGCTCACCATCGAGTGCGTCGTGCGCGGCTACCTCGTCGGCAGCGGCTGGTCCTCCTACCAGAAGACCGGTGAGATCTGCGGCATCAAGCTTCCCGCCGGCCTGCGCCAGGCGCAGCAGCTCCCCGAGCCGCTCTTCACGCCCACCACCAAGGCCCCGAAGGGCCAACACGACGAGCCGATCAACGACGTCCAGGGAGCCGAGGCGATCGGCGCCGCGCTCTATGCGAAGGTGAAGGCCGTGAGCCTCGAGCTCTACAAGTTCGGCCGCGACCGCGCCGCCAAGGCTGGGATCGTGCTCGCCGACACGAAGTTCGAGTTCGGCACCGATGCGCAGGGTAATCTCTTTCTCATCGACGAAGTTCTCACGCCCGACTCCTCGCGCTACTGGCCGCAGGCCGAGTACCGGCTCGATTGCTCGCCGCCGAGCTACGACAAGCAGTTCGTGCGCGACCATTTGCTGGCCATCAAGTGGAACCAGCAGCCGCCGGCGCCCACGTTGCCCGCCGACGTGATCAAGGGCACCCAGGACAAGTACCTCGCGGCCTGCCGCGAACTGCTCGCGCTCTGATCTGAACGTCGGAACTTCGCGCGGACAACAACTCCGCCCACCCACGCCGCCCGGTCCGCCGTGCGGCGTGGGTGTTATCTTAACGCAGAGACAGATCGAAAGTGCTAATCTGCCGCGTTGGTCGGCTTGATAGGGTCGGCACCGGTGTTGATCAAGGCTTGCACTTGTTCTGGTGTCATCTGCATCAACTTGTTGAGACGATCGAGCTTCTCTTGGGACATCTCCGGATGATCCTCAGGCCGTAATGGCTTCCCCTCAGTCGCGATGATTCGCATGTCACCAGCGCGAAGCCCCTCGATGATCTCCTGAAGGAAGAGACGATCTTCGGGATCGTTGCTGGCCGCCCTCTCGCGTTCGATATCGACGATGGCGTCCTGCAGGACTGATGCTTCGTTCTTCCCCTGCGCAGTCAATTTCGCCTTCAATTCTGGCGCCAGAAAGACCGCTGGTGAACGCAAATCGCTTGCCGATGCCTTGAACTCACGGATGACAGCAGCCGCCATCTGGAGGGACAGGACACGCCCGTCCTCGGTGTTGATCGTGAGTGTTTGGCTTTGCTCGTCGAATTCACTGAGCCTTCCGAACTCAGTCGTCTCACCGACCCGGGCCCAAGTGGAACGCCCTGACGCTTCTTCGTGGATTGCGAAGAGCATCGTGTTTTTCATGCGGATGATCCCCCGTAGCGAAGGTTCGGCTTGGAGGCTAGCGACAAGAAGAAGCGCTGACGCCAGGAACGTACATACCCGTTGCATGGAGATGGGGTCGGTGGAGTTGATGGGAACTGGGTTAATGGCGCTCGGCGTTTCGCGCCGAGCGCTGGTTTCTCGTTAGGCCGCGACTCTCACTTCTTGCGGTCCTTTACGCTGCCTTCTTCGACGATTTCGGGGTAAGGATTTCCGTCTTTGATAATGCGAATGGGCATGCCGTCTTTGTCCACGACGATCTTGTATGCGAGTGCTTGGCTCGCCAACGGGCCGGACACAAGCGCAGTCAAGCAGGCCAAGAAAATCCATTTCTTTGTATTGTATTTCATGTGTTATAGGTTGCGGTGTCCGTTGAACGGGCTGATGCGTTAGGTGTCGAAAAAAAGGATACCAGCTAATTGGTAGCGGTCACTCTGCCACGCATCGTGGCGAGATTCGGGGTTGGGATGGTTTGCGGTCGGCGTACTTGATGGCTTTCCCGGAATGTGTTTATCCATCGAATCTTCCTTCATGCGCCTCATTACTTTTTTTTGCGCCCTACTAATTGCGCTCATGCAACCTTTCCTCGCCGCCGCTGCTTCCGAACCCGCCTCGCGCGAGCGCACGCTCCTCACCGCCGACTGGCGCTTCCAACGCGGCGACGCGCCCGATGCCGCCGGCTCGCTCGCCTACGAGAAGATCAAGCCTTGGGTGCTCGCGACTGGCGCCGACCTGATCCACGCCGGCGTGCCCGCCGCCGCCCGCCCCGCGCGGCCGACCTCCGGCGCCGAGCCGGGCGCGG
>JAGVUB010000124.1 GCA_019136515.1 Verrucomicrobiota bacterium
GGTCCCTGAGCGCGAGGGCGACGCGCCAGCCGGGCATCGTGTCGCCGGCCGGGAGCGAGAAGAGCGCGCCCTCGGGGTCGTGGCCGGGCGGCAGGATGTCGAGCCGGATCTCGGTCGGAAACCCGGGCTGGGCGGCGGCGGCGCGCAGGCGCGCGAGCAAGGGGGCGACGCGATGAAGCGAGACGACGCGCCCGCTGGCTGAGGCGAATTGCCAGACGCCGTCGATCGGGCTCACCTGGAGGATCGGTTCGCGGTTTGGCGCGGGGCTGGCGGCGAGCCACTGGACGGCGAGATCCTCGGCGGCGAGGAGGCGGGTGGCGGAATCGGAAAGTCCGTTTTGCCCGAGCGTGCGGAGGATGAAGCGTCGCTGAGGGGCGCCGAGGAGCGGGTCGGTGTAGTCGAGTGCGCGCGCCTCAAGTGCGGCGCGGAGCGTGCGGGCCCGGGAACCGTCGGGGTCCAGAAGTTCGAGGGCGCGGAGCGCGGCGCTGGGGGCGATGAGGCGGCCCAGGGGATCGAGGGCGCTGCGGAAACGATCGGTGCCCAGCGTCCCGTCAAGCAGGTCGAGGGCGGTCTCGGTATCACCCGCCAGGAGAAGGCAGCGGGCCCGGGCCAACAGGGCGCGGGCGGCGACCGTGGAGGAGGAAGCATGCGCGGCGATTTCGGCGTAGGCGGCGGCGGCGGCACGGGGACTCCCCGCCTCGAGAGCGCGGGCCGGGGCAAGCGCGGGGTCGGGCACGCCGGACACCGATGGAGGCGGGGCGGGATAGGCGAGTTTGTTGCCGTCGCCGTAGCAGACGAGGGCGTCGGCGGTGTCGTCGCGCACGGTGCCGGCGAAGAGCGCCGCGGGCGACTCGGTGCCGGCCCGCCGGTCGAGATCGGCGGCGTGGCGCAGCCAGTGTGATTGCAGGCGCTCCTGGGCGAGGGCGAGGTTGGTCCGGTAGGCGTCGATCAGCTTCTGGCGGACGGCGAGCTGTTCATTCTGTGCGGCGCGGTTGACGAACCAGAGCAGGCAAAGGCTGGAGACGAGGACGACGAACGCGAGCAGCCACGTCGGACCGGCCCCGGAGGGGCGGCCGACGTGGCGGGAGCGGGCGCGGAGGAGACGCATCGGGGGGGGACGCCGCCGGACCACCGGAGGCGCCGCGGCGTGCTACTTGTTCACGTACGAAGCGATGATGCCTTCGTAGACTGGACGGAAGGTTTCGACATCCTCGGGCGCGAGGTAGGCCGTGAAGTCCACGGTGTTGCCGTCGACGAGGGCGAAGGTGACGAGGGCGAGGTTGCGCATCGGCCCGTGGGCGCGGTCGGCGAGGCAGCGGAGCGCGGGCTGGCCGGCCACGGTGGTTTCGGTCCACGAGTCCGGGCGGACGTTGAACTCCTGGGTGAACTTCTTGGCCATGGCGATCTGGTGGTCGGCGTAGGCGCGGAGCGTGGCCACGGTGGCGGGGTCGAAGTTCTTCATCGGCTCGACCTTCACGGTGGTGATCGCGAGACCGGCGGCATCGGCGACGATCAGCGTGGGGCGTTTGGCGTTGTCGGGATTCGGGTCGGGGCGGATCAGCGAGCCGGCGGGGGCGGTGATGCCATATCCCAGGGTCGGTTCACGCAGGGTGACGGGCTGGTCGGCCGCACCCTGGATGAAGGCGGTCGCCTCGGCGACGACCCCGCCGGCCTCGAACTTGGCCAAGTAGCGGTGTGCATCCGTGGTGTACCAGAGGGTCTGGGTGGAGTTGAGGATGTTGAGGGCGACCTTGTGGCAGTCGAAGGTGCCGGCGGGCACGGTGACCTGCTCGGTGGCGACGACCTCGAGGCCGACGGGCACGGCCATGCCGGCGAGGCCGACGAAGATGCTGACAGTCTTCTTGTATCCGGGGGCCAAAGGCAGCCGGCGGATGAGCTGGAGGGCCTCCTCGTTGTCGTAGACGATGCCGGAGAGCTCCACGTTGCGTTGGCCGACGTTCTTGATCTGCAGGTCGGCCTTGCCGGGCGCATAACGGATCTCGATCGAACCCATGGGGATGTTGCGCCAGATCGCGTGGATCGGTTTCATCGAGCCGGCCTCGACATCGAGCTGACTCCAGAGTTTGGCGCCAGCGAGCAGGAGCTGTCCGAAACGCCAGGTCTTGCGGCCGTCGACGGTGCCGGCGGCGACACTGTAGCGGCCGAAGCCGATCTTCAGGCCGGTGGGGAGCTTCACATCGAACTGCATCTCCTCGTGGTCGGCCCAGGGTGCGGGCAGGAGGGCGGCGCCATCGGCGAGGTAGTCGCTGGCGGCGGCGACGAGTTCCTTCTCCTTGGGGTAGTCGCGGACGAGTTTCTCGAACGAGACGGTGGCGCCGGCGAGGTCGCCCTTCTTGTCCTGGCAGATCGCGAGGCGGAAGAGCGCCTGGGCGGCGAGCGACTGGCTGGTCTGGGCGTCGGCGATGACCTGCTGGTAGATCAGGATGGCGCCGTCGGTGCAGCCCGGAAGAAGAAGGAATGGATTGAGCGTGATCATCGGTGCGCAGTGTAGGGGGCGATTGTTACCGGATGATGACCGGCGTATCCGTTGTTTGTCCGGACCGAGGGAGGGTCGAGGTATCGGGCACCGCCGGTGCGGGGGCAGAAAGGGGTGGGCCGACGGCGGCCGGAGCGGCGTGGACAGAAAGGTCGGTTGTTGCAGGTGGCGCATCATCACACCGGAAGAATCCGGCGGGCGGCGGCGAGGCGCTGCTCGGAGGCGGGCGAGCGCAGCGGGTTGCGGGCGAGGCGCAGCAGGATCGGCAGAGCCTTCTTCCCGGCGAAATAGACGGAGAAGGTGGTACGCTCCAGCAGTGCCTCATCGGCCATGATCGAAAGGATCTGTTTCGCAGTGCCGGAGCCGCCGAGCGAGTCGTGGCGGCGATCCGGGGGCAGGAAGGGCTCCTGGATGAGGTTGGAGAGTTCCTGTTCTGCGAGGTCCATCGCCACCCGTGCCGCCGAAAACAGCCGGGGCAGGCTTGCGCGCTCGTCCACGAGGGCCTTCAGCGTGGCGAGGGCGCGCTGCTTGTACGCAAGGCGGGCATCGGCCGGAATCGCCGGGTCTTCGCCGTTGAGCGTATCCTCGAGCGCGGTGTGGAGCGCTTGGTTGGCGGCGGCGGAGCGAAGGCCCGGGAAGACGCCGCTCCAAGCCCGTGCGGCCAACCAGTCCGCCAGATGAGCCGTGCCGCCGCTTGGCGCCGGTGCGGCGGACGCCACGAGGGTGCCGTCGGTCGCAAGTTGCGCCGCCCGGGCGGCGCGACACGCGAAGATGTTCAACAGACAGGGCTGCGCTGGCGCCAACGCCAGCGGGACCAAGGCATCGAGCGCAGGCAGGAAACGGTAGATCGACATGCCGAGGCGTTCCAGGGCGGCGAGGAGCGGGAGATTGTCGGTCTGCGACTCGGTCAGCGGGACGGTCTCGTACTGCGTGCTCGACTCGTCGAGACGGTTGAGCTCGGCATTGGCCGCGATGCCCAGGCGGGCGGTGCCGCTGTGGTTGGAGAGGGCGGCGCCGGTGAGCCGAACCTGGGGGAGTTGGTTGGCGACGATGCTGCGCTCCAGACAGGTGCGCGGCAGGCTCGCGGGCTCGTAGGCCCACACCCGACCGGCGGGACCGACGCGTCGGGCACAGCAGAGGGTGTAGAGCCCGTAGTTCGCGCCGATGTCGACAACCGCCATGCCGGGGCGGAGCCGGTGACGGACGAACTGGATCTCGTTTTCGAACCAGTCCCCGCGCTCCTCGAGGATGAACGCGGTCATCAACCGGGGATTGTCGGGCACGGTGACACGGAGGTCGCCG
>JAGVUB010000152.1 GCA_019136515.1 Verrucomicrobiota bacterium
ATGCCCTGGGCCCGCCAGCACCTGTTGAGCTTCTTCAACGACCGGATGGTCGAGCTCCAGAAAGAATACGCCGCCTGGCTGCTCGCCTCCCCGAACCCCTATCGCGACAACCGCCCCCTCGCGCAGGACCCCGCGGTCGCCATCGTCGAGATCCTCAACGAGAACGGCCTGGCCGACGGCTGGCTCCACGGCCAACTCGCCGCGATGCCCGCGGTCTACACCGACGAGTTGCAGCGCCGCTGGAACGCCTGGCTCCGCGCCCGCTACGCCGATCAGGCCACCATGTACGAGGGCTGGTTCGCCGTCGACGAGCCCCTCGGCTCGAATCGTCTCGTGGATGTCACGACAGCCCCCAGCTCCACAGGCTGGTCCCTCTACCGCGACACGGTCAACGGCGCCGCGGCAACCACGAGCGTGGCGCCCGACTTCAACGGCGCGCCGTGCCGCGTGGTGCAGACCACCTCCGCCGGCAACTTCGCCTCCGTGCAGCTGCTGCACAAGGACCTCCCGCTCGCCGCCCACGAGGCGTACACGCTCAGCTTCTGGGCCAAGGTCGAGGACCCCGACACCGTGCACACGGTCAAGCTCTACGCCGCGCGCGCCGGCTACCCCGACCTCTGCGAACCGCTCAAGGTGCAGGGCACCGAGTGGAAGCACTACACCCGCACCTTCGTCATGCGCACCACCGAGGAGAAATCCCGCCTCGGCTTCTGCCTCGGCGTCGCCCCCGGCCGCACCTGGATCGCCGACGTGCAGCTCTGCCCGGGCGGCACGGTCGGCACCCTCCCGCCCGGCATCACCCTCGAGGCCGCCAACATCCCCGCGCTCCTCAGCAACACCATCACCGACCATATCGGCATGCGGGAGGACTGGGTGCGCTTCCTTCTCGACCTAGAGCGGACCTATTGGTCCGGCATGCGCGACTACATCCGCTCGCTCGGCTTCCGGGCCGTCGTCGTGGGCACCATCGCGCGCAACTCCCCCGCCAGCTGCCAGGCGGAGCTGCAGGCGATGGATACGCACGACTACTGGAACTACCCCGCCCTCGGCCCCGCCTACCGCGACCACTCCGACAAATCCGACTGGAGCATGGAGCACCGGGCGATGGTGAACTTTCCCCGGGAGAACGACATGCTCTACGGCGCGCTCCGCCAGGTGAAAGGTTACCCGAACATCGCCACCGAGTACGAGCACCCCGCCCCGAACCTCTACGCCGGCGAGCAGGAGTTCTTCTTCCCGGCCTTCGCCGCGCTGCAGGACCTCGACGGCTACTGGGTCTATTCCTACTGGACCAACGACCGCCTCGCGATCTGGGACCACTGGGACTCGCTCAACTCGATGAACAAGCTGGCGAACATCCCCCTCGCCGCCGCCCTCTTCCGCCGCGACGTCTCGCCCGCTCTCAACGAATACGTGGTCGCCATGACGCCCGCGCGCGAGATCACCGAGATCGTGACCCGCGCCGGCCATTTCAACATGCCCCACGCCGCCTTCGTCGGGATGTCGCCCTCCGTCGCCCTCGTCAGCCGCATCCGCATGGCCATCGGCGAAGGTGCCACCGGGCTCGCCACGCCGCCCGCCCGCCCCGACGGCCCCGTGTTCGTGAGCGACACCGGCGAGCTGCGCTGGGACTCCACTGATCCCGCCGCCGGCTTCTTCACGATCGACACGCCCCGCACCAAGGCGTTCGCCGGGTTCGGCTCCAACCGTCGCGTGGAGCTGGGCGGCGTGGCCATCACCACCGGTGTCACCCGCCTCGACTGGTGCACCGTCGGCGTGACCCTGCTCGAGGGTGAGAGTTTCGCGGGCACCGCCGCGGGCCGCGCCCTCGTTGTCGCCACCGGCCAATACGCCAACACTGGCTGGAAGTGGCGCGACACGGCCCACAACGGCCTGACCGACTGGGGCGGCGCGCCGTTCATGGTCGAGATCGTGCCCGCGCAGGTCGAGCTGCCCGTGCCCGCCGCCCGCGTGCGGGCCTGGGCGCTCTCCGCCGCCGGCGCCCGCCTGGGCGAGCTGCCCGTGACCGAGCGATTCGGCCGCGCCACGCTCTCCCTCGGCACCGCCGACAACACACTCTGGTACGAAGTGCAGATCAGCGCGGATCTGTCCTCCAACTACGCAGCGTGGCGCACCGCGCACTTCTCCGGCGCCGATCGGACCAACGACGCGATCTCCGGTCCCGCCGCCGACCCTGAGCGCTCCGGACTCTCCAACTACGCCCGCTACGCCTTCGGCCTCGCCGCGCGCGGCCCGGTGCACTCCCCGGTGCGCCACGGCGCCGTCGCCGTCGACGGTGCCACCTACCTCACGCTTGCCTTCCCGCGTCGTGCCACCGGCACCGACGTGCGCTACATCGTCGAGAGCAGCAGCGATCTGGTCACCTGGACCCCGGTCGCCGGAGCGGTCTACTCGCCCGCCGCCGCATCGGTCACCTATCGCGACCTTCTGGCGACAGCGCCCGGCACCCGCCGCTTCCTCCGGCTCGCGCTGAACCAGCCCTGACGGAACTGCCCCGCGCGCCCGGCCTCCCTCACGGTCTCCGAGGCGCACGCACAGGTAGGCCGTCTCTGTGCGTCGTCCGATCCTCCTTGTGCGACAAACTCCCGAAGAGCGGAAGGCGCGGACAGCGGCTCACGCGGAGGCGCAGAGAAACCGGAAGGCCACTGCCGTCCGGTTCGGTGTCCGTCTGCGTTCATCGGTGGCAGATCGCTGCGTCGGTCTGCGCGATTGCGGACCTGCGGCCCGAGATTCCCTGCGGCCGAGCTCCGCCGCACCCTCCGTGTCCGCGGTGCTCTCCGTGTTTCGCCTTCCGCGCGCCGGTCCGCTGAACGACTCCGACGTCCTGCCATGCCGCCCACGATGAAGTCGCCCCCCCCCCCCGACAAAACAGGCGCGGCCGGAGCCGCGCCTGTGAGTGGTTCGGAAGGAAGGGACTGTGCCGCTCAGCGCCGGTAGGCGCCGGGGGTCGTCGCATCGGCGGCGGACCAGCCAAGCAGCTTCTGCGCGTCGGCGGGCAGCGTGCTGGCCGGCACCGTGGCGGTGAAGCTCGGCACCAGCTCGAAGTTCTTCAGGAACACGCTCCGCACCACCGCGCTCGACGGCAGCGCGAACTCCTGGCTGTTCGCCTCGAAGGCCGGCTGCGCCTTCCGGAAGTCGGCCAGCGTCGCGTATTCGACGTTTGTCTTCGCGCCGGCCGACGGGCTCCAGGTGACGACCGTGCCCGGCAGCGCGGTGCCGCTGCGCACGTAGACGTTGCCGTCGAACGCCGCCACGTGGGACATCGTGAGCCGATCAGCCAGGTGCTGCGGCTGGCCGAAGACCACCAGCGGCGTGTACGGGGAGGCGTCGGCGATGCGATAGCTCCAGGCCGGCACGCGCAGGGCCTTGTCGGCCACGATCAGGTTGCCCATGAACTCGTGGTTCACGCGCGCCTCGACGCCGGGGCCGGTGGCCGGATGCCAGCCGAAGTGGTCGCCCTCGGCGCTGCGGCCGTCGCGTTCGAAGGCCGCCCCGGTATTCACGAAGGTATTGTGGTAGACGCGCACGCCGGAGCTGTTGAGCGAGCGCACGCCCTTCTCGCAGTCGACGAAGACGTTGCCGGCGACGATCGCGTTCTTCGAGATCTCGTAGAAGAAACCGTCGGTGCAGTTCTCGATCCAGTTGTCGACGAACACGCCGTCGACATTGCCCACGTCGTACCAGATGCCGTTGGATTCAGGCTGGTCCATGACGAGGTTGTCGCGGCAGACGACGCGGCGGGTCTGGTTGAAGATCTTCACCGCCGAGGGGTAGTAGCCCACGATCTTCTCGACGTTGTTGCGCGCGATGACGTTCTTCTCGAGCAGGCAGTCCGATCCGGCCATGAGGTAGATGCCCTCGGTGCTGGTGTCGCTCACCCGGCAGCGCCGCAGGGTGAAGCGGTCGCCGCGGAAGTACCCGCCCACGCGCGAGCAATGGGTGATCGTGCAGTCCTCGATCGTGGTGCCCACGACGTCCTTGCCGAAGGTCGCCGGATCGGCGATGCCCTCGGGCTCGAGCCCTTCGACCTCGAGCGCGCGGTAGGCGAACTGGGTGAGGGTGAGACCACGGAGAGTGTAGCCCTTTTTGTCGGACTTCTTGCCATGCACATCACCGGTCACGCGCACCAAGGCGCTGTCATGGGCGGTGATCTCGACCACGCGCGTCGTCGGATCGACCGCGAGGTACACTTGGCCGTTCTCGTAATCGATGTAGAAGCTGCCCTCGTTGAGCTCGCCTTCCCACCCCGCGGACTGGAGCGGCTGGCCGTCGATGAAGACCATGTCGTTGTTGAAACGATGCATCGGCGTCGTCTGGCCCACGCTCTCGCGATGCCACCAGTCGGCCGGGCGCGCCGGGAACAGCGTCGACCAGGCTGTGCGCCACAGGCCGTTGCGCTGTTTCTTCCAGTCCGTGGCGACCTTCGTGCCCTTGATAACCGGTTGCTCATCGGCGTAGGGCTGAATGGTGATGCCCTGGTTGAGTTTGAGGCTGCCGGTGCGGTACTCGCCGCCGCGCAGGACGACCGCGTCGCCGGTCACGACCCGCGCGATCGCGGTCTCAATGGTCGTGGGCTCGGCCAGCGTGAGGCCGGAGGCCTCGGCCTTCCCGTCCGGCGCAACGTAGTAGACGTGTGCAGCGTTGGCCGGGATCTCGTAGCGCTGGGCGACGGGGCCGTAGGGGCCGCCGGAGGGCGCCGCCGTAAGCAACGAGGCGCCGAAGACGGCCAGAGCAGGGACGAGCCCGCGCCACGAGCGCAGGCGGTGGAGGTAGTTGCGGTATTCTTTCATTAGGGGGAAGCAATCGCCCCGGGCAGTGCAGCCCGGGCGTAACCGGAGGATCGGGTGAATGGCTTGCCGGCGTGATCGAACGCGCTCGGCCGCTGGCGGGGACAGGGTGAACGCCTTCAGCGATCCGGCAAGCGGCCGCCTGTGCTAACGTGCGTATGCGTGACTCGCCGCCGCGCCGGCGCCGTGCCAGTGGCAGCGTGCCCCGAACTCACATCACCGCGTAGAACCGGATCGTTATGTGCAGCAGCAGGCAGGTGCCCAGAGCGGCGGCAAAATCGTCGGCCACCACGCCCCACCCGCCCGGCAGTTCCTGCAACGCCCCGATGCCGAAGGGTTTCTTGATGTCGAGCAGCCGAAAAAGTGCGAAGCCGGCCACGAAGATCACCCAGGGCGACGGCACGATCGCCGCCAACTCCGGCCAGCCTAGGAAACAAAGCGGGATCACGGCAAACTCGTCGAGGATCACGCACCCCGGATCCCGTTTCTCCAGCCGCCGCTCCGCCTCGCCACAGATGCCGACCGCGAGCCACGACAACAGCAGCGCCACCGCGACCAGCGCCGGGGCCGGCAGCCGCGTGAGCAGCGAGACGAAGAAGGCGACGCCCACCAGCGAGCCCCACGTGCCGGGGCCGACGCGCGCACGACCGATCGGCCCGAGCGTCGCCAACCCCACCACCACCGCCGCCGGCCAGCGCCGCGGCCACTCCGGTTGCCGCCAGCTCACGATTTCGTCCCCACGAGGATGTGACGATACTTCAGGACATAGCGCACGCCCGAGTCCAAGGTCAGGAACGTCGCCACGGCATAGACGCCGAAGGCGAACCGGCGCAGCCACGGCAGCACGGCCGAGAGATCCGCCTGCAGGAAATGGTTGAGGTCGCGCTCCACCGCGGGGACGAGCAAGAGCGCGCTGATCGCCACGATCTGCAGGATCGTCTTGAACTTCCCGCCCTTCTCGGCGGCCACCACCACGCCCTCCTTCGCCGCCATCAGGCGCATGCCCGTGATCATGAAATCGCGGGTCATGATGAGCAGCAGCATCATCACCGGGATGATGCGCGAGTTCGGCAGCACCAGGCGCGCGTCCGTCAACGCCACCAGCACCCCGAGCACCGCGATCTTGTCGGTGAGCGCATCCATGAAGATGCCGAAGTTGGAAACCGCGCCGTGCTTGCGCGCCAGATGGCCGTCGAGCCAATCGGTGACGCCGCAGAGGATGAAGAGCACGAACGCTGCCGTGGCCGCACCGAGCCACTCGCCGAAGATCAGTAGCACGACGGCGAAGGTCAGCGGGATACGGGAGAGGGTGATGAGGTTCGGCAGGTTCATTCCGTGGCGAGTTGTCGTGTTGCGCGCGCAGTGCAAACACCGCTAACCTCCGGCGCAACTCTGGAGATGGCCCGTCGCCTTCCACGCCGCACCACTTCGGTCCCGCACCCAATTGCTCCTCCGCCAACCCGCCATGCGCACCTGCATCTTCCCGGGCACCTTCGACCCGATCACGTACGGGCACCTCGACGTGCTTCAGCGCGCCACCCGCCTGTTCGACCGCATCGTCATCGGTGTCGCCAGCAACCCCGGCAAGGGTCCGCTCTTCACTGCCCAGCGCCGCGTCGAGCTCATCCTCCCCAGCCTCGCCGCGCTGCCGGATGTGAGCGTCAAAATCTTCGACGGGTTGCTCGTCGACTTTGCCGAGGAGGAGGGTGCGGTGGCCGTCATCCGCGGCCTGCGCGCGTTCTCCGACTTCGAGTTCGAGTTCAACATGGCGTTGATGAACCGGCACCTGCGGGCCTCCGTCGAGGCGGTCTTCGTCATGCCGAATGAGAACTTCTCCTACACGAGCAGCTCGCTCGTGAAACAGGTGGCCCGCCACGGAGGCGACGTCAGCAAATTCGTCCCGCCCAACGTCGCTGAGGCGCTTCGCGCCGTCTACGCGTCGACCTGACGCGCGATGACATCGACGAGCGCCGCGTGTCGCGTGACACTCGCGGCGCTGTCGGAGTGTGCGCTGCCGCCGTGGGGATCGTCCGGCGCAGGTCGGCCTTCGCCGCCCAACCCTCGTCTTGTTGGCTTCGACCGCGGTTTCTTTTCTCCGGTTGTAACTCCTGCGCCCCGCGGCGCGTCCTTCGCCCCGTCCCGGTCAGGCCGGGCGCAACTCCACATTTTCCCATCATGGCCCGTCCCGCCGGTTCGCTTCTCCGCTCCCTCGCCTTTCCCCTGGTCGCTGTCGCCCTCTGCGTCGGCGGCTTCCTCTGGTGGCGCCATCGCCCCGCCCCTGCGCCGGTGTTCACCACCATCACCGTCGGCCGCGCCGACCTCGTCCAGAATGTCACCGCGACCGGCACGCTCGAGTCAGTCACCTCCGTCGACGTCAGCTCGCAGATCTCCGGCCTCATCGCGGAGGTCCTCGTCGACTACAACACACCCGTGCGCGCCGGCGACGTGCTTGCGCGCATCGATCCCTCGACCTACCAGCAACGCGTGAAGCAGGCCGAGGCCGATGTCGCATCATCCACCGCCTCCGCCCAGCTCGCCCGCATCAACGCCAGCCGCCTGCGCGAACTCCGGGCCAAGAACCTCGTCTCCCAACAGGAACTCGACCAGGTAGAAGCGCAGCTGGCGCAGGCCGAGGCCTCGCTGCTCACCAAACAGGCGTCGCTTGCCAATGCCCGCGTCGACCTCGATCGCTGCACCATCACCGCCCCGATCGATGGCATCGTGCTCGACCGCGCCACCGAGAAGGGCAAAACCGTCGCCGCCAACTTCAATGCCCCCACCCTCTTCGTGATCGTCAACGATCTCACCAAGATGGAGATCGTCGCCGCCGTGGCCGAGGCCGATGTCGGCACCGTCGAGACCGGTCAGCCCGTCTCCTTCACCGTCGACGCCTTCCCCAACCGCACCTTCCACGGCACCATCTCGCAGATCCGCAACGCCCCCAAGACCGTCTCCAACGTCGTCACCTACGAGACCGTCGTCGCCGTCGACAACGCCGACCTCAAGCTCCGCCCAGGCATGACCGCCAACGTCTCCATCGTCGTCGCCCGCCGCACCGGCGCGCTCGCCGTCGCCAACGCCGCCCTGCGCGTTCGCATCCCCGACGACATCCTCGCCGCGCGCCGCGCCGAACCGCCCGCGGCCGCCGCCGGAGCACCGGCCGCCCCGAAGGCGCTCAGCGAGGAGGAGCAGCGCACCGCCCGGCGCGAGCTCCTGCGCGAAGCCGGCTTCACCTTCAATGGTCCTCCCTCACCCGAGGTTCTCGCCAAGGCCAAGGAACTCGCCAAGGCCCGCGGTCTCGACATCGATTTCAACCGCCGCGGCGGCGCCTCCGGCGGCCAGTCCGGCTCGTCCGCGGCCGCCCCGCTCACCCGCACGGTATTCAAACTCGTCGGCGCCGACGCCGCCTCCGCCCGCATCCAGCCGCTCACCATCAAGCTCGGTATCACCGACGGCCTCAACACCGAGGTTCTCGACTCCCTGACCGAGGGCGACCTGCTCATCACCTCCGTGAGCACCACCGAGACCGGCGCCGCCGCGCAGGGCAACAATCCCTTCGGCCCGCCGCGCATGGGCGGCCCCCGCCGTTGACCGTCCCCGGGGCGCCGCGCCTCCTCCTCCGCCCTTTCGTCCCGCACCTTTCGCCTCTCGCCTCCTTTCCATGTCCGCCGTCGTCCAACTCGAGGACATCCACAAGATCTACGACTCCGGTGAAGTCCCCGTGCACGCCGTGCGCGGCGTCTCGCTCGAGTTCCACCGTGGCGAGTTCGTCGCCCTCATGGGTGCCAGCGGCTCCGGCAAGTCGACGCTCATGAACATGCTCGGCTGCCTCGACCGCCCCACCCGTGGCCGCTACCGCCTCGACGGCACCGACGTGTCCGGACTCGGCCGCGACGAACTGGCCGACATCCGCTGCCAGAAGCTCGGCTTCGTCTTCCAGGGCTTCAACCTGCTCGCCCGCACCACCGCCCTCGAGAACGTCGAGCTGCCCATGATGTACGGGCCGCACCGCCTCTCCGGTCGCGACATGCGCCGCCGCGCCCTCGAGTGCCTCGAGATCGTCGGTCTCTCCCAGCGCGCCGACCATTTCCCCAACCAGCTCTCGGGCGGCCAACAGCAGCGCGTCGCCATCGCGCGCGCCCTCGCCAACAAACCCGAGGTCCTGCTCGCCGACGAGCCCACCGGCAACCTCGACAGCAAGACCTCCGTCGAGGTCATGGGCGTGTTCCAGCAGCTCAACGACCAGGGCATCACCATCGTCATGGTCACCCACGAGCTCGACATCGCCCAGTACTGCAAACGCAACCTCGTCCTGCGCGACGGCCGTATCGTTGCCGACACCACCGTGGCCCGCCGCCTCCTCGCCCCCGCCGAGCTCGCCAAGCTCCGCGCCGCCGAGGCCGACGCCCGTCTCACCTCCGGCTGACCCGCCATGCGCCTCGCCAACACCACCAAGGTCGCCCTCCGCGCGCTGCGCCGGAACAAGATGCGCTCGTTGCTCACCGCGCTCGGCCTGATCATCGGCGTCGCCGCCGTCATCGCCATGCAGAGCATCGGCAACGGCGCCAAGTCCCAGATCGAGGCGCAGATCGCCAGCCTCGGCCAGAACGTCATCACCGTCTTCCCCGGCAACTTCACCTCCGGCGGCATGCGCTCGGGCTGGGGTGGCGCCTCCTCCCTCACTGTCGAGGACGCCGAGGCCATCGCCCGCGAGATCCCGGGTGCGCTCGCCGTCAGCTGCGAGTCGCGCAGCCGCGAGCAGGTCCTGGCCAACGGCCTCAACTGGAACACCCAGGTGCAGGGCGAATCGCCCGACTACCTCCAGATCCGCGCCTGGCCCTGTGCCACCGGCGGCACCTTCTCCGAACAGGATGTGCGCTCGATGGCCAAGGTGGCCGTCATCGGCAAGACCGTCGCCGACCAGCTCTTTCCCAACCAGGACCCGCTCGGCCAGACCCTGCGTATCCGCAACATTCCGTTCAAGATCGTCGGAGTGCTTTCCGCGAAGGGTTTCAACCTTTTCGGGCAGGACCAGGACGACGTCGTGCTCGTCCCCTATTCCAGTCACATGAAGCGCGTCGCGCGCCGCACCAACCTCGGCTCCATCCTCGTGCAGGCCGTCTCCGCCGAGCAGATCGAGACCGTGCAACAGCAGATCAACGACCTGCTCACCCAGCGGCGCAACGGCCGCGAGCCCGACTTCACCGTGCGCAACCAGGTCGAGTTCGCCCAGATGGCCACCGCTACCTCGAAAACCATGACCATCCTCCTGCTCGTCGCCGCGGTCGTTTCGTTGGTCGTCGGCGGTATCGGAATCATGAACATCATGTTGGTTTCCGTCACCGAGCGCACCCGCGAGATCGGCACCCGCCTGGCCGTCGGCGCCCACGGGCGCGACGTGCTCGTGCAGTTCCTGCTCGAGTCGGTGGTGCTCAGCGGCTGCGGCGGCGCCATCGGCATCGTCGTCGGCATCGTCGCCTCGCGCCTGATCACCCATTTCATGGGCTGGCCGGTCATCGTCCCGCCGGTCTGGATCCTGATCTCCTTCGGCATCAGCACGCTCGTCGGTGTGTTCTTCGGCTACTATCCGGCCCGCAAGGCCGCGCAGCTCGACCCTATCGAGGCGCTCCGCTTCGAGTAGGCCGGGGGTGGTTGCCGTTCGGCGTAGCGCGGCGCCATACTCGCGGCGGTCGTCTTGGACGTCCCCGCCGGGTGCAACTTCTTGGGCAAATTTGCCGAACTTATTGAAGACACGGCGCGGCGGACCGATGTGCGGAGCAGCAAATTCGCCACCGTCACGCCGCCTCCCCATGCCGACTCCCCTCTCCGAGGAAATTTTCCAGGAATGCATCGAACAGGCCGTGCAGAAGGTCTTCCAGACCATGCTGCAAAAGGACGCCATCCCGGTACCGGGACAGTCGCCCGTGCCTGCGACCACGGACTGGGCGTGGCCGACGGACCTGTCCGCCACGGTTGCCATCGGGAGCGTCGGTTTCGCCGGCGACATCTCCGGCCTGGTCTTTCTCTATCTTTCTGAAGACCTCGCCCACCGCATCGCCGGCGACATGCTTGGGATGACGCCCGCGGAAGTGGTTGAAGCCGGCCGCGAGGTCGCCTCCGACGTGATCGGTGAACTCACGAACATGACCGTGGGTGTTTTCAAGAACCGGATCCACGACCTGGGCTACCCCTGCAAACTCACCATTCCCACCGTCGTGTGGGGCGACCAGATCTCGATCCGCTCGCCGCGCGGCGCGGTCCGCCGCACCTACGTTTTCGCGGTCGAGGGCCGTAGTGTCGTCGCCGACCTCATCTTCAAGGAAGACTGACCCATCATGCACAAACTGCTCACGATCGACGATTCCAAGACCATCCGCCTGATCCTCGCCCGAGCCTTCAAGGAGTATGACTGCGCCCTCATCGAGGCCGCCAATGGCGAGGAGGGACTCAAGGCCGCCGCCGAACAAAAGCCCGACCTCATCATCCTCGACATCACGATGCCGACGATGGACGGCATCCAGATGCTCACGCAGTTGCGCGCCACTGGCGACCAGACCCCGGTCATCATGCTCACCGCCGAAGGCGGCGCCTCCAGCGTCGAGAAGGCCCAGCACCTCGGTGTCAGCGACTACATCGCGAAACCCTTCCAGAACGAAGCCCTCGTGGCGAAGGTCCAGAAGGTCCTGCCGCTCGCCAGGAAGGCCTGACCGCTGGCGATTGCCGCGCCGAAGCGAAGCCGTACGGTGCGCGCAATGCGCCCGCCGCCCGACACCACGCCGCCGCCCGCCGTCGTGCTCTACGACGGCGATTGCGCGTTCTGTTGTCGTCTCGCGCGCTTCGTCGGCCGGCGCATCGATGCAGGCGCCACCGTGAGTCTATTTCCTTTGCAATCACCCCAGGCGCGCCACGCGCTCGCCCGCCACGGGCTGACTCCGGCCGCATTCACCTCGCTCGTCTACCTCGAGGGCTGGGAGCTCGAGGTGCGCTCCACCGCTGTCCTGCGGCTTTGCGGACACCTCGCGTGGCCGTGGCGCCTATTCACCGCCCTGCGCCTCGTCCCTCGCCCGTGGCGCGACCGGTTCTACACCTGGGTCGCCGCCTGCCGGCACTGGATCGAGCGGTGACCGCGTAAGCTGCGTGCGGCCTCCAGCGCGCGCTATTGAGCCACACGCGATGGACTGACGCCTGCGGAAGCGAAGGTCGCCAAGACCTTCGACAGCAGATCTCGGGGAACCGTAAGCCTCGGCGGCTTTCGCTACAGCCACGGGGCATCCGTCAGACGATTATGCGAGGCGCACTACTAGCAGCCTGTCGGACTTCGTCCGCAGGCTGCTGAACAAACGGGCTGCGCCCGTTGGGAACGGGGAGGTTTGCCAAAGGATCTTTCGGGGAGCGCTTCCGGAACGTTCGTTT
>JAGVUB010000181.1 GCA_019136515.1 Verrucomicrobiota bacterium
GGGGCGCGGCCGCGGCGATGGCGGGGGCCGCGCCGGCCGGCGCGGGGTCGGCCGGGGCCGGCGGGAGGACGACGCGGAACGCGGCGCCGCGTCCCGATTGGCTGGAGACTCGGATCGCCCCGTGGTGCGCGCGCACGATGCCCGCCACCGCCGCCAGCCCCAGTCCGCGGCCGGTGAACTTGGTCGAGAAGAACGGATCGAAGATCCGGGCCTGCAGCTCGGGCGCGACTCCGCCGCCGGTGTCCTCGACCTCCAGGAACACGTATTCGCCGGCGGCGAGATCCGGTGCGAGGTAGGCCTCCCGCAGCCAGGGTCGATCGACCGGCATCACGCCCGTGCGCACCACGACGCGCCCGCCGGAATCGGGCAGGGCCTCGGCGGCGTTGAGGACGAGGTTGAGCAGCAGTTGGCGGAGCTGGAGTTGGTCGGCGCGCACGCGGAGCGCGGTGGCGGCGGGCTCGAGAGTGACGTCGGCCTTTCTCGGCACGGAATTCTGGGCGAGGGTGAGCGTGCTGCGGACGAGCTCGTTGAGCTCGATGGTGCGCACGACGAACCGGCCCTTGCCGGAGTACGCGAGCATCTGGCGGCAGAGGTCGGCGGCGCGCTCGGTCGAGTGCTCGATGCGGCGCAGGCCCTCGTGCATCGGGGACGTCGCGGGCAACTGGAGCCGCAGCAGGCTGGCGTTGCCAAGGATGCCGGTGAAGAGGTTGTTGAAGTCGTGGGCGATGCCGCCGGCGAGCAGACCGAGGCTCTCGAGCTTCTGCGCCTCGAGCAGCTTGCGCTGCAAGGCGGCCTGCTCGTCCTCGGATCGTTTGCGCTCGGTGAAGTCGAGGAGTGTGCCGAGCAGCACCAGGGCCTCGCCGCGGGCGTTGCGCAGCGCGGAGCAGGCGATGGTCACGTGGCGGACCGAGCCGTCGTCGTGCCGGAGCCGCACGTCGCAGGTCTCGCGGCCGTCCGCGCCGCGCACGCGTTGCAGCATCGCCTCGAGGGTGGGGCGGTCGTCGGGGTGCACGCGGTCCAGGAAGGCCGCGAGGGTCGGCGCGAGCGGCGCGGCGGGGGCGCCGAGGAGGCGCAGGGCGCCGTCGGAGAGCTGAAGGCGGTTCGTGCGCTGATCCCAGACCCACATGCCGAGGTTGCCGATCCGCTGCGCCTCGGAGAGTTGCTGTTCGCGCTGGCGCAGCCGCGCCACGATCTGTTCGCGCTGCACGTTGAAGGCGGCCAGAACCAGCGAGGTGAGGGCCGCGACCAAGAAATAGGCCAGCAGGTAGCCGTAGGCCGCAAACGGCTCCGCCGCCGCGAACGGGCCGCCGTCGTGGGCGGCGCCCCAGACCGCCAGCGCGCTCAACAGCAGCAGCGACAGCGCCGCCCCGCCGATCGCGAACCGCCATGCGATCCAGATGAGCACAGGGAAGGGCAGGACGATCAACGCCGGATGGACCAGCCCCCAGCGCGGCCCCCACACGAACACCGTGCCCCCGACGAGCACGAGCAGCACTTCCGAGATCACCAGTTCGCGCAGCATCCCCGCCGAGCGCACCCGTGCCGTGATCTGGCGGGCGGCGATGAGCAGCGGCCCGAGCACCACGCCGCCGGTGAAGTTGCCGCCCCACCACGTCAGCCAGGTGGCGGCGGTCTGCGCCGGGGCGATGGCGCCGCACAGCCACAACGCGCCGGTGCCCAGCGCAGCCGAGAGCGGTGCGCCGACCGCCCCGAGCAACAGGACGAAGCCGACCACGTGGCGGGGGTGTTCGAACTCGGCTTGGAACCCGAAGAGGCGCCGCAGCAGCAGCACCGTCACGACTGGTTCGAGCGTGTTGCCGGCCGCCATCACCACCGCGGCCCACGGCGGGGCCCCGGCCGAGATCGCCGCCGCGAGCGCGCCGCACGCCACGCCCGGCCACAGGCGCAGCCCGCCGACGATCAGCGCCCCCAGCGCCAGCCCCGCGGGCGGCCAGATCGGCGAGATGTTCGCCGTGACCGTGGCGAAACACAGCCCGAGCCGGGCGAGGGCGAAGTACGCGACGGCCACCAGGGCGACGCGCGCTCCCGCGGGCCATGCCCGCCGACCGGGCGGGCCTTCGGCGGTGCGGTGGACGGCCGGCGGTGACATGCCGGCACCATGTCGGGAGTCGGCCGGAAATCAATCGACGGGGAACGCGCCTGCCGCCGGCTGGCCGCGTTTTCTGGACACGGCGACACCCGCCCGTGCCCCCGCGTCTGCGCAGGAAGAACTGGACACGCGCGCGGCGTTCCTTATCCGAAAAACCCTCCTTGCGCCGGGCGGGAACTTTTTCCGGCCCGGCGTGTTCAGGCAGCGCATTCCCCTTTCGCCATGATTGAAGTCCAAAACCTCATCAAAGACTTCGGGCCGATCCGGGCCGTCGACGGCGTCTCGTTCCGCGTCAACCGCGG
>JAGVUB010000091.1 GCA_019136515.1 Verrucomicrobiota bacterium
GGGTCCGGCTTCGGAGAGGGGCTCACGCGGAAGCGCGGAGAACGCGGAGATGGCCTCTTGGTGGCGGGAACTCTGGGGGGATCTTCTCTGCGTGCTCTGCGGCTCCGCGTGAGGATGGATTGGAGGCTTGGGATCGGAAAGATGCTCACGCGGAGGCGCGGAGAACGCGGAGACGGAGAAGGCTAGCGAAGGAAGGTGCCCTTCACATCGCCGCGGCGGGCGCGGCCGAGGGCGGCGAGGGTATCTAGAATCTCGGCGACGTCTTCCGGCTTCGCGCGGGCGAAACGGGTGGCGAGCTCGGCGGCGGTCACGGGCTTGGGCTCGGCGGCGAGGGCGGCCTCGACGGCTTGCGCGCGCTCGGCGAGCGGCTTGGGCCAAGGGCGCTTCGCGGCGGAGGACGGACGACGGACGGCAGACGACGGAGGACGGAGGGCGGAGGACGGATCGGATTTCGCGCGGCCGCGGGCGGATTTGCGGGCGCCTGATTTCAAGTCAGGTGATTTCCCCTCGGTGAGGCTGAGTTCGGGTTGGTCTTCCGGTTTCCGGTCTCCGGTTTCCGGTTTCTGCCTTGGTACCTGATACTCGGGGCGGAGCCAACGGATCGTGCCGTTCGCCTCCTCGGCGGCGCGGGCAGCGTTGAGGGCGACGACGCGCTCGAGGATCTCCTCGTCGGCGAGGGGCCAGGGCCAGCCGTAGGCGTCGGCTACGGCGGCATCGAGCTCGTCGTGGAGGTGGCGGAGCGTGGAGACGAGGGCGGCGTCGTGGAGGGCCTGCTCCTTGGTGGTGAGTAAAGGTAGGGCGGCCTCTCCGAGGGCGCCGGCGGACGGACGGCTCGGAGAGCCGTCCCTACCTTCGGAAACGGACGGGGAGGCGGAGGCGGCGCGGAGCTTTTCGAGGACGTTGTAGATGTCGGTGAGGCCGAGGCCGTGCTGCTGCTGGGCGCGCTTGCGGTGGGCGTCGAGCTCCTCGGCGAGCTGCCGGATCTTCGCCTTCTGCGCCTCCGTGCACTCGGGGAAGGGGAAGGGATCGAAGCAGCGGGTCTTGTTGTAGCGGGGCCGGTCTTCGAGCGTACCGCCGGCGGCCAAGGCATATACGACGTGAATCCGGCTGCTGAGCACGCCGAGGTGGAAGGCGTCGTCAGAAGCGATCACGATGACCATGTGATCGGGCAGAATCTTGCCGTCGATGAACTGGAAGACTCGATGTTTGGCGGTCTCGGTCGTTCCGATGAACCGCCTCAGCCCCTCCATCGCTTTTCGAATCTCGGGGCGTTCCCAGCCGAAGCGCCACCAGAGTTTCTTGATGGCTTCGCGGCGATTGACGATCCGCTCGGGGCGGACGTGAGCGACGACGTGATTGAAAGCGACGGGGTTGGCGTGCCGGGCGTCATCCTCCGTCATGAAGGAGAAATCGATCAGGTAGCGTTCGCGTTTTTGCCGCTGGAGGTCGCTGCCGCCGAGGTACGGTTTGATCACGCCGGCTCCGTGTCTGCGGAAGGCGGCCGCCTGTTCGGGTTCGAGGATAAAACCCGAACCATGAAGAGCGACGCCAAGGCCGCACACGCCTTCGCCTGCCAGTAGCGCACCCATTCCCTGAAGCTCTGCTCCGATGTTCAGTGCAGACCCGATCCGGCCGCGGAACATCGTGAACGTCACGGTGTGGGAGCCATCGTCGACTGGCGTTTCACCTCGGACCAACCAGAGATCTCCCGCCAATGCGGATGGATCAGGAGGCGGAGGCTCTTCGACGACGCCTGATGGAGTCAGTTGGTAGGAGAGCCCGCCAACAGTCATCGCGATACGAACGGCAGCGCATTCGGTGGCATCGACCCACGGGTGATCGGGAATCGCGAAGCGGAGTGAGATTCCGCGCTCCAGCGCGCGATGGACGACTCGTCGGTTGAACGCCTGCCGGATCGAGTTGGTCGTGATGAATCCGAAGCGCTGGGTGCGGCCGGCGAGCACTTCTTCCGCCGCCTTGTGCCACCAGTACATCACGAAGTCGGCGTTGTCCTCGACTTCCTCGGAATAGGTTTCGCGGAGAGTGTCGACATAGCCGTCACCCAAATCGTCGCGCATGCGCTTGGTGCCGAGGAAGGGCGGGTTGCCGACGATGAAGTCGGCCTCGGGCCAGGTGGCGGGGCGCGGGTTCTGGAAGGTTTCCAGCGGTCGGACGGCGCGCTCGTCGGGAATCTCGCGGCCGGTGGCGGGGTCGACTTTGTAGGTGCGGCGGTCCCAGACGAAGCGGGTCTTGCCGGACTCATCCTTGGCGAAGCCCTTCTCGTCGTAGGCGAGTACGGCGTCGCGGCACTCGATGTTCTTGAAGGCGTGGAGGACGGGCTCGGGCCACTCGGTGCTGCCGCGGTTGCGGTGGTGCCACTGGAGGTGGCCGATCCAGAGCACGAGCTCG
>JAGVUB010000081.1 GCA_019136515.1 Verrucomicrobiota bacterium
CGCACCTGGCCGTTCGGTCCGTATCTGGAGGTCAATGCCACCGCCGTCCCGCCCTTCACCGCCTGGGCGACGCAACAGGAGACCGCCGCCTCGCTGCCCGCCGGCGCCATCGCCAACCACCCGACCGAGGACTACAACAACGACGGCATCCCGAACCTCGCCGCCTATGGGCTCGGGCTCAGCGCGGTCGCGCGGGCGACGCCGCCGGCCCCCTCGATCGCCGACGGCCGGCTCCGGCTGAGCTACAATCGCGATCTCACCCGCACGGATGCGACCATCACCCCGCAGATCTCGACCGACCTCACGACGTGGCATGCCCTCGGAGCCGCCGGGGCGCCCACGGGGTTCGCCGACTCGCTGCTCTCGAGCAACGGCTCGGTGGAGACGCGCGAGGCCTCGGTTCCGCTAACCTCGGGTATCCGCCTCTTCCTGCGCCTGCAGATCACCCGCCCGTAACCGCGGAGCCCTGTGGCACGGGTCTCCAGACCCGTGTTCAGCGCCGCGCCCGCAGCACCCTGGCGATGTCGCGGTCGTTCTCGCGCTTCTTGATGTCGTCGCGCTTGTCGTACTGCTTCTTGCCGGTGGCCAGGCCGATCTCGACCTTCACCAGCGCCTCCTTGAAGTAGAGCCGCAGCGCCACCAGCGCCTTGCCCGCCGTCTCCAGCGCCTGGGTGATCTTGCGCAGCTCGTTGCGGTGCAGGAGCAGCTTGCGCACGCGCCGCGGATCGCACTTGGCGTAACCGGAGTGCTCGTACTCCTCGATGTGCCCCGGATCGACTTCACCTCGGCGCCGCGCAGGGCCAGACCCGCCTCGAAGCGTTCGTCGATGAAGTAGTCGCGCAACGCCTTCGGGTTGCGGACCTCGGAGTAACGTTCCTGTTTTTTCGCTGCGGCCACGGCGTTTGGGCGCCCGCGGAACCCGGATCGGGGCAGGCGTAAGCCCACCACCGAAACCGCGCGACCGCCGGCAGAGTTACTCGACGAACTCGTACTGGATCTTGCCCTCGATGATCTCGCGCAGGGCGATGTCCTCGAGGTTGAGCTTCTCGAGGGATTCCACGAGGGGACGGCTGCCACGACGAAGCTGCTTCACGCGGCGCGAAACCACGTTGATGAGCAAGTTCGCGTCGGTGATGACCTTCTGGGCGTCTTTAAGATATTCGTCTCGCACGGAGTTCCTCCTTGGAAAAGTGAAGTGGAAGACAAGGCGGCCGTGCCCGCCCCCGGTCAAGAGTGAAGTTCGGCCGGGTTCGGCCGCGCCCGACCCGCTGCGGTGCCGCCCAGCCCCGACGCAAACCCATCCGCCGGCTTGCCGCCCCTCCGCTTCCCGTCACCATGCCGGCCATGTGGATCGCATGGACAACGGTCGATTCCCGCGAGGCGGCGGAGCGCTTGGCCCACACGGCGGTGGAGCACCGCTTGGCAGCCTGCGTCCAGATCGACGGGCCGATCACCTCGATCTACCGCTGGCAGGGAAAGACCGAACAGACCGAAGAATGGCGGCTCACGTTCAAGTGTTCCCCGGAGCAGCTCAGCCTGCTGGAAGCCCGCATTCTCGCCGAACATCCCTATGAGACCCCCGAGTGGATTGCGGTGCGCGCCGAACATGTGGGGGAAAAATACTTGAACTGGGCATTCGAGGGCTCTTCACTCGGCGACTTTTCCAACGACACCAACGTCTAAACGCAGTCCGGCCATGTCCCAGCACAACAGCTTCCGCTCCGCCGCCACCACCGGCGCCAAACGCAATGTCCTCAAGCGCTTCGAGCGCGTCGAGCTCCTCAAGAAACGCGGCCAGTGGAAGGAAGGCGAGCGCGTCATGGGTCTGCGCAAGACCAAGCCCGACGTCTGAGCCGCGCCGAGTCCATTTCCAATCCCAAGGGCAGCACCATCTCCACGGGCTGCCCTTTCTTTTGTCCATGAGCACCGACTCGACCGCCCCGTCCCCCGTCACGGCCCATTCAGGTCGCCCCGGCCCGATCAAGCGCCTCTACAACTGGGTGCTGCACTGGGCGGAGACTCCGTACGGCGTGCCCGCGCTCTTCGCGCTCGCGTTCGTCGAATCGTCGTTTTTTCCGATCCCGCCCGACGTGCTCCTGATCGCCCTGTGCATGGGCGCGCCCAAGAAGTCGTTCAAGTTCGCCGGCTGGTGCGCCGTCGGTTCGGTGCTTGGCGGCATCGGTGGCTACTACATCGGATACCTCGCCGAGCCGGTGGGCCACTGGATCATTTTCGATCTGCTCCACTACGGAGCGGCGTGGGACAAGGTGGCCGAACTCTACGGCGGCAACGCGTTCCTCGCGATTCTCGCCGCCGCCTTCACCCCGATCCCCTACAAGGTCTTCACAATCGCCGCCGGTGTCTTCCATGAGCAGGTGCCCCTGATGACGCTCATCGCGGCCTCCGTGATCGGCCGCACCGGACGCTTCGTGCTGGTCGCCGGTACGATCTTCTTTTTCGGGCCTCCAGTGAAGCGTCTGCTCGACAAGTATCTCGAGTGGGCCGCGCTCGGCCTCTTCGGCCTCGGCGTGCTGGGGTTCGTCGCGATCAAGTACGTCTTCTGAGCGGTCCCCCCGTTGTGCCGCGAAGAAGGATCGCGGCAGCAGGGACGGTCGGCGCAAGGCGTTGTCGGCCAAAGGCGGCGTTCCGCTCGGCGCGCAGTTTGAGCGCAGCAGCGAATCTGCCGTCCAGACGCCTCCACCGGTCGAGGCGGTCGGAAGTTTCCAAATGGTCGGGCCGGTGAGATTTGAACTCACGACCCCTTGCACCCCATGCAAGTGCGCTACCAGTCTGCGCTACGGCCCGGACCTTGGAAAGGGCGCAAAGGCAACGGACTCCCCGACCCGACGCAAGACCTTTCTCCGCATCTTTTCGGCAATCACGACAACGCGCGGCCGCCCGCGGAAAATCCGGTGGACTTCGCCCACGCCATCGCTTTGTTTCCGCGTCCCCGAGACGCCCGGATGGCGGAATTGGCAGACGCGCTGGACTCAAAATCCTGTTCCCGCAAGGGAGTGTGGGTTCGACCCCCACTCTGGGCACCATCTCGAAACCCGCCGCACGGCGGGTTTTCTTTTTTCGGGGCCGGGCGGCATTTCGGCCCATCTTCTCGGCAGCCAAGCATTAGCAAAATCGGCCGCAAATTTCTGCGGCGATTTTGAACGTTCCGCACCGGCCTGCGTCTCTCCCCTCCGCAAGAGAGTATGCAAGGCTAGTACTTCTTACTAGTTTGTAGTTTGATAAGTCGGCTAAAGCGCCCGGGCAACCGGGCGCTTTAGCCGTTTCTGGGGCCCGGCGCTCCGGCTCCGCGGAAACCAAACCACGACACCCCACCGAACGCCGCCCGGTTCGTCCGCGGCCGACAGCCTCCGCAATCCGTATCAGACTCCTCACTCCAGAAGCCGCCGGAGCACCACTCGAACACCGGCCAGGCACAGGCCGGCATCGGGAAAAACGCCGCCGCCGAAAAAAATGTTTCCGTTGTTTGAACGAAACGCACCCGCCGACGTCTTTCCCAGTGTTACAGGGTTTGCAGGGCTAGTTGCTATTAGTTTGTAGTTTGTAGTTTGTCAGTCGGCTGAAGCGCTCGGGAAACCGAGCGCTTCAGCCGTTTCTGGACCCCGCGTCCGCGCCCCAGGCGCAGAAAACGCGTTTGCCAGCCACCGGCCCCGGGGGATCGCATGGAGCCATGTCCGACTTCCGCGTTTACTGTGTGCCGCCGAGCCGCGAGCCGGCGGAGATCGTCCTCGATGAGACCGAGAGCCACCATCTCGTCTCCGTGAACCGTGCCCGTGCTGGCGATACCGTGGTCGCCTTCGACGGCTCCGGCCACGAGTGGATCTGCGAACTGGCCGCGATCGGCAAACGCGACGCCCGCCTGAAGGTCCGTTTCCCCCAGAAGATCAAGCCGCTGCCCTACGCCGTCACGCTCGGCCAGGCGCTGCCGAAGGGGAAGTACATGGACGCCATCGTGCGCAAGGCCACCGAGATCGGTGTCGCCGGAATCGTCCCCCTGGTGAGCGAACGCACCGAAGTGCAACTCGAGTCCGATCGAGAGGAGAACAAACTCGAGAAATGGCGCGCCGCCGCCGTCGAGGCCGCCAAACAATGCGGCAACGCCTACCTGCCCGAGATCCAGCCGGTGCAGCGCGCCACAACCTTCATGGAGGCCACCAAGGGCTACGACCTGAAGCTCATCGCCAGCCTCCAGCCCGGTGCCAAGTCTTTGAAGACGGTGCTTACCCGTTTCCGCGAGGAAAAGGGCCGCGCGCCGCAGAAGGTGCTCTGGCTCGTCGGCCCCGAGGGAGACTTCACCCCGGCCGAGATGAGCAACTCGAAGAACGCGGGCTTCGAGCCGATCACGCTCGGCCCGCTGGTACTGCGTTGCGAAACGGCCGCCGTGTACGCGTTGAGCATCCTCAGCTACGAGTTGCAGAACTAGGTGTCCTGCGGCGCAACGCCGCAAAAACCTCAGCGCACGGCGCGCCAGACGGCGAGACAGCGCTCGATCAGTCCGGAGAACTCCACGAGCGGCACCATGTTCGGGCCGTCGGAGATCGCCTCGGCAGGATTCGGGTGCGTCTCGAAGAAGAGTCCGTCGGCGCCCGCGGCGAGCGCCGCCTTGGCGAGCGGCTCGACGAACTCGCGCTGCCCGGCGCTCTTGCCGCCGCCCGCGCCGGGGAGCTGCACGCTGTGCGTGGCGTCGAGGATCGTCGGAAATCCGTTGGCCTTCATCAGCGGGAAGCTCCGCATATCCACGACGAGGTTCTGGTAACCAAAAGTTGAACCGCGCTCGGTCTGCCACACCTCGGCGGCGCCGGCGAGTTTGGTGAGCGTGTACGGCATCTCCTGCGGCGAGAGGAACTGGCCTTTCTTCACGTTCACCACGCGGCCCGTCTTCGCCGCCGCGACGAGCAGATCGGTCTGCCGGCAGAGAAAGGCGGGGATCTGGATCACGTCGCACACCGCCGCCACCGCGGCCACCTGCTCGCGTTCGTGCACATCCGTGAGCACCGGGAACCCGAAGTCGCGCTTCACCATCGCCAGCAGCTCGAGGCCAGCCTCAAGCCCGGTGCCGCGCGCGCCGGAGAGCGAGGTGCGGTTGGCTTTGTCGAACGAGCCTTTGAACACGATGTTCAGCTCGGGGTGCCACGCGCGGATGTCCGCCAGCTCTGTCGCCACCGCACGGCAGACGGTTTCGTTTTCGAGCGAGCACGGACCGGCGATCAGGAGCAGGCGCTGGGGATCGAAGAGCATCGGAGGAAGGATGACGGAGGACAGACGGCGGAAGACGGACGACAGAATGCCGAAGCCGGAATGAAGACAAGGGCGGAGCGGCGGCAGCAGCCCTCTGCTGGCAGAACAAGGATCCACCGGCCAGCGACTGACTATTTTGCAGAACCGGTTCGCTCCTCAGCCATGCTCGCCTTGTACGAAGACACCGCACCAAGCGAAGACCTGATCCGGATCTCTAGGCGGTTGATCCACTCCACAGCAGTTTTATGGATGCTGTTCTCAGTCTGCCGCAGACCGTTGGAATCTTCGATCACCGGGGCGATCTGGCCGCCATCGATGACCATCCGCACGCGCAGATAGTACCCGCGATTTGTGAAGCCGAAGACGACCGCCTTGGGTTCCACGCTCTCAACGTACCACGCACCATTGTACTGGTGCTGCCGCTCATATCTTGCACCAAACGCCGCACCGATCGCCGCATCGGTAATCTTCTCCCAGTTCTTCCAGCCATCGGGAGCGGTTTCCGGAGCAACGGAACGAGCGATCGCAAACTTCGTTTCCTGCAAAGTCAGGTTCTGAGGAACCATGATCCGCTTCACATTCTCGATGCTGGTTGTTCTACAACCGGCGGCGAAACCAAGCAGCAGGAAGACAAGGCAACTGCATAGTATGGTTTTCATGGCGAAAAGGGCTAGGTGTAGAATCGACTGGATACTGCCACACACCTCCAATCACAGCCAGCTCCCTTTTCTGCCTTGCGGCCGCTCCCCATGCGATGGAGCGGCCATCCCAGCCACACTCACTTCTTCGCCTTCTTGCCGGGCTTCTTCGCGGCCTTCTCCGTCTTCGCAGTGGCCACCGTCGCTTTGCGCTTGATGGCGGCCTTCACGAACGCGGCGAAGAGCGGCTGGGCCTTGGTCGGCTTCGACTTGAACTCGGGGTGGAACTGCACGCCGACGAACCACGGGTGGTCCTTGAGCTCGATGATCTCGACCAGGTTCCGCTGCGGATTCACGCCGGCGAAGACCATGCCGGCGTCACCGAGCATCTCCACATAGTGGTTGTTCACCTCGTAGCGGTGACGGTGGCGCTCGCTGATCTGCTCCTTGCCGTAGGCCTTGGCGGCGTGGGTGCCGGGGCGCAGGCGGCAGTCGTAGGCGCCGAGACGCATCGTCGCGCCTTTTTCCGTGATGCGACGCTGGTCGTCCATGAAGTCGATCACCGGGTCCTCGGTGTCGGGGTCGAACTCGGTGCTGTTGGCCGTCTTCAGGCCGAGCACGTGGCGGGAGAACTCGATCACCGCGATCTGGAGACCGAGGCAGATGCCGTAGTATGGGATCTTGTTCTCGCGGGCGTAGCGGGCGGCGGCGATCTTGCCCTCCGTGCCGCGGTCGCCGAAGCCGCCGGGGACGAGGATGGCGTCGAGGCCGGCGAGCTGTTTCACCCCGGCCTTCTGCTCTAGGGCCTGGGCGTCGATGCGCACGATCTCGACGGCGCAGTTGTTGGCGATGCCGGCGTGGTAAAGCGACTCGTAGATGGATTTGTAGGCGTCCTGCAGCTCGATGTACTTGCCGACGACACCGACCTTCACCGCGTGCTTGGGATTCTTGATCCGGCGCACGACCTGCTGCCACACGTTGTTCTTCACAGGCGGCGCGTTGAGCTGGAGGATGTCGACCACGAGGTCGTCGAGCTTCTCCTTCTGGAGCGCGAGCGGCAGCTCGTAGATGGAGGTCTCGACGTTCTGCTCCTCGATCACGGCCTTGGTGGGAACGTTGCAGAAGAGGCTGAGCTTCTCGCGCAGGTCGAGGTCGAGCGGGTGGTCGCAGCGGCAGACGAGCACATGGGGCTGGATACCGATCTCGCGCAGCTTGGCCACGCTCTGCTGGGTGGGCTTCGTCTTCAGCTCGCCCGCGGCGGTGAGGTACGGGACGAGGGTGACATGGATGAAGCAGACGTTGCCCGGGCCGACCTCGAGGGCGAACTGGCGCATGGCCTCGAGGAACGGCAACCCCTCGATGTCTCCCGTGGTGCCGCCGATCTCGGTGATGAGGATGTCGACGCCCTCGCCGCCGGCGTAGATGCGGTTCTTGATCTCGTTGGTGACGTGCGGGATCACCTGCACGGTTTTCCCGAGGTAGTCGCCGCGGCGCTCCTTGGCGATGACGGCCTCGTACACCTGACCGGAGGAAAGGCTGTTCATCCGGCTGAGCTTGCCGGAGGTGAAACGCTCGTAGTGGCCGAGGTCGAGGTCGGTCTCCGCGCCGTCGTCGAGCACATAGACTTCGCCGTGCTGGAACGGGCTCATGGTGCCCGGATCGACGTTGAGATAGGGGTCGAACTTCTGGATGCGGACGATCAGTCCGCGCGCTTCAAGGAGAGCCCCGAGCGAGGCTGCCGTGAGGCCCTTGCCGAGAGAGGAGACGACGCCGCCCGTGACGAAAATGTACTTCACGGGAAGACGAGAAATGCCGGGCCGCAGCATGGAGCAAGAGCATAGAAGCATGAAAACCATTCATGGCTGAATTTGGGTCATTTCCCCCGCCCGAAGTCGTGCGTCCAGCCCTGCGCGCGCCATGCCTGCCCCGGCGACGGTCCGAGTCCGCTCCACTTGCCGACGACGTCGGGGAAAACGGTTGCCCGTCTTCGCCGGCCGCGGAAGCTCCCCTGCGTGCAATCCAAACCTCAACTGCTCGCGTGGATGACCTGCGACGGCGTCCACATCGACCCCGCTTCCGGCAAACACACGATCCTCGGCGTGTTTTCCACCATCCGCGCCCGCCAGTTCCCAGTCGTGCATCCGTTCATGATCTGGTTCCTGACCATCACCGACTGCACCCCCGGCCAGCACAACCTGCGCATCTCCATCGGCCTCGACCCCACCAACATGATGAAGGTGCTTGAGCGCCCCTTCGAGTCCCATACCCCGATGCAGCGCATCAACCTCATCAACGAACTGCGCAACTGCTCCTTCCCCCAGGCCGGCGACTACAACATTCTCGTCGAGGTCGACGACGAACTGCTCCTCTCCACCAATCTCACGATCTCGGAGTAGCCGCACAACAGTCCCGCGGCGGGGCCGCTTCGGGTGCAGGAGGCCTGGTTTCGCCGTCCCGGCCCGGCTCCAACAGCGTGTGACAACTCTCCGTCTCCTTCCGTAGCCCGAGTCCCGACCCAGCCCCCCCGGGCCTCGGTTGCGCAGCACACCATTCCTCTCCGACTTCCGACTCAGCATTCTGCCTTCAGCCTTCATCCCGCCCATGCCCACCTCCTCCGCCTCCCGCTTCGACCTCATCGGAATCGGTTCGCCGATCATGGATCTCCTCGCGCCTGTGCCCGAGTCGTTCCTCGCCACCGTGCGCGGCGAAAAAGGCGGAATGGTCCTCGTGGACGCCGCCGAGATGCAGTCGATCATCGCCCGCCTCCCCGCCCCGCCCACGGCCACCACCGGCGGTTCCGCCGCCAACACCACCTTCAACGTCGCTCGCCTCGGCCAGCGCACCACCTTCCTCGGCAAGCTCGGCAACGACCTCAACGCCCGCACCTACCGCGACCGCTTCGCCGCCGTCGGCGTGGACGGTTCCCGGTTCAAACAGGCCGAACTGCCCAACGCCAGCTGCCTGTCCCTCGTCACACCCGACGCCCAGCGCACGATGCGCACCTGTCTGGCCGCAGCCATGACGCTCGCCCCCGCCGAGATCTCCGCCGCCGATTTCCGCGGCTGCCGCCACGCCCACATCGAGGGCTACCTGCTCTTCAATCGCGCCCTCGCCGAGGCCGTGATCGCCGCCGCCCGCTCCGCCGGCTGCACCATCAGCCTCGACCTGGCCTCCTTCGAGGTCGCCGCCGCCGCGCGCGACTGGCTGTTCACCCAGCTCGGCCACGGCATCGACATCGTTTTCGGCAACGAGGACGAGATCCGCGCCCTCTTCGGCACGACCTCCACCGACTACGCCGCCCACACCCGCGCCCTCGCCGCCCGCGGCACGCTCGCCGTGGTGAAGCTCGGCAAGGACGGCGCCTACGTCGGCCGCGGCACCGAGCTGCACCGCATCGAGCCCGTACACGTCGCCTCGGTCGTGGACACCACCGGCGCTGGCGATGCCTTCGCCGCCGGTTTCCTCTACGGCTACCTGCGCGGCCTGCCGCTGCCCGTCAGCGGCCACATCGCCGCCGTGCTCGGCGCCGAGACCGTCAGCCACCTCGGCCCGCTCGTCCCGTCGCAGGATTGGTCCGACATCGCCCAGCGCGTGCAGCAGTTCCGCTGAGCCGTAACGTCCGTCCCAGTCGAACCGCCGCAGCGCATGAAGACCGAGACCGTGTCGGAGAAGGTCGCCCGGGTGCTGCGCGACAGGATCGAAGTCGTCCCCTACGATCCGGGCTGGCCCGCAGCGTTCGAAGCGGAGCGCGGTTATCTCCGTTCGCAATTTCCGGCCAACCTGCTCGGCCGAATCGAGCACTTCGGCAGCACCGCCGTGCCTGGCCTGGCCGCCAAGCCCATCGTCGACATGCTCGTCGAGGTCTCGTCGCTCGAACGCGCCCGCATCGAGATGCCGCTCGTCCTTGAGCCGCTCGGCTACGACTATTTCTGGCGCCCGTCGCACGGCGACGACGGCCCGCCTTGGTACGTCTGGTTCATCAAGCGCGACGCCGCCGGCCGTCGCACCCACCACCTTCATTGCGTGGAATCCCATTTCGAGCACTGGGACCGGCTCCTCTTCCGCGACTACCTGCGCGCACACCCGGAGACCGCCGCCGAGTAACGGGCGTTCAAGCTCCGGCTTGTCGCCACGCACGCGTCCGCTACACCGCGGAGAAGACGGCGTTCATCGCAGCGGACGCCCGCCCGCAGCGCAAAGCACAGCTCGCTGCCGGGTTCCCGGGCTCCCTGGAACCCGGCGAAACCATCGCGCCACGGCCACTACGGCCTACCGACCAACGCCTCACGCCGCCCGAGAAGAAGCGGTCCTCCGCTTCTCGGATTTGCCCCGCACGCCTCATGCGGCCGCCACATAACGGTGAAAGGGAACGTGCATTTCCATGTGCCCAGCCACAGCGCTACTATTCGCAAGGGTTCGGCCCGGACTCCCGCATGTGCACCGCGGCACGCCCACTCCATCATGCTGCACCGCGATACACTCGTCTTCCATGCGCTCTGCGGCATGGCACGGCAACGCCAGGAACACGATGACATGCGCTGCCACGCCATGCTCGAAATGCTCGCCGCCTCGGACGACGCGCGCTGTTCGGTGAAACGCGAGCTCCGCTCCATCGGCCTCACCGAGCTCCAGTTCGGCGTGCTGGTCGTCCTGCTGGCGGTCTCCCCGGCCACAAGTTCGCCGCTGGCACTGGCCGAAAACACCTGCGTGAGCCGCGCCGCCATCACCGAAGCGACGGATTCCCTGTTTGTGCGGGGCTGGATCGACCGGCAGCGCAGCCGGAAGGATCGCCGCATGTACAACATCTCGCTCACCACCTCCGGCCGCGAGTGCGCGGAACAGGCCGCCGCACTGGTGCTGACGCGGCTCGGCGAGATCGGCCGCCCGCTCAACGACCCGGCCCCGCGCGCCCTCTGGGCCATCTGCAACAAGCTCACCGAGCACGCCGCGCCGTGGTTCGTCCGTTGATCCCGCACCGCGCTTCACGCGGACAGTCCCGCGCGAAGCACGTCGAGATAGCGGTCGAGCAGCAGCGAATGCGTGTCGCGCAGCCACACCGCCTGCAACGTCAACGGCTCGCAATCGACGGACACCGCCCGTAACGAACGGCCGAGCTTGGGCAAAGCGGCACGCGGCAACAGGCTCACGCCGTAGCCGGCGGCGATCTGCGATAGCATCCCCTCCGCCGTGGTGGCGGTCTTCCCGTAGTTCGGCGTGAATCCGGCCTGTCGGCAGATTCGGGCGAAGAACGTCTTGTAACCAGGGCCCGGACTCGCAGGAACCATCCACGTCTTCTGCGCGAGTTCCCGCAGAGCCACCCGCCGCCGCCGCGCCAGCTTGTCGCGCGCCGGCAGAACCACCGCGACAGCGCAGGTCTGGACCTGGAGTCGCTCCATGCGATCGTCCAGGCTGACGAACTCCGAGGGGACGAAGGCGAGATGGATCTTCCGCGCCCGCAAGGCGCCGAGCAGCTCGTGGACGAGCAGGTCGAGCAACGTGACCTCGGCCTGCGGCTGCCTGCGGTGAAACTCGGCGATCGAGTCCTGCATGAAACCGAAGGACATGCGCCAGTCGCGGCCGACGATGAGCTCGCCGCCCTCGCCCGCCGCAACCGCACGCACGGCGTGCACGGCCATATCCATCTCGGCCAGTATCTTCTCGGTGCGGGCGAACAGCGCGCGGCCCGCGTCGGTCGCGAGCACACACTGCCGATTCCGCTCGAAAAGCCGCACCCCGAGTTCCGTCTCAAGCGCCTGGATTGCGCGGCTGAGCGTCGGCTGGGTAAGATGCATCTCCTCGGCGGCGCGGCTGAAATTCAGGTGCCGGGCCACGGCGGCAAAACAACGCAGTTGCTGCAACTCCATGCCTGCAACGTAAGCCCGGCGCCGGACCGTTGCCAAGTTCCCCGCCGGTTTCCGCCGGCGCCGGTCGTACGGCCGGCGTTTCATCTTTTCTCCGGCACGGCATCGTAACCGCCGCCCAGCGCGGCGAGCAACGCGACCTCGGCATGCAGACCGGCGCCGCGCAGCTCCAGCGAGACGAGGCGCTCGTGCAGCCATGGCAGCGTCGCCTCCCGGGCTGCGACGAGGTCGGTCAGGCCGCGCTTCAGGCATGCCTCGGCGCTGCGCGCCACCTTCTCCGCAGCCTGGATCTGCCCCGCGTGCACTTCGGCGCGCCGCCGCAGCCCTTCGATCTCGATGCTGCGTTGCGCCACCTCCTTCACGGCCTGGAATACCATCTCGTTGTACTGCGCGACGAGCGCGTTGCTCTGGCCGCGGGCAGTGGCGAGATTGGCGTTGAGCCTCCCGCTGTCGAAGAGCGGCAGCGACATCCCGGGAACCAGATTCAACTGGCGGCTGGAACGCCGCCACAGTTCGTTTGTGTGCAAAGTATCGAGACCGGCGAAGGCGCGCAGGTCGAAGCTGGGGTAGAAGGCAGCGCGGGCCGCGGTGACCCGATCCAGCGACGCCTGTACATACCAGCTCATCGCCTGCAGGTCGGGCCGGTGGGCCAGCAGTTCGAAACCCAGGTGAGGCGGCAGCGCCGCCGGCTGCTCCTGCAACGGCACCGGTGCGATCTCAGGCAGGTCGCCGGCACCCGCACCGACGAGCGCTCGCAACGCCTCGCGCAGGCACCTTCGCCGGCTCTCCACCGCGACGAGCTGCGCGTCGACCTCCAGCAACGCCTTCTCGTGCAGGAGTTGCAGATCGAAATAGACGTGGGCAATGCCGGTCGCCAGAAGCAGCTCGACCTGCGCGGCCTCGGCCCTGCGGGCGTTGACGACGCCGAGGGCCGCCTGCGTCTTCGCGCGATCCTTGCCCCAGAAGTCGAACTCGTAGGCGCCGGAAAGCCCCGCCGTGGCCTGCGTATACCACGGGCCATCGGTCCCAAGAAGCGGGAGCTTCCGGCCGTATGCCCCGAGAAAACCGTTCTCGGAAACGCTTTCCCGGTCGACCGAGGCCTTCAGTCCGACAAGCAAGCCGCTGCTTGCCCCCACCAGTTCCGCCTGCGCTGCGCTGGCGACGACCCGCTCGCGGGCCACGACCAGAGAGGGCGCATCCTGCAGCGCCCGCGCGACCAGGGCGTCGAGCTGCGGATCGCGATAACGGTGCCACCACGAGGCATCGGGCCAGGCGTCGCGCACGAGCTCGATGTCGTCGGCCAGGCCGATGCTCCCGGCCGGCAGCGCCGCAAGCGGCGCGGTATCGTTGCGCACCAGCGCGCAGCCGCACAGGGAGAGAAGCGCGAAGCCGGCGAGTATCCAACGGAAGGGTTCACCAAGGAAAGAGGTCATGGCGGATTTCATCGTGACGGCGGTGGGGCAGGAATGAGGGCGGAGGGGAACCCTGCCTCCAGCCGGCGAACTTGCTCGTCCACCGCACGGGCCGCCGCCAACAGCGGGCCGCAACCGGGGCCGGCGGACTCGAACGGCACCATGCTGCGGCCGCACGGCGCCCCGTGCGATCCGGCTGTCGCTCCAGATTGGATGCGCTGCGCGGCGCACTCCAACCGCTCGGCGCTGCTTTCGCGGAACGCGTCGCACGCCTCGGCCAGCGCCGCTGGCAACGCCGGCGCCGCCTCGCGTTGCTGGGTCTGCAGCAGATCGACGGCGAGCGCGGCCTCCTGAGCCGTGGCCAGCCAGGTCGTCAGATCCGCGGTCACGCTGTCGTGGGCGAACTGCCAGCCGGGCTCGAGTGCGACGCGCGCCTGCAGCTCGCGGTTTTGCCGCAGCAGAGTCCATACGCGGCATCGGCCCTCGTCCCAAGCGGACGATCTGGCGGTTTCCGGACGGAGACGCGCCAGCCCGGCGATCGCCCGCAGCAAGCAAGTCAGTTGCCGCCGGAGCTGAGCTCCCTCGCGCTCGGGCCAAACGAGCGCCGCCATCGCCACGTACACGCCAACGGCCAACAGGATGCCCAGCATGCGGTCGCGGATTTCCGTGACATCCGTCGTGGGACCGAAGGAACCGAACAGTGCCAGCGCATAGGAAAAGACGATCTGGACGCCAATGTAGTTCGACCGGGCCGAGCCTGCGGCAATCCACGCGCCTGCGAGGAACACCGGGCTCGAGACGAGCAGCAGGCCGCCGATGCCGTCGATCCGCGGCACGAGAAACACCGTGGCGATCAGGGCGGCCACGCTGCCGAGCGCGCAGCCGACGATACGCGTGATTCCCTTGTGCGCGCTGGCGCCGAGGCTCGGCATCGCGAGGATGATGCAGGTGATCAGCGCCGTGTGGATGCCCGGCCACTGGACGCCGTTGTAGAAAGCGTAGCACAGCAGCGCGGTGGCGACGGTCTTGAGCGCAAACTGCGCATAAACGGGGTTGGTGAACGCATCCCCCACCCAGCCCCCCTCCGGCTTGTCCTGCTGCAGGTCCGCCGGACTGCGTTCCGTGTCGGCGTAGACCACCAAGGCCTCACGCATCTCGTGACGGAGCGCCGCCGAAGCATCGGTGACCGCGGCCGACGTCGCATACGTCTCATGACACCATGCGAACGGTGCCCCATGCCGCAGGCTCCCACCCAACACGGCGCACGCTTCGGCTAGTTCGTCCAGCTCCGAGGTCGCTGCCGGTGCGAGCGCCGCGCGCGGCAGGCGGGACAGGTGCAACGCCGCCGTGTGCAGGCGCTCGACGGCGGCACAGCGCATCAGGTGTTGCGCCCGGTCGCGATCGAACTGCCGGTCGCCCCGGGCAGCCGAGGCAAGGTGCCGGTGCAGGGCGAGCGCGCCGCGTTTCACCTGCCCGGGCGTCAGCGTCGGCGCCGCACGTCCGTCCCGCAGCGCGCGCAACTGCGCCTCGGCGTCGCAAACCTGCCGGCACAGTTCGTCGAGCAGCAGGCGGGCCGGGCGGGCGGGCAGAAGCAGGAGATTTACCGCGAGAGTCAGGATGATCGGGTACAGTGCGGCCGGTAGCGCCCAGAGCGACAGGCGGACGAGCTGCTCGGGATCCTCGACAAAATCGGGGAATGACTGCGAGTAGATGACGGCGACGGCCACCATGAAGCCGAGAACACCCATCTTGTGCGTCCGCATGAAGTAGACGCCGGCAAAGGCGACAGCGCCGGCGAGGGCGATCCGCAACGACGGGTGGTCGATGGTGAGCATGAACACCAGAATCGACAAAGCGGTCGATAGGATGGAGCCAACAATCAGGAGCAGGCCGGAGAGGCGGGTGAGAACGGTGTTCTCCTGCGACGTGAAGAACACGAAGAGCAGCGACAGCGAGATGAACGGCACCTGCAACGTCATCGAGCAGACGATCACCAGGCTGAGGCTCAGCCAAAACCGCAGCACCGCGACGACACGCCCCGGGAAGGGAGCGAGTTCGTCGCGCACCAGCAAACCCAGTCGGGCAGCGAGCCCGGGGCGATGGAGGGTGTCGGTCATCGGCAGGTCGAAATCAGGGACGCTCCGCGATGGGCGAGGGCTGCATCACAGCCACTGCGGAAGCGCCGAGGCGAAAGAGTTCCGGCTGTGGCTGTGGCACCAAAATCTTGACCGGGAAACGCTGCGCGACCCGCACCCAGTTGATGCTGCGCGGAACCCGCGGAAGCCCGCCGACCTCGCCGCCGCCATCGTCAGGGAACACGCCGTAGCCGATCGACTCGACCACGCCTTCGAACGGCGCGCTGTGTTGTCCGAGCACATGCAGGGTGGCGCGCTGGCCGGGCCGGATGTCCCGCAGCTCGGTCTCGCGAAAGTTGGCGACGACATACCAGTTGCGCGTGGCCACCATGGTGAACACGGGGCGCCCGGCAGCGGCGAACTGACCGACCGCGGTCTTCAGGTTGATCACGATCCCGTCGAGCGGTGCCACCACGGTTGCGTAGTCGAGGTTCAACCGCGCCAGATCGATCTCCGCCGTCAGGACCGCCTTGCGCGCCACGAGCGCCTCCACGCCGCTCACGGCAGCCTGCGCGCGCCGCCGCTCGAGCAACGCGCCCTCCAGGGATGCCTCCGCGGTAAGCTTGGCCGTGCGCGCCTGGTCGATCTGCTCCGAGGAGAGAAACGCGGCCGCCTGAAGCGGCTCCATGCGGTCGAGCGTGTCGGCAGCCTGCTTTGCAGTCGCGCGAGCCCGCTCCACCGCTGCACCGGCCACCTGTGCGGCGAACGCCTGAGCGGCGACCGCCCGCTGCGCGAGCATGATCTCGTTGTCGAGCGCGACGAGAGCGGCCTCGGCCTTCGCCAGCACGGCCCGGTACGGGCGGGGATCGAGACGGAAGAGCACGTCGCCGCATTTCACCGCCTGGTTGTCGCACACGGCCAGCTCGACGATGCGGCCGGAAACCTCCGGTGCGACATTGATGGTGTCGGCATAGACGTAGGCGTCGTCAGTGCGCGGCGCCCGGTCCAGACGCCAGACAACAAGGATGCCGAGCACAACGACACCGAGACCGAGCAGCGAGGCGAGGATCGGCCCGGCCCGGCGGGAGGAGTTCGGAACGGATGTCATGGAGAGTTGGTGTTAGTTCTCGAAAACGAGAAGCCAGCCGCCCAAAGCGAACGCGATAGCGAGCAACACCTCGACGGTCGCGAGCCAGCGGGGCCCCAGCCGGTCGTCCAGCCCAGTCGCACGCGCGACACCATGGGTACAAGCCGTCAGGACGGCCGCGCCGGCGATGCAGAACATCCAGTCGGGGAAGAATGCGCCGAGGACGTTAACCGACGGGCTGTGCGCGCAACCGCCGGACAGCAGGCCAATCCCCATCAGTGGCAGACAGCGGCCAAACGCGAGAAAGTCGTCCCGCACGCGGAGTCCCGTGGCATTTCTCGGCAGGTCGTCCGCCGGCACGCAACCGTGCCGCCCGCTACCGGCGGTACATTCAGGTCGATGAGAGAGGAGGCGATTCATACGCGTCGCGATTGATACCGACTCCAAGTGTACTGCCTCGCCCGCCGCATCGGAAATACGTCGGGGCGCCCACTGTGATACAAGGGACGCATCAATGCAGCGCCGTCCGTGGAACCGAACCGCATTGGCGTGAGCTCGTCCTCGCCGCCCCGCGAGCGCACCTTGCCTCCAGCCGTCGGGAGATCGGCCCCTTCCCCCATCGGGGCCCACTCCCCACACACAAGCAGGAGCGCTGGGGCGAAAAGCCCTCGTACAGCGGGGCAACCGCCGAGCCGGCCTATTGCGCCTTGCGTAATAGACTGACGCTTGTGGTAGCGAAGTTCGCCCTGCCACGTACCCACTGGAACGTGGCCTGTCTGCCAGAACTTCGACGGCGCGTCCACGGACGAAAGCCTTGGCGGCTTTCGCTACGCGACTGTCAGGCTATTGGGGGAGGCTCAGTAGTCGGCAGACCGCATCGCCCAATGATAACGCCACCAGCGCGAACGGCGGGGCGTGGACCTGACCAAGCGTAACGCATTCTTCAGGAGCAAACGCGGTGCTGGCCTGATCGGCAGGAGTGGCTTTTGCCAGCCCCTGCAGATGCAGAACGCCGCAACGTGAAGCACTCACTCCCGCGCTGTCCGAATAGCCGGGCCGATCCAGCCTGCCGCCGCAGGCCGACACCGCACAGCGCGGCTGTCGGCCATCGCTCCACGCGAGCATGCGTCAGCATTCCCGCCCCTACGGCCGGACGATCAGCTCCACGCGCTGCTCGGGCGTGAAGCGGGCGCGGGCGAAGTCGCGCAACTGCTCGATGGTCACGGCGTCGATCTTCGCGTCGTAGTTTTTCCAGTCGTTGATCGGCAGCCCGTAGCTCGCGTTGAGCGCGGCCTGCAGGGCCCGCGCGCCGTTGGTCTGGAGGCTCATGCGCCGCGCCGCCTTCAGGCGGGTCTGGCAACGGAGCAGCTCCTCGGCGGTGATGCCGCCCTCCTGCACGCGGCGGATCTCCGCCTCGATCTCGTCGAGCACCTCGCGCGCCTTGTCGGGCGCGGTGCCGGCGTAGAAGCCGAACAGGCCGGTGTCGACCGCCAGCACGCGCGACGAGCGCACGAAGTACGCCAGCCCCTTCTGCTCGCGCACGCGCTCGAAGAGGTTCGAGGCCATGCCGCTGAAGACCTCGTCGGCCACCTCGGAGATGAAATGCTCCGCCCCGCGGATACCAGGGCACGGATACGCCTGGAACACCACCGCCTGCTGGCGCGGCTGGATCTCCTCGTGCACGCCGGCCTGCGGGCCGGCGAAGGCGGGACCGGCGGCCGGTGCCGCGCCCTTGGGCAGCCGGCGGAGGAACGCCTTCAGCTTCGGCGCAAGTGCGCGCGGCTCGAAGTCGCCGGTCGCGGCGAGCACGCAGTTGCCGGCCACGAGCAGCTGGCGGTGCAGCGCGCGCAGGAGCGCGGGCGTGACAGCCTTCGTGCCCTCCTCGGTGCCGTGCGAATCGATCGCGAGCGGGTGTGCGCCGAAGAACTTCCGCCGGATCAGTTTCCGGGCCACGGTCACGACGTCGTCGGCCTGCTCGGCGAGCGAGGCGAGCTGCGCCTCGCGTTCGATCTCCAGCGTGGCCGGCGCGAAGGCGGGCGCGAGCACCGCCTCGCCGAGCACGTCGAGCGCGCGGTCGACGTCGCCCGGCAACACCTCGAGGCTGAGCCCGAAGGTGTTGTTGCCGGAGAACTCGTTGAACGTGCCGCCGACCGACTCGACCAAAGACAGACGAGGCGCAGGTGGAGGTTGGGCAGGCGTTTGTCGGGCAGGAGCAGCAGACGCGCCCCGTTGCCCAGCCGCTCCTCGGTGAAGTCTCCCAGCTCCGCGGCGGGCACCGCGGCGACGGCGCCGGCAGTGGCGACCTTGGGGTTCATCGACACCGCGGTGAATCGCTCGGGTACGAAGTATTTCGCGGCGACGCGGCGGATGTCGGCCGGAGTGATCGTCGCGAGGCGGTCGAAATAGTGGCGGCTGTAGTGGAGATCTCCGACCACGACCTCGGCGAGGCCGAGGCGCGAGGCCTGGCCGCTCATGGTCTTGCGGGTGTTGATCTCACCCACCACGAGCTGGCGCACGGCCTTCTTCAGCAGCGCCGGCGGCACGCCGCGCCGCGCGATCTTGGCCAGCTCCGCCTGCACGGCAGCGGTGGCCGCTTCGCGCTTGTCCGGG
>JAGVUB010000038.1 GCA_019136515.1 Verrucomicrobiota bacterium
CACATGGTCGCAAGCATCCAGTCCGGCACCGACGCCATCCTCGGCTGCTTCGTCGGCTCGGCGCTCGTGCTCTGGATCGGCCTGCTGGCCGAGAAGGTTCTGCGCAAGGAGGCGATGGGTTTCGGCGATGTGAAACTGCTCGGCTGCATCGGCGCCTTCGTCGGCTGGCAGGGCGCGGTCTTCTCGGTCTTCGGCGGCGCCATCCTCGGCGTGTTCGCCACGTTGCTCTGGTTGATCTTCCGTCGCCGGACTCCGGAAGCAGAGGCGGCCGGAACGAAGTCCGCCACCGGCGCGTCCACCCCGCCCGCGGCCATCGCCGGCCCGGCGAAAGAGGCCGTCGGAGGCGAGGAGCCCAGCGGCGAGGAGTCGCCCGGGCTCATGGGCATGCCCGTTCCCTTCGGACCGATGCTCTCCGCCGCCGGTCTGCTCTACTTGCTCTGGCTGCACCCGGCGGTGGATCGGTACTTCGCCGAGATCGCCGAGGGCCTGCGACAGTTCGGCGCACAGTAGCAGCCACATCCCGACAGTTCGCCTGATGTCGCGGCTTGCCTGTCGTGAGCGTCTTGGCACAACGGGGAAATGCTTTCGTCACTCCGTTGGATGGGGGCCGGACTCGGTCTGGCCTCGTGCACCTTGGCCGCCGCGAAGCCGGACAATCCGCTCGCGCGCATGACCCCGGTCCCGACGACCGAGCCGATCCCGGTCGTCGATTTCTTCCGCCCGAGCCTGTTCTCGAATCCGAAGCTCAACCCCGCCGGAACCCATTTCATCGCCTCGACCACCGTCGGGGTCGATCGCACCGAGATGGCTCTCTGCGACATCGCGACCGGCAAGTACCAGCGCCTCTACGGCCCCGGGAAGAAGGACATCCGGGGCGTCGACTGGATGGGCGACGAGCACCTGATCTTCACGCTTGTCGCCGACAACCGGTACAGCGAAGGCCTCTACGTCGCGCCGATCAACGACCTCCGCCAGACCTACGGAGTCGACTACCATAATGTCGACTCCGTGTTGAGCTCACCGCTGGCCGCACCGCAGCACCCGCTCGTCTGGATTCGCCGCTGCGCCTTCGACAATGGTCGCGACGGCGGGGTGGTCCAGATCGACGGAATGCGCCCCAGCTACGACCCGTACGACAAAAGGAACACCGGCACCTACACGAACCCGAAATCCATCGATGGCGGCACGCTCGCCACGATTGTCCGGTCCTATCCAACTCTCAAACACGGCGCCACCCGCGGCTACCTGACCGACAATGCCGGCGAGCTGGCCTACGCCATCACGACCAAGGACGGGAAGCGTTTCCTCCACCGCCTCGCCGGGAAGAACTGGCAGCCCTGCCCCGTGGACCTCGACGAGATCGAGATCGTCTCGGTTGCCGACCAACCGGGACAACTGCTCGTGCTCGCCCCGCGCGAGGAGGGCAAGCCCCGCGCGCTCCGCTATTTGGATGCATCGAGCGGCCAACTCGGCGAAGTGATCCTCCAGGACGAAAAGTACGACCTGAACCGCTGCCGTCCCTACAAGCATCCCGTGGATGGCCACATTCTCGGTCTGCGTTTCGAGCGCGAGGTACCGGTCAACTACTGGATCGATCCCGCCTACCAGAAGCTCCAGCAGAAGATTGAGAATTCTCTCGGCCCGACCGCCAAGGGCGCGATCGTCTCCATCGTCGGCAGCGACCGGGCGGAGAAGCGGTTCCTCGTCGCCGTGCGCTCCGACCGCAAGCCCACGGCCTACCTGCTCATCGACACCGAGAAAGGCGCGATCACCACCATCGTCGCCAGCGTCTCGCCCTGGCTCGACCCGGCACGCCTGCGCCCGATGACATTCCTCACCTACAAGAACCGCGACGGCGTGCCGATCGACGGCTACCTCACCCTGCCCGAAGGCGCATCGCCGGAGAGTCCGGCCCCGCTGGTCGTGCTCCCCCATGGCGATCCCTGGGTTCGCGATTCGTGGGGCAGCGACGCCGAGGTGCAGTTCCTCGCCAGCCGCGGCTACGCCGTCTTCCAGCCCAACTACCGCGGATCGCTCGGCACCCAGTGGCGCTTCTCCGTCGAGGACATGTGGGCCTTCGACAAGATGCACGACGACGTGACCGACGGCGTGCGCAAGATCATCAAGACCGGCCTCGTCGACCCCGACCGTATCGCGATCATGGGCGCGTCTTTCGGCGGCTACCTCTCGATCAGTGGCGTGACCCACGAGCCCAACCTCTACCGCTGCGCGGTGGCGATGAGCGGCGTGTACGACTGGGCACAGATGATTGCGGAGGCTAAACGCTTCGAGTCCGACGGGGTGAGCCCCGGGCGCACCGCCGTGCTCCGCCGCTTCCTCGGCGACCCCAAGACCAACAGCGAGAAATTCGAAGCCATTTCCCCCCTGCATTCTGCCGCACAGATCAAGGTTCCGGTCTTCGTCGCTCACGGAAAATCCGACGCGGTCGCCTCGGTCGAGCAGTCCGAGCGCCTGGTCGCCGAACTGAAGAAGAATGGTGTGCCACACGAGACCTACTTCCAGCGCGGCGAAGGCCACGGCATGGCCGATCTCGAGCACCGCATCAAACTCTACACCCAGATCGAGGCGTTCCTCGCCAAGAACCTCGCGCCACGCGCACCAACACCCAGCGTAGGAGCAGAGCCCACGGGAACGATACCTGCGGCCACAACCCCCTGATCCGTGTCGAACCCTGTGGCGTAGCGTGGGTTGGTCGTTCAACGCCCGTTGCGATGCCACTGAGCCCTTCGCAACGAGGCAACGGGACTGATTATCCTGCGGCTGCGCCACCCCAAGGCCGGCGCGGGCTCAGCCCGCGCCGCGGCCGTCACCGCGTCATTGCGCGGCGCCGCCGGCGAGCGAGAGCGTCAGGTCGATGCGCTCCGAGACCTTGTCGGCGTATTGGCCCGGCTGGATGCCGAAATCGGAGCGGTTGATCGCGAACTGCGCGCGCACCACGAGCAGGTCGCCCTTGAGGTCCGGCTGGTTGAGGCGAGCGCCAAGTTTGCCGGGAAGATGCGAGATTGTGACCGGCACGGTAACCTCTTTGCTCACGCCCTTGAGGGTGAGCACCCCGGTTGCCTCGCCCTTCACGGTACCGCTGTTCGCGACCACCTGATCAAGCCGTTTCACCTCGAAGACGATCTCGGGAAACTTTGCGGCATCCAGCCAGTTGGCGCCCTGCATATGCTCGAGCATCGTCGGGTTGCCCACGGTGAGCGACCCCGTCGTCAGCACGATCCGGCCGGTCGTCGCCTCCGGCTTCGCAGGGTCGAAGGCGACCGCGCCGGAAATTCCCGTGCCCTGGCCGGAGATCGACTCGAGCGGGGCGTCGAGGTGGAACTGGACGTTATTCACCCCCTTCGGGTCCTTGAAGTCGAAGGTCTGGGGAGCGGCCGAGAGGCTGCCAGCGAGAGCCAGAACGGAAGCGAGTGCGGCGAGACGGTGGAAACGATTCATGATGAGGACGGTTGGATGGGTAGTTTTCTGCGGAAAAGGAAGGTGGCTCCGAACAACGCCCCACCGAGCAGCAGACCGAGCAGCGGCGTCTCCACGCCCGGCACGAAGCGGTCCTGCCATTCGATGACGCTCAGCCCGGTGAACTCGTCGGTGCGCTCGACTCCGACCCGGGTCTGCCACCAGCCCGCGCGCGCCCCAGCCGACACCCACCACCCGGCGGTGCTGAGAACGAGGAGCAGGCAGACAAAGCGGAGGAGGCAACGCATGTGTGGAAGTTGGGCGGAAGTTGTGGACGAAGTGGGCGGCACAGAACGAGCCATTACCTTGATGTCAAGAGACCGACCGGAAATCCCACTCCTTCGCCGGCCTCGCCTCACTGATTGAAAGAGCGAAATTGTCCAAGATTCGCTCTCGACGACGCCCGGAACGGTTGGAATGCTCCCGCCTCTCCAGCTGCCGAATCCCCAACCTCTCGGCCCTCAATTCCAGCATGAAAGTCCGCTCCCTCCTTCTTGCCCTCGCCGCGACCTGCGGCGCTTTCGGTTCCTCCACCATCGCCCAAGAGATCGCCGCCAATGTCGCCGGCGAGATCGGCACCTCCTCCGCCCTGCTGCAGGCCCGTATCACTCCCGAGATGCGCCGCGCCGCCGGCATCCCCGACAGCATCGAGGGCTGGGCGCGCTTCGAGGCCGCCGACAATCCCGAGTTCACCCGCCCCGTCGTCACCGAGTGGATCAAGATCAGCCCGGAGAGCGACTTCGTCATCAAGTACATGTTCGGGCGCAACTCCGTTGAGTCGCTACGCGGCGGCCGCAACTACTACTGGCGCTACAAGTTCGGTCCCAACCCCGCCGAGCAGTCGCTGAAGACCAGCACGGTCCACACCTTCCAGACCATGTCGGGCTCGCTCGCTTCCCGCGCGATCCGCATCGCGGTCGTCCAGGGCCTCGACATCACCGCGCCGAAGTTCTCCGCCGCGATCGACCAACTCATCGCCGCCAAGCCCGACTACGTCGTCTTCGCCGGCAACAGCATCGCCTACGATGCGCCCGCGGCCACCCCCGCCACCAGCGCCGAAGCCATGCGCGCCAAGTGGCATGCCCTCCTCGCCCAGCCCAAGGTCGCCGGCCTGCTCGGCACCGTCGGCTCCTACTGGCTCAAGAACGATCGCGACTTCCGCTTCGCCGGCGCCGACGCCACCGCCGGCAAGGAACCCTCCGCCGAGCTCGGTTCCGACATTTTCCGCGAGCAGGTCCCGGTCACCGATCCGCGCGATCCCGCCAGCCTCACCTTCCGCTCCGTCCAAGCCACCCGTGACCTCGCGCTTTGGATGCTCGAAGTGCGCGACTACCGCAGCCCGAACACCGCCGCCGACAACAAGGACAAGTCCCTCTGGGGCCCCTCCCAGGCCGAGTGGGTCGAGCGCAACATCGTCAGCTCCCCGTCGCCGTTCCGCCTCGTGATCCAGCCGTCGGCCATCGTCGGGCCCGACAGCGCCCCCGATTCGCACGTCACCGCCTTCCGCAATGAACGCCAGGCGTTCCTCGACCACGTGCGCGCCAACCAGCTCAACGAGAAGGGCCTGATGGTCATCGTCGGCGGCAGCGCCCAGTACCACTCGGTCTCCGCCGAAGGCCTCGAAGAGATCTCCGTCGGTTCGCTGAGCGCACCGACCGGCGTCGCCTCGGCCCCCGCCGGTGTGAAACTCGCCTACAGCCAGACCCAGCCCGCCACCGGTTTCGCCCTCATCGAGGTTGTCCCCGGTGTGGCCGCCGTCGCCGGCACCCGTGAGACGCCCGCCGTCGAGGGCGTCGCCGCCAAGCTCACCGTCTCGCTCATCAATGCCGAGACCGGTGCTGTGATGCACACGGTCACCAAGGCCGCGCCGATCGTGACGCGCAAGTAACCGCCACTCTTTCTCCAATTCCTCCAAGCCGCGCCGGTCCAGGCGCGGCTTTTTTGTGCCTGCGCGGCCCGCCGCCACTGCTGGTCCGCACGGGGCGGGGTGCTTCAGCCCCCGTCGAGCGACACTGCCTGCCGCACGCACGTCCTTCGCAGCCCCGGACTCCGCTCACACCAGCATGCCAGCCCGTATCCGCCGGCCCGGACTGAAGCACCGGGCCACGTGGCGTCCGGGATCAGCCCAGCGCGAAGAACGATCGCAGCCGCCGCAGCATGCCGCCGCTGCGGACCTGTTCGTGGGTCGTCGCCACGCCCTCGGCCGCGTGCTTGGCGTTCGCCATCTGGCGCTGGGCCAGCAGCTCGCCGAGCTGCTCGACCACCGCCGGATTCGAGCGCACGAACGCCCCGAACACCGCCTTGCCGATCTCGACCGCCTCGACTTCGCCCTCCGCCACCACCGTCGCCGTGCGCGGGTCGCCGGTGAGCAACGACATCTCGCCCACACAGTCGCCCGCGCCGAGCTTGGCCACGCTTCGGGTTTGCCCGTCGCGGGTGATCCGCACGTCGACCGCGCCGCGCACGAGCACAAACATCGAGTCGCCCGCCACACCCTGGCAGATGACGCGCTCGTGGTTGGCGAACTGCACCACCGGGCTGGCCTGCACCAGGGCGGCGCACTGCTCCGCGGTGAGGCAGCCGAAGATCTTGTGCGCCCGCAGCATCGCCGCGGCGGCCTGGCGGGCCCCGGTCCCGGGGTCGGCCGGCGCGGCCCGGTGCAGTACCATCTGCGGATAGGGGATCTCGATGCCCGCCCGTTTCACGGCATACCAGCAATGCGCACGCACATCGCTGAGCACGCGGTTCATGATCGCATGGTCCACGATGCGCACGCAGATCTCGTATTCGATCGCCGAATCGCCGAAATTCTTGAGGTACACCACGGGGGGCCGCTCGGGCAGCACGCCCGGCACCGAGGCCGCCGCCGCACGCAACACCTCGATCACCTTCGCCGGTGGCGCATCGTAGTGCAGCCCGATGATCGTGCTCACGGAGTGTTCGGGCGTGGGCCGCTGGAAGTTGTAGATCGTCTGGTTGAGCAGCGCGCCGTTATCCATCTCGATCTGCACCTCGGCGGTCGTCAGCAGCCGCGTCGAGCGCCAGGAGATCTCGACCACGCGCGCATGGATGCCGTCGATCAGCAGCCAGTCGCCCACCTTGAAAGGCTTCTCGAAATACAGCGCAAGGCCGGCGAACATGTTCTTGAGCTGGTCCTGCATGCCCAGGCCGAGCACCAGCGCCGCCACGCCCGAACCGGCAAGCAGACCCGGCACCTGCACCGCATAGACGAACTGCATCGCCGACAGCACCGCCACCACCCCCACCACCACGCCCGTCAGGTCGATCAACAACCGCGGCGCCTCCACGCGGTTGCCGTCCTTGTCGAACCGGACCCAGCAGATGCGGTTGAGCAGCGTCACCAGCGGGAAAGCCGCCAGCACGAGCGTCGCCGCCGTGAGGTGCGTGAGCGCCGCGCCGCGCCAGCCCAGCGTCGCCGGCAACAGATGCGCGCCGGTCAGCAACGCCACCGCACCCGCGAAGAGGTGATACGTCCACCGGAAGCGCAGCCCGCGCAGCCGCCGCAGCAGGTGCGCCAGGGCGACGAGCGCAACAAAGACGGCGACAACCGCGAGGGCGGCGTGAAGGAGGGCTTGTTCGATCATGGGCAGGGTCGGCAACCGCCCGCACCGGCGGCGGGCTGTTCCGCATATCGCCCGGATACACCGCCGGCCGCAAGCCTGCGCTGGAGACCGAACAGGGAGGTCCGGTCTCCGACCGGACTCGCGGACTCGGGCCGTCCCCTGCGGCCCACGCCTACCACGACCGGTCAAAGACCGGTCCTACGCGTCCCGCCCGGAGCCGACTCATCCACCCGTAGGTCCGGTCTCCGACCGGACTCCCCGGCTCACGCCCCTTCCGCCGGCTCAAACCCGGCGTGACCAGTCGGAGACTGGTCCTACTCGCCGCACGATCCGGCGCATCTCCACCCCGCCATGAACAAAGCGGCCGGCCCTTGCGGGGCCGGCCGTTGAAATCGCACTCGGGAGTGCCGCGTTCGCGCGGCGCCGGGCTCAGCTCTTGCCCTTCTTCTTCTCGCCGCCGGGCAGTTTCTTCAGGCGGTCGCCGGTCTTCGGATGCGTGTTGAACGTCTCCTTGGCCTTCGCGGTGTTGGCATCAACCTTCTGCAAGGCGACGCGCAGCCCGTTCGGGTCAAACCCGCAAACCTGGGCGAGCGCGTAGCCGGCCTGGTCGGCTTCGAACTCGAGCCCCTTCGGATACCCTTCGGTGAAAAGGGTCGTGAGCACGTTCTTTGCGTAGCCTTCGAGCAATTGGGTCGGGACAGGGAGCTCCTCAAGCTTGGAGCCGTAGGTGTCCCTCGCCGCTCCCGTCACGACATCCGTCGTCGCCGCGGTTCTCTGCTTCTTCTCGATGATCTCCGCCGCGTGGCGGAGGTCGGTGTGCGAAATTTCGTGGGCCAGAACTCCGGCCAACTCGTCGTCGTCCTTCAGTAGCCGGTAAAGCCCGCGGGTGATGAAAACCCGGCCGTTGGGCGCGGAGAAGGCGTTGATCGCATCCGAGTTCAGAAGACCAAAGCGCCAATCGATGCTGTCGCGCTTTGCGTAGCGGGCGAGCGTCCGTCCGACGAGGTTCACCCGCTGGGTCGCAACAGTGTCCTTCCACGCGCCGCCATACCGGCCCACGATCTCCACCGAGACTGAATCGCCGAGATCGATCTCCTCCTGGATCGTCAACCCGGTGAATCCCTTCTTCGCGCTCTCGTCGGTCGTCTTCTCGAGCGCCCTGCTCCCGAGATTCTGGAGCGCGTCGCCCCAACCGGCCGACGCGACCGACACGAGCGATCCCACCACAAGAATAGCGAGAAATGCACGGAGCGTTTTCATTCCTGATACTCCCCTTTCTTGTTCTCCTTCATGTACGCGGTGACGATCTGCGGGCTCACCTTGTGCGCCACGTCTTCCACCCAGTCGACGTCTTTGCCGGCGTCGGCGAGATTGTGCCGCTCGGCATACCCCTGGGCTTCAGCGGAGATCGGCCGGGCCGCCGCGGCCGTGGTCGATTCCGAAGCGTCGACCGTCCCGATGCCGGCGGTCTTCTCGGCCTTCGGCTTCTCCTCCGCCGTGAAACCGGCGAAGACCCAGCCGGAGCCGCCGGGGGCGGTCACCTTGAGCCATTTTCCGCTGGGGTTCACTTCGGCGATCTTGAGCGTCTCCGCGAAGCCGACAGTGCCGGCCACGGCCGCCTGCGAGTTCGGCGCCGCATAGAGCGAGAGCCCGTTGCGCTTGGAGTAGACGGTGCCGCACGCCTTCGGCTCCGCCACCACCGCGGTGGTGAGTACGCCGGCCAACGCCGCGAGGGCGAGCAGACGCAGGGGTGAGTTGGGTTTCATTTGGAGTGTAATTCGAGAATGGGCTCCCAGTCGGCCGGTGGGGGCGAGTCGGCCAGGCGTTCCGTTTCTTCGGCATAACGCGTGGCAAGAAAGTCGTCGGGGCGCAACGTCGCAGCCGTGGCGAACGCCCGGCAGGCCTCCGCGAACCGCCGCTGGCAGTACGCCGCATAACCGGCGCCGTATGCCGCCAAAAACCGCCGCGCGCCCTCGTCGAGTGCCTCCGGCTCGCCGATCAGCTCGTGCACCTCCACGGCCTGCTTCTTGCCCTTCACCTTCAGCTGCGCCACCGGCCGGGTGACGAGCGCGCCGCCGAGCAGCGTCGCCGTCCGCGGACCGATCAGGATGCCGGTGTGGAACTCCTTGTTCGCCCCCTCCAGCCGCGAGGCGAGGTTCACCGCATCGCCGAGCACCGTGTAGTTGCGCTTCTTGGTCGAACCGACGTTGCCCACGATCACCTCGCCGGTGTTCACGCCGATGCGCATGCCCAGGCGCCGGCCGTGCTCGCGCTCGATCCGCTCGTTGAGCGCGTCGAGCCGGCGCAGGCAGTCGAGCGCCGCGCGGCAGGCCGAGAGCGCGTGGTTCTCCAGCAGTTCCGGGCTGCCGAACACGCCCATGATCGCGTCGCCGATGTACTTGTCGAGGTAGCAGCCATGGCGCAACACGCCCTCCGTGAGGTTCTCGAGCACGGAGTTGATCAGCGGCACCAGCTCCTCCGGGGGCATCGACTCGGAGAGCGTCGTGAAGTTGGCCAGGTCGGCGAAGAAGATCGTGAGTTCGCGCTTCTCGCCGCCGAGCTTCAGCGAATCCGGGTTTTGGATGAGCTGCTTCACCACCGCCGGCGAGACGTAGCTGCCGAACCAGCCCTGGATCTCCTTCTTCCGCGCGCGCTCCAGCAGGAAGCTCTGCACCGCCACTGCGCCGAAACCCGCCGCCGCGCCCGCCACCGGCAACATCGGCGCGAACCACGTGTTGCCCAGAAACGCCGCCGCGCTGCCGCCCAGCGCGAGCGCCGCACCGCCGCCGGCCGCCAGCGCCGGCCGCCAGATCCCGATGCCACCGCGCGCCACCCAACCGAGCACCGCCACGAGCAGCACCAACACACCGCCGGAGGCCCACGGCCCGGCCTCCCGCAGGAAGCCGCCGGCCGTGAGATTCGCATACGCCGTCCAGTGCGAGACCACGCCCGGCTCCGGCGCACCGCACGGCGTGGCGATGTAGTCGTAGGTGCTCGCCGCATTCACCCCGACGAACACCACGCGGCCACGGACCTTCGCGAAGGCATCGCGGATCAGCGGCTCGGTCGGCGCGGGCGCGGCCTCGATCGATTGCCGCAGCTCCGCCGGCACCAGATCCCCGGACACTGTCTCGGCCTGCTTCACCACCTCGAGCCCGTCCGGGACAAACAACGCCGCACTCAGCACCGGCACCCCGCGGGCGCGCAGCTCGCCGAGGGAGCCCCGCCAGCGCAACTTCTGCGGCGCCGCGACCGGGACCTCGCCCGGCGGTGTCGCGACCGCCACCAGCGAGTCGCGCGCGATGTACCGGCGCAAGACCGAGTCCTCGTCCACCACCGAGCGCGTGTAGCCCCAGCGCGCCTTCTGGAAACACGCCGCGTTGCCCTCGCGAAAGTCCGCCGGCCAGATCGCGGGGAGTTGCTCGGGCTTGCGGCCCGTCGCCGGCATCGCGCCAAGCGTCAGGCCCGGCAACCCGGCGGCGACCGAGCCGAGAACCAGATCCTCCATCTCGTCCTCCGAGTTCTCGAGAAAGTTGAGGTCGCCGACGATCGCCTTCGCCCCCGCGCGGTGCAGGGAGGCGAACAACCCGGCGAAGGCCCGCCGCGGCCACGGCCAGCGATAGCCGAAATCCTCCGCCCCCATCCGCTGCAGCGCCGTCTCGTCGATCAGCACCAGCGCCGTGTCCGCCGGCACCGGCGCGAAGCGCGCCGTCTTGCGCTGCAGGAAGTCGAACCACGCGCGGTCGAGCGAACCCAGCGCCCCGGCCGCTCCGAGCAAGCCGACCACCACCAGCGCCGCGCCGGACGGAGCGCACGCCTGCAGGAGTTTCCGGTAACGGGGTTGGGTAGCCATCGCCGCGTAGTTCTGCCGGCAGGCTCGCAGCCCCCGCCCCCCGCGCCAAGCCCGAAGGGGCGCTCCCACGTCCGAGTCGCTTCCCGTGCGTGAACAGCGCCGCCTGTCCGCTCGCGGTGGTGCAGAACCGCCACACGAACCGATGCGCATCGTCCCTGTCCGCGTATTGGGGATTCTTCTGGCTTGGGGCGTGTCGCCTTCGCAGGCTTTCGGGCATGCCTCACCCCGGATACGCACCCACGCTTCTGCGACTCGTCACCGTTCTGTTCGCCTTCTTCGTGGGAGCGCCCACCCGCCTCCCGGCAGAGGCCCTGAGGTTCGCGGTCTCAACGGTCGCCGGCCTGCCCCAAACGAACGAGTATGTCGATGGCCCCAAGGCCGTGGCGCGTTTCAAGGTGTGCGAGATGAGCGGGATCGCGGTCGATGACGCCGGCAACACCTATGTGGCATGCCCCTACTCGGTTCGAAAGATCACCCCCGACGGCACGGTTTCGACCTTGGCCGGACATGCATCTGCGTTTGGTCAGGTCGATGGGGTTGGCAGCACCGCTCGTTTTGCGATGATCGCCAAGATCGGGGTCGATGCCAACGGTTACGTGTACGTAACGGATCGCGATGCGCATACGATCCGGAAGATCTCGCCGAGCGGCGAGGTGACGACGCTCGCCGGAGAGTACCGCCAAGCGGGAAGCGCCGACGGTACGGCCGCTGCCGCCCGCTTCAATTTCCCGGACGGCTTGGCGGTGACCCGCGACGGAGTCGTCTACGTGACGGAGTATCTCTCACATGCCATACGTCGAATCGGGACGGACGGAACAGTGACCACCTTTCTCGGCGACAGGGACACCCGCGGGGCGGTCGATGGGCTCCGTACCGACGCACGGTTCACCTTTCCCGGCCAACTGACCACCGATCCGAGCGGCAACCTCTATATCTCAGTATCGGGAGCCATCCGGAAAGCCACCCCGGAGGGTGTCGTTACCACCTTTGCACGGGTTGCCGGAGACGCCGACGCCGCAGGATTGGGCGGGCCCACAATCACCCTGCCTCCGCAGTATCCGACCGGAGTCCGTCCGACACTGATCGCCATCGCGGCCGGTGCGGACGGCCAGATCTACTGGTACGATGGCACCCTCTGCGCGATCGGCCCCTCGGGAGAGGCCACCTATCTCGCGGCCTCGATGATCGATATGGGCTACCGGGACGGAGTGGGCGCGGAGGCGCGCCTCGGCCAACAAGTGCATCTCGCAATGCACAGTTCGGGGTTCGCGGTCTTGGCCGACTCCTACAACTCGTGCATTCGCCGCGCCGCCCCGGTGAACCAGGTCCCGGTGCCGATGATTGTCACTCAGCCCGTGGACCAAGAGGTCGGAAACGGGCATTCGGCAACGATATCGGTTGTGGCCGAATGCTCGGCGCCCATGACCTACCAATGGTACGAGGTGTTCCCGGGCTATCTTGAAATCCCTGGCGCAACCTCCGCTTCGTACACCATCCCATCCGTCACGCTTTCGCACACCGAATACCAGGTGAAGATACGCTGCGGGAGCGAGGAGGTGACAAGCCGCCGAGTCATGGTATCAGTTGGGCTCGTTCCGCAGTTCGGCCCGGACGGACTGGGAAGTGCGACCACGGTCAGCGGGGTTCCAGTCGTGTACACCGTCTCGACCGTCGCCCGACCCGAAACCCTGACTTTCCGTTGGCAGCTCATGCCTTGGCCAACGGGAACGGACTGGATCGACGTGATAGACGGACCGGAGTTCTCGGGCGCGACGACGCCCAGCCTGACCGTGAAATCACCGACACTGGCGATGTCCGGACACCTCTTCCGCTGCATCGCCACCAATCATGTCGGGCCAGCATACACGGGCAGCCTGTACCTCAACGTGCTCCCCTCCCTTGACGAGTGGCGGTCCACCCATTTCCACACCGTACACGCGGAAGGCGATGCGGCCGACAATGCGGACCCGGATGGCGACGGCCTACCGAACTTCGCGGAGTACGCGTTGGCGCGCGATCCGCGCGCCTCGGACGCAAACGAAGCGTACAGCATGCTTGAGCAAATGACGGAAAAAGGCACCTGCCTCGGGTTGAACTTCGCAAACGTACCCGACCCGATGATCACCTACACCGTCGAAGCCAGCGAGGACCTACTAAGTTGGGTCCCGATATGGTCCTCCCCGGGACTTCAACGCCTGGATATGGGGAACTGGTTCTTCGTCGTGGATGGTGACGCGCCACTCGAAGAGCGTCCCCGTCGCTTCCTGCGCTTGAGGATCGACTCCGCAGTCCGGAACTGACCCGAACCTTCGGATCGGAGATCCCCCCGCGTCCTCACCAGATCCGGGCGCGCTGCGCGGGCGCCCGCCACAACGGGTCGCCCTCACCGATGCCCCACGCGGCGAAGAACTCCGGCAGGTTCACCAGCGGGCCGAGCGCGCGGAAATTTCCCGGGGCGTGCGGCCCCACGACCAGCTGCCGCTCCAGCGCCGCCGGCCGGTAGAGCGTGCGGCCCCACAGCTGCGCCCACGCGAGGAAGAACCGCTGCTCCGGCGTGAAGCCGTCGACCGGCTCCGGGCGCGGCCGGCCGGCGAGCGAGCGCTGCAACGCCTCGTAGGCCACGCTCACGCCGCCGAGGTCCGCGATGTTTTCGCCCAAACTCAGGCGGCCGTTGACGAACTTGCCCGGCAATGCCTCGTATCCGCCATACTGCGCCACCAGGAGCTCGGAACGCTCCTTGAAGGCAGCGGCGTCGGCCTCCGTCCACCAGTCGGCGAGGTTGCCGCGCCCGTCGAACTTCCGGCCCTGGTCGTCGAAGCCGTGCGTGATCTCGTGGCCGATCACGCAGGCGATCGCGCCGAAGTTCACCGCGTCGTCCGCCGCCATGTCGAAGAACGGCGGCTGGAGGATGCCGGCCGGGAAGACGATCTCGTTGCGCGTGGAGGAGAAATAGGCGTTCACCGTCGGCGGCGTCATGCCCCACTCGTCGGGGTCGACGGGCTGCCCGAGCTTGGCGAGCTCGTCGTCGGTGTCCCACTCGCGCGCCCGGCGCACGTTCGCGGCGAAACTGTCGCGCGCGACCACGAGCCCGGCGTAGTTCTTCCACTTGTCGGGATAGCCGATCTTCGCGCGGAACGCGGCGAACTTCTCCAGCGCCTTCGCGCGGGTCTCCGGCGTCATCCACTCGAGCCGCTCCAGGCGTGCGCGGAACGCCGCCTTGATATGCCCGATCATTTCGCCCATGCGCGCCTTCGCCTCCGGCGGGAAATAGCGCGCCACGTAGAGCTGGCCGAGCGTGTCGCCGATCTCGCCGTCGACCGCGCGCGCCGCGCGCTGCCAGCGCGGCTCGGGCTGCGGGGTGCCACGCAGCACCGTGTCGTTGAACCGGAAACTCTCCTCCTCGAACGCCGCCGGCAGGTACGGCGCGTAGGCGCGCACAAGGTGCCAGCGCAGGTAGGTGCGCCACTGCGCGAGCGGACGCCGCGCCACCTCCTCGGCCACGGCCGCGGCATAGGGCGGGTGGTTGAGCACGAGCGAGTCGAGCGCCGGCACGCCGAGCCCGGTCGCCCAGGCGCGCCACGCGAAGCCCGGCGCCTCGCGCTCCAGCTCGGCCAGCGTGCGGCGGTTGTAGTTCGAAACCGGGTCGCGCAGCTCCACCGGCCGCTTCGAGGCCCGCGCCAGCGCGGTCTCGATCTCGACCACCGCCGCCGCACCCGCCTGCGCCGCCGCGGGGTCGTCGCCGAGCAGCTCCAGCATCTTGCGCACGTGGGCGAGGTACGCGGTGCGTTTCTCGGCGAAGCTCTCCTCCAGATAGTAGTCGCGGTTCGGCAGACCAAGTCCGCTCTGCATCAGGTAGAAGGCGTTGCGGTCGCTCGCCTTGGCGTCGGGCCGCACGCCGGGCGCGCCGAGCACGCCCACGCCGATCCGCCGCAGCCGACCGACCTCGCGCGCCAACGCCTCCGGAGAGTCGATCGCCGCGATTTCCGCCAACAGATCAGCCAGCGGCGTGAGCCCGGCCGCTTCGATCGCCGCGGTGTCCAGCGCCGTCGCGTAGAACGCGCCTGCCATCCGCGTGGGCGAGTTCGGCGGCGCCGCCGTGTCGGCCGCCGCGGCCTCGAGCACGAGGTGGATCTTCGCCCAGTTCGCGCGCTCGAGCGCATTGAAGCTGGTCCAACGGAATTGGTCGTCGGGGATCTTCGCCGTGGCCAGCCAGCCGCCGGCCGCGAACTTCACGAAGTCCTGCCGCGGGCTCACGGTGCGGTCGAGGTCGGCGGCGGAAAACCGCAGTTCCTCGATCGGAGCCGCCGGCACCGCCGGCTCGGCCGCGACCGCCGCAAACGGCAGCGCGAGGGGAAGAAGCAGAGACCACGACACTCGGGGGAAACGCATGGCGCGCGAGCTTGCGAGCCGCCGCGCCCCACGCAACCCCGCGCCGCTCCGACGTCCACCGGACTTGTCACGTATTACGTGACAAGTCCTCCGGCAGCCTCACTCGCCCGACCAGACATCCTTCGGGGCGCGCCGCTCCACGGATATCTCCGAGAAGCGGACCCGGCAGCCCTCGCCCACCGGCGACTGCGCGCTCAGGCCGGCGCGCAGGTTGCGCGTCTGCGCCAGCCGGAAGCCGCGCAGCAGGAACCACTCGCGGCCATCGGTCGAGGTGTAGAAGGTGAACGTGTCGCCAGGCACCGAGCCCGCGATGCGGAAGTACACGCTGCCCTCCGGCACGGGCATCGAGTTGCAGTCGTCGCCGGTGCCGTTGGCCACCACCGAGACGACGCGCGGCGTGCCGCGATAGTCCATCTCGTAGCAGAACTTCGCGAAATGCGTGGCGTCGCTGTAGAGCAGCAACACACCGGCATCCCACTTGGTCCGGAACTCCGGCGTGATCTTCGCCGTGAGCAAGAACGGCCCCTCCGGCTGGAACACCACGCGCGGCGAGAGGTCGCGCGCGAACTTGCCGTCGGGCGCAACAAAGAGATCCGTGTTCGCCGGGGCGACCAGCTCCAGCGCATCCGGCGCCGTCACGCGGCACTCGGCCGCGGAGTTCTCGAGCGCGACGGGCCACGGCGAGGCCGGCAACACCAGCGCCTCCGGCAACAGCCCGCTCTCGACGAGCGCTTGGCCCCAGAGCGCGTAGCCGGCCTCCGAAGGATGCGTGCCGTCGGGCATGAGCTCCGGCGCCACCCGTCCCTGCGCATCCAGGAATCGGGCACCAATGTCGAGGAACGTCGTCTTCGGGTCGCCGACGAGCTCGCGCGCCAGGATCGCGTTGAGCGCGGCGATCGGCGCGCGGAAGAAGTCGCCGGGTTGGTGCCCGCGCGGGAGCACACCCATCACCAGCACGTGCGTCTCCGGGCTGGACGCCCGGAGCTTCGCGCGGATCACGCGGATGCCGGCGGCGACCTCCTCGGGCGTGTTCGCGCGGGAGTGCGGCGTGGCGGCGAAGTTGTTCGTGCCGATGTTCAGGATCACAAGCTTCGGCTTCAGCCCGTCGAACTCCCCGTGCTCGAGCCGCCAGAGCACGTTCTGCGTGCGATCCCAGCCGAAGCCGAGATTGAGCACGCGCCGCTCGCCAAACGTCCCCGCCCAGGCCTGCGGGCCGTTCACCCGATTCGCGCGCGGCTCGCCGGCCCAGAAGTGCGTGATCGAGTCGCCGATGAGCACCACATCCGGCGCAGCCGTCGCCCGCGCAGCGAGCACCTCGGCGTGGCGCGTCCACCAGTTGTAGCAGTCGTCCTCGAGCCGCGGCACAGGCACGGTGGCCGTGTTCACCGCCGGATCGAGCGAATGCGCCGGCGCCGCGGTGGCGAACATAACCTCGCCATACACCAGCCGCGCGATGCGGCCCGCCGCCTCGGGGTCGGGGTGGATCTTGTCGGGGAAGTGCAGCGCGGCGTCGGCCAGCGGCGTGTGGAGGTCGAGCAGCGTGAGTCTCTCCTCCGTCGCCACCTCCCGGATGCGCGGCAGGATCTCGGCCACCAGCACGCTCTCGGCGATCCCCATCGCCGCGGGAAAGGCCGGCGGCGGCAGACAGACCACGATCTTCGCCGCGGGGTTCGCCGCGCGGAAACGCCCAATCAGTCCGCGGTAGCTGGGGACGAAGTCGTCGGGGTGTTTCGCGATGTTGACGTCCTTCGTGTCGTTGGTGCCGAGCGCGATCACGACGACGTCGGGCTGCCACGCCAGCGCCTCGTCGTGCGCCGGGCGGGTGCGATAGGTGAAGTTGCCGGCGTCCATGAGCGTGGCGGCGCTCACGCCGAAGTTGCGCACCTCGTAGTCGGCGCCGAGCAGCCGCGCGAGCTGCGCCGGGTAGGCGTCGCGCGCCGGGTCCGCGAGCGCGTAGCCCGCCGTGATGCTGTCGCCCACACAGGCGACTTTCAGCGCGGCGAGGGCGAGCGGGTGCGCGGCCACCGCGACCCACAAGACCGCGGCGAACCGGACGAAGGG
>JAGVUB010000142.1 GCA_019136515.1 Verrucomicrobiota bacterium
TGCTCCTTTCGACGCACGGGCCGTTCCGGTGTTCATTCTTCACCCACATTTTCTCCAACGGGCGCAGCCCGTTGGTTCAGCAGCCTGGTGGACGAAGTCCGACAGGCTGCTAGCCGGTGGAGCTCCGGCCAGTCTCAATAAGGATATTGAGATTGCATCCGCCTCGCGCTCCAATTCATGTCGGCAGCCAACGCTGCCTCCAGGGGTGAGGCCATCGCATCGAACCTCGATGCTCACACCCCACCCCGGCGTGATGTAACTTTCGTAAGTTACATCACGCTTTCCGAAATCTTACAGATTTCGGCCTGCGCCCACCCGGCGCCTGATGGCTCCGTGTGAACGCACAAGACTACGTTCGCACGGAGACCAATAAATTGGCCTCCGTTCGAACATGCCTAACGGCACCCCTTCGGGGTTGTCTTGGTCAACTTACGCAACTTTCAGTTGCTCCAGTCGACTCCGGTTCCACGCCCACCTTGGGCGTGTCTTCCGGGTTGCCGCACCACGCTTGACAGCGTGCGTCAACCCCCGCCTCCGGCAGGGTCCCCCGGCCCCTAGCGGGGCTGAGCCAGTCTCAATAAGACTGGCTCCGGACTCACCCGTCACCTCCCTGCGCGAAGCTCCGGGAGGCTTCCGGTCGATCCTAGCCGACCGGTGGAGCCTTCGGCCATCTCCCACCGATGCCCGGGACGTCCCCGGGACATCCAGGAACGCCTTGTTCCTGGCGTTCCGAAGGTCCGCTTCCGATCCAGTTCCGAGGTCAACTACGGTCAAACTGGCGGCAACATCATCTTCGACGTCGTTGCCGCTCGGTCTTCTTTCTCCGGTGCTTCTTTCGAGACACTCTCCGCCGCATACTCCGGTATGAGACAAAGGCTCGGCCCGTTCGCCACCACGGTGAGCGGGCCGAGCGCTTCGGATTGTTCAAGATGCTTCATGGCGGTCCCGCGCAACCCGCCCCCGCCTCCCACACTTTGGGAGGAGCCTCCTCCGCATACCTGAGACACAAGACATGATAGGGCCCTTGACACCGTGCGTCCAGCCCACGGACGGCGTCGATCTCCTAACCTCCGGAAGTCCGTAAGCTGCTGGTGACAATCGTCACCGAGCGCGTCACCAAACCTGTCACCAAATTGGAAACCAATGACTTCGGGAACTCTTCGTCTAAAGTAGCACTTGTCGGTGATCGCCAGCGGACTAAAGAAACATAACATGGAAACTGACTCGCGATACCGCCTTACCATCACACTAGACGAGGCTCACGTGCCCGCGTTCGAGCAACAGCTCAACGCGTCCGCATCCGGGACCACGAAGTCGGCCTTTGCGACGGCCCTCGTTGTCCGTGCCCTTAACACGGAGGCTCTCGAGACCAAGCCTTCAACTCCACCCATGGACCGGACCGGCATCAAAGCTGACTCTTTTACTCAAGATCCCGGGGCCAAAGTCGTCCGGGCTGTGATCGGCACAGGCCTCACCGTCGTCGTGCTCACCCTCGCCGGCGCCTGGGGACTGTTCAGCCTTCACCATCGCCTTCACCCGGACCTTCGTCCGGATCTCGCATCCATCCGCCAGACGATCGAAGCTCGCCCGGACCTTGCGGCCATCCGTCAAGCTATCGAGGCCCGGCCGGACATATCGACCAAGGTTGTCGATCTCACCAAACGAATAGACGTCCAAGACAAAGCTCTCGTTGCGATCATGGACAGACTTCAGCCATCGAAAGCGCAGACGAAGTCGGCCAGCCCGTAATTCGAACTCCCTGCCACATGTCACGGAAACGCCGACAATCCAGACATGCCATTTGCTGGCCCGGAACAGCCCCGCATTCGCAAAAGAGCGCCCCTCCGCCACCATCATATTCACCCTCCCCGCGTTTCGCGGCGCCGTCGTTTTTGGACAATCTTTATCGCTTTCCCATTGGCATAATTGGGTTTCAGTGTCCAAATAGGCCGGGAGACGGATTTCTGGCCGACAAGGGCGAAATCATCGAAAAATGAAGAAAATTCCTGCTTCGACAAAACTCGAACTTGCGATCCGCGCATTACAAACGGACAAGCGCCCCCCGCTTTCGGCCATGTGCGAGGCCAAGGGAGTGAGCCGGCAGTCGGCGGACAATTGGGCTGACGAACTTATGTCCGCTGCGCGAATCGTGTTTGGTCCCGAAAAGGCGCCTAAGCGGATTCAGAATTTGGAGAAGCGGAACCGTCAGCTTCGAGATCGCATCGATTTGCTGACCCGCACCCTCTCACGCCACGGAGTCGAAATTCCACCTCTCCGCGCCGCCGAACTCGATGAGGAGGACATCGGACTCATTTCCGGCGACGACCAAGCTGATGAAACGCCGGAGACGCCTCCTCAAGGGCCTATTCGCCCTGCTTGGTAGAAGGTTGCTGATCTCCTTCCTGGGCGATCCGGTGACTTCACCCAGCAGACAAGAGTTCGTTCAGTTACTTGGCCGGCACCTGTCCCGAATTGGCTCCTTCTGAGATTTTGCCATGATCGCCATCCACATTGAGGACCCCCAGATCATCCAGCAACAATACGAACGCATCAAGGCGATCCTGCATCCAAGCCGGCTCAAGTGGGGGTTGTGCTTTCATCGCGGTCGTGCGCACTATACCACTGTCGTCTAGCGTGAAGCGAAGCCGTTGAACGACGCCATCAAACCTTCCCAACGCGATGCGAAGGTGTTGCGCGAAGACCAGCTGGGAAAACATATCTTCTAGAAGCCGGCTTAAGGGACACCTTGATCGCTCTTCAAGCCATGGCGAAAACCACGAAAGCGAGAGACGATCACGACCGTCCCACTGCGTCTGGGGATGACTGGCTAATACGGGTATCGATGAGTAGGTGCGTAGGTGCCACCGAGCGAGCATCGTCAGGGCACGGCATATCGGAGGGCGCTCGTCCGTCGGTTCAATCCAATCGTAGCTGGCCTGGGTCCAACTCACCGTATTCTGCCATGCCGTTGAAAGAGCATCGGTATTCTTTACTGGCTTTAGGCCCGCGGCTTTTGCCTCTGCATGAACGATCGCTTCGAAGGTTGCCGACTGCCCCGGATAGGCCTTGGTCACCACGCCGACAGATTTATCCACCACTTGGCGGATCGAGTGGCAGCCATCTATGAGCGCTTGCTCGAAACAATGCATGAACATTTCCAAGCAGTAGCGCTGATATTGGCGGTGAGTGAAGATTTCCCATCGCTCGCGCTGCCGGATGATCTCAGGCCCCTTGAGCACCAGACCGCGTTTGCGAGTTGTTCCAGTGTGCCAGACCGCACGCAGATCATCAGTTGTTAAGTCCGAATCCTGGCCGATCGTTTGCAGTATCAGATTTGCGGTGAGGGTCCTCGGGTGACTGGCCCCCTCTTGGGCGGCGGGGAGCAGTTTCCGGATGAACGCCTGTTTTATCTTTCTCGGGGAGTCGCGGAAAAATGAAGGATGAAACCCATTCAATCCTAGGTCATCGATCATGGCCTCCGTGACGGGTTCGGGACTAATATTGAATTTCGGATAGTATTTGGACTCCCGCAGCGAGGCATCCACATACTCAGCGATAAGCGTCGTATCGGCATCATCGCTGGTGCCATGTATGCGAGTCAGGGTCTCGCCTTTGGCCTTGGCAAATCCTGCGTGCAGACCAAGCGATCGCAGTGACGGGCCGTATAACGGCGCCGCGAAGACGCTGGTCGCATCCGTTCGCTTCGCCGCGTCGAAGCCGAGCTTCGCTGGCAAGAGCAGTTTCTGATCGACGCCAATTCTTCGATTAGGTGGACCGTAGCGATTATGCGCCGGCGAGTTGTCACGCTGGCTGTGCGACATCGCAACTTCAACGGTCTCTTGGAAGCGAAAGTAGTTCGACTCCGTGTAGTCCTTCGCGTCTGGGCACAGGTTGCGGAATTTCCATGGGATCCACGTTGCCAAACAGAAGAATCCGAAATCGCTCGTGGCATTATTGATTCCGGGTATCAGGTCCTGGGTCAGGATGCGGAGATTGACAATCCTCAGGCCGAGGAAGTCGATGCCCCCGCCTTTGGGAGCAAAGTTCTTTGTCGTGAATGGTTGGACTCCGTAGGGCATCTACTCGAAATAGCTGTCGTGCAGTTGATCGGGCACCATCACCGAAAGGCAGCGCGGGCAGATTACAGGTTTCATGCTCGCGAGCACCCGAAAATCCGCCTGTTTAATGCCGTGGTTTTCACACCCTGAAACCGCGCACCTTTGGGTATAGGGACTGACTGAGACGAAAGTGGCCCCTTTCGGCCCCTTGAGGCACTTTGCAGCCAATCGTTCGATGTTAGGAATGTCTCTTGAATCATGTGACGGGCATGATTGGGGGAGGTGATTGATCTGATCCAATATCTTGTATCCCGGAGTGGCACTCCAAGAGTCCTGCAGAATGCAATCGAGCGCCGCCTGTGCTTTCGATACTGTGTCGATGTCGTCTTCCTTGCCATCACTCATGATGTGCACGGCGGTTTCGACAACCGAGTTACGGGTGTCTGAAGCCAGTTGGTCCGGGACCCCAAAAGTGATGCGGAAGGTGAGCCACAGGCGGCGTGGAAACGTCTTCTGAAGAGTTTCCACGGCTTGGGCTTTTGCGGCTACGAACAGCGCCAAGCCTAAGATGAGCAAGCGCTCATCAAAGCTTAGGTGGAAGCGATTTACCGCATCATATACTATTGGCGGGAATGTGCTGTCGGGATACGGGCAGCTGGAAGGAGGGGTGTAGTTTTGCCCCTGTCTTCTATCTCCGAAGATTGTGCGAAGGAATCTATTGGTGAGATCCCAGACGCTGGGCAGTGCGAGCTGGGGCGCGGTGCGTCTGACAGAACGCCGGACACTCAGAAGCACCAAGAAGGATGCCATCACCACCCGGAGCAGCTTGCTGGCTCGTGTCTGATTTATGATCGTTGTGGTTAAGCGGCTTTCCATCCGGCTGAAGCGCTCATCGGCTAGGTCCCATCGCATTTGGGCTGCTTTGGCTGCGGCTGCTTTCGCATCAAGATCTTCAGCGTCTTCCGATTCGTCATCAACTACGGGCCCCGGTTTCTTACCTGTAGTTGAGTGCCCCTTTGTCTCGTGTCGCAGAAGTGTGTCGAGGATACGGTCGAACCACCCGACATTGCCGCCTACCGTCCCCGCGGACTGCGAATGCCCTGTGGACATGATCTGAGGCGGCCACACTGGAACACGGTCTGGCGCTGGCTTCCGTGTGGGCTTGGTCTTCTGGCCCTCTTGCTTGGCGTTCCCGTCGGAGTCGGGCTTCGGGTCCTCATCTTCCCATACCTGGTCAATCAGCGAGAACGCCGCGCTTAGGTCCGCAGCGCTGGGCAAGCCCTCTTGCGCCAGCATGGCCATGAGGCCTCTCCACGCATTGCGTTGACCAGGCTCCGATGTGAGAATGGCGGTTTCATCGATGAACGCGACTCCCTCTACAGGTTCGCCCATCGCGGTGGTCGCCCGGATTGAAATCGTGGCGCAGGAGGATCCGGGGTCGATTGCGTGCGTGAAGCTCGCCCAAGGTATGCTGGTTGTGCCGCTCCGCTCGAACAGCGAGTCCAACTGGCGTTCGAAGGATTGCGGTCCAGAGGCCCAAACAAGCGTGACTGATCTCAGGGGCAGATGCTCGGCCTTCTCGGAAGTGCAGAGTCTCAAAGCATGTCCTTGATTTGAAGCCCACAGATTTAGCCATCGATTTTCACGCTTCTCGTGTTGCTGGACAAAGGGCTGAAATCCTTGAAGCCGACCGACCGATTTGAAGTAGAAGGCGTGGTCTGCCTCCTCCACTTGGCGCAGGATGCCGGCCTCGATATTGCTGGCGCCAAGGGCCATCTCCGTTGCGTTGACACTACCACAAAAGAGCCAGTGTCCTGCCTTTGTGGTGAAGCCGTATAGCTTGAAATGCGGGAATGCGCTCTTCTCTTTGTGCAGCTTTAGTTGAAGAAGTCTTGCTTCGGGAACGGGCGGTTTCCCGGTCGGAAGGTCGTAGGTTCCTTTTTCTACTGGAGCCGGGAATACGTTAATTTGATCAGCCTGAAGCGTCGATTGGGCTAACTGGATGCCTTTCCATGCGCCTCCGAAATAGGGAGCGCAGATATCCAGTGAATCGACCTTCCCAATGACAGATTTCCATTGGCTGGGGAACGGCCCGTCGAACGAAGACTGGAAGAATATCCGCCGGCGCGGCTCAGGTGATTGGCTGGCTTCGAACTGCTGGATCGCTCCCGCGGTATCCGCCAGCAGCTTCACTGCAGGAATGTGCGCGTGGTCGAACTGCGCCCATAGCGCAATCAGTCCTTCGACAAAGCCGCGCACCTCAGAAACCAGGCCGCGGAAACCTTGGTTCCGCGAAATCCTGAAGCCGTCAAACAGCTCCAGGTTTCCGATGAAGCCAGATTGTGTGAGATTGCCACTCCCGCAGAGGACGGCCAGTTCCTCGTCTCCCAACATGATCCAGACCTTGGCGTGAAAGCTGTGCCCATGCGGAGCCAGCATTACCGAATAGCTCCTAGTTGCCGCCTGCAACGCCGCCGCCTCCTCTGTGCTCCGCATGAATCCCAGCTGGTCGCATAGTATCACGCACCCCTTGAGTTTGTCCTGATCCACCTGAGGCAGCACGACAGACTCGAAGAAGCTCATGCTGGCCGTGTAGGTCGTTCCAATAAGATACCTCGGCGCGAACAGCCGAAAGAACTCCGACAGCTTTATGGCTTCAAGGTGTTCCACTTGGCGCAGGGGTTGGTCACGAACTGCTTTCTAGCCGGGCCTTCACCTTTTGCCAGTTCGGGAATACCTCGCTCAGCAGACGGAAGAAGGCGCGATCGTGCTGGGGGTGTTTGAAGTGGCAGATCTCGTGGGCGATCACGTAGTCCACACAGAGCGCCGGCGCCTTCACCAACTCGGGATTGAGCAGGATTCTCCCGTTTCGATGCGAACTGCCCCACCGCTTGGGCATCCGAAGAAGTCGGACCGTGGGTGCCGGGAGCTTTCGGGCGGCGCACCACTGCTTCCACTTCTCCAATCGTGCAGTGAATTGAGCCAGGGCCCGCTCGCGGAGCCAGCCGTCGAGTAGTGCCTTGACCTGCTCCTCCCGCTTGCTGGGACCGGCGATGTGAATGTAGGCGCCCTTCAGACGAACGGCAGGCTTCGGCGCCTCGCTTACCTTCAGTCGATACTGGCGGCCGAGATAGGTGTGCGTCGCACCAGATTCATAGCGCAGCGGAATTCTGTCGCGCTGCATGTCCCGGAATTGGACTCGTTGACGAACGATCCACCGCAGGCGTGCCTTCACCTTGGCTTGGATCGACTGCGTGGTCGCGCTCCTTGGAGCCTTCAACTCCAGCAGGCCGTCAGGGCGCACGCTGATGGCGAGCGTCGTCCGATCACTGCGCAGGAGAATCGCGTCCCCGGCGGCCGTTTCGATCGATAGCCGGTCAGACATCGGAACGGTTTCTCGCGATCCGGAGGATCGACTCGATGATGCTGTCCATTTGGGCGTAGGTCAGTTTGACGCCCCGCTCGCTTTGCAGCCTGAAGAGCAGGTCATCGAGGTCGTTCCGCATCCGGTTTTGTGCGTCCGCATTTTCGCGCCAGCGCACGACGGCATGGCGTCGGATGATGGCCTCGATCTCGCAGGCCAACTCCCCCAGCAATCGAGCGATACTTTCCTCCGCTTTGTCTGGCTGCTTCTTGCTGCCATAGGTGCCAGCCTCCTCTTCCACCATCCCGCCATTGGAGCCAAGGTCGGAGACCTGCTCCTTCAGGGCGCCATAGAAAGCCTTGGCTAGGTCACTGTCCCGCACGCTGGCAGGCGTGTCGTCGTGGCTGCCGTCACGGACGCGCTCCATGATTTCGGTCACCTTCTTGAGCAACTCAGCTTCGCTGATGCGTTGGGCTTTGTAGGCGTCGATCGCCTCTTGCAGCAGGAGAGAGAACTTCCGGTAGAAGAACGGATCCTCCTCCATCTTCTCGGTAATCGTCTTCTTGGTCCGGTTGGCGATCACCTCAGCCTTGCCGCGGGTGCTGGTGACGCGGTCCACTTCGGCCTCGAACGCCTCGCGTTCGAAGATGTTCACCGGCTCGACCACCTGGATCACTTCCTCGGCCGGCACATAGGTCGCCAGCATCTTCTGGATCTGCTTCTCGTAGTCCTTGTAGTCGATTTCCTCGGCGAAGCGGATCTTCACCGAAGCCCGGATCTTCTGGAACAGCACGGCGTCGCGCTTGTAGCGCTCTACCTTCGCCGGAGGCGTCGTCTGGATCCACGAGAGACTCGACAACCCGAGCTTGAGGAGGCGCGAGAATCGTGAGACCCGGTTGTAGAATTCCTCGCGCTTGAGCGGATCCGCCAGCGCCAGGATGTAGGCCTCGTCATCCTGCTTGTTCGGCAGATCTCGGAACATCTCCCATGCCGCGTCGTGTGCTACCGGCAACTGCTTCAGCTCCTCCCGGACGTCCGTGAGAGCACCCTCGAGGTCATCCGGATCAAACAACTGGCCGGCGAGCTTGCTGTAGAGTTCGAGGGCATCGTGCAGTTCCCCGATCACGCCGTGGTAGTCGATGATGTAGCCGTAGTCCTTACCGGGGTGCAGGCGGTTCACACGGGCGATGGCCTGGAGGAGCGTGTGCTCCTTGAGGCTGCGGGCGATGTAGAGCACGACATTGCGCGGTGCGTCGAAGCCCGTGAGCAGCTTGTCGACGACAATGATGATCTCCGGTTCGTCGCCCTTCTTGAAGGCGTCGATGACGTTGCGGTTGTAGTCCTTCTCGTTGCCGTGCTTCCCCATCTGCGCCTTCCAGAAGCGCAGCACGTTCTCATCTGTGGCGGTGTCTCCTTCACCCTCGCGGTCATCCGGAGCGGAAATCAGGACTTCGGAGGTCACCTTACCGATCTGATCGAGGTAGCTCTTGATCAGCAGCGCCTCGCGCTTACCGGGTGCAGTGAGCTGGCCCTTGAAGCCCGTTCCCTTCCAAGTCTTTCCGAAGTGGCGAGAGACGTCCCAAGCGATGAGGTAGAGGCGGCTTTCGATCCGGGTGAGTTCGTCGCGCGACGCAAACTTCCGCTTCAAGTCGGCCTTCTGGTCAGTGTTCAGCCCTTCGCACAGCTCCTCAAACATCCGGTCGACGGCCTTCTGGTTCACGTCCTGAAGAATGTGGCGCCCTTCGTAGAGCAGGGGCACGACGGCTTTGTCCTCGACTGCGTCTCGGATCGTGTAAGGAGGCTCGATGATTCCGCCGAACTTCTGCGCGGTGTTCTTCTCCTTCTTCATGAGCGGCGTGCCCGTGAAGCCGACGAAGCACGCGTTGGGCAGCGCCTTGAGCATGCGCAGGTTTGCCTCGCCGTATTGAGACCGGTGGCTCTCGTCCACCAACACAAACAGGTCGGTGTCTGTGTTGCGGAAAGTGTCGTTGGCCTTCGCCGCGGCGCCGAACTTGTCGAGCACCGTGGTGATCACGGGCACGTGCTCGTCTTCGATGAGTTCGATCAGGTGGCGCCCAGTCTTCGCCTGCTGCGGCTCCTTTCCGCACTGGTGGAAGGTTTTCCAGATCTGCTCGTCGAGATCGATACGATCCGTGACGAGGATGATGCGAGGATTCGGGAGGCTCTCTGTCGGCTCCAAGGCGAGGGCCTTCGCGAGCATCACCATCGTGAGCGACTTGCCTGATCCCTGCGTGTGCCAAATGACGCCACCACGGCGCCGGCCATCCTCATCACGGACGCGAAGACGCTCCATCGTCTTTCTGATCGCGAAATACTGCTGGTAGCGAGCGATCTTGCGCACCGTGCCGCCTTCGTCAAAGAGGGTGAACTGCCGGACGATTTCGACCAGGCGGTCAGGACGGCAGATGGAGAAGATCAACCGATCTTGTCCGGTCACTTCCCGCGGACCTGCGGACGCCATCTCTTCAAAGTGTTTCCGCGCATAGGCGAATTCGCCTGCGAAGAGCTTCTCGTGCTCCTCTCGCCGAGGCAGGGTGCCGATTGCCGTGTGCACGTCGGAGTCGGAGTAATACAGCTCTCTCCAGGCGGCCCAGAACTTCTGTGGTGTCCCCGTGGTGGCATAGCGCCCGTCATCCTTATTGAGCGCGAGTAGCACGGGAGCATAGGTGTAAAGGTGGGGAATCTCGGCGTCTTCCTGATTCCGCAGGTGCTGTTTGATTGCGGCCTCCAACGAGTCCTTTTCATCGCGTCGCTTACACTCGATCACGATGAAGGGAATGCCGTTGACGAAGCAGACTATGTCCGGCCGCCGGCGTTCGTGGCTGCCCATCCGCTCGACCCGGAACTCGGCGGTGACATGAAACGAATTGTTGTGCGGATGCTCCCAGTCGATGAAACGCAGGGTGCGCCCTTTGGTTTCGCCATCCACCTCTTGATCGATGGAGACACCCAGCGTAATCAGGTCGAAAATGGATTCACTCGTGCGGCACAACCCGTCGAATGGAACGCTCCGGAGTTTCTCGATAGCCTGGGCAATGGCCTCTTCGGTGAACGGAATCTCCCTCCCCTTGGTCACGACTCGATTGATGCGGCGGAGTTGTGTCGCGAGAATCTGTTCCATCAACACACCCCCAAGCTTTCCCCGACGTTCGACCGCCACCTCCTCGGGCGAGAGGTAGCTGTAGCCCAGTTGTTGAAGGAGCTGGATCGCCGGGATCTGGCTGACGTGTGACTCAAGAAAGTTGGGAGCAAGGCTCATCTGTGCTTGGATCCTTCGACTATTGGGAGCTGGTGAAAATCTGTGTCGGTGTGGAGGCTTACCCAAAGCCCTTCGAATGAAATCTCGGTCCCAAGAATGAGCATCACGAGACCGGCAAGTTGGTGGCGGGAATCGCGGAAACAGTCTGCCATCGAGCGGAGATCGACTGCCGACGGTGTCGGACGAGGTTCGGGATGTGTGTGCCACTCACCGATGAAATGCAGGCCAGACCGGAACCGCTTATCGATCACTCTTTGCTGGTTACTAAGAGTCGGAACAAATGCGAAGCGCGTTCGTCTGTCGGTTGCGACCGGTTCGGTAGCACAAACAACCCTCACCAAGTTGGTCTCGATGGTGGCCAACAACATGCCCCCGGCTTCCGGAGCGGAACTACTTGTCTGGCGAAACCGTTCAACAGTCGCGAGCGCCTGTGGCTCTATCCGAAGAATCTCGTTTCCGCGCCCCGTGCGCAGTTCGATGCCGTTAGTTGCTGTAGTTGCCCAGTCCATGTCAGCGGCCGATTAGGCACTCGTGAGCCACGGGCCAAGGTTGCGAGTGAAAAGTGCCGTGCGGAGATAGATTGAGCATCTTATCCCATGGCGCCCGCGGACTAAGGCCGTGAATTTCGAACTGGTCTCTCGGGCCAAGAAAGGTTCGCACTTCCGATTGCGTGCACCGCCCCGAGAGAAAGTCAGCCGTTAGGCGGACGGTCATCGCTGCTGTTGGCATCATTTCAGCGACACCATACGGCTGGAAAAATCCGCTGCATCCGCGACCTTGGATTTGCTTTGTCGCTTCCGGATCGGTGACGCTGAGTTTGAACTCGCCCCATTGGTTGCACCCGCAGGCGAGACAACCGCCTTCGATCGGGTGCACAAGCATCGCGTGCCCGGCGATGCCATGAGGTTCGATCCATGCAAAGATTACCGGCGGCGCCCCCGCAGCACGTCGCGCCCAGTAGTTGAGGTCATAATCGACACTCCATGCGCCTATCGTCGAAACGATTAGGTCCACGCCCTGAAGTCGAGATGGGCTGATCGAGACAATCTGCTCTAGATCGAAATCCAACTTCTCGATCTCAAGGTGAGGTGATTCCATCTGGAGGAGCAATCGCAACGCTTCCGCCTTCTTTTTCCCGACCTGAAGCCCACCCAGCACGTGTCGGCCGGCGTTGTCCCAGCTTAGCGTGTCGTTGTCGACGAGGAGAAGACTGCCAACCCCCATTCGGGCCAGCATGTGAGCGACATATCCGCCGAGTGATCCACAGCCAACGACTGCGACACGTTTTGAGGAGAAATCGACCCCATTTCCGCCGCGCATTCTGATGTGTTGCGCATGGACGGATTGGACTGCGTGTCGGTATACTGGGGCGTCAATCGTTAGTGCACGCGCCCTGGTCTTCACTACCTCCCACGGCACGTGACCTTGCCTAAATCCTCTTGTGACGTCTTTGCCTTTACCCGCCGCATGAGCGGTGAAGCTCACCGCCGCGTCGATGTGCCCCGTTACGGTTGGTGTCCGGAGTGTCACGAGGAAGCTGCCATTTCCCCAACAGAGATGATGGTGGATAGCCCCTGCAAGATGCTCAGATGTTGGCTCAATTAGGGCCAACAATTCGCCGACCGTTCGGGGAAACGCAGAAGGAGAGAGTCTGGCGGGAAGGTCAACGCGCTCGACTATCCCAATCGAATGAATGGCATCTTCGCCTTTGCCTGCTCGTTTGCACCATGCCCGGAGTTTTGCTTCATCGGCCGCCAAGATTTTGTGCGCGGAATCGCTGAAGCAAAAGGCTTGTTTCGGTATCTCTGCGTCAGGTGTTAGGACGAGCACGTCCTGGAGTGCGGTTTGCCAGTAGTTGAAAAACTCAGCATCGAAATCACCCTCTTGCGGCGATTCAAGAATTGCTCGTGCCCGAGTAAGGACGAAATCAATCGCAGCTTCCGGCGCCGCGATGGGCGTAACTGCGGCATTAGTTGTCAGGCACAAACTGCCGTTTCCATTTACATGAGGAATGACAAACCGGAAGTTACTAACTGGCTTTACCCGGATCTCCGGCAGGCTTGACGGGAACGTCTCTGTCAGGCGAATTTCCGCTGCGATCGCCGTGCCCTTGATTTCCAGAGCAATCTCCCAGGCGCGTGGATAGGATGGATCGCTAAACTCTTTCGCCGCGGGAAAGAGTTCGGTTAGCCGTCGCGCGGCTTTATCAGCCGCGGCCGTAAACCTATCCTGGAAGACCGGTGACATTCAGCCGAATCGGGTCTCCTTCTTAACGAATGGCGCGGTCGGCGTGACCGGAGCGATTCCGCCACCGCGGTCACCCTTGTCATCATCGTCGTCATCCTTCGCATCGAACGCCTCAAGGAACCCATCCGTTTGGAACACCCAGTCCCAAGCTTCGCGGGTAGCTTTCTTGTTGGTATTCGGACTCCAAGTGACTGCGAGTTTCTCAAGAGCTTCGGTCACGCGCTTGCGGAGTTCGATCATGTTCGAATCACTTTCGGACTTCGTTAGTCGATCTTGCTGTGTCTTCGATTGGGCTCGATTGAAGACGACAAGATTCTTCTGAAGCCGGTCGGCCATCTTTTGCAGGAGGAAGAAGAACGCCTTGTCGTCCCGGCCAGCTGAACGCTCGAAACACTCATCGGCTAGCATGGTGAGTTTCAGTCCGTTCGGCATGTCCCACTTGTCGCCGCGACTGCGCGCAAAGCGCTTCAGCAGTCTGATCATGCGGCGGAACTGGCTCCCTGCGTCTTCTTGGAGCTTGTTTAAGTCTTGGACCTGCCTCTCAAACCAAACGTTGATTTCAGTGGGATCGGAAGCACGCCAACCGTTCTCTCCCGCGAGTTCTTGGCTCTCATCCTTGGTGTCCGCGTTATGGACGCGGAATGATGGCACATCGACGTGATACCCTTCCGCGTAGAATACACGCACGCAGTTACCGATAATCTCCGGTTGTTTGTTGAACTTGTCGTCCTTGAGCGCGTCTCGGACCATCTCCTGCACTTCGCGGGCGCCCATGCTGATTAGCCCGAGCAAGCTGTCCTTCAAACTATCCGCGAGAAAACTGACACCGTCGTCGATGTCATAGTCGCTGTCCTTCTCCTGAACGGTGGTTCTGATAGCCATCGAGCCTTGAGCGATGAAGGAACGGATCTTCACCCGTTCGGGTAGGTTTGCCTTGAGGCGATTGCGGTTTGCTTCGCGCTTTGCATACAAGTCGTCTCGAACAGCATCGGAGAGGTTTACCTTCTCCGCCTCGTAGGCCTGAATCTGGCGGTGGTAGTCAATTGTCATGATTGGGGTTGGTTGGAATTGTAGGAAAGGCGTGCGGCATACGCCGTCCAGTCCACGGCTGGAACGGTGGCCAGTGATTGCAGGCGCGAGAGCAGGCGAAACGCGAAATACGCGAGGGCGTTGTCTGTCGGCCCAAACGAATACGCGTTCGATCCGGCGAAGGTGTCGAAGCTCGCGCCCGTGGCAGCAAAGCCGCAATCTATAGCCTGATCTCCGACGAGACTTCCGTGAACTTGCTGAAACGCCTCGCTTCGGAAGCCATCTTTCCAATCGACATCGATGGCCAGTATTCCAGCCACTATGTGTCCTGGCTTTTTCGCTGGATAGACTCCGCCGGCATGAGGAATCTCCACGGAGGTTCTAGTCAAACGGCGCACCGACTCGGCCTTCTTGGCGGCGTATTCGAGATAGCCCTTGTCGACCTTTGGTTTGCACTCGAAAACCGCGTAAACCGCCTCGGCCGGCACGTAACGATGTTTGTCGTTGTCGAGTAAGGTTGGCGTATATTGGCGATCGAATACAACGATGTCGACAGAGTGGCTGACGCTCCCAAGCGAATCGATGACAATGGCCTTCTCGATGGTGTAACGGTTTGGAAGGTATTTCCGCAGAAAGTCGATGAAATGCTGTTCGTTCACCTCGCCGCGATCTCCCGCATGGGTGATACGCTGCGATGACTTGAGGGAGGCAATGAGGCACGTCTGCTCGGTCGCAAATGCCTCACGAAGGAATGTTGTGTCCTGCGGAATTTGGTTTTCAGCGCTCATGTTCTGTCGGGTGTTACACGGGTCTTGCCCGTAAGGAGTTGCTGCATGAGGCCGCGCTTCTGCTGGTCGAGGGCGGTGTGCGCATTATGCAGGAGTTGAAGTTCGGCGTCAGCGGCATCGAGAACGTCCGCGATGGCGTTTTGCTCGGCGAATTCCGGGATCAGGAACTTCTCGTGCTCAAAGTCTGCCATCACGAACGTCATCTTCTCGATGTGGACGCCGTGACTACAGACCAGGGCATGATGCCAAAAGCGACGGGTGCGGCAGAGATGACCAATGAATCTCGCACTGAGTGCGGTCGCATCACGCGGCACAAGGACTTCATAGGAATCCGAAGCATAATAGCCGTCACACTCGGGCGGAACTACGCCGAGACCGCCATGAACCACCTGCATGCGGGAGATGATAAAATCCCCAGCGCGCACCTGCTTCATGACCTTCGTCTTGATGTCGCGACCATGAAGTGCTTCGCGAAATAGGACGCCTTCAGCGCGGCGGCGGGCGCTCACCAAGTGGTAAAGATGGTCGTCATCGAAGGTGACATAGCGATCTTCGGTCCGCATCAACTCACCGAATCGGTGCTTTCCCCAAGGTTTGCTGAACCCCGGCAGGCGCCGTTTGCCGGTGAGGAGCTGCTGCATGAGTCCTTGCCTGCGGCGCGCTTTAGCGGCGATGAGGGTATCAAGGGTCTCCAGTGAGTCATCCCACGAACCGAAAATGTCGGCTAGCTTTCGCTGCATCCGAAGATCCGGAAGAGGGATGAGCATCTTCGCGACAGAGCCGACATTAAGATGCTTTTGGGCCAGCCCATTCTGCATTCCCAGCGCCTGCGATCGGCCATAGCTGCTGTTGAAAAAGGAACAGAGATACCGGCTGTCGATCAGTTCTTGGCGTGGCCTTGCGAATACAAGGTCGATACAGTTGGTGCCTGCATATTCTTTCGGAACGACGCACGCCACACCCGGTGCTCCGGTGCGAACAATCAACACATCATTTTCGCGCAACTTGGATTTGGCGTTCTTCCGGTCTCCCTCCTTTGTGAGGTAGACCCAGTTCGAATCATTGACGCGATTCTCCCGGACATTCTGAGAGCGAAATGCCCGGATGCCGCTGTCGTCCGTGTAATACTTTGAAGGCTCGATGACGATACCGACCGAAACACGATCGCAGACGGCAGAAACGGGAGTCTGTGGCCATGCGCTGTTCATTTCTCCCCCTCCGGCATCTTGAGCAGCTTCTTCTCAGCGTCTTCTAGCTGTTTGATATCCTCCCGGTCGGCTTCGATGGCTTCGGCGGCCCGGCGCTTCTCGTCGAACTCAGCGTAGCGCTCCTCGGCGATGACCTTCATGTTCTCGTGGCTGATGGAACCGGCACTGCTGAGCACAGGGCGGTCGTTGAACTGCAGCAGCCGGTCCACATTGGTGCGCCAGAAATCCAGGGTAAGTGTCTTTCCGTCCTTCGCTCGAAGTTCCGCCTGGTCGAGGAAGATCACGACGAGCCGGTTGAGCGTATCAATCTCGTCCTTGGACAGGTAGTTCTTCGCGATGATGACGTCCTGCTTGCGCACGCGGCTGCCGCTCCATGACTGGAGGGCCATATTGGGCGCTGCGGGGTCAGCGCGGCTGACGACGATCTCCGCGGCCGTCTTCTGCGTGACGGCGTAGAGCATCTTGTTCTGCACCTCGGCGAAGAAGAGCCCGGTCTCGGGACTCTCGCGGTAATCGGAGCTGAGGGCGAAGAGGTCGCGGACCTTCTGGTAGAACCGCTTCTCCGAAGCCCGGATCTCCCGGATGCGGGCGAGCAACTCGTCGAAGTAGTCGAAGCTACCGGGATTCTTGAGCCGCTCGTCGTTCATGACGAAGCCCTTCACCAGATACTCGCTCAAGTTGGCCGTCGCCCACTGTCTAAACTGGGTGCCGCGGGGACTCTTCACGCGGTAGCCGACCGCGAGGATCATCTCCAGACGGTAAAGCTTCACCGAGCGGCGGACCTCACGATCACCCTCCACACGAACCATTAAGGATTCCTTAATAGTTCCATCGGGTGACAGCTCGCCTTCATCCAAGATGTTCTTGATGTGGATGTTGACGTTGGCTGTGGACGTGTCGAACAGGGCAGCGATCTCCGCCTGGGAAAGGTAAACGGTGCCACCCTCGATCCGAAGCCGGATGTCGGGCCGCCCGTCCTTGGCCGGGTAGATGATGATCCTCTCGGTGTCGTTGCTCATAGTCCGAGCTCCTTGAGGTAGCCGTCCATCTTCTTGCGGACGGTGGCGAGTTCGCCTTCGAGCCGGGCGATCTCGTGTTTCACTGCACCGAGGTCGATCTCCTTTTCCTCCTCAAAGGTGTCCACGTAGCGCGGGATGTTCAGGTTGAAGTCGTTGTCGGTGATTTCCTTCGCTGTGGCGCGATAGGCGTATTTCTCGACGGTCTGGAACGCCTCGTAAGTGGAGACGATCTTGTCGAGATGCGCCTTGGTGAGACGGTTCTGGTTCTTGCCGTCCTCGAATTCACGCGAGGCGTCGATGAAGAGCACGTCGCTGTGCGTCTTGCCCTTGTTGAAAATCAGGATCGCCGCCGGGATGCCGGTGCCGAAGAAGAGATTGGCGGGGAGGCCGATCACGGCTTCGAGCAGGTTCTCCTGGATGAGTTTCTCGCGGATACGTCCCTCGGCGGCGCCGCGGAACAGGACGCCGTGCGGCACGACGACGCCCACGCGGCCGGTGCCCTCACGGGCCGTCTCAACCATGTGCGTGATGAACGCCCAATCAGCCTTGCCCTTCGGCGGCACGCCGCGCCGGTAGCGACGGAACGGGTCGGCCTCGGCTTCATCCGCGCCCCACTGGTCGAGGGAGAAAGGCGGGTTGGCGACGACGATGTCGAACTTCATCAGCTTGTCGTCGGCGATGAGGCGCGGGTTGCGCAGCGTGTCGCCCCACTCGATGCGGAAGTTGTCCATGCCGTGCAGGAACATGTTCATCCGGCAGAGCGCGTGGGTGGTGCCGTTGAGTTCCTGGCCGTAGAGGGCGAAGTCGCGGTTGTCCGCCTGACGGCCGACCTTGATGAGTAGTGAGCCGGAACCGCAGGTCGGGTCGCAAATCATGTCGCCCTTCTTGGGTTTCAGCAGGCGGGCGAGGAGCGTCGAGACCTGGCCCGGAGTGTAGAACTCGCCGGCCTTTTTGCCGGCATCGGACGCGAAGCGCTCCAAGAGATACTCGTAGACATTGCCGATTACGTCCTCGTCGCCCACGACGGACGGCCGCAGGTCGAGCTTGGGGTCGGCGAAGACTTCGAGCAGACCCTTGATGCGGGTATTGCGCTCGCGGGTCTGGCCGAGTTTGCCTTCGGAGTTGAAGTCCACCTCACGGAACACGCCTTCGAGCTTGGCCTTGTTCTCCTCCTCGATCTTTTCGAGAGCGATGTTGATGCGCTGGCCGATGTCGGCCTCATTGCGCTGAAGGTAGAGACTGTCGAAGTCGGCACCGGCAGGTAGGATGAAGCGCTCACGGGCAAGCCGGCGCTCGACCCGGGCCATGTCGCCCTTGAACTCCGCCATGTAGGTGGCGCGGTGGTCCTTGATGACGTCGGAGACGTATTTGAGGAACAGCGTCACCAAGATATAGTTCTTGTAGTCGCTCGGGTCGAGGGTGCCGCGGAACGTGTCGCAGGCCTTCCAGGCGATGTTGTTGATTTCAGATTGATTAACCGAGGACATGGTTGTCGAGGGGGTTGAAATTGATACTGGTGATGGCGAGTTGGTCGATGAGCTGGCTGCGCTGATGGGCGAGTTGCTCCATTAGGCTCTTCTCCTGCATGCGAAGGTCGTTGAGGTTCGTGATAGCATCCTGCTTTGCTGCATTCGGGACAGGCACCTGTAGCATCGCGAGGACGCTCACGGGTAGCGAACGGATGTATGTCCCGCGCATACTCGCCGCCAGTTGCTCTTGGATGACGGGTAGGTTGAGATACCACGCGAGGAAGCCAGACCGCAGGGCCAACCACTGGGGCCGGATGCGAATGATGATGAATTGGCTGCCAGCGACGGAGGGCTCATCGAGGTCAAAGACCGCCGCTGTGAGGCGGGATCCGCGGGCCGCAAGGAGGACGTTGCCGGGCTTAAGCGAGAACTTGGAAACTTCGGTCTCGGAGAGGCGGACCTTCGTGGTAGAGCTTAACGCTAGGAATCCATCGTGACTCACGTCGCCGATGCGGATTAGGCGGTGAGTCCCGTTGGGATCGTGCCGTGTGGATGCTTCGCCACGCAGGGTGATGCCTGTTTGGATGTCCGCGAGGTCACGGAGAAGTTCGTAATTCATTAGGACGGTTGCGTCGGGGCGGGGGTCGGACCCGCCACGATGTCGTTCGGTTGGGTTGTGTTAAGTCCCCTGCTCCGGCGAATCACTCACGGGTAGACGAGGTGATGAAGTAGACGTAACAGCTTCGCGTAGCGTCGTCGCCACCGCCGCCGCCGCCCTTGCATCCGAGTTTGAGCAGGGCCTCTTCCACGGCCCTGGCATCTGCGGACGTGGAGCACGTATCGTAACGCCAGTTGCCGTTCTTTTCGTCCACTCCGTGACCATTGAAAAGCCGGTCCTTCGGATCGGCTGCGATACCGGCATACCATGCCGACTTGGGGTTGGTGAACTTATTCATGAAAGCCACCAAACCATCATACACCTGTTGTGCTGTGCTCATCTTGACTGAATAACTAACTTTGGATTTCGAAGGGACGGGCAGTTTTCCCTTGATGCCGAGCTACAGGTGGACAGTCTTGGGCTTCTCGAAGGCTTGGAGACTGCTTAACTGTTGGCTCCGAAGCGCAAGCTCCGGAGCTTTTTCTCGAGCTGCGGGAACAATCAAAACACCACTTGTGCGCGTTGCAAGCATTTTTTATCGCACAAGTGCATATGTGTCGCGAAGGGTGCTGGGTTCTTCTCCCCGGACACCGGAATCACCACAAGCCCCTCATCCCTCCCCAACGGGCCGGATTGTTGGCGGGATTCTAGGTCGGAACGCTCGCAACCCCGCAATGGTGGCAACTTGGGCGGGGTCTTGTCCGGACCTAGCGTCCCGGCACTACTCTTCTTCGACCACAATGAACCTCGCGAAGATCGCAGTCCCGGCGCCCACTCCGATGACCTCGTAACCATGCTCCGTATCCCGCACCCGCCCAAGGGCAATGAGATGGCGGTAGCCGCACTTGGGACAGGGGAAGCCGGGGACGTGCCTGAGCTTGCCGCACATTGGGCACGCGTCTGTCGGTAACTCCGCGTTGTGCTTTCGCAGATATTCGAAGGCGAGGTCGCGCTGTTCGGAGAAGAGCGCGTCCCAGTAGTCACATTCGTCGTCTGGATCCATGGCGCAGTATCGACCGGTGCGCGCTGGCGCTCCGGCTCGCAGATTGAATTTGATGTTGGGGCCGGGTTAGGCCGCCAGGAGATCAGCCGTCTTGAAGATCAACTGCCGGGCATTCCTGAAGCCGATGAGATGCATGCGGCGCTCAGCCAGCTCGATGTAGGCGACCGCGGCCCAGGTGTCCGAGAATCGCGCATGACGGGCGGCGAGCTGGGCGTAGGCACCGACCTGTGCGAGGTCTCTACTCCGCGGAGTCAACGGCGCGCCATGGGCTACCACCTTGACCTCGACCACACCGCGGCGACCAGGTCCGCCCGTGACCAGAAGATCGCACACCCCGTGAGGGACGCCGTTAAACGCAGGGAGAGCAGCTTCGATTTCCATCTCCGACGCTCCAAGGTTCCAAATCGTGTTTCGCAGCGCACTCAGCCAGGGGAGGAGTGCCTTCTCCTCGAAGGAGAGTGGTTTCGAGTCACCCATCCGCAAGAGGAGGCGGTGAAATGCCACGCCGGCATCAAGCGGATTTCGTGGAATCAGGCGGACGTGTGCGTTGGGGCGAATTTCGACAACCTCGTCGATGTCGGGCCGGAGGCTGGCGAACGTTGCATCTGCGGTGGGGATGTTCAGGGAACGGGTGATGATGGATACAGGTTTCATTGTTGGAATTGAGTGATGAGGGTCACCGGTTAACGTTTATACCCTGTAAACACATACCCGCCTTGTCAAGAAAGTTGTTTACGTGTCGTAAACACTCGGATTTGATTTATGCATGTCGCATCTCTCTGCTGCACTCGAAGCCGTGTTGAGCGAGCCTCAGAAACCTGCCCCTCAGAGTGCGCCGATTTCCCTTCGGCAGCTTGCGCGTGATGCCGGGCTCACCCCCGGGTTCTTAAGTCAGATGCGGCGGGGGCTTCGGACTGGATCGACGAAGCGGCCCTCGCGGACGGACATCCTTCCCACGCCGCGCTCCATAGCGGCCCTGTGCGCTGCGTTGGACGAACCCGCAGCGCGTGCCGTTCTTGTCGCCTACTGCAAGGATGTCGAAGAGTTCGTCTGGAGCAGTCGAGGGACGAAGTCCAACCGCTGAAAGACGCGCTGTTGGGGCGTGTGGGAGTTCCCGCCTTGCGGCGCCGGCATGTGGGGGAATTCCGAACCAAACTTCGGGCGCGCACTCACGTCGTTCGCTTCGCCCCTCGGGCATGAGGGCTGGGTGTCAGCCCCTTCTCGCATGCCGGGATTGAGTCGGCTGTCGCCCTGTTCGTTACCATGACCCAATCACACACATTCGAATCCGCGTATTCCCTGGACTCCGATCTCATCATCAAAGACCTGCGCGATCACACTCACTGTTTTGTCTACCGACGCCGACTCCCGTATTGGCGCGGGCACTGGCGACACCCGCAAAATCAGACCGTCTTCCAGTCGGTCATCGGAGAAGCCATCGCCGAAACTGCTTTTGTTCCTGGCACCGTTTTCTGGCGGATGAGGTCCCCGGACCGACCGCCATCGGCGACGGAACGCGATCTCTGCCTCCTGTTCCGTTTGGCCAACGGCCTCACTCTCGCCTACACGTCGTCCGACGAGGTCGTCTACCGAGATAGCACCTGGTTCGGTGCGCGCATGGTCTCTGTCGCAGCCAGCCCCAATCGCCATGCAACCTGCTCCGATTTCGCGCCAACGAGCCGTCCAGTTACTCCTCCGGCACGCTTCCGCGACGAGTGGTTCCAGCTGAGAATCCTGGAAGAAGTGCTCTCGCATAAGCCCCAGGAGGAATTCGCATGAACACTCCTGACTTCTTCCGTGTGGCAACGGAGCGAATCCTTGCGTCTCAGACACGCGTAACTGGGCGTGGAGTCTTCGAAATGGACATCATGGTGGGACTCTTGACCCGCCTCGAACCAACCGAAATCGTCAAAGCGCTTACAGACTCCTACGGCAAGGCATTCACGAGAATCTCCGGGTATCTCGACCGAGCAGACCTGCTAATCTTGTATGAGGTCGGCGGTTACTGGATCTTTGCGCTGGCCGACCCGACCTTCTCTCCTGCCGATTGCCTCGGACTGATGCTGGACGATCACGAAACGATCGATCGCCTGGAGAGGTCGCCAATTGGGCGAACGGTATCCTTGCCCCGCGTGGTTCGCGAGCTCAGGGCGATTCTTGCTCGAATGGATGACGACACCGCCCGTGCGTTGTGGGCTGCCCTAGCCTTCGCAAAATCGGCGGACCTTCGTCCCGAGCAGATATCCGGAGTTGAGTGGTGGAAGCCCGAATTCATCGACAACTGGCAGCCGAACGCCAATCCGACTTGAGCTCGGATTGGCCTGCAAATCCGAGAGCCTGCCCGCAGGGGGGGGCTCTCTTACTCCAGGTCGTTTCTCAACGGACGAACACCTTTCAGGAATAGTTCAGGAATAGTTGGGCGCTCTAGATCCCTGTTTTGGCATTTCCAGAGGTCTTCGAGATTCCGTAGGTCCCTGATAACCAACACATCGATGAAGCCTAAAAGAACCAAGTCCGGCGTTCGAATCCCCGTGGGGACGCCAACTTCTAAGGCCCGCAATTCCAACGAGTTGCGGGCCTTGGCGCTTTCTGGAATCCGCTGCGGAATCGCGGGCGCAGGGAAAGCGACGCGCAAAGAAGCACGGAGTTACCACGGCGGAGGACCTCCACCCACCGGGCTTGCACACGCCTTTCACGCCGCGCCATGCTTGCGCCTCTCCGAATGCCCGCCGCCCCCTCGTCCGCTCCGTCCAGCTCCGCTTGGTACCGCCACCCGGTCCTGCTGGTGACGCTCGCGACCCTGCTCTGCCTCGCCCCCTTTGCGAACAAGGCCGTCCACATCGACGACTACCTCTTCCTCCGCTCGGCCCAGCAGATCCTCGCCGATCCGGCGAACCCGTTCGGAACGGTCGTCAACTGGTACGGGTTCGCGATGCCGCTGGCCGACGTCACCCAGAACCCGCCATTGGCCTGCTACTACCTCGCCGCCGCCGGCGGGCTGTTCGGCTGGAGCGAGCCCGCGCTGCATGTGGCGTTCCTGTTGCCGGCGATCGCCGCCGTCTTGGGCACCCACGTCCTCGCCCGCCGTTTCTGCCCGCAACCCGTCCTCGCCGCGACGATCGCCCTGGTGTCTCCAGTATTCTGGGTCTCGGCCACCACGCTGATGTGCGACGTGCCGATGCTCGCGCTCTGGCTTTGGTCCCTGGAGTTCTGGCTGCGCGGCCTCGACCGCAACCAACACCGTTGGCTCGCCCTCGCCGCCGTCTACACCACCGTCCGAGAACGCCGGCCGAGCTGGAAACTCCTCTGGTTTGCGCTCCCCGTGCTCGCCCTCGCTGCGTTCGACCGCTGGACGGCTCACCGCTACGGGCATGGCATGCTCGCCGGCGCCGGCCTCTACGCCCGCATGCAGCAGGTCTCCGGGCCGCTCTGGCAACGCGGTCTGATCACCTTGTCCTTCACCGGCGGCTGCCTGCTGCCGCTGCTCTTTGTCGCACATCGCCTCTGGTCCTGGCGCGGCCTCGCCTTCGGACTCGGCTTCGCCGCTACGTTCGTCGCCGTCCTACCCCTCGCCGCCCAACTCACCACGCTCGAGTTGCATGGTGCAGCCGGCACCCGTTGGGATGCGATCGCGCAGGTGGCGCTTTTCGCCGCCCTCGGGCTCGCGCCGTTGGCGCTCGTCGTCGGCGACCTTCGCGCACACCGCAACGCCGACTCGCTCCTCCTCGCGCTCTGGGTGCTCGGTACCCTCGTCTTCACCGCGGGCCTCAACTGGTCCGTCAACGGCCGCTCGCTCCTCCCGCTTGCGCCCGTCGTAGCGATCCTCGTCGTGCGCCGACTGGCTGCCCGCGGTCCTGCTTCCCCGCCGCGTCGCACTTGGCTCCAGCTCTGGCCGCTCCTGCCCGCCGCCGCCCTGAGCGTCGCCATCGTGCGCGCCGACACCGCCTTCGCCCGGGACTCCCGCGCCGCCGCCCGTGTGCTCCACGAGCAGCTCGGCGGCCGGCCGGGCACGCTCTGGTTCCAGGGGCATTGGGGTTTCCAATACTACATGGAACAGGCCGGCGCCAAGCCGCTGGACAAACGCGCCTTCGCCATGACCCCCGGCGACCACCTGATCTCGCCCACCGGAAACACCAACGTCTCCGCTCCGCCAGCACCGCCGTTCGTCCCTGCCGGCAAGGTCACGATCGCCGCCTCCGGCTGGATCTCGACCATGCAGATCGACCTCGGCGCCGGTTTCTACTCCGACGGTTTCGGTCCGCTTCCCTTCTACTTCGGACCCGGCACCCCCCAAGTGTTCGAAGTCTCGCGCTTCGATCCCCCTGCGTGGCAGACGCCGCGATGAACCGCCATGCGGTGGGGCGTCGTCCCCATCGTTGGCAGCAAACTCCTCGGCGGCATCCCGCGTGGGCGGTCGAAAACGCCTTGTCTCCGCATTCCGGGCACTCATCCTGACCGACCATGGGTACATCGACTCTGCGGCGAGAAGTTCTCCAATTGACGATCGTCGCGCTTCTGGCGGCGACCTCGGTCCGGGCGGAGAGCGGCCGGCCGAACGGGACCGCCGGCGACCAATCGACCCCGAGCACGCCGGGAGTTGCGCCAGCGGCGCCGGAACAGGAGCCGGGCGAGGCGGCCAAGGTGACGGCCACGGCCCATCGGTTGATCCGCGAGTACCTTGCGAAGCGCTACACCGCCATCGGCGAACGGCTCGAGATCGCCGAGGATCTGGGCGCCCCGGCGCCGGTGCAGGGTTGGGACGGCCGCTGGCGTTTCCAGGGCACCGCCGCGCTGCACCACTACTACGATTCCGCCGAGGAGGGCCCGATGCGGCGGCGGGTGGTCGAGATCAAGGAGACCAAGGGCCTGAGTGCGACGCAGAAGTACCGGCTGATCGAGCGCACCACGTTCATCCGCACCGAGAACATCGCCTTCGAAGCGTGCGTCACCGGCACCGGTGCCGACGCCACGCTCGATTTCACGCTCCGCTGAGCGCCTCCGGGTTCAGAACAGCTCGCCCTGCCGCAACGACTCGCGGCGCACCGGATCGAGCGAGCTGAGCTCGAGCAGCCACGGCACCGTCGCCCCCGCGAATTCCGGGCGCGCCAGTGCCGCCCGCAGCAGCAGCGCCGCCGCAAGCGCATCGTACAACGCCGCGTGGTAACGCCGCCGAGTCGGCGGACAGTGTTTCTCCGCGAGTGCGGCGAGCTCCGCACCAAGCGAGAACTGCGTCACCAGATCCTCGAGCTTCGCCGACCCGACTCCGCGGAAAAGCTGCGGCACCAGCCGGCCGGTGTCGATCCAAGGGCCCCAGTCGTTCGTCGTCGCACCGGCCCGCGCGAACTCCGGCGACTGCCGCGCGTACGGCCAAGTGGCCTTGAGCAGCGAGTTCTCCGTGCCCGCGAAGTGCGCGGCCAGCGGCCCGCGCTGCCGCCATCCGGCGAACCGCTCCCAGTCGGCGGCCAGCGGCGCGGCGTCGGCCACATCGGCGGCGCCGATCCCGTGCACCGCGGAGTCCTCGCGGCGGATCGCCCCGCTGGGCCGGCACAGCCGCGTGGCCGTCTCGACCACTTCGCCGCCGTGCAACACCGCCACGCCGTATTCAACCACCCCGCCCGCGAGGCTGCCCTCAAAGTCGAGGAAGTGGATGGGGACGGCGCACCAAGGCATGCCGCGATGCAAACCCGCCGCCCGCCCTTCGCCCACCAAAAACGGCGTGCTGTCCGCAGCGGCTTCGCCCAACCTCGCGCCGTGGACCTCGCACCCTATCGCGCTTTCCTGCAAGAACTCGCCATCGCCAGCGGCGACTTCGTCCGCCCGCTCTTCGGCAGCCATGACGTCGCCGTCGAGATGAAGTCCGACCAGACGCCCGTGACCGCCGCCGACCGCGGTGCCGAGGAGCTGATGCGCGCGATGATCGCGAAACGTTTTCCCGATCATGGCGTGCTCGGCGAGGAGTACGGCAACGACCGTGCCGACGCGGAGTTCGTCTGGGTGCTCGATCCGATCGACGGCACGAAGAGCTTCGCCGCCGCCTGCCCGCTCTTCGGCACGCTCATCGCCCTGCTCCATCGCGGGCAACCAGTCCTCGGCTGCATTCACCAACCCATTCTCCGCCAGCTCGTCGTCGGCGACAGCACGGCAACCACGCTCAACGGCAAACCCGTGCGCCTGCGCGAGCCGGCCGACCTCGCCGCCGCCACGCTGCTCGTCACCGACACGCTCTCCGTGCCGCAGCATCAAAGCGCCGCCGGCTGGGAGGCGCTCACGCAACGCGTGCGCCTGGTCCGCACCTGGGGCGACTGCTACGGCTACCTGCTCGTCGCCACCGGTTGGGCCGACATCATGGGCGACCCGGTCATGAACCCGTGGGACATCGCCGCGCTCGTGCCGGTGATCCGCGGTGCCGGCGGCATGATCACCGACTGGCAGGGGCGCGAGCCGATGGGCGCCCAGTCCACGCTCGCCGCCCATCCCAAGCTCCACGCCGAGGTGCTGCGGATCCTGAATCCGTAGGTCCGGCGTGCCGGAGCACGCGGTCGTTATATCAAGGCGCGGATACGAAAAAGCCGCGGGCCGATCGCTCGGCGCCGCGGCTTGAAGTATGCGGATCTCGGGTCGCTCAGGCCTTGGCGGTGCTGCCGGCCTTGACGAGCTCGAGGAAGGACGGGGCCTGCAGGGCCGCGCCACCGATGAGGCCGCCGTCGATGTCCTCCTGCTTGAGGAGCTCGGGGGCGTTGTCGGGCTTCATCGAGCCGCCGTAGAGGATGCGGACGCGCTGGGCCGCCTCGCCGTAGAGTTCGGTGAGGAGCTTGCGGATGAAGGCGTGCACTTCCTGCGCCTGCGCGGTCGTGGCGACCTTGCCGGTGCCGATGGCCCAGACGGGCTCGTAGGCGATGACGACGTCGGCGATCTGCTCCTTGGTGACACCGGCGAGGCCGGCGACGGTCTGGGTGCGGACAACGTCGAAGGCCTTGCCGGCCTCGCGCTCCTGCAGCGTCTCGCCGACGCAGAGGATGGGCTTGAGCTGGGCCTTGAGGGCGGCGACGACCTTCTTGTTGATGAAGGCATCGGACTCGCCGAAGTAGGTGCGGCGCTCGCTGTGACCGAGGATCACATACGAGCAGAAGAGCGAGCGGAGCATTCCGGCCGAGATCTCGCCGGTGTAGGCGCCGGAGGCCTCGGGGTGCATGTTCTGCGCGCCGAGCTTGATGGCGGAGCCTTCGACGACCTTCGAGACGGACTCGAGGGCGGTGAACGTCGGGCAAACGACGATTTCGACGGCGGTGGACTTGCCGGCAGCGGAGACGATGGCCTTGGCGAGTTCAGCGCCTTCGGCGGCCGTCTTGTTCATCTTCCAATTACCAGCGATGAGGATTTTGCGAGCCATGAGAGGAGGAGTGTGTGCGTTGTTGGGAGAGGGAGGCCGGGCACAGCGCCCGGCCGGGATGGATCAGGCTTCCAGAGCCGCGACGCCGGGGAGGACCTTGCCTTCGAGGAGCTCGAGGCTGGCGCCGCCACCGGTGGAGCAGTGGGTGACGACCTTCGCGACCTTGAACTTCTTCGCGGCCGTGGCGGTGTCGCCGCCGCCGATGACAGTCACCGCGCCGGCCTTGGTGGCTTCGGCGATGGCTTCGGCCTGGGCGATGGTGCCGGCGGCAAACTTGTCGAATTCGAACACGCCCGCGGGGCCGTTCCAGACGATGGTCTTGGAGGCGAGGATCGTCTCACGGAAGAGCGCGATCGTCTTCGGGCCAACATCGAGGCCCATCCAGCCGGCGGGGATGCCGGACTTGTCGTCGACCAGCTTGGTCTGGGCATTGGCGTCGAACTTGTCGGCGGCGACGTAGTCGACGGGGAGGACGAGCTTCACGCCCTTAGCCTTGGCCTTGGCGACGAGCTCGGCGACGATCTTGGCGCCCTCGGGGTCGAAGAGGCTGGAGCCGATCTCGACGCCTTCGACAACCTTCTTGAAGGTGAAGGCCATGCCGCCGCCGATGATGATGGCGTTGGCCTTGTCGAGGAGGTTGTTGATGAGGGGAATCTTGTCGGCGATCTTGGCGCCGCCGAGGATGGCGAGCAGCGGGCGGGCCGGAGCGTCGATGACCTTGGCGAAGGCGACGAGCTCGGCCTCCATGAGGAAGCCGGCGCCCTTCTGGGCGAGCTTCAGGCCAACCATCGAGCTGTGCGCGCGGTGGGCGGTGCCGAAGGCGTCGTTGACATAGACATCAGCGAGCTTGGTGAGCGAGGCGCGGAAGGCCTCGACGTTCTTCGGGTCGGCCTTGATGGACTTCTCGGTGCCGTCGGCCTGCTTCTCCTTCACCTTGCCTTCTTCCTCGATGTGGAAGCGGAGGTTTTCGAGGAGAACGACCTGGCCGGGCTTGAGCGCGGCGCAGGCGGCCTCGGTGGCGGCGCCGACGCAGTCGGGCAGGAACGTCACGGGCTTCTCGAGGAGCTTGGAGAGCTCGTCGGCGACGGGCTTGAGGGAGTACTTGGCGATGACCTTGCCGTCCGGGCGGCCGAGGTGGCTGGCGAGCACGACCGAGGCGCCCTTCTCGAGGGCGTACTTGATGGTCGGGAGGGCGGCGACGATGCGCGCGTTGTTGGTGATGGCACCGGTGGCCTTGTCCTGCGGGACGTTGAAGTCGACGCGGATGAAGACGCGTTTGCCGGCGAGGTCGAGGTCGCGGATGGATTTGAATTTGGCCATGACGGAAAAGGGAGCGGACGGGGAGAGCGGAGGGAAAACGGGAGCGGACAATAAAGAAGGGCTGAACGCTGAGTTGAGTCAGCCTTCAGCCCTTCAGAGATTTCAGCCTTCAGTGAAGTGCTGCGAAGCTCAGAGCTTCGCGGCGATCTTCTTGGTCAGTTCGACGACGCGGTTGGAATAGCCCCACTCGTTGTCGTACCAGCTGACGAGCTTGAAGAAGTTCTTGTTGAGCTCGATGGAGGAGCCGGCGTCGAAGATCGACGAGAGCTTGCAGTGGATGAAGTCGCTGGAGACGACCTCGTCCTCGGTGTAGCCGAGGATGTCCTTCATGTAGGTCTCGGACGCCTTCTTGAGGGCGGCCTTGATCTCGGCCAGCGAGGTGTCCTTGGCGGTCTTGAAGGTCAGGTCGACGACGGAGACGGTCGGGGTCGGCACGCGGAAGGCCATGCCGGTGAGCTTGCCCTTGACCTCGGGGAGGACGAGCGCGACGGCCTTGGCGGCGCCGGTCGTGGAGGGGATGATGTTCTGGGCGGCGGTACGGCCACCCTTCCAGTCCTTGCGGGACGGGCCGTCGACGGTCTTCTGCGTCGCGGTGTAGGAGTGGATCGTGGTCATCAGACCTTCGGTGAGACCGAAGCCTTCCTTGAGGAGAACGTGGACCAGCGGGGCCAAGCAGTTCGTCGTGCAGGAAGCGTTGGAGATGATGTTGTGGTTGGCGTAGTCGATCTTGTCGTCGTTCACGCCGAGGACCACGGTGATGTCCTCACCCTTGGCCGGAGCGGAGATGATGACCTTCTTGGCGCCGGCAGCGAGGTGGCCCTTGGCCTTCTCGGCGTCGGTGAAGAGGCCGGTCGACTCGATGACGACCTGCACGCCCAACTTCGCCCACGGGAGCTCGGCGGGGGTCTTGGCGCTGACGACGAGGATGTCCTTGCCGTTGACGACGAGGACGTCGTCGTCGGCCTTGTCGGCGGCGGACTTCTTGGAGGAAACGGTGCCGTCGAAGCGACCCTGGGTGGAGTCGTACTTCAGCAAGTAGGCCAGGTTGTCGGCCGGGACGATATCGCCGACGGCGACGACGTCGAAGGTCGTACCGAGCAGGCCCTGCTCAACGAGGGCGCGGAACACGAGGCGGCCGATGCGGCCGAAACCATTGATAGCAACTTTGACTGCCATGTTTTTAACTCCGTGGAGGTTAGTTTACTGGATGGAATTGAGCGGCAGGCGTCCGCTAGCGGCGATGATCACCGTGGCGCACACGCACCGGAGCCGGTCAGGACACCGGAGGAACGCGGGTTTGGCAAGAGGGATGATTGGGTGGCCAAAAATTCCGTATACCCGCCCTTTCGCGCCTCATGCGCGGGAAATCTGGGGCCAAGGCGCGCCGCCACAGCCCCCCTACTTCGGCAAAGCCGCCGCCAGTTCGCGCCCGAGCGAGGCAACCGCCTCGCCCAACTTCGCGGTGAGCGCAGCATAGTCTCCCTCCGGCCATTCAGCGGTTGCACTCTCGAACACTCCGGTGGCCAGCGGCGCCGCACCGGCTCCCGCCGCCGTCGCACGGATCTCCCAAGCCGCAGCAAACCGCGCCCGGCGTCTCTCGGGGCCGGCGACGCCCTCGCACGCGAGCACACGCACCGAAATTTCGTACTGCGGCAACGCCGACTGCGGCGCCGGATAGGCCACAACCGCGCGCACTCCCGGCTGCGTCAGCAACGTCTCGCGCAGGAGCCGCGCAATCCCCTGCTCCAGCGGCTCGGCCCAGCGTGCGTCGCGCACCCGCACCACCTCCGTGCCACCGGGCCGGAGCACCACGGCGGGCGAACGCAGATAGGCCGGAAGCTCGATGCGGCAGAGCCCGAGCGTCGCCCCGCGGGCGCCTTCGGTCGCAGCCCCCACGGCCGGCACAGAGCCCGGCGCGAACAACAGGTAGAACCGCGTCGGGTCGGGCTGTGCGGTGGGCAGGTTGCAGCCGGCCAACACGGCGAGCACGAGGGCGGCGACGAGCCGGGGGAAGGTCGCAAGAGGGAGCGTTTTCATGGCGTTACGGAAATTCAACGACGCCGGCCGGAACCGGCGGGTCCGACCGGCGGCCGGCCGGTGATGAGGGAGTTCGGGTTGCGCTCGAGGAAATCGACCAGCCGCTGCAACGACTCCGCGGCCTCGGCCACGCGCCGCATCGTCTGCACGACTTCCTCGCCGATGCCGGTCTGCGGGCCGGTGAAGCTGCGCACCGAAAGCGCGGCGGCGTTGAGCTGCTCCATCGCACTGCGCGCCTCGGCGAGCGTGCGCTGCAATCCCTCGCCCGTCGGGCCGACCTGCTCGTCGACATGGCCGATCATGGCCCGGAGGTCCGCCAGCACACGGTTCACACCGACAAAGGCCTCGCCGAGTTTCGGGTCGCTCGCGAGCACCCGCACGGCGGCCGCGGCGGACTGCACCTCGTCGATGGCGGGCTGAAGCTGGAGCGCATCGATCTTGGTGCGTGTGGTCGCCATCAGTGCCTTCAACTCCGTGGAAATGCCCGCGTAGTCGACTTGCCCGAGCTTGCCGAGGATCTCGGTGATGCTGGCGGTGAACTCCGCGATCATCGACGGCACCGCGGGAACAACCGGGATGTCGGAGTTCGGGAGCTCGGCCGGCAGCGGGTACTTCTGCTCCTCGTCGAAGTTGAGCTCCACGTAGAGCAGGCCGGTCGCCAGCCCCTGGACGGCCAACTCGGCGCGCATGCCGTCCTTCACGAGTTCGCCGATCCGGCCCGACTCCGAGAAATCGATGCGTTTTCCCTCGGGGCCAACGAGCACGTTCTTCGTCACCTCGCAAACGACCTCGACGACGGAGTCGCGCCTGGCGGCATCGAACCGCACGGTGATGTCGGCCACGCGGCCCACCCGCACGCCGCGCAGCTTCACCGGCGCCCCGGGATCGAGCCCGTGCACGGACTCGTCGAAGAACACGGCGAAACGCTGCGGTTTGGTGAAGAGCGAGGCGCCGCCGAACGCGAGCACGCCGATCAGCAGCAACAGGAAACCGCCGATCACGAAGATGCCGATGAGCGTGGGACTGAGTTTGGTTTTCACGGGTGATTCGAAGCGGAGACCACATCCTCGGGTGCGAGGAACTCGCGCACGCGCGGATCGGTCGCCTCGGCCAGCAGACGCCGAGGCGCCCCCTCGGCGAGGATGCCCTGCACCTCGCGGTGCAGGAGGATCGCGCGATCGGCGATGCCGAGGATGCTCGGCAACTCGTGCGAGACGATGACCATCGTGGTGTGGAGGTTGTCGCGGATCTCGAGGATGAGGCGGTCGAGGGCGCGCGAGGTGATCGGGTCGAGGCCGGCGGCCGGCTCGTCGAAGAAGATGATCTGCGGATCGAGCGCGAGGGCGCGGGCGATCGCGGCGCGCTTGCGCATGCCGCCGCTCACCTCCGCGGGGAACTGGTCCTCGCAGCCGGAGAGGCCGACCTGCGCGAGCTTCCAGCGCACGATCTCGCGCCGCTCGGCAGCCGTGAGCGCCGTGTACTCCTGCAACGGCAGGGCCACGTTCTCCGCCAGCGTCATCGAACTCCAAAGCGCACCATATTGGTACGACACGCCAAAGCCCTTCTGCATCTCGCGCCGCTCGGCCGGTCCGGCCGCGGTGAAGTCGCGCCCGAAGTAGGCGATGCGCCCCGCGGCCACCGGCAGCAGGCCGATGAGGTGTTTGAGCAGCGTGCTCTTGCCGCAACCGCTCCCGCCGATGACGAAGAACAGCTCGCCCCGCGCCACGGTGAAGTTCACGTCGTGCAGGATCGTCCGCTCGCCCTGGCGACACTCCAGCCCCTGCACTTCGATCGCGTTGTCGGCGGCGTTGCTCATCGGGGAAACGGGGCGCGGATCAGAAGCCGAGAATGTTGAAGATCACCGCGAACACGGCGTCGGCGAGGATGATGCAGAGGATGGCGGTGACGACCGCCGAGGTCGCCGCCTTGCCCACGCCGGCAGCGCTGCGGTCGGCCTGCATGCCGCGCAGGCAGCCCGCGAAGCCGATCAGCCCGCCGAACGCCATGCTCTTGATCAGGCCGCTGGCGAGGTCGGAGAGATCGAGGATGCTCTTGGTCTCGATCCAGTAGGTGATCGGCGGCAGGTCGAGCAGGCCCCACGCGATGAGCATGCCGCCGAGCACGCCGAGGGCGTTCGCGTAGAGCGTGAGCAGCGGCATCATCAGCTGCAGCGCCACCAACCGCGGCAGCACGAGGAACTGCACGGGGTTCAGGCCCAGCGTCTCCAAAGCGTCGATCTCCTCGTTGGCCTTCATGTTGCCGATCTCGGCGGCGAACGCCGCGCCGGTCCGCCCGGCCAGCACCACCGCCGCCATCATCGGCCCCATCTCGCGCACCACGCCGAGCCCGATCAGGTCGGCCACGTAGATGTCGGCCCCGAACTGCCGCAGCAGCACGGCCGACTGGTACGCCATGATCACGCCGACGAGGAAACTGATCAGCCCGACGATGGGCAGGCCCTGCGCGCCGCACTGCTGCATCTGGATCAGGCAGTCGCCCCAACGAAAACTTCCGGGTTTCCGCAGCAGGTGCGCGAAGCCGATCGTGCAGTTGCCCACGAAGCGCGCGTAGTCGAGCGCATCGTCGACGAACTTCCGCGCCGCCACGCCGACCTCCGCAAACCACGTCCAGCCGCCGCCCGTCCCCGCCGGCCCGCGCTGCGGTCGGACGAGCGCCGGCGGGATCCCCGCCGGCAGCCCCTGCACCGCGAGTGCCCAGTGGCGCCGCTCGCAGAGCCGGCGCACCTCGCCGAGGAAGAGCACCAGCGAGCCGTCCCAGCGCTCCAGCTCCGTCACCACAATCTCGACGCGCCGGAGGGTCGCACCTTTCGCCGGCTTCCACTGCGGCCGCTCGGCGGCGTGGTCCCAGCGCCCGCCGACCGTCAGGCGGCACTGATCCGCGGTCTCCTCGATCCGCAAGGTGGCGGCGTTGGCGGGCGGGGTTTGCATGGCGCTCGGGCCCCACGCTGCCACGCGGCGGTGTCGTTGCGATGAAAAACCGGAGCCACGGACCTTCGCCGTTGCGCCGCGCGACGATTCGCGCGAGTTCACCTGCCGATGCTCCCGTTCCGCACCGTCCTCTTCGATCTCGACGGCACGCTGGTCGACGCCTTCACGACGATCCACCGCGCGTATTGCCACACGCTGCCGCAGTTCGGCTATCCCGCGCCGAGCGCCGAGCAGGTGCGGCGTGCCGTGGGCGGCGGGTTGGAAAACGCCATGGGGCGCTTCGTGCCGGCGGAACTCGTGACCGAGGCCTGCCGCGTGCACGTGGCCTACACCGAGAAGATCCAGCTCGAGGATCCGACCGTCTACCCCGGCGGCCGCGAGCTCGTCGCCGCTCTCCGGGCACGCGGGAGGAAGACCGCCGTGCTCACCAACAAGATCGGCGAGCACGCCCGCGCCCTCCTCGCGCACCTCGGGCTCGCCCCGCAGCTCGACCTCGTCCTCGGCGCGCGCGACTGCCCGTGGCGCAAACCCGCCGCCGAGTTCACCGCCGAGGCGCTGCACCGGCTCGGCGCCGAACCGGCCACGGCCTGCCTGATCGGCGACTCGCCCTTCGACCTGGCGACCGCGCACAATGCTGGCATCCCCTGCTTCTGCGTCGCCACCGGTACACACTCCGAGCAGGACCTGCGCGCCGCGGGCGCCACCGCTGTGTATCCCGATTTACCCATCCTCGGGGCCGCCGTGTTCGGGCTCACGCTCGCGTGAGCTCACAGCAGCCACCACGCGCCGCTGAGCACCAGCGCGAGCAGCACCGCCAGCCCGACCGCCAGCCACGCCCGGCCGCCCCGCGGCAGACCGTCGCCGATCTCGCGCTCCTCGATGCGCCGGCACTCCCCGTCGTCCGGTTCCGCGGGCAAGTCGACGCCATCGAGGTAGGTTTCCTCGCTCCAGCCGGTGCGTTCGTCGGATCCACAATGCGGGCACGCCCTGGCTCCCGCCGGCACGGGCTCGCCGCAGGCCGGGCACTCGCCGGGAGGGACGAACGCGCTCACGGGGTCCTCCTCCCGCGCGAAGCGTGCGCCCCCCGCGCCGCTCCCCTTCGGTCGGGGGCCCAAGACTCGGCCGGTTGGCAACCATTGCTCATGTGCGTCACCCTGCGGCCCCAGCGCGGGGCCGCAAGCCCCGGCGCCAGCGGAACGCCCGGGCCCGAGCCGAGGCAGACGACAGCGGACGCGCGGCGACTCCGGCCCCTCCGGTGTTGCCGCACGTCCACCGGCTCGCCTAAACCTTGGCGGTGACCGAAACTCCGCAGCCCAGTCCGCGCCGCATCCATGCCATCGTCGGCTGGCGGCGACTCCTGCTCTGGCCGCTGGGGCTGCTCGTCCGCCTCTGGTGCCGCACCGTGCGCATCGAGGCCGACGAGGCGACACGCCGGGTGATGGGGCGACTCGATCAGGCCGCGATCTTCACGCTCTGGCACAATCGCCTCTTCATCGCCGCCGAACTCTACCGCCGCTTCCGCAAGGGCAAACGCCTCTACGCACTCGTCAGCGCCAGCAAGGACGGCGCCTGGCTGGCCGCCTTCTTCGAGGTCGTCGGCTTGCGCACCGTGCGCGGCTCCAGCAGTCGGTTCGGCCGCGAGGCAATGCACGCCCTGGCCGAGAAGCTCCGCCACGGTGAAGACATCGGCATCACGCCCGACGGGCCGCGGGGCCCTTGCTACGACTTGAAGGGCGGCGGAGTGATCCTCGCCCGCAAAACCGGAGCGACCACAATCCTGGTCGGCATGCGCTTCGCGGCGGCATGGCGGCTGCCGAGCTGGGACCGGTTCTACCTGCCCCGTCCGTTCTCGCGCGTCGAGTTGCACGCCGAGGAATGGGGAGCCGACCTCCTCGAACACAACGAGGAGCCGCTCGGCACGCTGCGGAACCGCCTGCTGGAGCTGAATCCCGACGAAGCCCCCCGTTGCGGCTCGCGCTGACGCAGCCAGCAGGAGGGCGCAAACAGGGCCGATCGACGCCGGCCCACGGGCATGGATCGGCGCCACCAGACGGCCGCCGATCCCGGGCCCGCAATCAGAACGTCGGGACGAGGGTGATCTTGTTGCCCGGCTCGACGACATAGTCGTCACCCGTGCACCACGTCTCGTCGTTGATCAGGAATTTGAAGATGATCGGCTTGGCGGCCGCCTCGATGGTGAAGGACCAGAGATCGTCCTTCTGGCAGTCGAGCGTCTGGCCACGATCCCAGTTCAGCCCCGGGCCTTCGCCGCGGATGTAGAGCGTGTTGCCAAAGCCGACATCGAGGTTGGCCTGGATCACGGTGGGCTGCGGGCCGGACTTCTTGGCCGGCTTGACCGCGACCACCGGCTTCGGCGCGGGAGCGGGCACCGGAGCGGCGGCCACCACGGGCTTGGCGGCAGGCTTCTTCGTGGCAGTGGCGCGGGAAGCGGCGCCGGCGGGAGTCTTCGTCTTTTTCATCGGTGTATTTTCAATTTCAGGTCTGCATCAGACGGGGGGCCGTTCAGTCGGCTCTCCCGCCGTCCGACCGCAAAAGCGCCGGACAGCCGGCAGCATGGGGAGTTTTCCGGATTTGTCACCGAGGAAATCCGACGATGCCCGCCGTTTTCACCCAACGGCCGCATTCGTCGTGGGCCGGGGCGCGTCGCGTGCGCGCGGCGACGATCATTTTCCGGCGAATTTCGTGTTTACTCGGAGCGAGAAACCGCCCTCAATCCCGGCCCTTTCTGGTTCCGGGGTCGTAGCTCAGTTGGAAGAGCGCGTCGTTCGCAACGACGAGGTCAGGGGTTCGATCCCCCTCGGCTCCACCAGAGTGTTGAAGAAGGCCGGCCTGCACGCCGGCCTTTTTCGTGGGCGAGCGCGGCGGCCCCGCCGGCCGGGCAAAAAGAAACGGGCGCCGCCCGGTGTGGACGACGCCCGTTGGAAACGGTCTGGGGAGCCGGCGCTCAGGCGCCGAGCTGGAAGCGGACGAAGCGGCGGATGAGCATGTTCTCGCCGAGCTTGGCGATACGCTCGGTGAGGAGCTCCTTGACGGTGATGTCCGGGTTCTTCACGAACGGCTGATCCATGAGGCAGATCGTCTGGTAGTACTTCTCGAGCTTGCCCTCGACGATCTTCTGGACGGCGGCGGGCGGCTTGCCGGCGCACTGCGAGGCGGCGATCTCGCGCTCCTTGGCCAAGTCGGCCTCGGGCACCTGATCACGGCTGACGTAGAGCGGGCCGGCGGCGGCGACCTGCATGCAGAGGTCCTTGCAGAAGGCCTTGAAGTCGTCGGTCTTGGCCACGAAGTCGGTCTCGCAGTTGACCTCGACCATCACGCCGATCTTCCCACCGAGGTGGATGTAGCTCTCGACCAGGCCCTGGTTGGCGGCGCGGCCGGCTTTCTTGGCGGCGGAGGCGACACCCTTCTTGCGAAGGATCGTCTCGGCTTCGTCGAGGTTGCCGTTGGCTTCCACGAGGGCCTTCTTGCAGTCCATCATCCCGGCGCCGGTCTTTTCGCGCAGGGTGTTGACGAGGGTGGCGGTGATTGGAGTGCTCATGTATTGAAACAGGGCGGGGTGCGGCGATTACTCGGCCTTCGGCTCGGGCTTCTTGGCGGCCGGGCGGCGGGTGGCCGGGCGCTTCTTGGCGGGCGCGGCACCGGTGCCGGCGGGCGCCGGGGTCTCGTCGCCACCGACAGCCTCCTCGACGAGGTCCTTGGCGGCGGCAGGCACCTCGACCTTCGAGAGATCGATCTCGGCGGCGGCGCGCTGGGCAGCCGCGGCGGCCTTCTGCTCGGCCGCGCGGGTAGCCTTGCGGCTCTCACGCTGGGCCAGGCCGGCCTGGATGGCCTCGACGATGGTGTCGGTGATGATGCGCACCGACTTCACGGCGTCGTCGTTGCCCGGGATCGGGAAGGTGACCTTGGTCGGGTCGGAATTGGTGTCGACGAGGGCGATGACGGGGATGTTGCAGCGGGTGCCCTCGGCCACGGCGATGTCCTCGTGGTTGATGTCCACGACGTACATGGCGGCGGGGATCTCGCTCATCTCGGTGATGCCGTCGAAGTTGCGCTGCATGCGGGCCATCTCGCGGCGGATCTTGGACTCCTCCTTCTTCGGGAGCTTCGCGAGCTCGCCGTCGGTATCCATCTTCTGCCACTTCTTGAACTTGGCCATCGAGGTCTTGATGGTCTCGAAGTTCGTGAGGGTGCCGCCGAGCCAGCGGTTCACGGCATAGGGCATGCCGGTGGCGGTGGCCGCCTCGCGGATGATGTCCTGCGCCTGGCGCTTGGTGCCGACCAGGAGGATGTTCTTCCCCTCGGCGACGTGATTGGTGACGAACTCGCAGGCCTTGCCGAGCAGTTCGAAGGTCTTCTCGAGGTCGACGATCGACACGCCTTGGCGGTGATCGAAGATGTACTTCTTGGACTTCGGGTTCCAGCGCTTGGTCTGGTGGCCGAAATGCACGCCGGCATCGAGCAGGTCTTTGATAACGATGTTCATAATCTATGGCTCCATTCGTCGCCACAGGCCGCCAACGAGGGCTGCCTTGCGATCACCCTTGGGATCAAGGGTTGGTTGTTTTGGTTGTTGTTGCTGACAGGAAAAGCGCCGAGAGCACCCGACCGCGCCCGGGGAGGCAAGCGGGATTTTCGCCGGCCCCCACTGATCGCCAGCGCCGGCCCCGGCCGACGGCGGCGACCAAAAAGCCCCGGCGGAGGACCGCCGGGGCCTGGAGTCGGAAGAACGCGGTGCTCAGCGCGCGATGCCCAGCGGGCTGAAGATCACGTAGAGGATGAGTGTCGCCACCACGACCACGATGCCGGCGGTCTTGGAACCGGCCGAAGCGGTGAGGTTCAGGTTGGTGTTGGTCTTGAAGACCACCGGCTCGGGCAGCGGTTTGATCATGCCGATCAGCCACATGACGATCATCACCGTACCAAAACAGATCGCCATGCGATCAAGGAAGGCGATGCCGGGCGCGAAGGTCGCGATGAGGAAGTAGAGGGCCGGGTTGAGCAGCAGGCCGACCACGCCGGTGTAGCCCGGGGCGCGGCGGTTGATGAAGCCGAACACGAACACCGCGAGAATGCCGGGGGAGGCGTAGCCCTGGAACTCCTGGATGTATTTGAAGATCGAACCGAACTTGTCGAGATTCGGCGCCACGAGGCACCCGATCACCGCGAAGACGCCCACGGAGATGCGGCCCACGGTCACGAGGGTGCGCTGCGCCGCCTGCGGCGCGAAGTTCCGCTGGAAAATATCCATCGTGAAGATGGTCGAGGCGGCGTTGAGCACGGCGGCCAGCGAGCTGACGATCGCGCCGAGCAGCGCGGCGAGCACGAAGCCCACCAGGCCGGAGTTCTGCGGAATGAGATTCTTGATGAGGAGATTGAGGGCGGCATCGAACTTGTAGCCGCTCTTGATCTCGACCTCCTTGATCTCGCCGCCGGCGGCGCGCACCGCGGCGTTGTGCGCCGCGACCTTGGCCTGCAACTCGGCATGCTTGGAGATCCAAGTCTCGTCGACGACGAAGAACGTCTTCGATCCCTTGTCGCCCACCTCGCGGAGGATGGCGCGCTCGTTGGCGCGTTCCTGGGCGACGGCGAGGTCCTTGCTGTAGAGGTTAAAGGCGATGATGCCGGGGATGACGATGATGAAGGGGATGATGAGCTTCATCGCCGCGGCGAACACGATGCCCTTCTGGCCTTCGCGCAGGGAGGCCGAGCCGAGGATGCGCTGGGTGATGTACTGGTTGAGGCCCCAGTAGTAGAAATTGGGAATCCACAGGCCGATGATGAGCGCCGTCCAGGGGATGTTCTTGTCGCCCGAGGGCAGGATCATGCTCATCTTGTCGCGGTTGAGCGCGAGAAGCTTGGTGAAACCACCGGCGCCGTCGGCCACCGGATCGGGGTTGGCGCTGCCGGCGGTGAGCGCCGCCACCGGGGTGTCGCCGAGCTTGCTCATCGCGAAATAGGCGATGATGGCGCCGCAGATGATCAGCGCGATGCCCTGGATGAGGTCGGCCCAGGCCGAGGCGTTGAGGCCGCCGGCGGCGATGTAGACGGCCGCCACCATGCCGATGATCCAGCACCAGTTGGCCAGCGTCAGCGTGACGCCGAAGAACGCGTAGTTGGCGAACAATTCGCTCATCGTGAGCGCACCGGCATAGATGACGCCCGTCAGCGACACGCCGATGAGCAGGATCATCGTGGCGGCAGCCATGAGCGTGCGCGCAGTGGGGTTGTAGCGATGCTCGAGAAACTGCGGGATGGTGAAGATGCCCGTACGCAGGAAGTACGGCAGGAAGAAGAACGCCACCACCACCAACGTGATCGCCGCCATCCACTCGTAGCTGGCGATCGCCATGCCGAGATAGTCGGCCGCCTGGCCCGACATGCCGACGAACTGCTCGGAGGAGATGTTTGCGGCGATCAGCGAGACGCCGATCAGCCACCATTTCAGGCCGCGGCCGGCCAGGAAGTAGGACTCGCTGTCCTTGCCTTCGCCCCTCGACTTGATCAGGCCGACCGCGATGACGGCGGCGATGAAGAGGAAGAAGACGACGATATCGATCGTGAAGATACTGAACGTGTCTGACATACGGAGAAACACCGCGGGGGGCGGCGGGAGGGTTGGTTGAGGGCTGCGACAGGGGGCTGGGGAAACATCCGAAGCGTCCGGATGTGGCCCAGTGTTAAGCCGGAGCCGCTGCCGGCGGGCAAACGAAAATCCCGGCCGCGCACCAACAAGACGGGCGGTTAAAACGTCAGATGCGAAATGCCGCACCACCCCGGGTTTGTTTCTCGACCGCCCCGCCTCGGTGGATCGTGATGGTACCGGCCCCTGCCCCCTTCCCTTTCTCATCCCGTAGCCATGTTCATCAGCCAACCCTTCGGCCGCCTCCCCGACGGCCGTGAAACCCGTCTCCACCTCCTCCAAAACAAGTCCGGTGCTCGCGCCGAGATCACCGACTTCGGCGGCATCCTCGTGCGCCTCCTCGTGCCGGATCGCACCGGACAGCTCGACGACATCGTGCTCGGTTTCGCCTCGGTCGAGCCCTACGTCGACCGCTCGCCCTTCTTCGGTGCCACCATCGGCCGCTTCGGCAACCGCATCGGCGGCGCGCAGTTCACCGTCGACGGGCGCACCTACCCCCTCGCCGCCAACAACACGCCCGCCGGCCAGCCCTGCAACCTCCATGGCGGCCCGCTCGGCTTCGACAAGGTCCTGTGGAACGCGACCCCCTTCAAGGAGCCCGGCGTCGCCGGCCTGCGCCTCACCCACCTCAGCCGCGACGGCGAGCAGGGTTTCCCCGGCAACCTCGCCGTCACCGTCGAGTACCGCCTGACCGACGCCAACGAGCTGCGCATCGACTACTCGGCGACAACCGACCAGGCCACCCCGGTCAACCTCACCAACCACTCGTACTTCAACCTCCGGGGCGAAGGCCGTGGCACCATCCTCGACCACCAGCTCAAGCTCCACGCCGCGCGATTCACACCCGTCGCCGCCAGCCTGATCCCCACTGGCGAGCTCGCGCCTGTCGCCGGCACGCCCTTCGACTTCACCGCGCCGCAAACCATCGGCAGCCGCATCGCGGCCAAGCACCCACAGCTCGAGTACGGCAACGGCTACGACCACAACTACGTCGTCGATCCTGTCGCAGGCCAGAAGCTCGTCCCCGCCGCCGAAGTGTATGAGCCCGAGACCGGCCGCGTGCTGGAGATGTTCACCGAGGAGCCCGGCTTCCAGCTCTACTCCGGCAACTGGTTGGACGGCTCGCTCATCGGCAAACGCGGCCAGCCCTACCCGCAGCGCAGCGGTTTCTGCCTCGAGGCGCAGCACTTCCCGGATTCGCCCAACCAGCCGCAGTTCCCCAATACGATCCTGCGCCCCGGCGAACGCTACGCCACGGCCACCGTGTACCGATTCAGCACCCGCTGAACCGTCGCACAAGGCACTCACGAAAAGAGCCGGCGCCAAAGCCGGCTCTTTTCGTTTCCGGGCTTCGAACGACCCGGGCTCGCGCGTTCAGACCGCAGGTACTGCGGCGGAAGCCGCCGGCACCTGCCCCACGTAGCCGAACGTCAACGTGATCTCCTCGGCGAACGCCGCCTTCTCATCGCCCACCTTCACGGTGCCCTCGAAGGTCGCCAGCGGCGCCTTGATCCGCTTCGGCCGCACGGAGAGCAGCAGCGTCTCGCCCGGTTTCACCACCCGCTGGCAGCGCACACCTTCGCAGCTGGTGAAGAACACCGCCGCCGGATCAACTGGGTGCTCGAGTTCCGCCACACCACCGCGCAGGAGGAACAGCACCGCGAGCTGGCCGAGTGCCTCAAGCATGATCGAGGCCGGCAGCACCGGGTTGTTCTTGAAATGCCCTTGCAGGAAGAACTCCGTGCCCGCCACCTGGTAGCGACCCGTCGCCGCCGCCGAGCCCACCGAGGCCTCCTGGATGAAGAGGAACGGCGGCTGCATCGGCATCATCTCCAGCACCGCCTCCGGCGGGTAGTGTTTGAGCGGGGTCGGCACCGCCTTGCCGGAAACCCGCGCCTCAATGAAGGCGTTGATGTCGGCGATCGTGCGCAGATCGCGCAGCTCCTCGTTCTTGATGGAGACCTTCAGGCTCTCCTCCACGAGCATCACGACCTCAAGCATCGTCAGGGAGTCGACCCCGAGGTCCTCGATCACCCGCAGGTCCGTCGCCCCGGTCTTCAGACGCGGCCGGTGTTCCGGGTCCACGAACCGTTCGATGATGCCCAGCACCACCGTCGGGATCGCCGCGACGTCGCCCGTGCGCCGGTAGGTCAGCGCGGCGTCCAAGGTCGCGGGCGAGCAACGTTTCAGCGACTCGCGCAACAACGCCTCGTCGGCGGCACTCAGGCTCGGCGTCGCCGGACCACTGGGGGAATCGGAAGCGGACATGGCGGTGGATGTAACAGGTGCGACAAGTCCACGCGCAAATCCAATCTTCACTCGCACGCACCCACCGCCAGGCACTGGGCCGCCGCACCGAGAGCACCACGGATCGATCGCGCACTTGCCGAAAAAAGCTCTTGCCATGCCCCCCTCCCACCGGATGCTCTCGCCCCCTTAATCACTTTCACCATGGCTCGAATCTGCGCGATCACAGGCAAGCGTCCCTCCCGGGGAAGCATCATCCACCGTAAGGGTCAGTCCAAGAAGAGCGGAGGCATCGGCACGCACGTCACCGCGATTACCAAGCGTTGGTTCAAGCCGAACCTCCAGAAGGTCAAGGTGCGCCTGCCCAACGGCGCGACCAAGCGCATCTTGGTTTCCGTGAAAGCAATTAAAGCTGGCAAAGTCCAAAAAGCCTGACCAGCTTGTAGCTCTCCCATCCACCCGCCTGCCCCCGAGCGAGCGCTTAGCGCCCTCGGGGGCACATTTTTTTCGGGTGGGGGGAAGACGGCGGCGCCGTGTCAACCGCGGCGCAACCCCAGGCGCACCAAGAGGCGACCGGCCAGCGCGGGCAGTTCGGCCCGCCCATCGATTCGCGACGCCCACAGCACCACGCCGTAGATCGCCACCCCGAGCGGGATCCCGGTCGCCAGCACGACGATGTCGCGCCACCACGCCGGCGATACCAGCAGTTCGACGAGCAGCCTTCCGCCCCACACGGCCAACGCCATCGCCGCCACGCCGGCGACGATCTTGAGCAAGTCGCGCCAGAGGTGGTGGAAGGCCAGCGCCGGGTCGCGACGCGCCAGCCGCGCCTGCAGGTACCAGGCCTGCGCAACGACGGCGAGATTGCTCGCCAGCGCCAGCCCCACCGTCGAGAGCGGCCCCATCAGCGCCAGCCCGAGGCCGATGTTCACCGCAAAACTCAGCAGCGCCGCGCGCACGGGCGTGCGCGTATCCTTGCGCGCGTAGAAGGCGCGCAGCACCAGATTGACGAAGGAGAAGAACGGCAGCCCGGCCGCGAAAACCGCAAGGACCGGGACCATCGCCCCGGTATCCGCCGAATGAAAGGCCCCGCGCTGGAACAGCAGCCGGATGATCGGCTCGGCCAGCAGGGCCAGGCCCGCCGCCGCCGGGATATTCACCACCAGGATCAGCCGCATGCCCCGCCGGTACGACTCCGCAAAGGCCCTCCAGTCGCCCTGCGCCGCCTGCCGCGAGATCAGCGGGAACACCACGGTCGAAACCGCCACGGCGAAAACGCCGATCGGCAGCTCCATCAGCCGCGTCGCCAGGTTCAGCAGCGAAACCGCCGCGTCGTTGAGCGAGAGCCCGACCAGCCGCAGCAGCGCCATATTGATCAGGTACACCGCCGAGCCAACCACCGTCGGCCCCATCAGCGCCACGATCGCCCGCACCTGCGCGCTGCGGCGCAGGTCCAGCCGCGGGCGCCAGCCCTCGCGCATGAGAGCGGCCGCCGGAACCGCCATCTGAAAGAACCCGCCCACCAGCACGCCGGCGCACAACAGCCGTATCCGCAGCCCGCCCTCCGCCGCCCAGCCGCCCCAAGCGCCGCCGACCAGCGCCGCGATCATCGCCAGATTCAACCAGATCGGCGAAAGCGCCGGCTCGAGAAAACGCTCCAGGGTCTGCAACGCCGCGCTGAACGCCGCCGCCAGGCAGACAAACACCATGTAGGGAAACAACCATACGGCCAACTCCGCGCCGAGCCGCCAGCGGGCGATCGTCGCCGGGGCCGCGCCCAACGCCGCCGCCGGCCCCTCCCACCAGCCCGAGCCCAGCACCAGCATCGCCGCGGCCACCACCACCAGCGTCACCACCAGCAGCCAGCTCGCGACCTGGCTCACGAGGGTGAACGCCCCCACCCGTTGCCGCTGCTCGAGCTCCTCGTTGAGCGTCGGCACGAACGCCGCCGTGAGCGCCCCCTCGCCGAGCAACCGGCGGAACAGGTTCGGCAGCGTGAACGCCGTGTAGAACGCGCTGGCCAGCGCCGAGGTGCCGAAGACCGCCGCCGTCAGCATGTCGCGCACCAGGCCGAGCACGCGCGAGACCATCGTCGTGCCCGCGACCAGACCGATGCGTTCGAGGTTCTTCGACATGTGAGCGCCTAGGTTCTCCCCGCCGCCGCCCCCGGGGCGCAAGACCATTACCCGCCCGCCCGCGCTCCGCCGAGCCGGTCACCCGCGTACGGTTCCAAACAATCGGCGTGGTTTCCATTGCACGACATCTCGCCCCCCGGAGCGCATCCGGACGGCCCGCCACCATCTGCCAAACAGCTTGCCACCACCCGCCGCCCTGCGTATCCACCAGCACGCTTTCCCGGTCATTCCTCCGGCCAACCCGAACCACACACATGAAACGCCAAACCATCGCCGCGTTCCTCTCGTTCACGCTCCTCGCCGCCCTCGCCCAGGCCGATGTGGGGACCTCGCTTCTCAAGCCGAGCACCGCCACCCGCCCCAAGGACGACACCAAGGGCAGCCAGATGGGATCCTATCAGGGGATCAAGCACCCCATCGGCGTCGTCGATTTCGAGGTCGATTCCGGCTGCGACTTCGACGACGGCGCGAAGGCCAACATGCGCGCCATGCTCGAGTCCGCGCTCTTCGCCACCAACCGCTTCGTCATCGTCGAGCGGGGCAACCTCGACGCCGTGCTCAACGAGCAGGACCTCGCCTCCAGCAAACGCGCCGCGAAGTCCACCGGCGTGGCCCAGACCGGCAAGATCCGCACCGCCCGCTACCTCGCCACCGCCCTCATCACCGAGGTGTCGAGCAACACCTCCGGCGACTCCGGGGCCGTGCGCATCAAGGGCTTCTCCATCGGCGGCTCCGCGACCAAGTCGAGCATCGTCCTGGTCGTGAAACTCGTCGACACCACCTCCAGCGAAGTCGTCGCCAGCGAACGCATCCGCGGTGTCGCCGGCAAGTCCGGCCTCAACCTCGGCTACAGCGAGTCCCGCTGGGGCGGCGAACTCGGCACCTTCGCCAAGACCCCGATCGGCGAGGCCGCTCAGGACTGCATCAACCAAGCCGTCAAGTTCATCGCCTCCAAGATGGAATCCTACCCCGTCGAGGGCAACGTGGTCTCCGTCTCCGAGGAGGCCATCAACATCAACCTCGGCACCAACTACGGAATCCGCGCCGGCCAGACCTTCGCCATCCGTCGCAAGGGCGAGGTGCTCACCGATCCCGAAACCGGCGAGATCCTCGGGGCCAGCGAAGGCGAGACCCTCGGCATGATCGAGGTCGTAAGCCCCAAGGAAAAGTTCTCCACCTGCAAGCTCGTCAGCGGCGACCTACCCTCCCGCGGTGACACGGTCGTGCTCCAGTAGCCACCCCCACGCTTCTCGCGCCCGCCCCTGCCCGGGGCGGGCTTTTTTTGTCCACCCATCGCGCCGCACGGGCCATTGACCCCGCCGCACCGGCCCGACATCTTCCGCGCGCACCCTCCGCCCATGCCGCTCATTCCCCGGCTCACCGAAAAACTCCAGCGCCACCCGAAACGCTTTGTGTTTCCGGAAGGCGCCGACCCGCGCGTGATCCAAGCGGCCCGGCAGATCGTCACCCGCCGCATGGGCGCCCCCATCCTGCTGGGCGACCGCTCTACCATCAAGGATGCCGCCCTCCGTCTCGACATCTCACTGCAGGGCATGCGCCTCATCGACCCCGCCCGATCCGTCGACCTCGACGACTTCGCCGCCCGTTACTTCGAGCTTCGCAAGAGCCGAGGCCTGTCGGCCGCCGAAGCCCGCGCCGCCATAGCCGACCCGGCGTTCTTCGCCACCATGATGCTCGCCACAGCCCAGGCCGACGCGCTCATCGGTGGCGCCACCGTCTCCGCCTCCAGCGCCCTGCGCCCGCTCTTCCAGATCATCCCTCGGCAGGAGGGCGTGAACACCGCCTCCTCCGTCATGGTGCTCGACTTCGATGAAAACAAGGTCGGCCTCGATGGCTCCCTCTTCCTCGGCGACTGCGGCGTCATCCCCGACCCCACCGCCGAGCAACTGGCCGACATCGGTATCACCGCCGCCCGCATCGCCCACCATCTCACTAACGACACCCCCCGCGTCGCCTTCTTGAGCTATTCCAGCCACGGCAGCTCCACCCATCCCTCCGTGCTGAAGATGCGGGTCGCCACCGAGCTCGCGCGCGCCAAGATCCCCGAGCAAAAGTTCGCCATCGAGATCGATGGTGAGATGCAGGTCGACGCCGCGCTCGACCCCCGTACGGCCTCCGCCAAAAACATCGCCGGCGGTGTCGGCGGCCGGGCCAACGTCCTCATCTTCCCCGATCTCAACTCCGGCAACATCGCCTTCAAGCTCGTACAGCTCCTCGCCGGGGCCAACACCTTTGGCCAGATCATCACCGGGCTCTCGCGCCCCGCCGCCGAGATCAGCCGCGGCTCCAGCGCCCACGACGTGCTTGGCGCCGCCGCCATCGTCGGCGTCCAGGCCATCAGCCACAACCTCCTCTACGGCCACGACTGACCCGATTGCGGACTGCGGATCGCGGATTGCGGAACTCCGCAGCCGCCCCACTCGCAGATTCGCGCTCAGCCGGTCCCAATCGGCCCGTCCTCCATTATCGTTCCGCCATCCGCATTCCGATTTCCGCAATCCAACCATGCCCACCACCGCCATGCCCGCCGGATTCCAGGAGGCGCCCGAAGGCCTCCTCGCCAAGCCGACCAACAACACCACCAAGCGCATCTTCGTCGCGGGCACCCGGATGAACGAGGGCAAGACCACCACCTGCCTCGGCCTCTTCGCCGCCCTCCAAACCCTGTATCCGCGTGTCGGCTTCATCAAACCGGTCGGCCAGCGCTTCGTCGAGGTCGAGGGCCACCAGATCGACGAGGACTCCGTGCTCCTCGACACCATCTACCACGTCAAGGTCCCCATCGAGAGCATGAGCCCCGTCACCATCGACGGGAAGTTCACCCGCCGCTACCTCACCGACCCCGCCGGCATGCTGCCCGCCCTCGTCGACCGCATCTGCCGCGCCTTCGACCGCGTCTCCTGGGAAAAGGACTTCACCATCATCGAGGGCACCGGCCACGCCGGCGTCGGTTCCGTCTTCGACCTCTCCAACGCCAAAGTCGCCCGCCTGCTCGACGCCAAGGTCATCCTCGTCTCCTCCGGCGGCATCGGCCGCCCGGTCGACGAGATCGCGATGAACAAGGCGCTGTTCGACCGCGAAGGGGTCGAAGTCATCGGCGCCATCGTCAACAAGGTCGAAGCCGACAAGCTCGGCTTCATCGCCGACTACGCCGGCCGCGGCCTCGCCCGCCTCGGGGTGCCGCTGCTCGGCGTGCTCCCCATCCAAAAACCGCTTACATCACCCAACCTCGCCCAGATCGTCGAGGAGATCGGCGGCCGTTGGCTCAACGGGCGCGCTAGCGGCGCCAACGAGCGCATCGACGAGGTCGTCATTGGCGCCATGACTGCCAAGGGCGTCGTCGATGTGCTCAAACCCGGGGTGCTGCTCGTCACCCCCGGCGACCGCGACGACCTGCTCTTCGCCACCATCTCCACCGCCGGCCTCTCCGGCGGCCGCGTCGTCTCCGGCATCGTCCTCACCGGCAACACCCTCCCGCACCCGCGCCTGATCGAGCTGCTCTCCAAGACCCCGATCCCCGTCGTCGCCGTCGCCGACGAGGCCTACGCCGTCGCCTCGAAAATCAACAGCATGACGATCAAGACCCAGCCGCAGGACGCCGACAAGATCCCGATCATCAAGCGCATGGTCCTCGACCACGTCGACCTGCGCAAACTGCTCGCCTCGTTCTGAGCCCCCCCGGCGCTCTGCCCGCGCGGGAGGGTCCGCCGTGCATCGGAAAACAAACAGCCGCCTCGCACCGGAGGCGGCCGTTGGAACTGTCCGGAAATCGCAGGCGGACTCAGATGCCCTTCTTCACCAGCACGGTGTAGCTGACCAGCGAGCCCTTCGGCGACACGAAGAAGACGTCGCGATACTCGCCCACCGGTATGTCGAGGCTGTAGTAGCGCGCCGTCGTCGCCTCGCCCTCGTTTTGCAGGAGGAAACGGCAGGCCACGCCGACCTGCACCGGGAAATCAACCACGTTGCGCACGCGCATCCACGTCCGCACGCGGCCGTCGGTGAGCGGATGAGCCTCGATGGAGGTCAGTTTCACCATCGAGGTGAACGCCTTCGCGAAATCCGCAGCGACCGGCACCAGCACCATACCGGTCCAGTCCCGTTCCACCAATTCGGCGGCGGCGCCGTCTGCCGTCAAACCGCGCGTCGGAGGCTGGCTTCCGTAGTTGATCGGCGCTTCCACCGTGGGGGCCTTCGCTCCCGCCTCAAGCGAGGCGATCGCCTGCGGAAACCCGGTGGCCTCCACCTGCTCGTGCTGCACGCCACCGTCCATCGGCTTGGTCAGGCGCTCGACCACAGCGGTGGCCTCCGCGGATACCGGAGCTGCAACCACGGGTTCTGGAGCTGGTGGAGGTGGCGGTGGAGTGGGCTGGGCAGCGGTGGCCGGCTTGGCAGGCTTCGCCGGCGCCGCGGTCTTGGGCGTCGAACAGCCGGCGATCAAAAGGCCGGCCAGCGCAAGGCTGAGGACAAGGGTGTAGGGTTTCATGCAGTGGACTGGGGTTTAGCTGATTTCTGAGAACCGCGATGAAGATAATAGGCGGTGGTAGCACGATATGGATTCCTGCCGCGCTGGGAAGACTCACCTCGGTCACCCGCGAAATAAACAAAAACTTACGGCTCCGGCACCGCTCCGACGGACACCGATTCGTTCGTGCATTCCCGGCGCCACCCGTGCCAGAGTCGCCCCGCGATGAAATCCCCCTGGGACACCCTCAAGATTCTCGCCGATCCCACCCGCCTGCGCCTGCTCGCCCTGCTCTTGCGCGAGGAGCTTTCCGTCGCCGAGCTCCAAGAGATCCTCGACATGGCCCAGTCTCGCGTCTCGTCGCAACTCTCCCTTCTGCGCCAAGCCGGCTTCGTCCTCGATCGCCGCGACGGCAAACGCGCCTACTATTCGCTCCGGACCAGCCTCGACCAGCGCCAGCTCACCCTCCTGCGCACTGCCGCCGAGGCCATCGCCGATCAGCCCGAGTCCGTCGACGACCGCGCCAACCTCGAGCGTGTGCTCGTCCGCCGCCGTCGCCAGTCGGAGGAGTATTTCAACCTCGTCGCCGGCCGCCTCGGCAAGAACTACTGCCCCGGCCGCTCGTGGGAAGCCATCGGCCACCTCGCTCTCCGTCTCGTGCCCGGCATCGTCGTGGCCGACCTCGGCGCCGGCGAGGGCCTGCTCTCGCAATTGCTTGCCCGCCGCGCCGCCCTGGTCTGGTGCATCGACAACTCCCCGCGTATGGTCGAGGTGGGTACCGAGCTCGCCAAGAAGAACGGGCTGGAGAATCTTCGCTACGTCCTCGGCGACATCGAGACCGTCCCTCTCGGCGAAGGCACAGTCGACCTCGCCATCCTCAGCCAGGCCCTCCACCACGCCGAACACCCGCAACGCGCCGTCGACGAGGCCAGCCGCATCCTCAAACCCGGCGGTCAGCTCATCGTCCTAGACCTCAAGGCCCACGATTTCGAGAGAGCCCGCGAGCTCTACGCCGACCGCTGGCTCGGCTTCAAGGAGAGCGCCCTCCACGGGTTCCTCAAGAAGGCCGGCTTCACGCAGGTCGAGGTCAGCACCGTCGCCCGCGAGACCGAGGAACCCTGTTTCGAGACCCTCCTCGCCGCCGGCTTCAAGCCCGGCAAGTAGCCGACGAAGTTCGCGCCTCGCCCGGGAGGGTCCGCTCTCCGGTTGACCGCGCTCCGTCGCGCCCGCTTGCTGGCCGGATGCCGTGGGAAGTGCAACTCCGTCAGGGACTCCATCTGCCCCAGATCGACTGGTGGCTCGACGCGCCCCGCCCGGCCGCGCGCGCGTTCATCTCGCATGCGCACTTCGACCACATGGCGCGGCACCGCCTCACGCTCTGCACCGAGGCCACCGCCCGCCTCATCTACGCCCGCCAGCCCGCCCGCCGCGACCTGATCGAGTTGCCCTTCGGCCGTACCCATGAGCTCACTCCGGACTGCCACGTCACCCTCGTGCCCGCCGGCCACATCATCGGTTCCGCGCAGTTCCTCGCCGAGTCCGAACACGGCCGCCTCCTCTACTCCGGCGACTTCAAGCTCCGCCCCGGCCGCGCCGCCGAGGTCTGTGCCGTGCCGCGCGCGGATATCCTGATCATGGAGACAACCTTCGGCCTGCCGAAGTACCGGCTTCCCCCGGCCGAGGGCGTGATCGCCGACATGGTGCGCTTCTGCCGCGAAACGCTCGCCGCCGGCGCCGTCCCCGTGCTCCTCGGCTACAGCCTCGGCAAGGCCCAGGAGATCCTCGCCTCGCTCGCCGGCGCCGAGCTGCCCGTGATGCTCCACCCCGAGATCCTCCGGCTCACCCAGCTGTGCGAGAAGCTCGGACTCACGTTCCCCGCCTACCGGGAGTTCGACGCCCTCGCCGCCCCCGGCCACGTCGTCATCGCCCCGCCGCAGGCCTCGAAGGCCTGGCTCGGCCGCCTCGCCCCCCGCCGCACCGCGATGATCACCGGTTGGGCCCTCGACTCCTCCTGCAAGTACCAGAACGGCTGCGACGCCGCCTTCCCGCTCTCCGACCACGCCGACTTTCCCGAGCTGCTCGAGTTCGTCGAGCGCGTGCAGCCCAAACGCGTGCTCACCGTGCACGGCTTCGCCGCCGAGTTCGCCCAGACCCTCCGCGCCCGCGGCCTCGATGCCACCGCCATCGGCCGGGAGAACCAGCTCGAGTTCCCCCTCGGCGGCTGAGCTGCCCGCAGCACCCCAACTTCCACAAAACCCGCTGGCCCGCGGCACCCGCCCCCCTTTCCGTGGTCCGACATCGCACACGCTCCAGCCTGCCATGCGCCGCTGCTCCCTCCTTCTCGTCCTCCTCGCCTCGCTCGTCGCCCGCGCCGGCGACGAACCGGCTACGGCTTCGGCGCCCACGCCGGAGCCGGCAGGCGCCCCGCCGGTTGCCGCGCCCGTCGGCTTCATCCGTCCCGGGGAATCATTTGAGCTGCGCATGAGCTACGGTCTGCTCGGCACCGCCGGCACCACCCGCATCGAGACTGCCGCCGAGGACTCCGCCGCCGGTCCCCGACTCCGCGTCCGCGTCGCCGCCCAGAGCAGCGGCATCGTCGACACCTTCTACACCGTCGTGAACAATTCCGAGTCGGTCCTCGACGCCACCACCGGCCGGCCACTCACGGTGTCCATCAAGGGCAAGAGCGGAAGCCGCCTCACGGAAAAGACGACCACCTTCGACTACGAGAAGGGCCAGGCGGTCCACGTGAACACCATCCGCCCCCGGCACAACGCCATCGTCGCCCTCCCGGCCGAGCCCGCCTACGACATCATGGTGGCCCTCATGCAGGCCCGCGATTGGCACCTTCGGCCCGGCGAGTCGCGCCGCGTGCTCTGCGTCAACGACGAGGACTTTTTCACCATCGAAGTCACCGCGCTCCGCGAGGAGCGCGTGAAGACCCCGGCTGGCACGTTCGACGCCGTTTTGCTCGAACCGAAACAGGTCGGCCCTCCCACCGGATTCTTCAAGAAGGGCGGCGCCATCAAGGTCTGGATCTCCAAGGGCGACCGCCCCCAGATCGTACGCCTGGATACAAAGACCAAGATCGGCACGATCGTCGCCGTCCTCACGAAGGAGGAGATGACCACGCCGGCGCCGCCGCAGCAGCCGCCGTCGCCGCCCGGGGCGCCCTGAAGCTCCGGCCTACGGTGCCGGCAACGCCTCCAGCGACCGCCGCGCGTGCTCGAAACCCGGTACCTTTTCCAAGATTGCCGCAAACACCCCCCGCGCCTCCACCGCCCGGCCGAGCGCCGCCAGCGCGCACCCGTGCTTCCAGCTCAACCACGGATTGGGAAACAGCCGCGCGTACTCCCGGTAATAGGGTTCCGCCAGATCGAAACGGTTGAAGGACTCCGCCAGTGCAGCGACATCGTAAGTCGCCGTCAACGGGTCGAGTCGCGCGGCGGCCGCGGCATACTGTTCCGCCGCACCGGCCGGTCCCGCCCCGGGGTCCATGAGATGGAAACGCAACAATCCCATCTGCGCGTCGACGCATTCCACATCGGCCGCAGCCGCCTGTTCGAGTTCCTTCCGTGCGCGGCCCAGTAACTGCGCCCGTGCCTCGCCCTCGGTCCCACCGGCCAGCGCCAGCAACGCCTCGCCCAGCCGGCTGCGGATCGCCGCGCTCGCCGGCTTTTTCGCGGTCGCGCGCTCAAACTGCGCCACCGCCTCCGCGGGGCGTTTCTGCTGCAGCCGGATCTGGCCGAGCAGTGAGCAGCCATCCGCCGTCGCCGCGTCCCCCTCCGCCAGCGGAGCTGCCAAGCTCTCCGCTCGCGCCATGTCGCCCGACTCGAAGGCCGCCGTGGCCTGCACAAACGTCGAAGGTGCGAAGCAATCGTCGTCCGCCGCCCGCGCGGCCACGGTCAGGCACAGGAGCAGCGCCGCCAGCGACAATCGATGCCTCGGCCGCGCGCGAGTCGGAAAACGTCCATGATTCATTTCCCGCGCATAACGCCGCCCCGCCCACTATTCCCGTGCGAAAATCGCGGAGCCTCCGCCAACTCCGCCACCCGCGCCGGGTCGATCAGGAAACGCCACGGTTTCGCCGCCCACACCGGGCCCGCAAAGGCCACCCCTACCCGCGGCGTCGCCCGCACCCAGGCTTTGGGCACACGCACGCCGCGATCCTCCACATGCAATCCGCTCGGCGGCAGCGCCGCCGCGCCGTCGAGCCGCCGGTCAATCCCCAGCGCGCGCGTCAACCGCCCCGGGCCGGCCGCTCCCGCCACACCGCGGATCAGCACCGCCGCCGGCCAGTCCGCCGGCCCGGTCACGAGGTTGAGCATCTCATGCACGCCGTAACAGAGAAAAACGTACCAACAGCCGCCGTCGCGGTACATCGTTGCCGTGCGCGCCGTCCGCCCGGCGCGGGCGTGGCAGGCCAGATCGCGTTCGCCGTCGTAGGCCTCCACCTCGGTGATCAGGCGCGCCTCCGCCACGCCGTCGCGCGTGCGCACAAGGAACTTGCCGAGCAGCTCGCGCGCGAGCCGCACCGTGGCCCGCGCCCGCCAATGCTCCGGCGGCAGCACCGGACCGGGCTGAGGAAACACGTTTGCCGCGGGGCCCATGCCCAGGCAGAGTGCCGCCTTCGTTTCCCGGCTCCACCGAATTCTCCCGCGCACCATGCCGCACCTCCTCACCCTCACCGCCAACCTCCTCTGGGAGCAGACCCTCCTCTTCAAGGAGTGGCAGCCCGACCGCACCCAACGCGCCCAGCGCTCCACCCACCAGGTCGGCGGCAAAGGGATCAACGTTTCCAAGATGTTGACACGCCTCGGCGCGGCCAACTCCGCCGTCTGCTTCCCCGCCGGCGCCACCGGCGCACTTGTCGAAACTTGGCTGCGCGAGCGCGGTTTCGTCCTGAAAACCTTCCCCGCCGCCGCGCCCGAGACGCGCAGCGGCGTGGTCATCCGCAGCCTGCGCACCGAAACGACCTTCCTCGGCCCCGACCAGCCGCTCGATCCCACCGCCGTGCGTTCCGCCGCCGCGATCCTCGCCGCCGAGCCGAAAGAATCCGTGCTGGCCGTCTGCGGCAGCATCCCCGGATGGGAGGGCCCCACCGGCGCCGCCTTCCGGGAGTTGTTCCAGTCCTGGCGCGGCCAACTCGTGGCCGACACCTATGGGCCGCCCCTCAAGTGGCTGGTCGAACGCCCGCTCGCGCTGGTAAAGATCAACCGCGAGGAGTTCGATCGCCTCGTGCCCCCAGTACCCGGCGACAAGTCCGAGCTGGCCTTCACCATGCGGCTGGCCGAGACCGTCGCCCGCTACCCCGTCGCCGCCTGGATCATCAGCGACGGCGCCAAGCCCGTCTGGTGCGCCCTCAAGGACGGCACGACCACGGCGCTGCGCCCGCCGCCAGTCCGCGAAGTCTCGGCGACCGGATCGGGCGATGTCCTGCTCGCCGCGCTGCTCCACGCGCACTTCAACCTCGGCCAACCTTGGCCCGAGGCACTCGCCTACGCGCTGCCGCTGGCCTCAGCCAATGCCGCCCATGAAGGCATCGCCGAGTTCCCGCTGCCGGCCACGAAGTAGGGCTCTGCACCACACGGATTCAGGATGGTCCCACACCGAGCCGTGGCGGACACGCAAACGACCGCAGCGGGGGCTTTTCCCCGCAACCTTTCCCTCCGCCGGCGGTCGTAGGCGGCACTCTCTTGCCACGCGGTGTGCGAAAAGTCCGTTTTTTGCCCGCCGCGGACCATGGCAGCCCTTGCTCTCGGGTGGGCGACCTGCCATGAAGTCTCTCAGCCGCCCGCACCCATCCACATATCTCCGCACACCATGAACAAACGTGGCGTCATCATCGCTGCCGTCGTTGTCCTCATCGCCCTTGTGGCCTTCTTCGCCTACCGTTCCCACGCCAACAAGGTCGCAGAGGAGAAGGAGCGGGCTCGCCAAGAACAGCTCGCCCAAGAGGCTGAGCGGGCCCGTGCCGAAGCCCAACGCAAGGCCGAGGCCGAAGCCGAGGCCAGGCGTCTCGCCGAGCTGAAGGCCCAGCAGGAAGCCGCCGAGAAGGCCCGCCTCGCCGAGGTCCAGCGGCTCGAGCAGGAGGCCGCCGAGAAGGCCCGTCTCGCCGCCGAAGCCGAAGCCAAACGCCTCGCCGCCGAGGCCGAAGCCCGTCGCCTCGCCGCCCTCGAGGCCGAACGCGAAGCCCAACGTCTGGCCGAGTTGCGCGCTCAGGAGGCCCGCGACGCCGAGGCCGCCCGCCTCGCCGCCCTCAAAGCGCTTGAGGATGCCGAAAACGAGCGCAAGGCCGCCGAGGAGCGCGAACGCGCCCGCCTCGCCGCAATCAAACGCCAACAAGAACTCGAAGCCCTCGCCGCGATCCAGGAACGGCTCGCCATCGGTCGCATGGTCTATCCCGACGACTACAAGCGCCGCCGCCACTACGACATGAACGTCGGCCTGATGCAGTCGGGCCTGCTCGCGGCGCCGGAACCCGTGATCCCGCCCTCCGGCGAGAAGAAATAGCCCGCCGCCCGCACCGCCCCTTTTTGCCAAGCCGGCCCGTTCGCGGGCCGGCTTTTCTGTTTCAAGTCCGAGCCAACGCGTCTCAAGCCGTGCAGCGCCGCCGCCACGCAACGGCGAGCAACAGCACAGCAGCGACCATCAGGCCGTAGGTCGATGGCTCCGGCACGCTGCCTCCTTGGGGTAGATCATAGTGCCCACGGACTGCGAAGATGAAGTCATTGAAATCCCCATCGCGATGTACCCCGCCCTCACGAATATCCTCGAAGGCGAAGACAATGAACGGATCACCGATAAGGCCTGGGATATGCTCCGGATCTCGGACCGATGAATACGGAGTCAGCATCCCGTAATACGACTGCATGTCCGAGCCCACCGGCAGGTTGTTGTCCGTGTCGAACACGTAGTACTTGCCGCCCTGCGCGCCGATCGTGGGCTCAGCACCGATGTTCGGTCCGAACACCCCACTGCCCGTAACGAAGAAGTCGAGTGATTCGCCCGGCGCCAGGTTCAGCACCACATTGTCGCCGAACCACCGATTCTTTGGACCGTGTTTATTGATCGTCTGCACACTGTCGGCGAGCAGGGTGTCCACTCCGTTCTTCGTGTAGCCGAAGTCGTTCCACCATCCGGCGGTCTCCCCGAGGAACACGACCTCGAGATAGAGCGGATGTCCCCATCCATCCCAGATAGGATTCTGAAACGGATTCCCCACCGACACCTGTTTCAGACCCGTGGCCCCCCAGTTCGCCGTCCAGCCGGACCACTCGCGATTGGAGTCCTCAAAAGCCCCGGGGGCTCCCATGGTGGGATTGGGTATCCCGAGAAATTGAACATCCCCGGCGATCTTGAACTCCGGGGCGAACCAGGCGGTGTAGTCGGTCAACAGATCGCCCGTCGCCTTGTACATTCCCCCGTAGGTTGAAACCGCCAGCAACGCCGCGAAGACCAGTAGCTTTTTCATCTCTTCACCTCTTGGATTGAACTGCGATTCGTGTGCGCGGGGTCCGGCCGCAAACCCACGAAGCGCCCCTTCTCCCACCCGCCGCCCAGCCGGGGAATCAGTCCAAGTCCGTTTTCCGCCTGCGCAAAAGCCCGATGCCCGCGATCAGGTCAGCCGCCTCCATCCGCTCACCGCGGCTCACGCCGGCCCATCCGCCCACACCCCCGCGATCTCGCCGCCGCAAAACGCGCACCGGCCACCGCGCACGAAGCAGCCGTGCAGCCGGTACCCGTCGCGATCGATCACACATTTTCCGCAGTGCGGGCACCACGTCCGCTCGCCCTCGGAGTCGCGCACATTGCCAGTGTAGACGTACCGCAACCCCTTCGCCCGTGCGATGCCGCGCACACGGGTAAGCGTCGCCAGCGGCGTCGCCGCCCGGTCGAGCATCAGGTAGTCGGGATGGAAGGCCGAGAAATGCCACGGCACATCCGGCCCGAGGTGTTCGGCGAACCAGTCGCTCGCGCGTTCCAGCTCCACCTCGCTGTCGTTGAGGCCGGGAATGAGCAGCGTCGTCACCTCGAGCCACACTCGCGTATCCCGATGCAGCCACGCCAAGGTGTCGAGCACCGCGCCAAGCCGCGCGCCGCATTGCCGCCGTCACCGCCACCGTGCGCAACCCCGCCGCGCGGCACGCCGCCGCGACCTCCAGCGCCTGCTCGGCGAAGACCACCGGGTCGTTGTAGGTGAACGCCACCGACGCGCAGCGCTGCTCCGCCGCCATCTCCGCGATCCGCTCCGGCGCGACCGCCGCGGCCATCAGCGCCTCCTCGCGCGCCCGGCTGATCCGCCAGTTCTGGCAGTACCGACACGCAAGGTTGCAGCCCACCGTGCCGAACGACAGCACGCTCGAGCCCGGCAGGAACTGCGCGAGCGGCTTCTTCTCGATCGGATCGACGGCGAACCCGCTGCTGCGCCCGTGCGCCAGCAACAGCATCGCGCCCCCGCGGTTGCCGCGCGAGAAACAGAAGCCGTCCTGTCCCTCGCCCAGCTTGCACGCCCGAGGGCACAGCTCGCACTCGATCCGGCCATCCACCCGCGGGCGCCACCAGCGAGCCAGGGGCAACTCCGTCGTCGTGCTCATGGCGTTCCCGGCTCCACGATCTTCCGCGCCGCGAAGCGTTGCAGCCGCACCGGCTCCTTCGCGCCAATGCCCGCCTTCGACCTGGCGATGGCCACCTGCTGCGCAACGCTCGTGACCTCCGGGATATCCGGCAACAGCAGCCCGCGCCGCCCGTCGGCCGCGCGCACCACCACCCCCCAATGTCGCGGGTCGAGCTCCGCCTCCGACGCGATGTCTTCCAGCGGTTCGAGCACCGTCACCTCGATCCGCAACGCCGCCAATTCGTCCGGCCCCACCGGCGAGAACCGCGGATCGTGCAGCGCGGCCTCGCGCGCCATGCGCCACGTCTCCACGGCGAGGTCGCCCGTGTGCGACTCCATGGTTCCGATGCAGCCGCGCAACCGCCCCTCGGCGGTGTGCAACGTGACAAACACGCCGTTGCCGCCCGGGCAGTCGCCCGGCCGCGGCGCCACCAACTCCGCCGGCAGCTGCAACGCAGCCGCGATCGAGGCGCGCGCCAGCGCCGGCAGCATCGCCAGCCGGTCCGCGTCCGCCGGGCCGCGAGCGCCCTCCGCCTCCGCCGCGGCGAACAGCACCGCCACGCCATAGCCCACGCCAAAGGGGCCCTCGTAGCCGAGCACCTCGCGCCCGTCGGCCCGCCATCCCGCCGCACCGAGCGCAAATTGCGTCGATTCGACGACATCCTCCGCCGCGTTCTCTTGCAGCCGCTCGACGGCGGCAGCCAGCCCGTGCGTCGCGCCGGACCGTAATTGTGCGATGAACGCGTGGTCGAACTTCGCCGCCTCCGGATCGTAACCGCAGGGCGCGCCCGGCTGAAGCCGATGGCTCATGTCGCCGCTCGCCACCACGGCTACCCGACGGCCAAGGCGGACCGCAGCCGCCGCCACACATTCACCCAGCTCGCCGATACGCGAGTTGTCGACCTCCGCGAGCGCCACCACCACGGTCGGGCCGCCCCAGCCGGCCTGCGTCAGGTGCCAAAGCGGCACCACGCTGCCGTGGTCGAGTTGCGCGGCCGGAAGATTCGCGGTGGCAATCCCGCGGGCCGCCGCCTCGCTGCGTAGCTCAGTTGTCAAAACGCTGTCGCCGGGCAGCCGCACCTCCGAATGCGACGCCCCGAACCGCGCCAGCGAGCCGGAGACCCCACCCGAGGTCACAGCGAAGGCACGCGCCGCCCGCGCCGCATGTGGCGAGATGAGCACCACGGCCTCGGGCTGGGTCGCGACCAGGCGACGGGCGGCCTCGCCCATCGCATCATAGGAGGAGCGACACGCTTCCAATCGCCCCCCCGCCACCGCCGGAACCAGGATTGGGGCATGCGGTAGCAGGATCGCGATCGGGATCGATCCACGGCGTTCGGCGGAAAACTCAGTTTTCATGGTGCCTGTGACGCGAGCGGCCTGCCCGGTAAGGCGGACCGGCCGCCGGTGCGCAAAAGAAGATCGCGCCGATGTGCCCGGTTCTCAACCCTGCCAGCTGATCGCGAACTGGTCCGCCACGAACCGCCGGGCGAAACCACCCATCGTCGAAAGTTGCCCCAAAAAGGTCTTGCTTCCCTCCGATCCGGCCCGTTTCTTCGCGAGCTTTTCCAATGAAAGCCACCATCAAGACACAGGGGAAGCAGTTCGTCGTCACCGAGGGCGACGTTCTGATCGTGGATCGTTTCCCCAAGGCCGAACAGGGCTCCACAGTCGAGATCAACGACGTTCTCTCCGTCGGCGAAGGAGCCGAGATCAAGATCGGCACCCCCACGGTGGCCGGCGCGTCCGTCACCGCCGAGGTCCTCGAGAACAAGCGCGGCAAGAAGATCGTCATCTTCAAGAAGACCAAGCGCAAGGGCTATGACCGCCGCACCGGTCACCGCCAAGACCTCACCGTCCTCAAAATCAAAACCATCTCTGCCTAAGGAATCGTCATGGCGCACAAGAAAGGTCAGGGCACATCCTGCAACGGTCGCGACAGCAAGCCGAAGAACCTTGGCATCAAGCTCTACGGCGGCCAGGCGGTCATCTCCGGCAACATCATCGTCCGTCAGCGCGGCACGCGTTATCACGCTGGCGCCGGCGTCGACATGGGCCGCGACCACACCCTGTTCGCGATCCGCGACGGCGTGGTGAACTTCGACAAGGAGCACCGCAAGGTCAGCGTGCAGTAAACGCTGCACCCACCCCTCTCGGCGCACCGCCCCAAGCGGTGCGCTTTTTTGTGCCCCGACGCGGAGTCCGCACCCCCGAACCGCATCCCCTCGCGCGCGTTTCCCACCGCCGTCCTTGCCAGCCCATCCCGCGCCCGCTATTCGCCCGATCATGCTTCTGCGCTCCGTCGCCACCCTACTCCTCCTCGCCCTCCCGGCCCTCCTTTCCGGCGCCGTGGACATCGTGCGCGTCTGGCCCACTTACCGCGACGCCAACTCCTTCCGCCGCATCTCCGAGTACATCGGCGGACGCGAGAGCTCCGGGCGCGAGATCGTCCTGCGCTCCCAAGCCGCCGACCGCTCCGGCTACTACTTCCTTACCCGGCTGAAGTCCGACCGTGCCCTCGAGGGCGCGAACCTCGTCGTCGAAGTCGTGCTGCCCGGCAACCCGGCCGTCCGCACCTTCACCTTCCCTGCCCTCATCGCCTCCGGCGCGAAGGTCTATCAACTCGGCGTCACCGGCACCGATTGGCCCGCCAAGACCATCCGCCCCGCCGCCTGGCGCGTGACCGCTCGCAGCGCCGACGGCACAGTTCTCGCCGAACTCGCCAGCTTCCTCTGGAGTGGCCCCACGGCCGCGAAATAGAGCACCGGTTCCATGCCCGCCGCCACCCGACCCGCCCTCGACGATCCGGGCTGGTCGCCGTGGGAGCCGCTCGCCCTGCCTCACCGTTTCACACCGGCGAGCCTGCGCGAGACGCTTGATGGCGGCCAGGCCTTCCGCTGGCGCTGGCACGACGGGCCCGCGGTGTGGCAGGGAGTCTTCGGCCAACACGTCGTACAGCTGCGACTTGGCGCCGGGGCCACCTCCGGCGAGCCGCAGTGTAAACTCCTTCCGGATTCGCTGTGGTTTCGCGCCGCCACGGACCCGATCCCAGCACGCGCCGCCCTCGCCCACTATCTCGGGATGGCGGGCGAACTCGAGGTCGTGCTCGCCCGCCTCCCGTTGACGAGCGACGCCGTACTCGCCGCCGCCGCGGCCGCCTGCCCCGGATTGATCCTGCTCCGCCAGCCCTTCGCCGAGGCGCTGCTCGCCTTCATCCTCAGCTCGACCAAGCAGATTCCCCAAATCCGCCAACTCTGCGAGACGCTCGCGGTCCGCTTCGGCGCCGAACTGGCGCCCGGGCTCCACGCCCTGCCGACCTGGGAACAGCTCGCCACCGTCGGTGAACGCGAGTTGCGCGCCTGCGCCCTCGGTTTCCGCGCCCGTTACGTGCACGAGACGGCGCAGTTTCTCGCCGCCCGCCCCGGCTGGCTCGCCGCAATCGAGACCGCGGCGTATCCCGATGCCAAAGCCGCGCTCTGCGCGCTCCCCGGCGTGGGCGAGAAGGTCGCCGACTGCGTGCTGCTCTTCGGGGCGGGCCGGCTGGAAGCGTTTCCCGTCGACGTCTGGATCCTGCGCACCCTCGCCGAGAACTACGGCCTGCACGGTTGGCGGCCCGCCCAGCTCGCCCAGTTCGGCCGCGCCCACTTCGGGCCGTTCGCCGGACTCGCCCAGCAATACCTCTTCGCCGCCGCCCGTAGTCGGCGGCGGGAACGCGCCCCGAACCAGCCGACGTTTTCGTCATCCGGGTAACGCGCGGCAGCCCGATCCCGATCGGTCGCAAAAAGACGCCGGCGGTTGAATTCGCGCTTGCCGCCGTCCTGCCGGAGTGGACGCTGCGAGCCGCCCCCTGCGCCACAAACCCCACGCAAACCCGTAACCTTAAGGATACGTTATGCGTCCGCGCACGAACTCCCCCGAGGGCTTCACCCTCGTCGAACTCCTGACTGTGATCGCGATCATCGGCGTGCTCGCCGCCATCCTCATCCCCGTTGTGGGGAAGGTCCGCGAGAACGCCCAGCGCGCCTCCGATCTCGCCAACATCCGCAGCATCGGCCAGGCCGCCCTCGTCTACGCCCAGGAGCACAACGGCAGCCTGCCGGCGACCAACCTCCCCGCCGCCGCCGGCACCACCGGTTTCGTCCCCACCGGCACCGCGGCCACCACGACCCTCTACTCCTACGCCGCCGCCCTCGCCCTCTCCGGCGGACTCAACAACGGCGCCGTCTGGGTCTCCCCCGCCGACCTCACCGGCACGCAGGGACTGGGCAACGTCCTCGGCAACGGCCAGCCGCGCGATTTCGCCGCGGATACACCGGCCTTCAACGGCGCCATCCTCAGCTTCCAGGCCTTCAGCGGCCTGCGCACCTCCATGGGGGCCAACACCCCCGTCGTCTGGACCCGCGGTCTCGCCGCCGCCACCGGCGTCTGGGACGCCAACCGCCAAAACTCCGTCTACGGCGCCGATGGCGGCCACGTCTTCTTCATGGGCGGCCACGTCCAGTTCTTCGACAACCTCGGAGCCGACGACGCCAACGGTCGCCTCATCGCCTCCAGCGGGACGCGTACCCGACAGCTCCTGACAACCGCCCCCGTCTTCACCGGCCCCGCCGCCTGGCAGACACCCCGCGTGCTCTCAGCCACCGGCGCCGGCACCGGTCCGGGGCTCGCCCACGACACCGCCGCCACCGGCTCGCTCTGACAACCTTCCCCACGAACCAGCCCCCGCGAAGGGCCTCCGCCTCCCATCGGCGGGGGCCCTTTTTCGTTTCGCCGCCCCCGCGCCGCACCGCCTACCGTCAGTCCCGAATGCCGCTCTCCCCGTCCGCCACCCGCGCCCTGCTCGAACAACTCGGCCACCGGCCCAACCGCCAGCTCGGGCAGAACTTCCTCATCGACGGCAACATCGTGCGCAAATCCCTCGAGCTCGCCGCCGTGCGCCCCGGCGACCGCGTCGTCGAGATCGGCCCCGGCCTCGGCACGCTCACCAGCGAGCTGCTCGCCGCCGGCGCCGAGGTCTGGGCCGTCGAATTCGATCCGCGCCTTCACGCCCACCTCGCCGCCACCGTCGTGCCCGCGGCCGCCGGCCGCCTGCACCTGCTCCACGGCGACGCCGTCGAGCATCCACTCGCCGGCTACGATACCGCGCTCGGCGACTTCAAGATCGTCGCCAACCTCCCCTACGCCATCTCCACCCCATGGTTCGACGGCGTGCTCTCCCGCCCGCTGCCCGAGCGCACCGTGCTCATGGTCCAGCGCGAGGCCGCCGACCGCTTCCTCGCCGCCCCGGGCACGAAGAGTTTCGGCGCCATCTCCATCTTCCTCCAGTCCGCCTTCGCCGCCGCCCCGGGCCACGCCGTCAGCCGCAACTGCTTCTACCCCGCGCCCGACATCGACTCCTACCTGCTCAACCTCCAGCGCCGCCCCGAGCCGTTCCTCTTCCGCGACGCCACGCGCCTGCTCGTGCGCGCCTGTTTCCAACAGCGCCGCAAACAGATCGGCGCGCTCCTGCGCCGCCACGCCCCCGCCGCCGTGGAGCCCTGGGGCGCCGCGCTCGCCGCCGCCGGCCTCGATCTCCAGGCCCGCCCCGAGCAGATCCCCTCCGCCCTCTGGCAACAGCTCGACCGCCTGCCACCGGCGCATTAGCCGCCACCCGCCGTCCGCCGTGTTCGGAATTTGCGCGGCGCGAATCGCGTGGATACGGTTCCGCCCCCGCTGCCCCCCGCCTCAACCCCGGCGTGTCCCATGCCCCTCGACTTCCCGTCTCCGCCACCCCCAACAACACCCAACGGCACCCACTTTGCCACCGCCGAGCGACTCGACGAATCCAGCCTCCGGGAGGAACTACGCGCCGTCGGCGGGCACCCGTTGCTCGACACCCTCCTGGTCGCCACCGGCTCCTTGCTGGCCGTGCTCAACGAGCACCGACAGATCCTCGCACTCAACGAGCGCCTGCTCGCCTTCCTCGGTCTCGGGTCGGCGGAAACAGTGCTCGGGTTACGCCTGGGCGAGGCGCTCGCCTGTCCCCACTCCGAGGAGATGGCGGGCGGATGCGGCACCAGCCGGTTCTGCCGCACCTGCGGCGCAGCCATCGCCCAAGTCGCGGCGCTCGAACACCGGCAGACCGCCGAGCGAATCTGCTGTCTCGAAGTCACGCATGCGGGCGCGCCGGCCGACCTCTTCCTGCGTGTCCGCGCCACCCCATTCGCCTTCGAGGATCGCCAACTGCTCCTGCTTTTCATCGAGGACATCACCCGCCAGCAGCAAGCAGCGCTGGTCGAACGTGCTTTCCACCACGATCTGGCCAACACGCTCACCAGCCTGCTCGGCGCCAGCGAGATGCTCGCCGACGACATGCGGACCGATCACGCCGCCGACGCCGCAAACCTGCATCGACTCGTTCGGCGCGTCGTGCGCGAAATCGATCTCCAGCGCAAACTCGCCGCGGCCAACCTCGCCGAGCTGCGCGCCGCCGCCGGACCGCTACGCCTCGGGTCGCTCGGCGACGATCTGCGCGACCTGCTAGCCCACCATCCCGCCGCCACCGGCAAACACACGATGTTCCGGATCGCCGACGAAGACTTCGAGTTCGTCTCCGACGCGACGCTCCTGCTGCGCGTACTTGGCAACATGGCTATCAACGCCCTGGAGGCGACCCCCGCCGGCGGCGGGATCAGGATACAGATTTCTCCCACCACCGACGACATCGTCTTCGCCGTCTGGAACCAGGCGCCGATCCCACCGGAGATCGCCTTGCGGATCTTCCAGCGGAACTTCAGCACCAAAGGCACGCTCGGCCGCGGCCTCGGCACCTTCTCGATGAAGCTTATCGGCGAACGCCTCCTCGGCGGCCGGGTATCGTTCGAGTCCGCCCCCGGAAGCGGCACCACTTTCCGCTTCATCCTGCCGCGGTGATCCGGAGCGATCGGCACGCGGGATGAAACCCCGCGCCCGGCCCGCGGTCGAAGGCGGCTCCATCCTTGCTTCGCTCCGTTGTTCCGCAAACATCGCCGACCCGATGACGCATCTCCTTCGTGCCTTGTCCGCCCTGCTGCTCGTCGGCACCACTCTCGCCGCAGATCCTGCCGCTACCCCAATCGAGGGACCGGCGCCGGCCACGGCACCAAGGCTCCTCGGCCGGATCGATGGCGAGCGCTACATCGCTCCGGGCGATACGTATTCAGTTCCGGTACCGGTCCTCCATGGCGACAACGCCACCGTCATCGACAACGGCGAGATCGTCGTTTTCAAGGACAAGGTCGCCACCCTCCTCACGATCGCCGCCTTCCGCATGCCCCCAGTGGCGCGTTGGGAGTATGAGACCACACCGCCGAAGGACTACCTGATCGCGTTCTTCCGCGACAACATTCTGCGCGACTACGCCCACGAGTTCCCCGGTTCCAACATCGAAAGCGCCCGATTTCTCCCCGAGATCTTCGGCGGCGCTTTGGTGGCCTTCACGCTCCTGCCCGACGGCTCCGTCTTCACGCCGGCCACACCGCGCGCACCCACGGCCCCGCCGCTTATCGCCAAACGCGGACACTTCGTCTTCGTCCGCGATGGCCGCGTCTTCGTCGTTGCGGTGGAGCTGGCGGAGCGAGTCACCCGTAGCGAGGGTCCCGCGCTTAGCATCGCCGAAGAAGATCAGGTACTCTTCGACCGCCTCGTCACCGTGCTCACAGCGATGCGGTTCGGCCATGACGCCATCGCCACACCCTCGCCCGCAAACGACGATCCCCCGGGACACGACACGCCCGATCGCCCTGCCGCGCGAAGTGCCGGCGCATTCCCCCCCGGGGACTAAACAACCGCTCCGGCGGAACTCCGCACCATGCTCGAACCGCCGCCGCAGTACCGCAACCGGCCCCCGCGGTTCACGGACGCCACGGTGCTGACCTCGATCGGTCCCGATCGACTCGGTCGCGAAGCCTGGCTCGAACCGAACACGGCACGAGCTTGGCAATCCATGCAGGCGACCGCTACAGCGTCGGGCGTCACGCTCTGGGTCGCCTCCGCCTTCCGGAGCATCGCGCGGCAGGAGGAGATCGTGACAGCAAAGCTCCGGCGCGGATTGACCTGGGAACAGATCCTCGCGGTGAGCGCCTACCCCGGATTCAGCGAACACCACACCGGTACCGCCATCGATCTCACCACGCCGGACTGCCCGGACCTGGTCGAGAAGTTCGAAACCACGGCAGCCTTCCGCTGGCTCACCCGCCACGCGAGCGGCTTCGGCTTCGCGCTTTCCTATCCCCGCGGCAACCCGCACGGCGTCGTCTACGAGCCATGGCATTGGAGATGGCACGACGGACTGCGCCAGCCATAGCCCAGTCGCCTCGCCGGATGTGCCGTTGAAGCCGGTGCGGTTGCGAAACCGTCCGTTCCGCCGAATCTCCGCCCATTCCCTCGACGATGCACCCAAACACCTCCTCCCTCTCGCGACGCGATGCCTTGCGCTACCTCGGGCTCGCCGGCGCCGCCGCCCTCCTGCCCGCGTTCGCCACACGCACCGGCGCCGCAGAAACCGCCACAGCGGCGGTCTCCGGCCCCACCGCGCTTCCCGATCTCGCCGGCGAACAGCCCGGCTACTGCCGCTTCAAGATCGGCGACTTCGACGCCGTCGCCCTTGACGACGGCGGCTTCGGCGGACCGCTCGACCAGGCGCCCTGGCCGAAGGCCGACCGCGCGCAACTCACCGCTGCGCTCGCCGGTGCATTTCTCCCCACCGACCGGTTTTCGCTCCCCTTCAATGTGCTGCTGGTGCGCATGGGCACCGAACTCGTCCTCGTCGACACCGGCTGCGGCCCGCTCTATGGCCCGACCAACGGCAAACTCCGCCAACGCCTCGCGGCCATCGGAGTGCAGCCGGAACAGATCACCGCCGTCTTCCTCACCCATGCTCACGGGGACCACTTCGGTGGCCTGCTCGACCCGGATACAAAGACCCCGGTCTTCGCCCGCGCGCAACATTTCATCCACCGCCGGGAGTTCGAGTTCTGGACCGGCTCCGCCCCCGATCTCTCCACCTCCGGCGTCCCGGTGGAAGCCCGCGCTGCGGCCATCGCCCGCGCGCAGGAATACCTCAACGCGCTCCGCTCCCGGTGGCAGTTCATCGGCCCCGGCGACCGGTTGCTCGACGGCCTCGAGATCCTCGACGCCCCGGGCCACACCCCCGGCCACATCGCGCTCCAGTTCTCCTCGGGCAACGCCCAATTGCTCCACTTTGTGGACACGCTGCACCATCACGCGATCTCCTTCGCCCATCCCGACATTCCGATCGCGTTCGACGTGCAGCCCGAGCTGGGCAGCGTTACGCGCCGCCGCCTGCTCGACCGCGCCGCCGCCGACCGCACCCGCCTGTTCGGCGCGCACATGCCCTTCCCAGCGCTCGGCCACGTCCGCAAGGTCGGCAAAGGGTACGAGCACGTCATCGAGCCCTGGCCGGCGCTTTAGCCTCCGTAATCCGCGCTCAAGTAACCGCCCCGGAGGGCCGTTGTAGGCGGAGCTGTCAACGCCCACCATGTCCTCGGCCCTCCGCTCCGCCCTGTTCTTCCTCGCCTGCTCCGCGAACGCGCTGGCCGGTGTGCCTGTCGATCCACCGGCGCCCTACCGGGCCAAGCTGCCCCGGTTCACGGTAGAGCAGTTCGGAACCTTCGCCTGTGCGGATGTGTTGGTCGAAACCAACGCCTACGGCTTCGTGACTCGTGTCGAAGTGAAGTCCGCCTCCCGGGCCGATTTCGGCGAAGCCTGCCTGGTGGCGATCCGCCAGTGGCGGTACGCGCCAGCCCGCAGCTACGGCCTGCCCACGCCGGCGAAGTTCATTCAGCCCATCCGCCTCACCGCTGGCACGGTCTCGGCCGAACGCGGGAAACCGGCCGCGCCCTCGCTTTCGGCCGCCACCACAGCCCGACAGCAATAACCCGGCCCCCGGATGCCCGACGTTTCACCGTCGGGCCGCGCGCGCGATCTCCTCCAACCGCGCCTCGAACTCCCCGAGCACCGTCGACCGCCGAAACCGGCCGACCCATGCCAGACCGTTGCGGCCCCACTCCGTGAGCCGGGCTTCACCGGCGCTCGCCATCGCCGCCGCCGCGCGCGCCACCCCTGCCGGATCGTCGGGCTCAGCGACGAGGCCGAACCCGCCCGCCTCCACCGCCCTCGCCAACTCGCTCCCACGGTCGGCCACCGCAAGCACCGGTTTCGCCCGCCCCAGCGCCGTGAGCAGCTTGCTCGGGAAGAAGAACTGACCGGAGCCCTTCTGCTGGGTGATCACGCAGGCGTCCGCCGCGATCAGCATCTCCGCGAACGCTTCGTCGGGCTGGAGCGGCAAGAATGTCAATGACCCCGGCGCCTGCCGCGCCGCCTCCACCAGCTCCGCCTTGCCCGCACCGTCCCCGGCCACGATCCAGCACGGCGCGGGACCGTCCGCCGTCCCAGCGGCGGCCGCCTCGACCAGCACACCCAGTCCCTGTTTCATCCCGATGTTGCCCGAATACACCAGCAGGAACGCCCCCGGCGGTATGCGGTGCCGCGCCGCAAACGCCGCACGCGCCGCCACCCGCTCCGGCGCCGGCGCCGCCCCCGGCAACACCTCCGCCACCCAGTTCGGGAAGAACACCCGCCGGCTCTGCTCCACGCTCTTCTCCCGAAAAGCCGCCAACATTCCGTCGGAGATCCCCGACACCGCCGCGGCCTTGCGGTAAGCGAGACGCTCCAGCGCGTAGAGCAGCCGCGTGAACTGCCCCGGCCGCAGCATCCCCAGCCCCACCGCGGCGTCCGGCTGGAGGTCCTGCACATGGAAGACGAAGGGGCGTCGCCACAGCCGGGACATCACCCACGCCGGCACCCCCGCCGCTAGCGGCGGCGACACCACCACCAGAACATCCGGCCGCCGCAGCGTCGCCAGCCGCAGGAGCGACGTCGCCAGGAAGCTCGCCTCATGCACGATGCGGCGCATCGCCGTCACCCGCCGCGGTACATGGTGCCAGCACCGGCGCACGGTCACCCCCGCCAGCCGGTCGGTGCGGTACAGCCGCCCTTCGTCGCCGGGCCGTTTCCGCCACACCGGATAGTACGGGAAGGTCGTCACCATCTCGACGTCGTGGCCGCGCCCCGCCAGCCATTCGGCCATCCCGGTATTGAATGGCGCGATGCCGGTCGGTTCCGGCGCGTAGTTGATTCCCCAGATGATGATGCGCATCGATGTGCCCGCCATGTTGGCGGGCTGCGCGCCGGCGTCAACGGGCCCGCCCGCGGTGGCACTCGTATCCGGGAAACCCCTAGGTCACGCCCCTTGACTTCCCCCCGCTCCCGCCAACGCTCTCCCTGATTCTGCGCCGGCCCGGGCCCCGCCCATCCGCGCAACCCCTGGCCTCCGTTCCCCGCGCCCCGGTCCCTCCAATCGCCGCCCTACCTCCGATGAAACTGACGAAGAAAACCCTCCTCGTTTCCCTCGCGGTCGCCCTCCCGATCGTCGTGGGCGGTGGATACCTTTTCGCCAAGAAGGTCGCCTGGCCGTACTACAAGCAGTACCGAGCCGCCAGTTTCGAGCGCAGCGCCCGCACCCTGCTCGACAAGGGCGACTACGAGAACGCGCTGCTCTTTGTCCGCAAGAACCTCGCCACCAACCAGCAGAACGTCTCCAGCTGGCGCTTGGCCGCCGAGATCGCCGAGAAGCGCAACGACCCCAACGCGCTCTTCTACCTCCAACGCCTGCTCGCCCTCGACCCGACCCTCGAAAACCGCATGCGGCTGCTGCGCCGGGCGCTCGTCCTGCGCGCCGATGCCCTCGCCACCCGCGCCGTCGACCAGGCCGGGCCCGAAGCCCGCGACTCCGCCGAGTTCCACGAGCTTGCCGCCCAGGTCTGCCTGCGCAACGGCGACTTCATCCAGGCCAAGTTCCACCTCATCACGCTCTGCGAGTTACGACCCGACAACCGCGCCGCGCGCCTTGAGCTCGCACAAATCCGCCTCGCCGAGGCCCCGGCCGACCGCCGGTCCGAAGTGCGTGCCGAGATCCGCACCCTCGCCGGCGATCCGGCCCTGCGTGCGCGCGCCCTCGTGCTGCTCCTCACCGACACGATGCAGCATAAACAGGATGGCGAGGTCCCCGAGCTGCTCGCTCTGCTTCGGCGCGAACCGTCCCTTTCCGTCGCCCAGTCCGTCGTCCTGACCGAGGCGGTACGCCGCTACGAACCCGATGTTTTCCCCGCGGCCATCCAGCAGCTCCAGACCCTCGCCGGCACCGATCCCGCCGACATCGCCCGCGTCGGCCAATATCTGATCTCCGCCAACAAGGCGGCCGAGGCCAAAGCATGGCTTTCTGCCTTCCCTTCGCCGACGGCGGATGAGGTGCTCGTCCAGTATGCGTTGGCCGAGGCCCAGATCACGCTCCGCGAATGGGCCGAGGTGGAGGCGTCCCTCAAGGCGCGCCAATGGAAGGATTTCGATTTCGAGCGCCTCGTGATGATCGCGATCGCCCAGCGCGAGCGCGGCGACCTCGCCGCCTTCGGCGAAACTTGGCGGCTCTCGCTCACCCAGGCCGGCACCAGCCCGGCCCGGCTCGAACGTCTTCTCGCCCACACCACCCGCTGGGGGTGGGCCGAGCAGCGCATCGAGGTGCTTTGGCGCCTCTTCCAGCAGACCCCGTCCGACACCAAGGTGCAGCGGCAACTTTTCGCCTACGAGCGCGCCCAAGGTAACACCGCCAACCTCAACCGTCTCTTCGCCCGCCTCCTCGAGGCCGGCCCGGGCGATGCGGTCGCGAAAAACAACTACGCCTACACCGCCCTGCTCCTCGGCGCCAACACCGCCCGGGCAGCCGCACTCGCGCGTGAGATCTACACCGCCGACCCCAAGAACCCCTACTACGCCACCACCCACGCCCTCGCGCTGTTGCGTTCCGGCCATCCCGATCAGGCCCGCTCCCTTCTCGCGTCGTTCGACTCCCTCCAGTTCTGGCAACCCGAACGCATCGTCATTCAGGCCGCTGTGCTTGCCGCCAACGGGAGCCACGAGGAAGCCGACCTCCTCCTGGCCACGGTCGACGATCGCCGTCTCCTCCCGGAGGAAAAGCGCATTGCCGCCGACACCCGCGCGGCGATCGACCGCTACCGTGCTAGCACCGCTCGCACCTCCGCAATCACCGAGACAGTGGCCTCCCGCCGCCAAGCCACCGCCGCCAAAAGCCTGCTTGCCCTGCTCCCCGAAACCCTGCGCGTCAACCCCTCGCTCGCCATGGAGCTAGCCGACTCGCTCTATGCCAGCGACGATTTCGCATCTTTGGCGAAGGAGCTCGGCTCGGCTCCGTGGGCGAATCGCGATTTCCTTCGCCTCGCCCTGCTCGCCTATGCCCAGCGACGCCTGGACCGCCTCGGCGAAGCCCGCAACACCTGGCGCATGGCCATCAACTCGGTCGGCACTCGCCCGGACCTGCAACGCGTGCTCGCCCTGCTCGCCGGGACGTGGAGTTGGGAGGAGGAACGAATGGACCTGCTCGCCCGCATCCTCCAGCGCGACTCGGCCGACCAAGCCGCACTTGACGAAGTCGCCGCCTACTACGCCCGCCTGCACCGCACCACCGATCTCGCCCGGGTCTACGAATCGGCCAACCGCGTTACCAATGCCACGGCGGGAAACCGCGCGCGCTTCGCCTACTACAGCCTCCTCGCCGGCATCAACACCACCGAGGCGCACGTCGCGGCCAAAGCGGCCTTCGACCAGAATCCATCCGACCTGTTCGCCGCGCGTGCGTTGGCCCTATCGCTCTGGAGGCAGGGTCAAGCTCGCGCCGGTCTGCAAGTCCTCGGCAACCCAACGGTCCGGGTGTCCCCCGAGGTCGACCTCTCGCTAGTCCTCGCCCTGCTGCACGACGCAGCGGGTGAGGGCGACGAAGCGCGCAAGTATCTGGCAAGTTTCTCCGGCGGCGAAGCCCTTCCCGAAGAGAAACTCCTCGCCGAAACCCTCGCGCGGAAGCTCACCCCTGCGAGCTGAACAACCGCAAATTCCGGCGCTCCGTACCTCCCGCCAGCTGCGCTCGGCCGACTCCGGCGCCCGGGCGCACAATCCGTGCAGCCCCAACGCTCGCGTCGCCCCGTGCGCACCACCGCGCTTCCAGAGGCCGCGCGGCTGCCAAACACTGCCCCTCCAAGCTCCAAGGCAACGCGGCCTGGGGCTCGGCTCCATGATTCTCCGCACGCCACGAAAAGCGTCCTGCACGGATCACTTACGAACTTCCCTGATCGACCGTAAGTTTTTCCCCGATTTCAAGGATCGGGTTTCCGGGTATAGGGGTGTAAAAACGCCGTCAAATACGACTGGAATCTGGTTCGTCGATTGCGCCATATTCCGGGCTGATACTTACCAAGGACAGATCGCCGTTTTCCTTGATTCACTCGACTCCATGAAGCGCACCGTTTCCACGTCTCGATTCCCTTCGCCGGTCATGCCGGGATTCGGTGCAGCGCGCGATCCGCTCTCCGTCCGAGTGATCCGCTGCGCCGGGCAGGCCACATGAACATGGAAGCTCCGCTCCTCTGGTATTGCCTGCGTGCCCGTCTCAAGCGCGAGCACTTCGCCGCGATCCAGTTGGCCGAGCGCACCGGCGTCGAGACGTTCGCCCCGCGGCTGGCCCTCCGTCGCGCGCGCACGACCGGCGGAGTCGTCGTCGCCACCGAGGCGCTTTTCCCCGGGTATCTTTTCGCCCGCTTCCGTCTGCCAAACGACTCGCGGTTCGTGCTCAGCACGCCCGATGTCACCGGATTGGTCCACTTCGGCGACCACACACCTGCCGTGCCGGAACCATTGATCGAGCTCCTGCGCACCCACGCCACCGGCACGCAACCCTGCGCCCCCGTGCTCGCCCCCGGCGACTGGATCGAGGTGCTCTCCGGCTGCCTCGCCGGCAGCCAAGGCCGCATCGTCACGTTCGACTCCGGTCGAAGCCGCGCCTGGGTGCTCCTCGCTTTGCTCGGCCAAGATCTTCGCGTCTGCCTGCCGACCGATGCCCTGCGGCGTACCGGACCGGCCTCCCTCGATTTTCCTCCGGCACTTCTGGCGTCCTGCGGTTAGCCCGCCGCCAATAGTCCCGGACTCACATGATCACCATCCGCCCCTTCCGCACCCGGGGCTCGCATGCAGCAAGGCCAATTTCCCGGCCTGCCGCCAAGGGCGGTAGCTTGCCCGCCTGCGATCAGCGCTTCCACCACCCGATCGCCGCCCGACCCTCCACCCCATGATCACCACGGTCACCGGAAAACATCAGATCACAATCCCCGCGAAGCTGGCCGCTGCGATGGGTATCGTTCCCGGCAGCCGCCTCGAGTGGCAAACGACCAGCCAGCCCGCCGTCATCCGCGTTCGTGTCCTGCCCGACCGGAAAGCCATCGCCAACGGTCTGCTCGGGGCCGGCCGGCCGTACTTGGGCGCCTCAACCGCCGCGAACTCCCCCAAGCCCACCCGATGATCACCCACGTTTTCGACACCTCGGCCATCCTTGCCCACTATTTCCACGAGCCCGGCGCCGAGCAGGTCAACGCCCTCCTCGCCGACAACGCCGTCGAGGTCGGGCTGCCCGCCATCGCGCTCATCGATTTGAAGACCCGCCTCGCCTCCTCCGTCCGCGATCCCGCAGAGGCCAGCCGCGCCTTCCATCTCTACTCTGAGGAGTTGATCTCCGCCATTCCAGTCACGCGCGAGATCGTCGCCCGCGCCGAGGAGATCCTCCAACGCGCCGACACCTCCCTGACCCTTCTCGAGGCCATCGCCGCCGCCACCGCCCAGAGTGAGCGCGCCGTCCTCGTTCATCGCGACGCCAACTTCGCCCGCCTCCCCGCCGGGCTGCTCGCACAATGCGCCCTGCCCTTGGAAACCTGAACCCGGTCGCTCCGCCCATGCCTATCCTCCGCTTTCGCCTCCTCGTCGCTCTCCTTTCCTGCGCGATCGTCGTCGGTGTCGCCGCCCAGTCGGCCGGCGAACCCACTGCGCCCGACCCCGCCGCCTCCAAGACCGATCCGGCCTACAAACTCATTGTCGGCGATCTCGTCGCCATCGCGATCTTCGGCGAGGGCGAACTCTCCATCGCCCAGAAGATCGATACCCAAGGCCGGGTCCGCCTCGCCCTCGTCGGCGACATCGAACTCGCCGGCCGCAGCGTTCGCGAAGCCGAGCACCTCATCGAACAGCGCTACGTCGAGCAGCGCATCCTCCGCAAGCCGATGGTCAACATCTCCGTCCAAGCCTACGCGGTCCGCGACATCGCCATCCTGGGCGCTGTCCGCGCCCCCGGGAAGATGGCCTTCCCGCCGGAAAAGAGCGCGCTCGACATCACCGACGTCGTAACCCGCGCCGGCGGTTTCCTGCCCACCGCGAAATCTGATGCGGTGAAGATCACTCGCACCGACACCCAAGGCCGCGAGACGACCATCGAGCTCGATGTCGAGTCGATGCTCACCCGCCGCGGGGTCGGCACCGGCACGCCCAAGACCTACCTGATCTACCCCGGCGACCGCATCTGGGTCCCCGAACGCCTCTTCTAGGCGCACCCCGACTGCACCACTGATCCCTCCCGAACTCCGGAACCCGCCTCATCGCCGTGTCCACCTCCAACAACCAAGTCCCGCGTCGCCCCAGCGTCCCGAGCGCCCGCGCCGTCCCCGCCGCCGCCCAAACGGCCGGCACCCTCTCGGTTCACCCCAAGGACCTCTGGCGGATGTTCCTCGAGCGCTGGTGGCTCGGCGCCGTCGTCGCCCTGCCCGTCGTCATCGTCTTCATCCTCCTCCAGCCCAAGCCCGAGATCGTCTACATGACGGAGGCCTCGCTGCTCTTCGAGACGCGGCAGAATCGCGTGCTGCCCGTGCAAGCCGTCGTCGACACCACCGTCACCCGCGACGTCGAGCTCAACGTCCATCTCGAGCAGATCCGCAGCCAGACCTTCATGGAGGCCCTCCAGGCCTCCTTCACCCCCGATGAGGTCGAGCGAATCCAGCGCCCCTACCGCGACCCCGAGCGCCCCTCCGCACCGCCACCCTCGCTCGGCTCCTTGGTCCGCGCCCGCGTCTACGCCCGCAAGAACACCACCATCATGGGCATTGTCGTGTCCCATCGCGACCCCGAGGTCGCCGCCCTCATCGCCAACCGCTACGCCCGCAAATACATCGACTTCAACATCGACCTCGCGATGACCGGCACCAACTCCGCCATCGTCTTCCTCCGTAACCAGGCCGAGGAGACCCGCAAGGAGGTCGAGGAGGCCGAACGCAACCTCCAGCAGTACCGCGCCAAATACAACATGGCCGCGCTCGGCGAGAACCAGAACGTCGTCCTCAAGAAGGTCGGCTCCCTCGGCGAGTCCCTCGTCGGCGCCCAGCTCAACCTCGTCACCCTCCAGGCCCAGCTCGACAAGGTCGAGGCCTACCTGCGCACCGGCCGCGACCTCGAGGACGTCTCCTTCATCAACGGTTTCGGCAGCATCGGCGCCACCCGCGCGCAGATCGACCAGCTGCTCGCCGCCCGCCAGATGCTCGCGGAACGCTACCTCGAGGAACATCCCAAGATGAAGGACAACGCGCTCGCCCTCGACATCGCCCGCAAGCGCCTCGCCGGCGACCTCGATCTGGCCATCGCCGACCTCCGCTCCCGCACCGCCTTTGCCAACGACTACGTCGCCAAGCTCAAGAGCGAGCTCGCCTCCGCCGAGAACGACGCCCGCGCCCTCGACCAGATCTCCGTCGACTACAAGTTCCTCGAGCAGCACGCCCGCACCAAGCAGGACACCTACCGGGCCATCATGAACCGGCTCAACGACGCCAATATCTCCGCCCAGATGGAGAACACCAACATCAAGATCTTCGACCGCGCCTACATCCCCAGCACCCCCATCAACCGTTCCAAGAGCCAGATCGCCGCCAAGGCCGCCGCCCTCGGCCTCTTCCTCCTTTTCGGCCTCCCCATCGGAGTCGGTTTTCTCGATACACGCATCAAGTCCACCACCGACATCGAGGACAAGCTCGGCACCCACCTCCTCGCCGCCGTCCGCCTCTTCAAGAACATCCCGCCCCACCAGCACGCCACCGTCTTCCGCGACGCCGTCGACGACTCGCTCACCGAGGTCTACCGCGGCCTCTACAGCGAGATCGAGCTGCGCAGCGACATCCCCACCCCAAAGGTGCTCCTCGTGAGCAGTTCGGTCCCCGGCGAGGGCAAGAGCGTCACCTCCGCCAACCTCGCCGCCGTCTTCGCCTCCCACGGCCGTCGCACCATCATCGTCGACTGCGACTTCCGCCGCCCCTCCCTGCACCGCCTCTTCGGCCTGCCCAACGACCGCGGCGTGCTCCGCTGGATCCAGTCCCATCAGCTCGCCGACATCGCAGCCTCCGCCGAGGAGGATCTCGGCATCCGCCTGCTCTCCCCCAATCTCCACCTGCTCACCGCCGGCGGCGCCGTGAAGAAGCCGACCGAGATCATCGAACGTCTCGTCGAGTCCCCGCTGTTCGAGCGCCTCAAACGTTCCTTCGACCTGGTCATCCTCGACACCCCGCCCGCCTCCATCTTCCCCGACGCGCTCCTGCTCGCCCGGCACGCCGCCGAGATCGTCTATGTCACACGGTTCAAGACCGTGCGCCGCCGCATCGTGAAAAAGACCCTCGCGAAGTTCGAGACCACCGGCGCCTACGTGCTCGGCATCGTCCTTAACCAGCTCCCCCATTCCCGCGTACTGAGCTATGGGTACGAGGGCTACGGCGCCTACCAGAAGGAATACTACAAGGCCTACGGCGCCGAGGAGTCCAGTCCCTCCGCCAGCGCCGCCCACGGCGAATAGCGTCGCGCGGACCGCGCCCCCGCCGTCCCGCACCCTCCTGTTCCCTCTCCGCATCCCTCTCTTCCCCTCGCCCCCGCGCGGTCCATTTCGCGTTCTCCCCATCATGCCCTCCTCCGCTCCCGCCACCCCGGTTTCCGCGTCCCTCCGTGCCCGCTCCGATCTGCTCGTGGCCGCCCTCGGGCTGGGCGCCCTCTGGCTGCTGGTCTGGAGTCAGCAGAGTCTCGAGTGGCGGGTGAATCCGCTGTACAGCTACGGCTGGGCCATCCCGGTCCTCGCCGGTTACCTCTTTGCCGAGCGCCTGCGCGACGCCGCCCTGCCCCGCCTGCAGGCCCGCGGCTGGATCCCGGCCGTCGCCCTCACCGCCGTCGCCCTCGCGCTCGTGCCCCTGCGCGTCGTCCACGAGGCCAATCCCGACTGGGTCCGCATCAACTGGTACATGGCCGCCGCCGCCCTCGGCTCCACCGCCGCCGTCCTCGCCGCCTGGGGCGGCTGGCGCTGGCTCTGGCACTTCGCCTTCCCCCTGGCCTTCACCCTCACCGCCCTGCCCTGGCCGGTCTGGGCCGAGGAGGCCTTCACCCAGGGCCTCATGCAGCTCAACACCCTCTGCAGCGCCGAGGGCCTCTCGCTCTGCGGCATTCCCGCCCTCGCCCAGGGCAACACCATCGCGATCGGCCGCACCATCGTCGACGTCGAGGAGGCCTGCAGCGGTATCCGCTCCCTCCAGACCGCGTTCATGATGTCGCTCTTCCTCGGCGAGTTCTACCGTCTGCGCCTCGTCCGCCGCTTCGTCCTCGTCGCCGCCAGCTTCGTCGTCGCCTTCCTGCTCAACATGGCGCGCACGATCACCCTCACCTATGTCGCCGGCCGCGACGGCCCCGAGGCCCTCGCCCGCTGGCACGACCCGATGGGCAACGCCGTGATGATCGGCTGCATCGCCGGTCTGTGGGCACTCGCCGCCCTCGTCGCCCGCGGCAACCGCCCCCGCGCCCTCGCCGGCGGTCCCGGCGCCTCCCTCCTCGCCACCCCCCGCCTCGCCCTCACGCCCTTCCTTGTCCTGCTCGCCGGCCTCGGCACCGGCGAGATCGTCACACGCGCCTGGTACAGCTACCACGAGGCGAAGCTCCCGCCCCCGCTGCGCTGGGACATCGCCTGGCCCGCCGCCCCGGATTTCACCTCCACCGAGTTCGACGAGCGCACCGTCAAGCTGCTCAAGTTCACCGCCGGCAACCGCGGCTCCTGGACCGACGCCGCCGGCGTGCGCTGGAGCGGATTCTTCCTGCGCTGGGACCCCGGCCGCGTATCCAAGTTTCTCGCCGGATCCCACTACCCGACCGTCTGCTTCCCCGCCGCCGGCCTCGACCTCGTCGACAACCGCGGCGTCCTCCCCGTCCAGGTCGGCGACCTCGTCATCCCCTTCCGCACCTACGTCTTCAAACGCGACCGCGAGCGGTTCTACGTCTTCCACGGACTCGTGGAGGAACGCCCCTCGGTCAGCGGCGAACGCCTCGACTACCGGCAGGTCGCCGCCGACGAGCGCATCGCCTCCGTGCTCGCCGGCAACCGCAACCTCGGCCAGCGCGTCGTCGCCTTCACCCTCTCCGGGGAACTCCACGATTACGACGACGCCGTCGCCGCCCTCCGGCGCGCCCTTCCCCAGCTCATTCGGTTCGAACACGTCCAACCATGAAAACTGCCCCGTCGTCCGCCCTGCTCCCGGCCGCGCTTCTCGCGTCGACCCTCGCGTTACCCGCCACCTCGTTCGCCTTCGCCGAGATCGCCCGCGGCGCCCTCACCCTCACCACCACCGGGCGCGTCGCCTACGACACCAACATCTCCGGCAACGCCGCCGAGCTCAGCGACACGATCTTCACCCTCGCCCCCACCCTCGAGTACTCGCGCGAGGCCGGCCTCGGCTCCATCAACGCCTCCCTCGGCGTCGCCATCAACCGCTACGTCGACTACACCGACTTCGATTCCGAGGACATCTACTCCTCCATCCGCATCGGCCTGCCCACCCCCGAGGGCGCCCGCGAGCAGGGCTCCTTCACCGCCGGCTACACCGACTCCACCGACATCAACGAGGACGTCGGCACCCGGATCCGCTCCAAGACCTGGAACGCCGGCTTCTCCGGCACCTTCCGCGCCGGCCCCCGCACCAACCTCCGCGCCAACTTCGCCTACAGCGACACCACCCGCGATGTCTTCTCCGACCGCGAGCAATGGTCCGCCGGCGTCGGGTTCGACTACTCCGACTTCCTCGGCGGCTTCGGTCTCCAGGGCGACTACCGCTACTCCGACACCCAGAGCACCCGCGTGCTCAACCTCGCCGGCACCTCCATCGACCAGACCTCCCACCACGTCAGCAGCGGCCTGTTCTACCGCTTCGTCAACGGCCTGCGCGCGTCTGCCGATGTCGGCTACCGCTGGATCGACCGCAGCGCCAGCGAGACCCTCTCCGGCAAGACCTCCTCGAACAGCGCCACCTTCGGCCTCCGGCTCGACGGCCCCTTCCTGCCCCCCTCCAAGTTCCCGAAGCTGAAGAGTTCCTTCTCCCTCGGTATCCAACAGGGCCAGACTCTCGGCCTCAACGACAGCGGCTCCACCACCCTCGTCGGCGACCTCGGCCTCTCCTGGCAGGCCCGCGAACGCACCAGCTTCAGCGTCTCCGCCTCCCGCCGGCAGGACCTCGCCGTCACCAACTTCTCCGCGGTGCGCAACTCCGTCGCCCTCGGCGCCACCCAACGCATCGGCGACCGCACCAACCTCTCCGCCTCGCTCGGGCAGGAGTGGACCACCTACGGCGGCACCAACCGCGACGACCGCCGCACCCGCGCCTCGCTCAACCTCGGCCACTCGTTCATCGGCAACTGGCAGGCCGGCGTCGCCTACGCGCTCACCCTCTCGCGCTCCTCCGCCGACACCTTCGACTACGACCGCCACCTCGTCTCCGGCTTCGTCTCCTACAAGTTCTGACAAACTCCCCGGTGCGCCGCCGCGCGCCGCCTCGCCCGCCGCCTCGCGCACCGTCCGCTCCCGTCCGCCCCACCATGTCGCCGTCCCTCCTCGCCGAGCGCCTCGCCCTCGCCGCGCTCATCGTGGCCTGGGTCGTGCCGGCGTGGTGGCTCGGCGCGTCGACCGTCGCCGGTCAGGGCTTTGCGCTCTGCGCCGGCGCGGTCGCCCTGTGCGTGGCGGCGGTCGCCCGCTTCACCGCATCGCCGGAATCCCCGGACGGCTCTCCGGCCCGTTCCGGCCGCATGGCGCCCCTGCTGGTTGCCGGGTGCCTCGCCGCCTTCCTCGCGCTTCTGCTCTGCCAGGCGCTCAATCCCGATCGCCTTCTCATCCCCGGCCGCCCGGTCGGCCGGCTGCTCGCCCTCGATCACACCACCTGGCTGCCGACCGGAATCGAGGGGCCATTTGCCCGGCTGCCCCGCGACTACATCCATTTCGCCAACGCGTGGCGCCACCTCCTCGTCGCCGGCGCGGTCCTGCTGCCGCTCGCCGCGCTCGCGCTCCTGCCGCGCCGGACCGCGCTGCTCCGCGCCATCCTCGCGGCACTCTTCCTCCACGCCGTTCTCTTCTCGGCCTTCGCGTTCGTCCACAACCTCTCCGGTTCGAAAGCGGTCCTCTGGCTTGTGACCGACCCCAGCTTCCATCTCGGCGCCCCTCAGTTCATGGGCAAGAACGAGCAAGCCGCCTACCAGGTGCTCCTGCTCGCCGCCGCCCTCGCGGCTTGGGCCGCCCCGGCGGCGCTCCGGCCCTGGCCCACGCTCTGCCGCCGCCCGCTCTGGCTCGGCCTCGGCACCGCCATCGTCGTCCTCGGCACCGTCACCACCCGCTCACGTGCCGGTCTCGGCGCCGCCGCCCTGCTCCTCCTCGCTGCTGCCGTCACTAAACTTTGGCCACGCCGGCACCGCTGGCGCCACCACCGGCGTCCCCTGCTCGCCGGCGCCGTCCTCGCCCTCGCCCTCGGCGGCGGCCTCGCGCTCCTGCCGCCCGTCCGCGCCACCCTGGGCCGCGTCGCCGAGCTGGCCCGCCAGCCCGGCGACCTGCTCGTCGGCGGCTCCTACCGGCGGATCCTCCACGACATCGCCTGGCAGATGACGCTCGATCGCCCGTGGTTCGGCCACGGCGCCGGCTGCTACGTGCTGCTCTTCTCCACCTACCACCCGCGCGTGCCCGCCTACATGGAGGCGCTCCGGCGCGACCACCCCGACACCAATCGCCCCGTGCATACCCACGCCGACGGCGACTGGATCGAGTTCACCGCCGAGTACGGTTTCGTCGGCACCGCGCTGCTCGCGGCCCCTTGGGCCGTCTGGCTGGCGACCCTCGCCCGCCGCCGCCCCTTGGCCCCGGCCACCGCCCTGCTCGCCCTCGGGCCGCTGCTGGTGCTCGCCCACGGCTGGATCGATTTCGTCCTGCGCAATCCCGCGATTCTCGGCCTTGCCGCCACCCTCGCCCTGCTCGCGCTGTCCGCCACCCGCACCGAACCCGCCGGCGACGCCGCCACCTGATTTTCCCGCATGAATGCTCCCGCCCCTTCGTCGCCGCCCGAGACCGAGATCGTCATCAAGGCCAGCAGCGCCTGGTTCACGATCGATTGGCGCGGCCTCCTCGCCTACCGCGACCTGCTTCGCCAGCTCATCCAGCGCGACTTCACCGCCCGCTACAAGCAGACCATCCTCGGCCCCACCTGGTTCTTCTTCAACCCGGTCGTCACCACGCTCACCTTCACCCTGGTCTTCAACAAGGTGATCGGCGTGCCCACCGACGGCGTGCCGCCGATGCTCTTCTACCTCTGCGGCATGCTCGGCTGGTCCTACTTCGCCGCCGTCCTCGGCAACACCGGCAACTCCCTCGCCGGCTCCGCCGCCCTCTTCTCCAAGGTCTATTTCCCGCGGCTCATCCCGCCGCTCGCGCTCACCGTCTCCAGCATGTTCGCCCTCGGCATCCAGTTCCTCACCTTCTTCGTGTTCTTCGCCCGGGCGCACTGGTTCACGGCGACCCCGACCCTCCCCGCCCCGGGCCTCCTGTGGCTCGCCTTTCCCGCGATCGTCCTCCACATGGCCGTGCTCGCCCTCGGCGTCGGCCTGATCCTGTCCACGCTCACAGCCAAGTATCGCGACCTTAACCACATCCAGGGCTACCTCATCCAGCTCTGGATGTACGCCACCCCCGTCATCTACCCGCTCTCGCGCGTCCCGGAGAAGTGGCGCTGGATCGCCGAACTCAACCCCGTCACCCCCATCGTCGAGGCGTCGCGCCGGATCTTCCTCGGGGTCGGCACCGTCGATCCCTCCCGCTACGCCCAGTCCGTCGCCGCCGCTGTCGTCATCTTCCTCGTCGGCGTCTTCGCCTACCAGCGCGCCGCCCGCACCTTCGTCGACACCGTCTGACCCGCTGCTCCACGCCTCGCGGCTCTCCACCTCTCCGCTTTCCGCGTTCCTCTTTCCGGTCTTCGTTTCATGTCCCGTCCCATCATCGAAATCCGCGGCATCTCCAAGAAATACCGACTCGGCCAGATCGGCATGACCTCGCTGCGCGAGGACGTCGAACGCCTCGGCCACTGGTGCCGCGCCCGGCTCTCCGGTCGCGCCCCGGCCCCCGACAACCGCCGCGACTTCTGGGCCCTGCGCGACGTCTCCTTCGACGTCCAGCCCGGCGAGGCCCTCGGCATCATCGGCCGCAACGGCGCCGGCAAGAGCACCCTGCTCAAGATCCTCTCCCGCATCACCGAGCCCACCGGCGGCGAGATCCGCCTGCGCGGCACCGTCGGCAGCCTGCTCGAGGTCGGCACCGGCTTCCACCCCGAGCTCTCCGGCCGCGACAACATCTTCCTCAAGGGCGCCATCCTCGGCATGACCCGCGCCGAGGTCGCCCGCAAATTCGACGAGATCGTCGCCTTCTCCGAGGTCGAGCGCTTCCTCGACACCCCCGTCAAACGTTACTCCAGCGGCATGTACGTGCGCCTCGCCTTCGCCGTCGCCGCCCACCTCGAGCCCGACATCCTCATCGTCGACGAGGTGCTCGCCGTCGGCGACCAGCAGTTCCAGCGCAAGTGCCTCGGCAAGATGCAGGACGTCTCCGTCCGCTCCGGCCGCACCGTGCTCTTCGTCAGCCACCACATGACGGCCATCCGCCGCCTCTGCCGCCGCTGCGTCGTGCTCGACGCCGGCCACGCCAGCGGCCCCATGGATGTCGACGTCGCCATCGAGCGCTACGCGCAGGACAGCGGCGCCTCCCCGCTGCGCCTCGACGTCGCCGCCCTCGAGCGCTCCCACGGCACCGAGGGCCGCGTCGCCCGCTTCCGCGAGATCGCCGTCGTCTCCCCCGGCGGCCTCCGTTTCAACCAGCCCTTCGCCATCGAGTTCGTCGTCGAATCCCGCGAACCCCTCGACAACATGATGGTCGGCCTCGGCTTCAAGACCGTCGACGGCCAGCGCATCCTCACCCTGGATTCCGACGGCGGCGGCCGCACCTTCACCCTGCGCCCCGGCGTGACCCGCATCCGTTTCGACCTGCCGCGCCTCCCGCTGCACCCCGGGCCCTACCGCATCGGCGCCGCCCTCGGCTCCGGTCGCCACTTCTACGACAGCCTCGACGGCTTCGCCCTCTGGGACGTCGTCACCAGCGTGCAGGACCACGAGAGCGACCGCTCGTTCGGCGGCTGCCGGATCGAACCGGCCTTCACCGTATCCGCAATCTGATGTCCCCCATGTCCGCCCCGCTCGCGCTCTTCGTCACCCGCCACTCCCCGCGTCCGCGGGAGGATGGCTCGGGCGCCTATCTGCACGAGATGGTGTCGTTCCTCGCCGCGCACGGGGTGCGCTGCCACTTCGCCTGGCTGGACCAGCCCGAGGAGGTCGCCCGCGCGTGGCGCTGGCCTGAGCCGCCCGAGCTGGCCTCCGTCTGCCAACTGCATTTCCGCCGCTGCGTCCGTCTCGGGCGCACCCACTGGTTCCCCGAGCGCTTCCCGATCGGCGGGGGCCTCGCCACCCGCCTCGGTGCCCGTTTCCGCCCCGAGCCTCCGCACGCCCGCCGGCCCGTGCCCTTCGCAGGCATTCCCGCCGGGGTCGCCCGTTGGTTTCGCCCGCTCGAGGTCGGCGAACTCGCCTTCATCGCCCGCCTCGTCCGCCGGTTGCGCCCGAACGCCCTCGTCGCCAACTACCCCTGGCTCGGCGGCGCCTTCGCCGTCGCCGGCCCGGCCGCCCGGATCGTCCTCACCCACAACGTCTGGCACCAGAAGGCGCTCTCCACCGCCGCGCTCGGCGAGCCCGGGCGCCTCGCCCATCTCACCGCCGCGACCGAGGCCGCGATGCTTGCCGCCGCCGACCATGTCGTCGCGATCTCGGAGGACGATTGCGCCGCCTTCGCCAGACTCGTGCCCGCGGAGCGGATTCTGTTCGTCCCCAAGGCCGTCGCCTCCCGCTCCGCCCCCGGCCCCGAGGATCCCGACCTCTGCCTCTGCCTCGGCAGCGCCAACCCCGCCAACCGCGCCGGCCTCGACTGGTTGCTCGCCGAGGTTTGGCCGCTCGTCCGCCGCGACCACCCCGCCGCCCGCCTCCGCCTCTGCGGCCGCGCCGGCGAGGGGCTCACCGCCCTCCCGCCCGGCGTCGAGAACCTCGGCTACGTCGAGCATCCCGATTCCCACTACGGCGCCGCCGCTCTCGCTCTCGTCCCGCTCCGCCACGGCGGCGGGGTGAAGATCAAGCTCCTCGAGGCCCTCGCCTTCGGCAAACCCGTCGTCACCACCTCAGTCGGTCTCCAGGGCTTGGGTTTCCTCGTCGCCTCGACCCCGCCGGCCGACACCGCCGAGGCCTTCGCCGCCCAGATCGTCGGGCTGCTCCGCGACCCCGCCGCCCGCGCCGCCCGCGCCGCCGAATCCCGCCGCCTCGCGCTCGAGCGTTTCCACCCCGAGCGCTGCTACCGGCCCCTGCTCACCGCCATCGCCGGTCCCGCCGTCCATGCCGCGCATTGACATTCTCATGCCGGTCTTCAACGCCGGCCGTTTCCTCGACGAGGCCCTCCGGAGCATCCGCGCCCAGACGTGGACCGATTTCCGCCTCATCCTCGTCAACGACGGCTCGACCGACGACAGCGCCGACCGTTGCCGCGCCGCCGCGGCCGCCGACCCCCGTCTGCTCTGCGTCGACCAGGTCAACCTCGGCATCACCCGCTCGCTCAACCGTGCCCTCGCGCTCGCCACCGCCCCCTTCGTCGCCCGCATGGATGCCGACGACATCGCCGAGCCGGACCGGCTCGCCCAGCAGCTCCGCTACCTCGACGCCCACCCCGCGGTGATCGCGCTCGGCACTTCCGTCCACAGCATCGACGACCACGGGGCCCGCGTGAACCGCTACGATCCGCCCGCCCTCCACGCCGACATCGAACGCGAACTGCTCACCGGCAACGGCGGCGCGATGATCCATCCCTCGCTCGTCTTCCGCCTCGAGGCGCTCCGTCAGGTCGGCGGCTACAGCGACGACCTGTCCTTCTCGCAGGACCTCGATCTCTTCCTCCGTCTCGCCGAGGTCGGCCGGCTCGCCAACCTTCTGTCGCCACTTCTTCGTTACCGTCTACACGCGCAGAGCTCCAACTTCACCCACGGTCCCGCCAAGCGCGCCCTCAAGGAGGAGATTCTCCGCCGCGCCGCCGCCCGTCGCGGCCGCCCGTTCGTCGCCCCGCCTGTGAGCCCGCTCCTCCACGAGCGCGACCCGGCGGCCACCCGGCGCGAGTGGGCGCTCTACGCCTCCGCCCACCGCCAACGCCGCGCGGCCGTGCGCCATCTCGCCGGCGCGTTCGTCCGCCGCCCCCTCGCCCTCGACAACCTCCGCGCGGCGCGCGTCATCCTGCCCCGACTCCTCCATCGCACCCGCCCCGCGGCAGGCCGGAGCGCGGAGCCGATCAACCGCCACCTCGAGATCCTGCGCCTCGCGCGCGAACACGCCGGCACCGCCGCAACCGTCCTCGAGGTCGCCCCCGGCCGCTCCACCTTCCTCCGCCGCCTCGATTGGATCCCTGAGAAGACCGCGCTCGACGCCGGCAACGAGCCCAACATCCCGGGCGCGCGCGGCCTCGCCGGGGATTTCCTCGCCTACCCGGTCGACCACCGCTTCGACCTCGTGCTCTGTCTCCATGATCTGGAGTGCATCGGCGCCCCCGCCGCCGTCGCCCGCCGGCTCCTCGCCGCCGGCGCCGTCGTGATCGTCGCCGTCCCCTGTCGCGGCCCGGAGTCGGCCACCGAATCCGACTTGCTCGGATGGTTCGGCCGCCCGCCGCTCGACTGGATTCGCGTCACCGATGGCGACCTCGAACATCTCGTCTGCGTTTACGACTCCCCGGCCTCCCCGGGCTGACCCCATGCCCACACCCCTGCTTCCCCGCATTTGCCGTCTCGTCGCCGCCCCGCTGGCGTGGCCCGCCGTCCTTCGCGTCTGGTGGGTCCTCCGCCGGCACCACGTGCACGGCGGCCGCCACGCGCTGTTCCGCGCCCGCTCCCCCGTCATCACCAATCGCGGACACCTGAGCCTCGGCGACCACATCGACCTCGACGGCCGCGCCGGCCCCGTGCGGCTCACCGTCCAGCCCGGCGCCAGCCTCACGATCGGCCGCGGCGGGTTCATCAACGGCGGCACGACCATCGCCGCCGCCCGCTCCGTCCGGATCGGCGACGATTGCCTCATCGGCGAGGGAGTCTCGATCCACGACACCGACTTCCACCCCGTCCACGCCGACACCCCGGTCGCTGTCGCCCCGGTTTCGATCGGCCGCAACGTCTGGCTCGCCAACCACGTCACCGTCCTGCGCGGCGTCACGATCGGCGACCACGCCGTGGTCGGTGCCGGGGCCGTGGTCACGCACGACCTCCCCGCCCGTGCCATCGCCGTCGGCAACCCCGCCCGCGTCGTCGGCACCGTCCGTTGCGTCGACTCCTTCCGCCGCGGCGCCCTCCCACCTACCGCCTGATTCTCCGATGCCGGCCACCTTCGAACTCTCCGTCGTCATCTGCACGCACAACCCGCGCCGGGAATTCCTTGAGCGCACGCTCGCGGCGCTGCGCGAGCAGGAGGCCGCCCCTGCGCGTTGGGAACTCGTGCTGCTCGACAATGCCTCCGTGGCGCCGCTCGCCGCCGAGTACGACCTCGGCTGGCATCCCCACAGCCGCCACGTCCGCGAGGATACGCTCGGCATCTCCGCCGCCCGCATGCGCGCCATGCGCGAGGCCCGCAGCGACCTCATCCTCTTCGTCGACGACGACAATCTCCTCGCCCCCGACTACGTCGCCCGCGGCCTCGCCTACGCCGCGGCCCGCCCGGAGCTCGGCGTCTGGGGCGGCCAGCTCGTGCCGGAGTTCGAACGCGAACCCGCCGCATGGACCCGCCGCTGGTGGAGCTACCTCGCCATCCGCCCGCTCGACTGCGATCTGCTAGCCGCCGGCCCGCACGACTACGAGGCGATTCCGCCCACCGCCGGCGAGTTCATCCGCCGGCCGGTCTGGGAACGTTACCTCGCCCGCGTCGCCGGCGACCGCCGACACCTCATCCTCGGCTTGCGCGGCGCTGAGCGCATCTCCGGCCAGGACACCGACATCGCGCTGTGCACGTTCGACCTCGGGCTCGGCGCCGCCCGCTTCCGCGATCTCGTGCTCACCCACATCATGCCCGCCTCGCGTCTCGAGGAACCGGCGCTGCTGCGCCTGGTCGAGAGCATCTCCTTCGGTACCGTGATCGTCGAGTCCCTGCGCGGCGGCACGGCCCCGGCGGAGGCCCGCAGCCTCTGGCGCTACTGGCTCGCCCGCCTGCGCGCCGCCCGCCTGCCCGGGCGACAGGGCCGCTTCTACGCCGCCGAGCTGCGCGGCCGCCGCCGTGCCTGCCTGCGGGTCCGTTCTTTCGCCGTCTGAATCGATGTCCGCGCCCCTCCAGTCCGAACTCGTCTCGATCTTGATCCCGGCGCACCGCGCCGCGGCCTACCTCGGCGCCACGCTCGACTCTGTCGCCGCCCAGACCTGGTCCGCATGGGAGGTCCTCGTCTACGAAGACGGGATCCTCGACGACACCGCGACCGCCGTCACCGCCTTCGCCGCCCGCACCGCCAACCGCGTCGAGCTCCTGCGCTCCGAGGTCAACCGCGGTGTCTCCCGCGCCCGCAACGCCCTCCTCGACGCCGCTCGCGGCGCCTTCATCGCCTTCCTCGACGCCGACGATCTCTGGACGCCCGACCACCTCGCCCACTCCCTCGATCTCCTACGCACCGAACACACCGCGTGGTCGATCTCCGGCCTCCACCTCATCGACTCCGCCGGCCACGTTACCCGTCACAACATCCTGCCGACGCCTACTCCGCTCGCCGCGTTGCCCACGCGCCTCCTCGAGCACAACTTCATCCTCACCTCCGGCATCGTCGCGCGCACGGAGGTCTTCGCCGGTGGCATCCGTTTCGATCCCGCGCTGCGCATCGGCGAAGATCTCGACCTCTGCATCGAGCTCGCGCGCGCCGGCTTCCAGCCATCCTTCTCGCGCCGCGCCACACTGCACTACCGCAAACACCCGGTCAGCACCACCGCCGATCCGGTGCGCTTCCCCGAGGAGTTCTCCGCCGTCTTCGAGAAGCACCTCGCCAACCCGCTGGTGAACCGGGGCGTCTGCCGCCGCCTGCTGCGCGGGATGCTCCTCGATGTGGCCCGCATGACCTGGCGCCGCGAGCCTCGCCGCGCCCTCGGCGCGTTGCACCGCCTCTTCCGCACCGGTCGTTTCGCCCCCCGCGCCTGGCTCCTCTGGCTGCTCGCCCGCTCCCGCGCGGGCCGCTCCACCTGAGCCGCTCCGTCGCCATGTTTCCAATTCACGTCACCTCCGCCTATCCCGAGGGCCCCGGCAACTTCGCGGCCGGCCGCGCCCGCCAGGCGCTCACGGAGGGCGGCATCCCCGGGTTCGCCCACACCGCCGACCCGGCCGCGGCCCGGGCCATCCTCTTCCTCGAGCACCATCCGGACTCCGATCCGTTCTTCCTCGCCGTGCTCCGGCACCCGCTCGTGCGTCGGTTCCCGGAGAAGTGCCTGCTCTGCCACGACCACGACCTCGTCGTGCCCTTTCTGCCCGGCTTCTACAGCTCGCTGCGCCGGGCGGATCTCCGCCCCGGTGTCGTCGAGTCTTCGATCTATCTTCACCAGCACTGCCCCAACCCGGCGATTCGCGCCACCCCCGTGACCGGCGGCGAGCCTTACCTGTTCTCCTTCGTCGGCGCGGTCCGCACCCACCCGGTGCGCCGCGAGTTGCTGCGGCTCGCCGCCCCGAACGCCCTCATCGAGGACACCTCCGGGCGCAACGGCTGGGAGCTGAACGACGCCGCGCGGCGCGGTTTCCACGAACGCTACGCGCGCACGCTCACCGACTCCCGCTTCGTGCTCTGCCCCCGTGGCGCCGGGCCCAACTCCTACCGTATCTACGAAAGCATGCAGGCCGGCCGCGCCCCGGTGGTCATCTCCGATGATTTCGCCCCGCCCGTCGATCTGCCCTGGGCGGACTTCGCGCTGTTCGTACCCGAGGCCGAAGTCGCCTCGCTGCCCCAGCGACTCGCCGCCGCCGCCCCCCGCGCCGGCGCCCTCGGTCTCGCCGCACGCCGCACCTGGGAGGAGTCATGCGCCTGGCCGGCCGGCTTCGCCCGTCTCTGCCGGGCCGTCCGCGATCGCGCCGAGGCGGGGCCCCTCGTCGATCCGCATCCACTCTGGAAAGCCGCGCGCTTGGTCTGCACCTCGTCGGCCACCGCCCGGCTCCTCGTTCGCAGCCTCCGCCACCGCCACCCACCGGCCGCATGACCACCACGGTTGTCATCAGCACGTTCCGTCGGCCCGACCTCGTGCCGCACCTGTTGCGCCGCCTCGCCGCGCAGTGTGCCCGGCCCGACCAGATCATCTACGCCGAGGATGACAACTCGCCCGCCACCGCGGAGTCCATCCGCGCCACCGCCGCCCGCCTCCGGTTGCCCGTGCTCCACGTCAGCCAGCCCAACCTCGGTCCCCGCAAGCCCGTCGCGGTCAACCGTGCCGTCCACCACGCCACCGGAGACCGTCTCCTTTTCCTCGACCACGACTGCCTGCCCGGCCGGCTCTGGACCGCCGGCCATCGCCTGCTCGCCACCGCCGACAACCTCGTCCAAGGCTGGCGGATTCACGTGTCCCAGCCCGCCGTCCCCCGCTTTCTCGCCGAGCGCCTGCCGCTCCTGCGCGCCCTGCTCCGCGGCGACCTCTACGCCCGCCATCGCCTCCTGCCCTCCTTCCGCGACTTCGCCCTCGCGCCGCTCGAATACGAGCTCCACGGCTGCAACCTCTCCGTGAACCGCCGGGATTTCCTCGCGGTCGGCGGCTACGACGAGACGTTCGCCGGCTGGGGTTACGAGGACGTCGACCTCATCGTGCGCCTCGGCAACCTCGGTCGCCGTTTCCGCGTCGCCGGCGGGCCGGTCGCCGTCTGCCACCTCGACCACCCCGCCCAGCCCCGCGAGGGTCAGGCCGAGCGCCGCGAGCGCTGCCGCCAACGCCGCCTCTCCGGCACCATCCGGGCCGAACGCGGCCTGGACCGTCCGCCGCCACCCGCCCGTGTCCTGACTGTGGATTCCACCTGCACCCGCGTCGAGTACGTCAACTAGCCGCTTTATGTCCGACTCGCCCGCCAACCCCGCCGCACCAGCCGCCGCCCATCCCGTGGGCGTGATCCTCGTCGGTTGCGGCGCCGTCGCGCGCCTCTTCTACCAGCCCGCGCTGCGCGAACTCGCCCGCCACGGCATCCTCCGCCCGATCGCCGTCGTCGATCCCGAGCCCGCCGCGCGCGAGCGACTCGCCCGCGCCCTCGGCGCCGCCCCCTGCGCCGATCTCGCCGCCGCGCTGGGACTGGGCGCCGAACTCGCGATCCTCGCCAGCCCGCCCCGCTTCCACCGCGAACAAGCCGAGGCCGCCTTCGCCGCCGGCCTCGATGTGCTTTGCGAGAAACCGCTCGCCGCCACCGGCGCCGACGCCGAGGCGATGGTCGTAGCCGCCCGAAGCTCCGGCCGCCTCCTGGCCGCCGGTCACTACAAGCGCTTCATGCCCGCGCACCGCGCGCTCCGCCACCTGATCGCGCACGAGACTTTCGGCCCGCTCCACTCCCTCGAGATCGCCGAGGGCGGCAAGTTCGCCTGGCCCGCCGCCACCGACTCCTTCTTCCGCCGCGAGCAGACCCCGGGCGGCGTGCTGCTCGACATCGGCGTCCACGTCCTCGACCTCCTGCTCTGGTGGCTCGGCGAGCCCCTCGAGTACACCTACGCCGACGACGCCCGCGACGGGCTCGAGGCCAACTGCCGGCTCACGGCCGCTTTCCCCCGCTGCCCCCGCGTATCCGTGCGCCTCAGCCGAGACGCCGCGACACCCGATGTGTACGTCTTCCGCTTCGCCCACGCCACGATCCACTCCCGCGTCAATGCCAGCAACCGGCTCGAGCTCACGCTCGACGGCCTGCCGATGACCTTCGCCGCCGAACTGCGCGAGCCGCTGCCGGGCCACGCCGCCCCGCCCACTGCCGCGCTCGAGACCAATCCCCAGGCGTTCCTCGCCCAGCTCGCCGATGTCTGCACCGCCGTCGCCACCGGCCGCGAGCCGTTCGTCTCGGGCGCCTCCGCCGCCCGCGCCGTCCGCTGGATCGAGGCGTGCTACGCGCAACGCGTCGTCCTGCCCGAGCCATGGCAGACCGCTGGCGACGCTCGCGTCTCCTCCGCCACGCCATGAAGACCTCCGGCCCCGCCGCCGAGAACCTCGCGCTCATCCAGGTCTTCCGCGGGATCGCCGCGCTCGCGGTCGCGCTGCACCACTCCGCCCATCGCGTGCAGGCGCTGCCCGATGTCGTCGGCGCGGTCCAACCGTTCTGGCTCGGTCGGTTCGTCAACATGGAGGTCGGCGCAGTCGGTGTGGATCTGTTCTTCGTCATCAGCGGGTTCATCATGACCTACACCACCCCGCGCGCGGCTAGCCCACGGCCCGGGCCGTTTCTCTGGCGCCGGTTCATTCGCATCTATCCGTTGTACTGGATCTGCAGTTTCGTCGCGCTCGCGGTCCTCGCCTCGCGCTGGGTGCAGGGGCTCAAGTACGGACCGGCGGCGATCACCCAGTCGCTCCTCCTCTACCCCACGCTCTACCTCGACTCGGTCCGGCCGGTGCTGCTTCCGCAGGGCTGGACCCTCATCTACGAGGTGGTCTTCTATCTGCTCTTCGCCGCCACGCTCCGCTGGAGCCGCCCCCGCCAGACCCTGCTGGTCCTCGGCCTGCTCGGTGCACTCTTCGGCGCCGCCCGCCTGCTGCCCGTCGGACACGAACTGCGGGTGCTGCTGAGCGACCAGATCCTCTTCGAATTTGTGCTCGGCATGCTCCTCGGTGTCCTGCTCTGCGAATACCGCATCGCGCTCCCGCCCCGCTTTGCCTTCGCCACCACCGCCCTCGGTCTCGCGCTCCTCGCGCCCTCCGCGTTCGTGCCGGCCTACGACTGGTCCATTCCGCGTCTGCTCAAGTTCGGCCTCCCCGCGTTTCTGATCATCGGCGGGCTCCTGCTCCATCCCGGCCAGTCCCGCTGGTCGATGCCGCGGTTCCTGCGGTTCCTCGGCGACGCCTCGTACTCGGTCTACCTCGTCCACACCATCGTGCTGCTGCTCGCCACCACTGCCTTCGCCCGGCTTCCATTGCTCGGCCGCCTGCCGCCCGACCTGTATTTTCTCCTCCTGGGCGCAGCGATCGTGGCGGCCGGCGCCACCTGCTACTTCCTCGTCGAGCGCCCGCTGCTGCGCGTCTGCCGATCCCTCTTTCCGCGCGCCCGCCAGGCCGCCCTCGATCCCGCCACGCCATGAACTTGCCGTCCACCCCGGCCGTCCCCCGTTTCGCCGTCGTCGGCGCGAGCGGCTTCATCGGTCTGCGCACCGTCGAGCTCCTCTCCGACCGGACCGACTGCGCGGTCGTCCCGGTCGTGCGCACCGCCGCCAGCCTGGCCGTGCTCGCCCGCCAACGCCTCGATTGGCGCATCGCCGGGCTCCTCGCCCCCGCGCCGCTCGCCGCGGCGCTGCGCGGGTGCTCGGTCTGTATCCACGCCGCGATCGGCGACGCCGCCCAGATCGTGCACATGGCCGAGGTCGCCTACCGCGCCTGCGCCGCCGGCGGGGTCCGCCGCCTCGTCTGGTTGAGCAGCGCCTCCGTGCATGGGCAGGACTGCGCCCCGGGCACCGACGAGGCCTCGCCGCTGCACGACCGCCACCCGCTCGTCTACAACAACGCCAAGGTCCGCGCCGAGCGCCGCCTCGCCCGCCTCGCCCGCGACCGCCGCGTGGAGGTCGTCGTGCTCCGCCCCGGCGTCGTCTTCGGCCCGCGCTCCCGCTGGATCGCCGACGCCGCTGCCGACCTCGCGGCCGGTCGAGCCGCCTGGCTCGACGGCGGCCGCGGCGTGTGCAACTCGATCTACGTCGACAACCTCGTCGAGGCGATCCGCCTCGCGGCCACCGTGCCCGCGGCCGCTGGCGAGGCCTTTCTCGTCGGCGACGCCGAGACGGTCACCTGGGCCGATCTGCTCCTGCCGATCGCCGCGCACCTCGGCCGCAACGCCACCGTCTTTCACGAAGTCGCCACGGCGGCGATCACGCCCGAGCGCGAGAGCCGGTTCGCCGCGTTGACGCTCACCCCGGCCTACGCCCGCCTGACCGCCCTAGTCCCCGCTCGCGCCAAGCGTCTCGCCAAGGCGCTCGCCGCCGCGTGGGCCACACCGCCGCCGCCACCCAACCCGTGGAGCTTCCGCGGCGCCCCCGCCGCCAAGTCCCGGCTCACGACCGAACTTACCCTGCTCCAGCGCTGCCGCTGGAAGCTCCCTCACGCCAAGGCCTCTCGTATCCTCGGCTACAATCCACCCGTGCCCTTCGCCGAGGGGCTGCGACGCAGCCTCGCCTGGGTCGATTTCGCCGGTCTCGGCCGCCCGCCCACGACCTGATCCGCCCATGCCCGCCACCGTCAGCGTCCTGATCGCCGCCTACAACGCCGCGCCGCTCCTCCCCGCCGCCCTGGCCGGCCTGCGCGCCCAGACCCACCGCACGTGGGAGCTGATCGTCGTCGAAGACGGTTCGCACGATGGAACCGAAGGGCTCGTACGCCAGTTCGCTGCCGAGGTCGATCAACCGGTCCGCTACGAAAACCTCGGTCGCAACCGCGGCGTCGCCGCCGCCCGCAACCGACTCCTCGAACTCGCCGAGGGCGACATCCTCGCCTTCCTCGATGCCGACGACGTCTGGCAACCCACCCACCTGGCCACCCTGCTGCCCGGCCTCGTCCGCGGCCACGCCCTGGTCTTCTCGGCGATCGAACGCTGGGACGCCAGCGCCCGCCGCAGCCTTGGCACCTACAGCCCGGCGCCCGCGCTGCTTGCCCTGCCCCGACGTGGACTCTTCGTCCACTCCTTCATCCAGACATCCTCCTGCGTCGCCCTCCCGCGCCGGCTCGCCGCCCGCACCGGCCGCTTCGACGAGACGCTGCAGATCGGCGAAGACCGCGACTTCTGGTTCCGCGCTCTGGCCGACGGCGGCACCATCGCCTGCACCGGCACCGCCACGTGCCGCTACACCAAGCACGCCGCCAGCAGCATGAACCGCTCGCGACGCGTCGCCGCGGACACCGTGCGTTTCTACGAGAAACACGCCCTCGCCGGCGACATCCCTCCCGCGTTGCGCCGGCGTTGTCTCGCCGACGCCCGCTGGACCCTCGCCCGGCTCCTCCGCCGCACCGAGCCCGTGGAGGCCCGCGCCCTCGCCTGGCGCGCCTGGCGCGCCACCCCGTGGCGGCCGGTGCTGCTGCTCTGGTGTCTTGCCGCCCCCCTGTTCCCCCGGCGCCCCTCCGCATGAGACTGTTCTACTTCGATGCGAGGCCGAACTTCGGCGACGCCCTCAACCCCTGGCTGTGGCCGCAGCTGCTCGGCCCCTGCCTCGCGGCCGAACCCGCCACACTCTTTGTGGGCATCGGCACGATTCTCAACCAACGCATTCCCGCGGCGCCTGCGTATCGCGTCTTCGGATCTGGTTGCGGCTACGGCACCCTGCCTGCCATCGGTGCGCACTGGCATTTTCACGCCGTCCGCGGGCCGCTCACCGCCCGGGCACTCGGCCTCGCCCCCGACCGCGCCGTCACCGACGCCGCCTATCTCCTGGCCGACGTTCCCCTGCCCGCCCCACGCCCCGGCTCGGCGATCGGCTTCATGCCCCACGCCGACGCCATGCCGCGGATACCCTGGAGCCGCCTCGCCGGGCAACTCGGGCTGCGCTACATCGACCCGTTCGCCCCGGTGCCCGAGGTCATCGCCGCAATCCGCGGCTGCGAGTGCCTGGTGACCGAGGCGATGCACGGCGCGATCGTCGCCGACCTCTGCCGCGTCCCTTGGTTGCCCGTCGCCACCGGCGGCAACGTGCTCGCCTTCAAATGGCACGACTGGCTGGGGGCCATGGAGCTGCCCTATGAGCCGCGCCACCTCGCCAACCTGCGCCGGCTCACCCGGCACCGGTCCGGCGAGGGCGCCGTACCGGCGTTCTTCCGGCGCGCCGTAAACGCCCTCTGGCTCTCCGCCCAGAGCGTGCCCCTCCGGCGCAACTTCCGGGCGCTGCTGCGTGATCTCCACGCCCGGCGCGCTATTCCCTGCCTCAGCACCGACGCCGTTCTCAGTCACCGCACCGACCTGCTCCGCGAGCGCCTCGCCGAGCTCCGCCGCGATCTCGCCGCCGGCTGAGCCGCCTTCGCCTCCACCGCCTCACCACCATCAACCGACCGGCCATGCACATCGCCAAAGCCGCGCTCATCGAACAGGGGGACTCGGTCGCCCTCTCCGCCAACGTCACTTTCCAAGGGCGCACCCAGGCCGTTTGGTTCTCCATCGCGCGCGACTGGGCCAAGCACCTCGAACCCGACTGCCTCGATCCGTTCGTTCTCGCCGCCCTCCCCTTGGCCATGCGGCTGGGCGATCCGATCTTCGCGGCAGGCCGCGTCTCGGCCCGGCTGCTCTTCGCCCTCAACACCGGCGTGCCCACGGTGATCGCGCAGGTTGGCGGCAACCTCCATCCGGTGAAGGTCCGCGTGGCGCAAGCGGTCGACTACGCGCCCCCCCCCCCGGCCAGCCGCGGCGTCGCCACCGGATTCTCCGGCGGCATCGACTCGTTCTGCATTCTCTGCGACCATCTCGGTCCCGCCGCCCTGCCGGCCCAGCGGGTCACGCATCTGGTTTTCAACAACGTCGGCGCCTTTGGCCACGGAGGTACGCCGACCTTCCGCGCATGCCTCCCCGCCGTGCACGCCTGTGCCCGCGAACTCCAGCTGCCCGTCGTGGCGATCGACTCCAACCTCGAGGAGTTCCTCGGCGTCGACTCGTTCATCTACGACCACCAGTTCCGCAACGTCGCCGCGGTGCTCACCCTCCAGTCGCTGATCGGTTGCCAGCTCTACGCCTCGGCCTACCGGTACGAGGACTGTTTCAAGCGCGGCGCCAACACCGCCTATTGGGACCCCGTGCTCCTGCCACAGCTCTCCACCGAGCGCCTCCAGGTGCTCGCCGTGGGCGGCCAGTACTCCCGGGTGCAGAAGACCGAGCGCGTCGCCGCCTTCCCCGTCAGCCACCGGCACCTGCATGTCTGCGTGCGCGACGGCAGCACGGGCAACTGTTCCAGTTGCTGGAAGTGCGCCCGCACCCTGCTCACCCTCGAACTGCTCGGCCGCCTCGAGGATTACCGCGCGGTCTTCGACCTGCGCACCTACGCCAGGGTGCGGCCGCACTTCATCGTCGAAATGCTGCGCAGCCACGACCCGCTCTGGGTCGAGGTCCGCGAGCTCGCCCGCGCCCGCGGTCACCGTTTCCCCGCGACACTGCGCCTCGCCGCCACCCTCCCCCCCAACCTGCTGCAGGCGGCCCGCAACGCCCTGCCGCGCGACCTCAAACACAAGCTCGCCCGTCGCTGAACCATGGCCCGCTTCACCATCGGCCTCGCGCTTTGCCGTCTCCGGGAGATCGAGGATCTCCCTTGGCTCGTCCCGTTGCCTCCGTGGAGCGACCGCCGCGACCGGCAGGTGCGCACCGTCCGGCGCACGGCCCGGCGGCTCATGCGGCGCCGCGTGCTCGCCCGCCACGGCTGGCCCCGCGTCCTGGCCACCGCCGCCCTCTGGCCCGCCCTCGCGCTGGGCAAGAGCCTCGCCGCCACCCGCACCGGCCCGCGGATCCATCGCTCGTTCCTCCATTCCGTTCTGGATCTCTGGTGGCTCCAGGTCGCGCACAACTTCCGGATCGACGACATCTACCGCTTCGGCGTCGTCGCGCCCGCCAACCGGCGCACCATCCGCCGCCGGATCAACGACCCGGAGAACACCGCGCTGCAGATGGCCCTCGCCCGCCACGCGCCCTCCCACGCCATCCGCGACAAACGCACCTTCGCCGCCTTCTGCGCCCGCCACGGGTTGCCCACCGTGCCGGTGCTCGCCACCGGCGCCGGCGGCACGACCGAGCTCCTGAGCCGCGACTGGCCCGCGGCGGATCTGTTCCTGAAACCCGCCGACCAGTGGGGCGGCCATGGCGCCTGTATCCTCCGCCACGATTCGACTGCCGCCCTCTGGCGCGACGAGACCGGCCATGCGATCCGCCCCGAGTCCCTCGCCGCGTACACCCGGGAGCGTTTCGACTGCCGCGCCTGGATCCTCCAGCCCCGCCTCGTCAACGGCCCGGCGTTGGGCGACCTCACCTCGCCCGGGAGCGCCCTCTCCACCGTCCGCGTCGTCACCCTCCGCCGCACCCCGGACACCTCGCCGAAGATCGTCTTCGGCTTCATGCGCTTCTCGCTCGGCAAGAACCCCGTCGACAACCTCTCCTCCGGCGGCATCGGTGCCGACTACGATCCGACCACCGGCCGGATGCGTTGCGCCCGCTCGTTCGCGCGCGACTGCGGCTTCCTTACCCACCATCCCGATACCGGAGCCCGGATCGAGGGCCGCGCCGTCCCCTGCTGGCCGGAGGTCTCCGCCCTTGCGCTGCGCGCCCATCAGGCCGTCCCCGACATCGATTCCTTCGGCTGGGACATCGGCATACCTCCCGGCGGCCCCGTGCTCATCGAGGCCAACCTCCACTGGGGCATCCCCACCGACGTGCCGCTGGGCGACACCGACTACATCGACTACCTTTTCCAACCCTCGCCCGCCGGGCGGCTCCGCGCGTGAACGCCGCGCCACCGCACCTGTCTCCGATGCCTGCTCCCCAAGTCAGCATCTGCATCCCCGCCTACCGCGCCGAACGTTTTCTCGCCGAGACGCTCGCCTCCGTCCGCGCCCAGACTATCACCGACTGGGAGCTGATCGTCACCGAGGATGGCTCCCGCGACCGCACCGAGGAGATCGTTCGCGCCTTCGCCGCCTCCGTCGCGCAGCCCGTACGCTACACCCGCCACGACCCCAACCGCGGCCTGCCCGCCACCCGCAACGCCGGCATCGAAGCCGCGCGCGCCGGCTGGATCGCCCTCCTCGACGCCGACGACCTGTGGACGCCCGAGCACCTCGACACCTGCTTGGCGACCGCCCGCGCCACCGGCGCCGAACTCGTCCACGCCGGGTCCCTCCTGTTCGACAGCGAAACCGGCCGTGCGCTCTCGCACCGCACCCCCGCGCAGGAGGACATCGCCGCGCTGCCGCTCTCGCTGTTTCGCGGTCGCTACATCATCCAGCCGGCCTCGGTGCTCCTCCACCGCGCGCTCTGGGAGCGCGCGGGCCGCTTTGATCCATCCTTTCGCTACGTTGAGGACCGCGACATGTGGCTGCGGTGCGCCCGCGCCGGCGGCCACATCGCCTACACCGGCCGCGAAACCTGCCGCTACCGCAAACACCCGGCGGCCCTCTCCACCCACGCCGCCCCGATGGCCGAGGCCGCCGCCCGCGTCTACGACAAGCACCTCGACTGGGAAGCCATCCCGGGGCCGCTCCGTCGCGAGGCCTGCGCTGCCGCCTGGGCCGCCGCCGGGCGGCTTCGTTGGCGCGCCGAGCCGGCCATCGCGCGCTCCCATTTCCAGCGCGCCTGCGCCGTCCATTGGCGCCTGAACTGGTGGCTCCGTGGCCTGCTCTGCGCCGCGCTCCGCGCGTTGCCCTCGCGCCGCCAAACCGCCTGAATCCACCGCGATGTCCGCCAACTGCGCCGTCTGCACCCTCTTCGAAGGCGACTACCACCTCGGCGCCGCCGCCTTGGTCAACTCGCTGCATGCCTCGGGGTTCCGGGGACAAGTGTTCTGCGGCCTGCGCGGACCGCTCCCGCCCTGGGCCGGCTGCGCCGACCGCCTCGCCGTGGCCAAGGACCTCGAGGTTGTCTTCCTGCCCCAGACGACGGGCGTCCACTTCACCAACCACAAGCCCACGTTCCTGCTCGACCTCTGGCGGGGGCCGGCCGCCGGTGCCGATTCACTCTTCTACTTCGACCCCGACATCGTCGTGAAATGCCCCTGGGAGGCGTTGGTGCGTTGGGCCAGCGGCGGCCTCGCTCTCTGCGAGGACGTCAACCCGTCGTTGCCCGCGCGCCATCCGCAGCGCCTCGGCTGGGCCGCCTTTCTCGAGAGCCATGGCCTGGCGACCGCCACCGAGCGGGATCGCTACTACAACGCCGGCTTCATCGGAGTGCCCGCCGCGCTGCGGTCCGTCCTCGAGCGTTGGCGCGACCTCATCGGCCACGTCGGCGCCGAGTTCGGTTCGCTCCAGTCGCTCAAGCACGGCTCCGGCCACGCGCTCTTTCACACCCCGGACCAGGACGCGCTCAACCTCGCCCTCATGACGCTCGCCGTCCCCGTCAACGCCATCGGGCCGGAAGGGATGGACTTTGTTCCGGGCGGCAACTACCTCTCCCACGCCATCGGCGCGCGCAAACCGTGGCGTGGCGGCTCCCTTCGCCAGGCGCTCCACGGTTACCCGCCCTCGCTGGCCGCGAAGAACTTCTTCCGGCACATCGACCAGCCCATCGCCGTCTTTCCTGCCAGCCGTCGCCGCCGACTGCTGGCCTCCCTGCGGGTGGCCGCCTTTCTCGGCCGGTTCTACCGCCGCACCTAGACCGGCGACGACGGAAGGGCCGCTTCTCGCACCCGCCGTCTGCTGGCGTCGGTTCTTCGTCATTCCGCTTCCCCCTCCGCCCACTGGTTCCGGTCTCTATCGCGGTTTCGCCACCGTCCACTGTCCACCGCCACCGGCCACCGGCCACTGTCCACCGTCTACCGCCCACTGCCCACCGCCCACCGAAATGCGCATCGTCTTTCTCGCGTCGTCACTCGCCCCTGGCCGCAATGGTGTGGGCGACTACATCCGCTGCCTCGCCGCCGAACTCGACCGTCTCGGGCACCCGACTCTCGCTCTCGGTCTCGCGGATACGGAGGACGCACTCGAGGACGGCGCCCCCGTCGTCCGCATCGATCGTCGCCGCCCCTGGCCGCAACGGCTCCTGCAGGCGCGCGCCGCCGTCGCCGGTTTCGCGCCCGACTGGGTGAGTCTCCAGTTCGTGCCCTACGCGTGGCATCCTCGCGGCTACGCCTTCGGCCTCGCCGACCGGCTCGCCCCGCTCTTCAAGCGGCGCCGCGCGCACCTGATGTTCCATGAGCTCTGGGTCGGGCTCAACCGCGGCGACCGCCTCGTCAACCGTCTCCACGGCATCGTCCAGCGCCGCGCCGTCCTCTCGCTCCAGCGCGGTCTCGCCCCAGCGCTCGTGCACACCCAGGCCCCGGCCTACATCGCCACGTTGGCCGCCGAGGGCATCGCAGCCCGGCGCCTCCCGCTCTTCGGCAACGTGCCGCTTGCCCCCGGCGACCGCCACGCAACCCGCCGCCAGATCCTGGCCGAACACGCTCCGCAACTTGACGCCGACCGCGCCGTATTCGCCGGCTGGTTCGGCACGGTGCACCGGGAATGGAACGGGCTCGAAGTCGTCACACGTCTCGCCGCAGCCACCACAACCGCGGGAAAGCAGCTCGTGCTGCTCTCGCTCGGGCGCACCGGCCCGGGCGGCGCAGCGTTCCTCGCCGCCCTGCAGCAGGCACCTACCGCCGGCGTCACTGTGGTGGAGCTCGGTGAGACGCCTGCGGCGGAGGCCAGCCAGTTGCTCGGCGCGCTCGACCTCGCACTCACGGCCAACCCCATGGCGCTCGTGCCGAAATCCGGCACGGTCGCCTCCTGCCTCGAGCACGGTCTGCCGGTGCTTGTCTCGCGCGACGACTGGCGGGCCCGCGGCGCGATCATCGTGCCGCCTCTCGACGAACCGCAGGTCCACCTCTCGCCGCCCGGTACGCCCATCGACCTCCCGGCCCTCTTCGCCCTTCGCCGCCCGCACGCCTCGCGTCTGCCCGCGGTCGCCCGCCAGTTCGCGGCCGATCTCGGTAACCGGTAGCCGGTGGCCGGTGACCAGTTACCGATCCCAGGAGCCCAAACCAACCATGAAGGCGAACCGAGTCGAAGCCCTCGAAGTCTACCAGTTGGCCTTCAGCCTCCAGCAGCGGCTCTTCGAGTTGTCGAAAGCGTTCCCTTGTGAAGAAGCCTACTCGTTGACCGATCAGATGCGCCGTTCCTCCCGGTCGGTCGGTGCCAACCTTTCGGAAGCCTGGGCCAAGCGCCATTACCTCGCCCATTTCCGTGCCAAGCTCACCGACGAGGACGGCGAGAAAGAGGAGACCCTGCACTGGATCGCCAACGCGCATGCTTGCGGCTACCTCGACAGCCCAACCACCCAAACCCTGATTGCAGACTACATGCTCGTCGGCCGCCAGCTCGGCACCATGATCCGCTATGCCGAGTCCTGGTGCCAACCGTTCGCCTGCGCCACACCACCCACAAGCAGCAACCGTCCACCGGCAACCCGCCCACCGGAAACCGGCAACCGGTAACCGCCCACCGTCCACCGGATGAACCTCCTGATCTACGCTCCCCAGATGGCCGCCTACGGCGGCATGGAGCGCCACCTCTGCCTCGTCGCCGAGGCCGCGGCGCAGGCGGGGCACCGCACCGTGCTGCTCACGACCAGCAACTCGCTCGCGCCCGAGTGGCGCGAGCGCCTGCGCGGCGCCGGCGTCGAGTTGCGCGAGATGCCGGCCGCCCGCGGCACCGCCGGCGGCGTCGCCAAGGCGTGGTGGCTGCTCCGCCAGTCCCTCGCACTGCGTCGCCTCCGCTGGGACGTCGTCTACACCAACGGCCAGGGCGCGCTCGCCCGTCTCGTCTGGCTCGCCGCCCGGGCGGGCACCCGTCGCATCCATCATCATCACACCGCGGGCGACGCCGCCGAACAGGCGACCTGGACCGCCGGTTTCCGCCGCGTGCTCGCCGGCGCCGACGAACTCGTCGGCTGCAGCCGCTTCACCGCCGCGCAGCTCGACCGGGCCACCGGCCGCCCCGGCGCGTGTTTCCTGCCCTACCTCACCGAGACGGCCTTCGTCACCCCACCGCCCGCCGCGCCGTCGGCCGGCGCCACGCTGCGCTTCGGCTTCCTCGGCCGGCTCGTGCCCACCAAGGGCATCGAGACCATCCTCCGGCTCGCCGCCGACCCCGCGTGCGACGGCATCGAGTGGCACATCCACGGCGCTGGTCCCGACTACCCTCCGGAACGTTTCGCCGGCCACGCCCACATCACCTACCACGGTGGCTACGCGAACCCCGAACAGCAGGCGGCCATCCTCGCCGAGCTCGACGCTGTCGCGCTGTTCTCCGTCCACAACGAGGGCATGCCGCTCAGCCTGATCGAAACGATGGCGGCCGGGCTGCCGTGGGTGGCGACCGCTCGCGGCGGCACGCCCGAGCTCGCCGAGTCCGCCGCCGACTGCGAACTCGTGGTGCACCCGGATAACTACGACGAGTGCCGCGCCGCCGTGCTCGCCCTCGCCGCCCGGATCCACGACGGCCAGACCTCCCGCACCGCCCAACGCGCCGTGTGGGAACGCCGCTTCGGCCCCGCCCTCGTCCGCCAGCAGTGGCTGGAGTATCTCAACAAACGGTAGCGAGGAGCAGGCCTCCGAAACCCTCGCCCGTAGCGGGACGTTTCACGTTCCGTCTCCAGCAGACACCCATCGCGCGCCGGCCACTGCGCACCAACCACCGCCCGCCGCGCCCTTGCCTCACGCCACCGCTCAGCTACCCTTTCGCCATGACTCGCCTCCAACAGCTTGAAAGCGACGCTCGCGTGCTCACCGATGCGGAACGTGCGACGTTCGCCGCCCATCTGTTGGCCTCGCTCCCTTCGGTGCTCGCGGACCAGGACGAAGGAGTCGCCGAAGCGCTGCGACGCGAGGCCGAGATGGATGCCGCCCGCGACCCGGGGCTCACCTGGGATGAAGTGAAGAAGGCCTGCGGCCGATAGCCTTCATCGATGGACCTGACCTTCCATCGTCTCGTCCAGCAGGACCCCCGGACAGTCCCCAGCTATTACCGATCGGTCGGCGGGGATGCACTTGCGGATCGGTTCTTCGATGAGTTGACGGCGCTGGTAGCAAAAATGGCAGCGCAGCCCACGATGTTTCACCCGCTCGAGGGCGGACTGTGGCGCGCGAACATGGCCAACTTCCCCTATCATCTGCTCTACCGCGAGCGCGGCGGAACGGTGCGGGTTCTCGTCCTCCGCCACCACCGCCAACATCCCGTCACCGGCACCCACCGGAGCTAGCGGATATCCCGCTTGCCCGTCTCCGCTCCTCCGGCACGATCCGCCCATCGCCCCTCAGTGTGTCTCGCCCCGCCCGGCCGCCTCACCCGATGAGCACCAAACCATTTTGGCCCCAGGCTCAGAAACTCGGCGCCGCATAACCGGCTGTTTTCCGGAAGAGAAAATGAAAGACGTCGATCCATTCATCCCGAGCAGGAAAGCGGCAAAGATTTTCGTCGCGATCTATGGTGGCGCATTCCTGGTCGGACTGCTTGGGGTTCTCTTGCTCCCCAAAGAAGAGGTCACATTGAGGAATGTGTCGCTGGGAATGAGCTACTTCTTCGGTTTGCCTATCGTCGCAGGGTTCGGTCTCGAAGTCCTCAGGAAGACCGGCGTCTGGAACGGAAAGTAGCAAAGAATGAGGCGATCCGGCCACCTGTACCAATGCCGGGGAACGGCCTGGTCTCCAATCACCGCCAGCCGCCCGGCATGGCACACCTGAGATCGTTGGGCAAAAGATGAAAGCGCTCGCCGAATCTTCCAGGACGACTGGAGGGCAACTGCTGCTCCTTTCACTTCTCGTCGCTTCGAGCGTCACTGCGTTTTTCGTCGCTGTAGCAAAGGGCGGTTGGGATGCGACGGCAATCATGCTCGCCTACGGCCCGGCGATGAACGGCGCGTTTCTGGTGGTGGGCGTTGTCGGCGTTTTGATTGCGACAAAGTTCAAACGAGCGCCTGGTTTCAGGCGAAGCTTGGCTATGGCGGCCATAGTCCCGGCGCTTGCCGCTTTGGTTCTGTGGGGGACGATTGGCTTGTTCGTCCTGCACTACTGGTGGTGAAAGACAGAATGCCCAAATCTGGTCCGGCCTACTCACCCAGAAGCTGAGCACCTTTGGCATCCAGTCTTTCTCCGCTCTCTCTGGGCACTCTTGCCTTATCTCCGTGCCCTCTGTGTCCAACTGCTCCGTTTAGGGTGAGCGCAGGACTTGAGATGCACAGGCCCCGAAGCCCC
>JAGVUB010000186.1 GCA_019136515.1 Verrucomicrobiota bacterium
ACGAACGTTCCGGAAGCGCTCCCCGAAAGATCCTTTGGCAAACCTCCCCGTTCCCAAACTGGCGCAGCCAGTTTGTTCAGCAGCCTGCGGACGAAGTCCGACAGGCTGCTAGGCAATTCTCAGCATCTGCGTTCATAGCGTGCGCTGCCGAGCGGTTCCATTCCTCCGGTTCCTGCGTTCGTGAGTTCCAGATAAGCCGAGCCTTCCGCCCGGAGCGCCCCCGGCTACAGCAAGCCCCGATTGACCGGACTACACACCAAGATAGCGTCGCGGCATGTCGACCGATCAGATCACCAACGCGGCATTGGCCCTCCCGATGGAGGAGCGGGTGCGGCTCGCACAGACGTTGTGGGTGAGCATCGACAAGGACCTCGCCGAGACCAGCGAGGCGGCAGCAGTCGAAGAATCGGCCAGGCGAGCGGATGAGCTGGAGCGCGGTATCGTCCAGGGCCTGCCCCACGAAGACGCGATGCGCCAGCTGCGGCGGAAGCTGTGAAGCGGATCATCCACCACCCGGCCGCCACCGCCGAAATCGGCGAAGCGGCGCGCTTCTACGAACAGCGCGTGGCCGGGCTCGGGGGCCAGTTTCTCGACGAGATCGATGAGGCCGTGAAGGCGATCCGCGCCATGCCGGAATGCTGGCCGGTCGTCGGTCGCAACGTCCGCCGTGTCCTGCTGCGCCGTTTCCCCTTCGGACTCTACTACCGGATCGGCGCGGACTGCATCCAGATTCTGGCCTGCAAACACCACAGCCGGCATCCCGATTACTGGAAGAAGCGGCTGGGGTGAGCGGGGTGTGACTCCATTCACGCCTCCCTACTTTCCACATCCTCCGTGTTCTCGGTGAGCTCTGTGGTTCAAGTCCGTTCCTGCGTTCGTGAGTTTCAGATTGGCCTGGTCCGCCGCCGGGCTCGCCGTCTCCGCCTACAGTAAACAGCAAGGCCGCCTCGGATGAGGCGGCCTTGGAAGTCGGAGAGCTGAATGGCTGCGCCATCCAGCTATAGCGGAAACGCTCAGCCGAGGGTGGCGACGACCTTCGTGCCGTCCTGGATGCGGTCGAGGGGGATGAGGTTGCCGTCGACCTTCTTGCCGTCGACCACGAGCGAGGCGACGCCCTTGCTCAGGCCAGCCGGGTTCTTCACCTCGATCTTCACGCGCTTGCCGCGGAACACGCGCTCGACCTTGAAGCCGGGCCAGCTCTTCGGGATGCACGGATCGAGGCGCAGGCCGTCGATCTCGGGGCGCACGCCGAGGATCCACTGGAGCGCGGTATGGTGCGACCACGAGGCGGTGCCGGAGAGCCACGCGACGCGGGACTTGCCGGCGTTGCGGTTGCAGGTGGCGTAGGTGGTCTGGCAGTGCACGTACGGCTCGATCTCGCGCAACTCGGCGCGGGTGTTGTAGGCCGATGGCATGAAGGAACGGTAGTACTCGTAGGCCTGGTCGCCGTTGCCCAGCAACGCCTCGGCGATCACGGCCCAGCTCTGCGTGTGGCAGAAGATGCCGGCGTTCTCCTTGATGCCGTGGTTGTAGATCACGCCGCCCATGACGGTCGGGGGTGTGTTGGTGAACGGCGGCGCGCTGAGCATGATGCCGTACGGCGTGGCGAGCTCGCGGTTGAGCGCATCCATGGCGCTGCGACCCTGGGCGGGCGACGCGGCGCCGGACATGACGGCCCAGACCTGGGTGTTGATGTAGACGCGGCCCTCGGTCTCGGTCTTCGCGCCGTAGCGGTGGCCGTCCTCGCCGATGGCCCAGAGGTACCACTCGCCGTCCCAGGCGGCGGTCTGGATAGCGGCCTCGAGCTTCGCCTGCTCGGCGCGGGCCCAGGCCGCTTCCTCGGGCAGGCCGAGGCGGTCCGCGATCTGCGCGTAGGTGACGAGTCCGTACAGGAGCTGGAAAGCGACCATGACGGATTCGCCGTTGTAGCCCATCTTCACGCAGTCGTTCCAATCGGCGTGGAGGCCGCAGGGCAGGCCGTGTTTGCCGGAACGCTCGAGGTTGAACTCGAGCGCGCGGCGGAGGTGGCCGAGCACGGTGGCTTCGCCCTGGTCGGAGTACGGGAGGACTTTTTTATAGAAGTCGAGGTCGCCGGTCTCCGCGACGTAGTCGGGGATGGCGTTGAAGAACCACTGGCAATCGTCGGAGCGGTACTCCTCGCGTTTCGGCGGCGGCATCTGGCCCGGCTTGTGGCTGAAGGGCTGCACCACGGGCATCGCGCCACCGTTGGAAACCTGGCCGGTGAGCATGAGCTCGAGGCGCTCGCGGATCTGGTCCTTGAGCATCGGCATGGCGCCGAGGAAATCCTGCACGGTGTCGCGGAAACCGAGGCCGTCGCGCTCGCCGTTGTAGACGAGGGACGCGTGGCGCGACCAGGTGTAGGTGATGAGGGCGTTGTAGGCGCCCCAGACGTTGGCCATCGAGTCGAACTCGGCATCGGGCGTCTTCACGACGGCGGCCCCGAGCAGGCCGTGCCAGTGCGACTTCAGTTTCTGGAGCTCGGCCTCGCAGCGCTCGCTCGTGCCGAAGGCGGCGCGGGCGGCGTAGCCATGGGAGTCGGGCGTGCCGAGGCCGAGCATGGCGATGAGTTCACGCGTCTCGCCGGGCTGGAGCTCGATCTCGACCTGGAGGGTGCCGCAGGCGTTCTCGCCCTCGGCGAGGAAGTTCGAGCAACGGCCGTCGATCACGGCCTGCGGGTTGGCGTAGGTGTTGTAGATCGAGCCGAGGAACCGCTCGCGCACGGTCTCGTAGCCGGCGAGGGGCGCGCCCACGAGGGCCATCCAGAGGCGGTGGCAGCCCATCAGGTCGGCGGGGTCGAACTTGGTGTACGGATGCACGGCCATGCCGAGCATCTCCTGCTCGACGGTGCCCTTCGTGATGAACTGCGAGTACTGGAGATTCGTGAGATCGTTGGGCATGTGCCACGGGCTGGCCATCTCGCAGTAGGTGAAGACGGCGAGCTTGCGCGGCTGCTTGCCCTTGTTGGTGACCTTCAGGCGCCAGTATTCGAAAGCCTGACCCAGCGGCACGAAGTACGTGCTCTCGGTCTCGATCGCCGAGTAGCGCGAGGTGATCGTCGTGTACGCGGTGCCGTGGCGGCAGGTCGACTTGTACTTGGAGAGCGGTTTGCCCACGGGCTGCCAGGAGGACGACCAGAAGTCGCCGCTCTCTTGGTCGCGCAGGTAGAAGTAGCGGCCGGGCTGGTCGAGCGGCACGGAGTTGGAGCGCAGGCGCAGGAAGCGCGAGCTCAGGGCGCTCTTGTAGAAGGAGTAGCCGCCGGCGTTGTTGGTGATGATGGCGCCGTAATCCAGCGACCCGAGGTAGTTGGCCCACGGGCGGGGCGTGTCGGGACGCGTGATGACGTATTCCTTGGCCTTGTCGTCGAAGTGACCGAATTGCATGGCGGTATGGGATTGTCGGGGGGGGAGGCCGAAATGGCCTCTGCGCAAAAAGCACTTCAGGCCCCCCCTGCCAAGCGCGCACACCACCGGTCCCCGGCTCACCGCATTAACCCGTGCGGATTCTGCCTTTCCCTCCCGCTCTCGCCCCTGTGCGCCGCCCACGGGCCCGTCCCGCACACAACTCCCTCCACAGCCCCCTCCTCGACCCCGGTCGCCAAATAGCCTCACGGCCGTGAGCGTATTTGGTTCAGAAGCGGACAACGCCTTCGCCAACAATATCCGATGCCCGCCAAATAGCCTCACGGCCGTGAACGTATTTGGCGGGGCGTCGCGGCGAACGGGTGCAGCGCCGGTCCGCGCGGGCTCGCCTCCGGCACCGCCCGCGCCCACGCTGCTTCCATGACCGTTGCCGAACGCGAAGCCGCCCTGATCGCCGACCTCGCCATCCTCCCGAGTTGGCAGGAACGCCTGGAGGAACTGCTCCGCCGCGACCGCCGTCGTCCCGGTCTGTCGCCCGCCGAGCGCGCCGCTGCTGCGCGCGTCCCAGGTTGCCTCTCACGCGTGTGGCTCGTGACCGAGCACACGGCCGGCCGCTGCCGGTTCCGTTGCGACGCCGAGGCTCCGGCCGTGCGCGCGCTGGTCGGCACCCTGGCCGCACTCTACGACGACGCCGCCGCCGCCGAAATCGTCGCGCACGAGCCGACGTTCCTCACCGCACTCGGGCTCGAGCGCCAACTCACCGGCACGCGGCGCGACGCGTTCGCGAAAACGCGCGACGCCCTCCGCGCCTTCGCCGCGGCGCACGCCGAACCGAGAGCCTAGCCGGCCACCACGCGCCAGTCCGGCCCCGGTCAGCCTACCGCTTCATCGGCGGAGCGTGACGCCCGGTGACCCGCGCCAGCACCTCCAGCACCTGGTCGTGGATGACCGGCTTGGTGAGCACGGCGGAAAACCCCGCCTGCCGCACATGTTCGGCGTCGAGCGTGGAACCATACGCCGTCATGAGCACGACCGGGATTCGGCGCCCCGAGTCGACGATCTTCCCCACCAGTTGCATCCCGCTCAGTCGCGGCATCGTGAGGTCGGTGAGCACCACGTCGAACGGCCGGTCGGCGAGCACGAGCGCCTCCCAGGCCGCCGCGCCGTCCTCGGCGGCGACCACCTCGCAGCCCCGGCGCCGGAGGGCGGTGAGCAGCACGCGTGTCACCTCGGGGTCGTCCTCCGCCATGAGCACGCGCAAGCCTTGGCCCCCGGGAGCCATGCCGCCCGGCGCCACGCCGCCCGAGGATTGCTGCGACCGGCGCGGCAGCAACACCTGGAAGGTGGCCCCGTGCCCGGGCGTGCTCTCGACCCAGACCGCGCCGCTATGGCGGCAGACGACGCTCTGGACGACGGCAAGGCCGAGTCCGGTGCCCTTGCCGGCGGACTTGGTGGTGAAGAACGGCTTGAAGATCCGCTCCAGGTGGTCGGGCGGGATCCCGGAGCCGGTGTCCTGCACGGACAGGCGCACATAGTCGCCCGGCGGCAGGTGGTTGGCGGGACCGGTGGCGGCCGAGGGCAGCGTCGCCTCGCCCAGGCTGATCGTGAGCACACCCGAGGCGCCCATGGCGTCGCGGGCGTTGTTGAGCAGGTTCATCAACACCTGCAGCAACTGTGTCCGATCGGCGAACACACGGTCGTCGCCGCCGCCGGCGTGCACCCGCAGCTCGATGGTGCGCGGCAGGCCGGAGCGCAGGAGCAGGAGCGATTCGCTGAGCAGCTCCCCGAGCCGCAGCTCGGCCAGCGGGGCGGCGCCGTGGCGGCTGTAGGTGAGCAGTTGGCGCACGACCGAGGTGGCGTGCTCCACGGAGTTGAGGGCCAGCGCGAGATTCTCCTGCGTGGGGTGGTCGGCAGGCAGTTCCTGCCGCGTGAGCTGCAGCCAGCTGCCGATCGACGTGAGGCAATTGTTGAAGTCGTGCGCCACGCCCCCGGCGAACTCGCCGATCGCCTCCATCTTCTGGGCATGGAGGAGCTGCTCCTGGAGCAGCTCCCGCTCCTTGCGCGCGTGTTCCCGTTCGAGGTCGGCGCGCTCGAGGTTCTCGATCATCCCGTTGATGCTGCGCCCCACGGCGGCGATCTCGTCGACCCCATCGACACGGACACGGCCGCGGGCACTCGCGCGTCCGCCGATCTCGCTGAGCTGGGAACTGAGCTGCTCCAGCCGCCGGACCACGCAGACCCGCAGGGCCCACGCGGTGAGCAGCGCCACGACCACCGCCGCGGCGAGCAGTTGCCACAACATCATCCGCCGGGCGCGCACGCCCTCCAGGTACACCGCGCGCTCGATCTCCATCTGCAAACCGAACAACGGCCCACCGTCGATCGCCCGCAACAGGACCTGCACGGACATCTTCTCGTCGGACAGCACCGTCACCCGCACATCCGGCGCGGAGCGCACCGGTGCCGCGTTCGATGCACCGGCGGAGTCGACCGGCGTCAGCTCGACCCTGAAGCCGAGGATCCGCTCCAGCCGGTCGCGCAACCGGTTGTCGATCCACCGCACCGTGACCAAGGCGCCCTGGGGGCGCCCCCCGCCGCCGGTGGGCAACACCGGCAGGCACGCGAAAAACGCCGCGCGATCCCCGATCCGGCACAGGCCCGACAAGCGCAGCGCGGCCTCCTCATGTCCCGCCACCCGTCGGATCTCGTCTCCAAACCGGTCGATCAACTCCTGCGACGGCGGCACCACTTCCTCCCCGGTGGCCGGCACCACCGCGCCACCGGCCAGCGCCCCGGTCGGAGTGAAGATCATCATGGCGTCGATCTGCACATTGCGCATCGACTCCGTCTTCCAGTTGTTCTCCGCGTAGGCCGGGTCGGGCTCGTGCGCGAACGCCACCGTGTCGTTCCACTCCGCATAGTCGCGCGAGATGCGCATCAACCCGTCGCACGCCACATCCACGATACGCTCGGCCCGATGCGCGATCTCGTGCGCCTCGCGATGCTCCGCCGCCGCCAGTCCACGCATGAACGCCCGCCCCGAGACGCCCACGATCAACACAATCAACGCCGCGAAAAGAACCAGGACCAGCAGACGTGCTCTGGATTGAAGCTTCATAGGGATCGGCCACGTCTCCTATCGGCCGGAGGGGGCCGATGTTTACCGGAGACAACCGCCAGCCCGGACCGGGCGACGAGGGCATGGTCCGGCGACCGGTCCCTGCGGCCCCCTCTCCACGGTCGCCCCGCCCGGGATCGTCCCCGCGATTTTCGCGCTGCCGTCCGCTTCGCTTCCGCCATGGTTCCTCCCCAGCCGCCTCCCATGCTCCGCGACGCCCATAACCACCTTCAGGACGACTGGCTCGCATCTCATCTCGACGAGATCGCCACCGAAGCGGACCGGCTCGACATCGACGCGATGGTCGTCAACGGCACCGCCGAGACCGACTGGCCGCGTGTGGCCGTGCTGGCGGAACGCTTCGCATTCGTCCGCCCGAGCTACGGCCTGCATCCGTGGGATGTCGCCGGGCGTTCGCCGCACTGGCTCGAAACGCTGCGTGCCCGCCTCGTCGCCGACCCCCGCGCCGCGGTGGGCGAGATCGGCATCGACCGCTGGATTCTCGAGAGCGCGCCCGCCGGCTACTTTCCCGCCGGCAGCCCGCCACCCGCACCGCTGGCCGAACAGATCGCGTGTTTCCTGCCTCAGCTCGCGCTCGCCGTGGAGCTCGACCGCCCGGCCTCGATCCACTGCCTGCAGGCGTGGGGCCACCTCGACGAACTGCTCCGCTCCCGCCCGCTGCCTCGCCGCGGTTTCCTGCTCCACGCCTACGGCGGCTCCGCCGAGATGGTGCCCGGCTTCGCTCAACTCGGTGCGTACTTCTCGTTCAACGGCTCCTTCCTCGCCGAGAAGAAGACGCGCCAGCGCGCCGCCTTCCGCGTCGTACCCGCGGATCGGTTACTCGTCGAGACCGACGCCCCCGCCATGCCCCTGCCCGCACCGTGGCTCACCCACCCGTTGCCGGCTTCGCCCGAGGGCAAGCCGGTGAACCACCCCGCCAACCTCGCCGCCACCTATCGCGGCCTCGCGCAACTGCGCGGCGTGCCGGAGGCCGAGCTCACTGCCCAGGTCGCCGCGAACTTCGCGCGGCTCTTCGGGTGAGGGATCGGGCCGTCGACCGGGGTCGGGCGCTGCGAGCGATGCCGTTCCGGTGCTTGAGGTAGGAGACCTGCTTGCAGGCGATCTGTGCTCGAAAACGCCTGCGAGCAGGCGCCTTCGACTGGCCGACCACGGCCGGGGCGGAGCCGGCGCGGCCGGAGCTCCTCGATCCCCCGCTGCTAGCCCGAGCCCGTCCCCGCCCCCGCCGTCAGCAGCCGCACCACCTCGCCGGCGGCGGCGAAACCGAAAGCACCGGTGACGAACGTCGCGCTGCCGAGCCCGTTGTCGCAGTTGAGCTCCGTCGGCGCGCCAGGCTCCTGCGTGGCGCACACGCTGCCGTCAGCCCACGGATACACCGGCCGCTCCGGCGAATAGACGCAGCGCACGCCGAACTGGGAGCCCTCGCCGCGCGGGAAGCCGTGGCGCTCGCGCAGGCGTTTGCGCACGTAGCGCAGCAGCGCGTCGTTCTCGGCGTCGCCCAGGTCCGCCACCTTCACGCGCGTGCCGTCGCGTTTGCCGGCGCTGGCGCCCACGGTGAGCGCGGGCAGGCCGCGCTCGCGGCATTGCCAGAGCGCGAGCAGCTTGTGCTGCAGGCTGTCGGTCGCATCGACCACGAAGTCGAACCGCGGCGCGAGGATGTGTTCGAAGTTCTCCTTCGTGAAGAACTCCACCACGGGCTCGACGCGGCTCGCCGGGTTGATGCCGAGCACGCGTTCCCCGAGCACGACCGCTTTGGGGCGCCCGATCGTGTCGGTAAGGGCGGGGAGCTGGCGGTTCACGTTCGTCACGCACACCTCGTCGAGGTCGACGATCGTCAGCGCGCCCACGCCGCTGCGCGCAAGCGCCTCCACCGTCCACGAGCCCACGCCGCCCAGCCCGATCACGCACACGTGCGCCGCGGCGAGCCGCTCCAGGGCGGCGCGGCCGAGCAGCCGCCCCACCGCGCCGAAGCGGCGGACATAGTCATCGGGAAGCGGCATGGTCCCTGCATCGATGGCGCTCATGTTACGTTCTCGCATCACACGGAAGGGGCGCCGTCAGGCAATCGCGCTTTGCGGTTGGCGGATGGACGTTTCCTCCTAGCTTCCCGCCACCGCCCTACCCGGCGTCTCCTCCCACCTCCTCTCACTCACCACTCGCGCACCCTGCGACCCGCCACTTGCGCGGGGCGCCGTGCTCCCTCCCGTGACTCCCTCCGGCGAGCGCGCCCTCCCACAAGGCGCCAAAGCTGCGTCCCGAGTCGCCGCCGTTGCGGCGGACGCCTCCGACCTGTCCATCTTCTCGGCCGAACGGCTCCGGCTGCTCGAGTCCGCCGTCGTCAACTCCTACGATTCCATCGTCATCACCGACACCGGCACGCCCTCCTCGCCGCACCCGCGCATCCTCTTCGTCAACGAGGCCTTCACCCGCCTCGCCGGCTACACCGCGGCCGAGGTGCTCGGCCGCTCGCCCTCGCTGCTCCAGGGGCCGGGCAGCGACCACGCCGAAATCGCCCGCATGCGCGGCTGCCTCGCGCGCGGCGAAGTCTTCACGTCCGAGCTGGTCAACTACCGCAAGGACGGCACGCCCTTCCACGTCGAGGTGCGCATCATGCCGATCCGCGCGCCCGACGGCCGCCTCTCCCACTGGGTCGGCGTGCAGCGCGACATCACCGCACGGATCGAGGCCGCCGCCGAACGCGAACGGCTCGATAGCCGCCTGCGGGAGCAGCAGAAGCTCGAGAGCCTCGGCGTGCTCGCCGGCGGCATCGCCCACGACTTCAACAACCTCCTCACCATCATCCTCGGCAACGCCTCCCTCGCCCGCGGCAACGCAGGCTCGCCACAAGCGCTCGCGCAGAACCTCCAGTTCATCGAATCCGCTGTGCTGCGCGCCGCCGACCTCTGCCGCCAGATGCTCGCCTACTCCGGCAAGGGCCGCTTCGCCGTCCGCCCCCTCGACCTCAATCCCGTCCTGCGCGAGACCGCCGAGCTCGTCCGCGACTCCGCCGCACACGGTCGCACGCTCCAACTCGATCTTGCCGACACCCTGCCCGCCGTCCGCGCCGACGCCACACAGCTCAAGCAGATCGCCATGAATCTGCTGCTCAACGCGGCCGAGGCCACCGAGGCCGTCTCCGGGTGTATCCGAGTCTCCACCCGCCGCGAACCGCTCGATTCCGCCCGACTCGCCCGCGCCCGCCTCGGCGCCGAGCTGCCCGCCGGCGACTACCTCGTGCTGGAGGTGGCCGACAACGGCTGCGGCATCCCCGTCGAGATCCAGGACCGTCTCTTCGATCCATTCTTCACGACCAAGTTCACCGGCCGCGGCCTCGGCCTCGCCGCCGTGCTCGGCATCGTGCGCGCCCACCACGGCGCCATCGAGGTCGAGAGCCGGCCCGGCGCAGGCGCCTGTTTCCGCATCCTCCTGCCCGCCTGCGCCGATCCCGCCGCGCCCGCCGCCCCGCACCGCGCGGCTGCGACCCTCGCCGGCGCCGGCCGCACCCTCCTCGTCGCCGACGACGAACGTGTGCTGCGCGAGACCATCGGCGGTTTCCTCGTCTCCCTCGGCTTCAAAGTCCACCTCGCCGCCGACGGCCGCGAAGCCGTCGCGCTCTTTCGCGCGCATCACCGGGACCTGTCCGCCGTCCTGCTCGATCTCTCGATGCCTCACCTCGATGGCGCCGCCGCCCATGCCGAGATGCAGGCCATCGAACCCGCCTGCCCGGTGATCCTCATGAGCGGCTACAGCGAGGACGAGGCCGTGCAGCGGCTCACCACCCGAGGCATCGCGCGCTTCCTCCAGAAGCCGTTCGCGATGGCGGTGCTCCTCGACGCCCTCGCGGTCGTGCTCGAAGCCCGGTAGCGCGCTGCGCCGACGCGCACGGTTCGCCTCACGGCGCGCCGACCTTCGCCGCTTCCTCCGCGGCGATCCGCTTGATGTGTTGCACGAAGTCCGGGTCCTCGCCCTCGAGCATCGCCGGCAGCAGCGCACGGAAGTCCTTCCGCCGGCACCAGTCGCGCATGTAGTCCTCCCAACTCATCCACATGCGCTGGGTCTGCCGCTTCATCTTCTCCTCGTACACCAGCAGATAGGCGCGCTCGAAGATCGAGATCAGCAGTTCGAAGAGCACTCGCCGCCGTTCGCGCTGCTCCTCCGTCAGCGCGACCTCGTCGGACTGCGCCCGCATCAACCCCAGGTCGGCGTGCTGCAGCACCACCTTGAGGAACTCCGCGTACTCGTCGGAGAGCCGCTGGTAGATCTCCTCCTCCTCGCTCTGCCGCTCCCGTCGTTGCTCATAGAGAAACACCGCGATGGCGAACGGCAGGCCCACCACCGTGACGACGTAGGACAAGGCTTCGAGCCACTCGAGGGGAGTCCATTCCATGGTGCCGAAGATGCCCGCCGCCCTCCCCGAGTCGAGCCCCGGCACCACGCCCACCGCCACCGTTCACCGACCACCAGCGACCGGCCAACCGCCCACCGCTCACCGGCCGCGCAAATATGCCTCAACGATCGGCACATCGGCCGGCGCCCAGTCGAGTCCGCGCAACTCCTCCGGCGCGCACCACCGCAGCGCCGCGTGCTCCGCCGCGTGCGGCTCGGCCGCCGCGTCGCGCAGCGTCGCCCGGAACGGCGTGAGTGTGATCGCAAACTTCCCGTAGTCGTGCACGGCATCGGGCAGCCGCGCGCCGAGCACGATCTCCACGTGCAGCTCCTCGCGAATTTCGCGCACCAGCGCCGCCTCCGGCGCCTCGCCGGGCTCGAGTTTCCCGCCGGGGAACTCCCACAACAGCCCCTGCGCCTTCCCCGCCGGTCGCTGCGCGGCCAGCACGCGCCCGCCGCGCTCGAGCAGCGCGCAGACGACGTGGAAATGCGGTTTCGCAACGGGTGCCGACATGGCCCGCGGTTGTAGATCGCCGCCCCGGCGGCGCAATCACCGACTCCGGCCGCCCGCCGCGCACACCCGTCGCGCCTGCAGGCTTGGCCCACGCCGCGCGCCCGCCCAACCTCGCCGCGATGAACAGCTCCCTCGCGCGCCGCCTGCTCCTGCTGCTCGCCCTCTCGCCCGCCCTGCTCCCGCTCTGGCAGATCCTGCACTTCGGACGTTCGACGACGACCTCGCCGGCCTGCACCTCAAGGCGCACGCCGGCCAGCTCACCTTCGCCGACCTCGCTGCGCAGCACAACGAGCACCGCATCCTCGTCCCGCGCCTCGTCTTCCTCGGGCTCGGCCGCCTCACCGGAGGCAACACCATCGCCGAGATGCTCGCCGGCTGGGCCCTCGCCGTGGCGACCTCGCTCGTCCTGCTCCGCCTCGGCCGGCAAACAGTGGCGCCCGCCACCACCGGCGCTTCCGCCGACGCCCCGCCCCGCCCGCTCCTCTGGTGGTTCCTCGCCAACCTGCTGATCTTCTCGCCCGCCCAGTGGGAAAACTGGCTCTGGGGCATCGGTGTCCAGAACTTCATGCCGATGTTCTGGACCGCGCTGGCGATTCTCGCCGCGGCCTCGTCCGGGCGCGACACCGCCAAGCTCGCCCTCGTCGTCGCCGGCGCCGCGCTCGCCACCTGGTCCTCCGGCAACGGCATGCTGGCCTGGGGCCTCGCCGGCGGCGTCCTGCTCTGGGCGCCCACCGGGCGCGAGTTCCTCGCCCGCCGCCGCCTCGTGCTGGCCCTCCTCGCGGCCGTCGGCGTCGCCGCCGCCCTCTACTGCGTCGGCCTGAACCCGCCCAACCACCGCGGCGCGCAACCCTACGACTCCACGCTGGCCGCGAAACTCCACTACACGTTGCTCTTCGCCGGCTCGCCCTTCGCCTTCGCGCTCAACACCCGGCCGGCCCTCGTGGCCACGGGGCTCGGCGCCGCGTTCCATCTCCTGCTCGCCGCCTGCGCCGCCCGTTTCCTCCAGGTCTGGCTCCGCGACCGGGACATCGCCCTCTGCCGCCGCACCCTGCCGTGGTTCGCCGTCGCCGGCTTCACCGTCGGCAGCAGCCTCATCGCCGCCTGGGCGCGCGCGGGCCTCGGCGCGGAGCAGGCCATCGCCTCCCACTACGTCACCTTCGCCCTCTACCTGCCCGCCGCGTTGATCCCGCTCGTGCCCGCGCTCAAGCCCTGGTTGCTCTTCCGCCGCTGCGCCGACACCGACGAACAAGCCGCAGCGTCCCGCACCGCGCCAATCGCCGCCACCATCGGCGCCACCACGCTGGTCCTCCTCTCCCTCGCCGCCCTCGAACCGGCGCTGCTGACGAGCAAGGACACCTGGCAATCCCGCCGCCAAGTCCGCGCCGCCGCCCTCCTCTCCACCGTCCTGCCCGGACATCCGTTCATCGCCAACTCCGTCTTCCCCGATGCCGCCCTCGTCCAGCGCATCGCCGCCGGACTCGACGACATCGGCTACCTGCGCCCGCGCCTAATCCGTTCGTCCGCCGCTAGCGCGCTCGCGGCCACCAACCCGCCGCCGGCCGAAAACTGCGGCCAACTCGAACGGGCCTGGGAGATCGCCCCGGGCGAGATCGCCTTCGCCGGCTGGACCGCCCTGCCATCCCCAGACCGCCAGGCCGATCTCGTGCTGCTCTGTGTCGCCGACGCGCAGGGCGCACCGCAGATCGTCGAGATAGCGCCGGTCGGCTCCCCCCGGCCGGACAAAACCGCCGCGCTCGGCGACGCCGCCGCCACCTGCGGCTGGGCACAGCGCGCACCGATCGGGACCTTCCTCGGTCGCCAGACTCCGGCGACCGTGACCGCTTGGGCCTTCGACGCCGAGCACCGCGAACTCTTCCCCCTCGCCGGCACCGTCACCCTCGGGCGGTGAGCCGCGAAAGACCGTAGCCCGACATACCCAAGCGCCGGCATTTTCGGAACCGATGAGTCGGTCTCCCCGTAGGTCCGGTCTCCGACCGGACGCCCTCGATCCCGCCGACCACACTCGCCTCGCCTTTCACGGCGCCATCCAACGCGACCGGCCAGAGACCGGTCCTACCGGCGAATCAGCACACGCCCCCTCCGTGCCCTGCCAAACAGCTCTTTCGTCTCAACGTCACCAGCCACCGGCTACCGCGCACGGGCTACCGCACCGCCTACCGTCCACCGCCCACCGCCTACCGTCCACCGCCCACCGGAAACCGTCCACCGCCTACCGGCTACTGGCAACCGGCCACCGGCTACCGCTCACCGCACCGCGACCGTCTCCCCCACCGCGAGCGTGCGGAACTGCTCCGGTGGCACGCCTCGCGCGGCGAGCGTGTCGGCCAGCAACACCGGCGGTTCGCGCAGCGGCTCCTCGGTGAGGACGAACGCGCCCCAGTGCATCGCGAGCGATTGCCGCGCGCCGATGAGCTGGTGGATCTCCACGGCGTCGGCCGCGGTGCAATGGACGGGCGTCATCACCCAGCGCGGCTGGTAGGCGCCGATGGGCAGCAGGGCGACATCGACTCCGCCCGTCGCGCGCAACCACGCGCCGAGTTCGCCGAAGAACGGCGCCATCCCGGTGTCGCCCGCGAAGTAGATTCGTTTCCCCGCGACCTCGAGCAGCCAGCCACACCAAAGCGTCTGATTGCGGTCCTTGCCCGTGCGCGCCGAAAAATGCAGCGCCGGCAACGCCGTGAGCTTCGCGCCCGCCACCGCGAGCGTCTCGCCCCACTCGGCCTCGTGCGTGCGACCCGCGTTCACTCGCTCGACAAATTGCGTCAACCCTGCCGGCACCACGTAGAACGGCTCTACGCCGAGTCGCCGCAATGTGGGCACATCGCAGTGGTCGTAGTGCGAGTGGCTGAGCAGCACCAAATCGATGCGCGGCAGTTCCCCGAAGGGAATGCCCGGCGGCGTGCGTCGCCGCAGCATCGGCCACGGCACCGGCGAACAGTACTTCGACCAGATCGGATCGGTGAGGATGTTCAGCCCGCCGACCTGGATGAGCCACGTCGCGTGCCCAACCCAGGTGAACTGCATCGCGTCCGCCAGAGGCGCCGTGATCCGCGCGAGGTCCGGCGCCACGACAGGCGCCGCGCCCGCCGGCACGCGCGAACGCTCGACCGCCGGCTGCTCCTTCGGTCCGAGCCGCAACCCCCACTTCAGAATCTGGGTCGGCTCCGGTGGCTTCACCCCGCCGATATTCTGATAGCGCCCCGTCTTCAGGTCGCGCTGGACGCGAAGGGTGGAAGGGTAGGAAGAAGCGGTGTGCATCAAGGCGGAACGCGCCGTGGCGCAGTCCAGAATCTATTCGGGGCGTAGAGCGACAAACTTCCGATACCACCGGAATTGGAGAACTGCGGAAAGTCCCAACACGAAAACTGCGCCGATGTTGTATGCCAACGTCGCACCTCCAGCGACAATGTTCTGGATCGGCATCAGCACGAGGCATCCGGCCCAGATTGCGCCGAACAAGAGAACCCGTGAGTCCGAGCATCGCCGAGCCCAGAGCGAAAGGACCAGCAAGACCACACCAACCAAGAGCATCGCACCATCAATCCGGGCATGCTTTGAAGGAAGAACTGAAACGATAACCAGCCCGATGGATAAAGGCAGGGAGACTCCGCGCATCATCCGGACTGTTTTGCGAAGCTCCGCCAACTGTCGCTCTTGGTATGTGGGATCTTTGGGGTCGGCTTTCTCCATAAGGCAAATGTCCGCAGTCGAGCCCTCTCACTCCCCTCGCTGCCTTACCGCCTCGAAGAGCGTGATGATCGTGGCCATCGCGACGTTGAGCGAGTCGGCCTGGCCGGCCATGGGGATGCGGATGCGGGCGTCGGCCTCCTTCAGCCAGAAGTCGCTCAGCCCGTACTGCTCGCTGCCCATGAGCAGCGCCACCGAACCGGTGAGATCCGTCTTCGTGTAGAGTTCGGTGGCCGAGGGCGTCGTCGCCACGACGCGGATTCCCTTGGCGCGCAGGAACGCGTGCACCTCGTCGGTCGTCGCGATCGCCACCGGCATCGCGAAAAGCACGCCGGTCGAGGAGCGCACGACGTTGGGGTTGAAAAGATCCGTCACCGGGTCGCACACGATCACGGCGTCGACCCCGGCGGCGTCGGCGCTGCGCAGGATGGTGCCGAGGTTGCCGGGTTTCTCGATCGCCTCGACCACGAGCAGGAACGGCGGATCGGACAGCTCCAGTTCCTCGAGCTTCGTGCGCCATTGCGGGATCAGCGCGAGCAGGCCGTCGGGCCGTTCGCGGTAGGCGACCTTGGCGAAAGCGTCCTTCGAGAGTTCGAAGACCCGCGCGCCGGCGGCCTCGGCGCGGGCGATCAGCGCGGGCTCGTTCTCGCCGAGGAACCAGTCGGGCGAGACGTAGAATTCCACCGGCTTCGCGCCTTGGTCGAGCGCGCGCAGGATCTCGCGGTAGCCCTCGACGATGAACACGCCGGCCTCATCGCGTTCGCGCCGCTCACGCAGGCGGACGAGTTGTTTGATGCGCGGATTCTGGAGGCTGGTGATGCGTTCGGCGGGCATTGCGACGGCAGCGAGCGAATCCCGCTTTCGTCCCAAACTCACGACAGAAAAGCGCTCACGCCCGCGTTCCTCCGTCCCCCGCCCTCTGTCCTCCGTCGTCAGTCGTCAGTTCTGCGTCCTCCGTCCTCCGTCGTCTGTCCTCCGTCTTCCGCAACCGCGTCACTTCCCGCGCGGACCGCGGCTGGGCACATGCACCGACAACATCCCGGCGGCTGCGGCGGCCTGATGGCCGGGCTCGGCATCCTCGAACACGAGGCAGCGCGCGGGCGGCACGCCCATCTTCTGCGCCGCGAGCAGGAACATGTCGGGCGACGGCTTGCCGTGCGCGACATCCTCCGGCGTGACCACGACCGGGAAGAGCGGCGCGAGTCCCGCGAGCTTGAGCGAGTGGTGCACGATGTCGCGCGGCCCGCCCGAGGCGACGGAGATCGGCTTGCCGGCCGCCGCGGCCTGGCGCGCGAACTCCACGACGGGCCGGATATGTTTCACGTCGGCCAACAGTTCGACGAAAAGGTTCTCCTTCAGGTGGAACACCTGCTCGACGTCGATCTTAAGCCCGTAGTGTTCGGCGATGAGCTGCGCCACGCGCCGGGTCGGCACGCCGCCGAGCGAGTAGAACAGGTTCTCGTCGAGCACGCCCGGCATGCCCTGGCGCCGCATCGCCTCGTCCCAGGCGCGGTAGTGCACGGGCATCGAGTCGATGAGCGTGCCGTCGCAGTCGAAGATGTAGCCGGCGAAGTCGCCCGCGGGGAGGTCGAGTTTCATGAACCGCGCAGCAGACCGCGAACAAACCGCCTAGGCAAGCGCGCGGGCGGCCCCGCACCCGCCTCGTGCCAGCCGCTCCCGCCCGGGAAGACGCAAATCCGCGTCCGATCGCGACATGGTTTTGCGTCCTCGCTTCCGCCACGCGGTTTCCGCTCCGGCCTCCTCCGCCCGAGCGAGGAGAACGACGGCCGCCCGGACGGTGGGATTGAGCGCGAGGTTGCTCTCGGTTCACCCACCGCCGACTGTCCCCACCCATCCATGCGCGGCCCGACGCCCAAAGCCACCTTCCTCCCGCTCGCGATCCTGTTTCTCTTCCAGTGGTTCGCCGCGGGGTCGTGGAACGTCTCGTTCAGCAACGTCCTCAAGCACGCCGGGCTGGAGCGCTACATCGCGCTCGCGTTCACCTGCAACGCGATCGCCGCGTTCGTCGCGCCGCTGTTCGTGGGCTCGTTCGCCGACCGCGGCGTGCAGCCGGTCAAGCTGCTGCGCTGGCTCTACTGGCTGGCGGGCCTCTGGCTGGTGGCGATGTTCGCCGCGATCGACTTCGGCTGGGGCGGCGGGCCGATGCTCGTGTATATGCAGCTGCACTCGCTCTGCTACAGCCCGAGCACGAGCCTGCTCACCACGATCGCGCTCGGCGCGCTGCTCAACCCCGGCGCGGAGTTCGGCCCGATGCGCATGTGGGCCACCGCCGGCTGGATGGGTGCCGGCTGCGCGGTGAGCTGGGTGTTCGGCGCCGACACCTCGGCGCTGTCCGGCTACATCGCCGGCGGCACGCTGATCGCGCTCGGCTTCGCCACCTACGCGCTGCCGTCCTGGCAGTTCCCCGCCGCGGCCAAGGCGCGCAATCTCAAGGAGGTCTTCGGGCTCGATGCGCTCGCGCTCCTGCGCCACCCCGACCACCGCACCATCCTACTCACCGTCACGCTGCTCGGCATCCCGCTCGCCGCGTTCTATCCGTACACACCGCTGCATCTCACCGCGCTCGGCGTGGCGCACCCCACGGCCACCATGGCGCTCGGCCAGACCACCGAGGTGATCGCGCTGCTCACGCTCGCCGCGCTGTTGCGCAAGGTGCGCCTGAAATGGGCGATCCTGCTCGGCCTGTTCTTCGGCGTGCCGAGCGCGTCGAGCGCACGATGCAGGCGCGCGCCCAAGCGCTCTTCGCCATGCTCACCGGCGGCGTGAGCAACCTCCTCGGCTACCTCGGCACCGGCGCGTGGTACTTCCTCGCCTCGCGCGGCGGGGCGACGCACTGGCCGCTGTTCTGGGGCGGCCTCTGCGCCGTGACGGTCGCCATCACGATTTACTTCGCGTGGGCCTACCACGGTGTCGGCCACGGGTTCTGGAAACAGCCAGCGGATTCCTCCGCTCAGCCACCGGTCTGAGGCGGAGCGGGTCGGAACAGCTTCAACGGTCGCGAGCTCCCCTCGCCACGCGTCACGCGTCGCTGCTCGGGCGTGCCGTAGCCGGTCTTCTTCCGGCGGTAGCCGGCCTTCGCGGGATCGCTCGCGCACTGGATCAAAAAGTTCTGCATGCGCTGGAGCAGATCCGGCAGTTGCGCCGGGTCCGGATAACGGTCGAGCCCGGCGCTCTCCAGCGCGAGCAGCAGCTCGTGCGTCGCCTCGAGCGTGCACAGGCAGCCCTCGACCGGCTGCTGCTTGATGACGAACTTGCTCGGCGCCGCCGGCGGGAACATCAGGCGCGGCAACCGCTGCAGACTCGGGCTGACACGCAGCATCTTCCGCGCGCACGCCCACGTGCCGTCGAGCACGAAGACCACCAGCCGCCGCCCGCCGAGCTCCCCGGCCTGCAAGCCGCCCGGCAACGCGCGCGCCGTCGGCCCCGGGTAGAGCAGCATCGGGAAGTTCGCCGGATCGTTGATCAGTTCCTGCACGCGCTCGTGCGCATCGAACCCGATGCCCATGATCAGCTCGCTGTCGGCCAGGCAGAGATGGGTGAGCCGGCCGGTGCCGGTGCGCTGCTCCTTCCACTCCTTCGGGTGGATGAGGATCACGATCTTCGTGCGTGTCGCCATCGGCCGGATGCTGCCGCACCAGCACAACCGCTTCGGCCAGAAACAACGCCAGCATCGCTCGCTCGCCGCGGGTGCGGAGGCATCGGGCGTGGTTGCGGACTGCGGCTCGGGTTGGTCGGACATCGGAGCCCGCGACGCTGGCAGGCGTCGCGCCGCCAGAGCAAGCGCGGCGCGCCAGCGGCGGAACTGGCGCAGCGCCCCCCGCTGTGCGTAGGGGCACCGAACGCCCGCGGGCCGTGTGGACTTGTCACGTAATACGTTACAAGTTTGCGCGAGCACGCGGCCATCCACACCGAACGCGAACCGGGCGAGCTCCGGGAGTTTGTAACGTATTACGTGACAAACTCCGCCGCAACGGCGCGGGGCCAAGAGCCCCCGAGGATGCCATGGGGACCGCACTAGCAGCCTGTCGGACTTCGTCCACCAGGCTGCTGAACCAACGGGCTGCGCCCGTTGGAGAAAACGTGGGAGAAGAATGAACACCGGCCCGATCCGTGCGTCGAAAGGAGCAT
>JAGVUB010000060.1 GCA_019136515.1 Verrucomicrobiota bacterium
ACGCAGCGTTTCCCGGCCTCGGCGAGGCGGAGGTATTCGCTCTGCAAGGCGGGATCGACCTCGAAGAAGACGGCCTGGCCACGGGAGCGTTTCTGGGAGCCGACGGCGTAGTAGTTGCCGAACTCCTCAGGGGCGAGATGCGAGGCGATGAGGGCCTCGGGGATGACGGACAGATACAGGTTAACTTTCATAGGGCACGGGGTGTGATGAAGCGAACCGTTGGGCTGTGCGTGCGGCCGTGGGGCGGGCCGCGGTGGGGACGAAACTAGGACATGGAACGTAGACGGAAAACGGGGCGGGGGAAGAGGCGGGCGTAAAAAAAGCGCGGCGATCGCTCGCCGCGCCTTTGGGAAGGTTGCTCAGGACTGCCAGACGACGCCGCGCATGTCACCTGTTTTCAGGAACTGCTGGTGCATGAGGAACGCGTTGCCGAGGGTCTGCGGCGTGTGGCCGTGCTCGGTGGCCCGCACGTAGCGCATGAGCTGGTCGCGGAAGATCGGGTCGGCGCACTTCTCGACGATGAGATGCGCGCGCTCGACCGGGTCCTTGCCACGCAGATCGGCCACGCCGTGCTCGGTGATGACGACCTGCACGGAGTGCTCGCTGTGGTCCATGTGGGACACGAGCGGAACGATCGTGGAGATCTTGCCGCCCTTGGCGGAGGAGGGGCAGGTGAAGATCGAGATGTAGGCGTTGCGGGTGAAGTCGCCGGAGCCGCCGATGCCGTTCATCAGGTTCGAGCCCATGATGTGGGTCGAGTTGACGTTGCCGAAGACGTCGACCTCGATGGCGGTATTGATGGTGATGATGCCGAGGCGGCGGACCAGCTCGGGGTTGTTGGTGATCTCCTGCGGGCGCAGCAGCAGGCGCGGGCGGAAGAACTCGATGTCCTGGTAGATGGTGTCGAGCAGCTCCTTGGCGATCGTGAGCGAGGTGCCGGTGGCGAACTTGATCTTGCCCGAGCGGATCAGGCCGATGACCGAGTCCTGGATCACCTCGGAGAACATCTGGAAGTTGGGAATGTCCGGGTTCGCCCCGAGGGCGCCGAGCACGGCGTTGGCGATGTTGCCCACGCCGGACTGGAGGGGGAGGAACTTGCGCGGAATGCGGCCGACGGCGATCTCGTTGGCGAGGAACTCCGCGACGTTCTGTCCGATCTTGTCGGTGACGGCGTCGGCGGGCTCGAAGCCCTTGACCTCGTCCGGGGCGTTGGTCTCGACGATGCCGACGATCTTGCTCGGGTCGACCTTGACGGTCGGGGTGCCGATGCGGTCGGTCGGGCGGACGATCGGAATGGGCTGGCGGTGCGGGGGATCGAGGGGCTCGTAGATGTCGTGCAGGCCGGTGAGCTTGGTCGAGTGGTAGCGGTTGAGCTCGATGATGATCTTCTTGGCGCTGCGCAGGAAGGTGGGGGCGGCACCGACGGAGGTCGTCAGAACGATCTGGCCGTCAGCCGTGACATCGCAGGCCTCCACAACGGCCCAGTCGAACTGACCGAGGAACCCGCAGCGCACCTGCTGCGCGAGGTGCGAGAGGTGCATGTCGAAGAACTTCGTCTTGCCGGTGTTGATGCTGTCGCGGAGCGACTTGTTGCTCTGATACGGCGTGCGCCAGGAGATCGCCTCGGCGCGGGCGAGTTCGCCATCGAGCGAGTCGCCGGTGGAGGCGCCGGTGACGACGGCGACCTTGAAGGGGCGGCCGGCGGCGTGCTCGGCCTTGGCGCGGGCGGCGAGGGCCTTCGGCACCACCTTGGCGGCGCCGGCGGGCGTGAAACCGGAGAAACCGATGGTTTCCCCGTTCTTGATGAGCGACGCCGCTTCATCGGGCGTCAGGGTCGGGAACGAGTGGTTCATGATAAGTCGGTATCGGTCGGAGAGTGTTCGCGCAGCAGTTCGACTTCGTGCGGAGCGAGTGCGCGTAAACCGAGTGGCGATTCGAGCAGAAGTCGGCCGGTGGGGTCAACGCCGGCGAAGGTGCCGGCGATGATTTTCCCCTCGGGCCGCAGCGTTACTTGGACGGGGAGGTGGCGCCAGTAGGGGGAAAGCCTCTGCGCGAGCGCGGCGGTGTCCCCCGTGGCGAGAAGGTCGTGGGCGCGGCGGAGGGCCGTCAGGATGGTGTCGCGGACTTGCTCGCGGGAGGGCGGGGTAGAGAGGAGATCGGACAGGCGGGCGACGGTGCCGGCGAGTGTGGGATCGGCGGCCGCGGGGCGGTTGTCGAGGTTGACGCCCAGGCCGACGACGGCGGTGGCGGGGCGAAAGCGTTCGACGAGAATGCCGGCGAGCTTGGCGCGGCCGACCATGATGTCGTTGGGCCA
>JAGVUB010000066.1 GCA_019136515.1 Verrucomicrobiota bacterium
AACGAACGTTCCGGAAGCGCTCCCCGAAAGATCCTTTGGCAAACCTCCCCGTTCCCAACGGGCGCAGCCCGTTTGTTCAGCAGCCTGCGGACGAAGTCCGACAGGCTGCTAGAGTGCGCGCCAATGCGGTCGCGAGATTCGCCCGCCACCGGCCACTCGGCACTCTGGGGTACCGGCAACCGGCTACTGGCAACTGGCTACCGCCCACCGCCTACCGGCCACCGGCAACCGGCTCACCGATAAGCGCCGCTACCGGCGCCACGCGCCTTGAAAAGCGCACCTTCATAGCCGATCTCGCCGTTTGTGCGGCATGCGATGTGCATTGATGGTGCCGTAACCTTCCCACACCATGAACGACGATCACTCCGCTCCGCTTCCTCCCCGTGAGATTCACAGCGTGTTCGAGTTCGCGCTGGTCCCGGTGCCCAACGGCTCGCCCAGAGCGTGAAGAACGTCGGGGAATTCGAGTCGATCGAGGACGCCTTCGCCACCGCCCTTGCCCGCGCCCGCCGCGAAGCCGCCCTTCTCGCCCACCAATACGCCAGTCTCTCCTCCGCCGAGTCCGGCGAACCGGTCCTCACCCTCCTCGCCACCGAGTGGGGCTACGACCTCCGCCACGAGCACCAGACCGTCACACGTTACTGGATCCACTCGCGGCCGATCCCCGCCGTTTCCTGAACCTGCTGATGCAGTCGCCCGGGATTCACCGCAAGACCGCTGGACTTCCAGTGTAGGGGGCGAGCTTGCTCGCACCGTCTGGATGCCGCGCGGCCGGGCGGTGCAAGCAAGCTCTCACCCTCCGCCCCGCCGCCCCCGGCCCGCGCGCTCGTCCTGAGACCGGGAGAAAGTCGGGAGCAGGGTTGCGGAGGGTTGAATAGCGTGGAGCGGCGTTGATGGCGAGGGAGTTGCGCATTTATGCGGGCGGGTGACTTTCTGCTGGTGAGAAAAGGGTCGAGACGATCCGGAGAAAAGGGACGGTTTGCGCTCCGAAAATCCGGTGGCGGCGGGTGGCTCGCGGTGGTGGCGCGGAGGATCCGCGGCGCAGGCGCTGATGCCTGGCGAAGGGCACGAAAAAGCCCCGGCGGAGCGGGAGGCTCGACGCCGGGGCCGGGGGGGGCAGAGGGCTAGGCGGAAATCAGGGCAACTCGTAGCCCGGCTTCACGTGCGCTTGCTCGAGCCTGACTTTCATCATCCCGTGCGTGGATACCACATCGAGCATCGCTTCCCCGTCGGCATTTCCGTAGGCGACGACAGACTCTGTACCTGATGCGTATGCACAGGCGAGCTTGTCTCCTTCCGGGTTGCTCACGATCGCGCTCGCACTGCCTCGTTGCCCGAGCGGACAGATCTGGCTGACGGTGATCTTCCAGAGCGGCCCCTTGAGTACGACCTTGGCGCGGAAGTGTCGCGAGCCATCGAATTGCTCCACACCAACCCAAGTAAGCACCGCAAGCTGGTCATCCGACGGGTGCAGGGTGAGGTTCCGTTTTCGCCACTTCCAGCGATCCTCGGAGTCCATTCCTTTCGGCCGAAAGGCGATCTGGACAGTACTGATGTCGGGCTGCTGCTTCTTCCTCACTGGGGCATTGCGGATCTGAGTTGCGACAGCGGCCTGTTGCCGGGTGATCTGCGCGGCGCGCGACAGCTCCGCGGTGCGCTGCTGGGCGGCGGCGGCTTCATCAATCGGGTACTGGGCGGCCAGCTCGTCCGGAAGCTTGCCTTTCTCGACCTGAGTAAATCCCTCCGCATGGCGCACTGTCACGGTAGTTGGGCTCTGGCCGGTGATGGTAGCATTGCGCAAGGTCCTGCCATCCTTGAGTGCGAGATCGGCGGCGGAAGCGAGCGCGGCGATGGCCAGCGCGAGAACAAGCGCGAGCAAGGTCTTCATGCCACCCAGCATCGGCCGCCTGCCACGATGGATCAACTACAACTTCACTCCGGGCTTGGAGTGCAATACGCAAAAGGGTCGCTCGTCGCCGAGGTGCGCAGCTACCAGCGCCTCGATGTAGGCGTTGCGGTCCCTCTTCCGCCTTGTCGCGGCTCAGCGGATCGGCTGGTGCAACTCGACCGGCTTGGCCACCTGCTGTGCGCGCAGCTTGAGGTTCAGCATCTCCACCCCGAAGGCGAACGCCATGGAGAAGTACAGGTAGCCCTTCGGGATCGCGTGGTGCATCGACTCCGCCACCAGCGCCACGCCGATCAGCAGCAGGAACGACAACGCGAGCATCTTCAGCGTCGGATGCCGGTGCACGAAGTCGCTGATCGCCCCCGCGAAGAAGAGCATCACGCCCATCGCCAGCACCACGGCGGTGATCATCACCCAGAGTTGCTGGGCCATGCCCACCGCGGTGATCACCGAGTCCAGCGAGAATACGATGTCGAGCAGCATGATCTGCACGACGATCGCGCGGAAACTCGCCGCGTTGCCTGCGCTCTGCGCGCCGTCCTCGCCCTCGAGCTTCTCGTGGATCTCGAACGTGCTCTTTGCGATCAGGAACAACCCGCCCACCAGCAGGATCAGGTCGCGGCCCGACACCGCGTGTCCAAACACCGCGAACAGCGGCGCGGTGAGCTTCGCCAGCCACGCGATCCCGCACAGCAGCGCGATGCGCGTGAGCAACGCCAGCGC
>JAGVUB010000025.1 GCA_019136515.1 Verrucomicrobiota bacterium
CGAGAACAACCCGCGGTCGCTGAGCTTCAGGTCCGGGATCACCAGCAGCGCCATGAACGAGAGCGTCATGAACGGCGCGGCCAGCGTACAGCCGAGCGCCTTCGCCGCCGCATCAATCTCCGTGTAGGCCGCCGCCACCGCCCGCCCCTCGCCGTCGGCCATCAGCCCGGCGATCGGCAACGGCAGCACCCGCGCCGCGCCCGCCCCCACGGCCGCGAGTCCGCCGCGGTGCGCGATCACCAGATTCACCGCCGCGGCCAGCGCTTCATCATCCGCCCCCACCGCCACGATGTTGTGCGAGTCGTGCGCCACCGACGACGCCAACGCCCCCTCGCGCAACCCGAAGCCGCGGATGAAACCCACCGCCACCGGTGCGCGCGGCGCGTAGCGGTTCACCACCGCGATCTTCAACACATCCCGCGAGGGATCGGCTACCGCAGCGCCATCCTCGACCCGCGCCTTCAGCTTCCGCGACCGCGTGACCAGTTGCCCGTCGAGCGCCTCGATCACGTTCAGCCGCCCCGCCTGCGCCGCCACACGGAAATCGCCCGGCCGCCGCGGTCCCGCCCGGAACGCATTCACTATCTTCGGTGCCCGCCGCGGGAGCAGCGAACGCCCGTCCCGCGCCACGAGTTCTCCGTCCAAGTACGTGCGCCGCACGCGCAGCCGCCGCCAGCCCTCGAACACGATGAAGTCCGCCGGATCGCCGGGCTGCAGCAGCCCCACCGCGAGCCCGTAATGGCGAATCGGGTTCAGACTGGCGCACGTCAGCACGTCCAGGCGATCCGCGCCCGCCGCCAAAGCCCGCCGCACATGCTCGTCGAGGTGCCGGCGCAGCAGCAGGTCGGGATGCAGGTCGTCGCAACAGAACATGCAGTGCTCCGGATGCGTGCGCAGCAGCGGCGCCAGCGCCGCGAAGTTGCGAGCCGCCGAACCCTCGCGGATGAGGATCTTCATCCCAGCGGCGATCTTCTCCCTCGCCTCGGCGAGCGTGAAACACTCGTGGTCGGTCGCGATGCCTGCGGCCGCGTAGGCACGCGCCGGTGCGCCGCGCAGCCCCGGCGCATGGCCATCGACGACTTTCCCGTGCCGCTTCGCGGCCGCGATCTTGGCGAGCAGCGCCGGATCACCGGCCAGCACACCGGGGTAGTTCATGACCTCGGCGAGGTAGCGTACCTCGGGCAACGCGAGCAACCGCCCCACCGCCGCGGCATCGAGCACCGCCCCCGCGGTCTCTTGATCCGTCGCCGGCACGCACGATGGCGCGCCGAAGTTGAATTTCAACGGCGACCGCCGCGCGTCGTCGATCATGTAGCGCACCCCCGCCGTCCCGAGCACGTTGGCGATCTCGTGCGGGTCCGAGACCGTCGCCACCGTGCCGTGCACCACCGCCAACCGTGCGAACTCGCTCGGCGGCAGCAGCGAGCTCTCGATATGGATGTGCGCATCGACGAACCCCGGCGCGATCTGGCGCGTGTAGCGCCGCCCCGGAGTCGGCACGATCCGCACGATGCGGCCCTCGGCCCATTCCACGCGGCCCGGGAAAATGCGGCGGTTGACCAGATCGACGATGTTGCCGGCGAGTGAGTGAGTGATCGGCATGGAGGTAAATACAGTCTCGCAGCCGGTGGTTCGCTCAACAGTGGGCAAACACGTCGGTCAGCTTGGTTGCCTTGATGAATTGTGCCGCCGGTGAGTTGTGCTGGGCCAGTTCCGCGAAGTGCGCCTCGCCACACTTGATCTTCGCGCTCTCGCGGTCGCGCAGATCGTCGGTGAACAGACTGCTCTTGGTCTCGACTACGAAGTAGAGGCGCTCCGCACCGTCGGTCTCCACGAGCACAGCCCAGTCGGGGTTGTAGGGTCCCAACGGCGTCGGCACGCGGAACCAGCCCGGCAGTTTGGCAAAGACCTTCACCGCGGGATTGCGGTTCAACTGCTCGGCAAACGTGCGCTCCACATCCGACTGGTAGATGACCTTCTCGTACACGCCGCGCGGCGAATCGATCATCGATTTGAGGTAACCGGCGAGTTCCTCCGTCTCGAAGAGCGACTGCGCATAGTACTCCTCCGGTCCGATGCGCTGGTACTTGATGCCGTCGACGAGCGCGAGGCGCTTGGCCCGGTTGACGATCTCGCCAACGAGCTCGATGAACTGCTGCGGGTTGCACAGGAAATCGTCCAGCCGCCCGCTCCCGGCGAGGATGCGCTGGATGCTCCGCCGCGTGAGCTGAGTCTGGTCCTGCAGCTCCGTCAGAATATCCGGCAGCTCGATGTCGCCCTCGTCCAGATTAACCGGCAGGAACGAGTCGCCCTCCTCGGCGACGACACCGGAACGACCTATCTGCATATCGGCCTTTTGCCATTGGAGCCGCGTGCGGGAGATCGGCGGGGCTTTCCGGATCGCGGCGACGCAGTCCGCGATCAACGCCTCGTTGTCGAACTGCACTCGGTAGGTCGTCTTGTGCTTGATTCGGTCCCACAGCGCGCGGAACTCCGGGCCGTGCAGCACCGCCTGCCGGGTTTTCACGGTCTGGCGCTCGTCGGCATTCTTGACCGAGAGCTGCCCGGCGAGCTTGCGCAGGATCTCGCGCACCTGCGGCAGTTGCGCGGCGAACGCCTCGGGCAACGCCAGCGTGCCCTCCTTGAGCGCGGTCCGCAGCTTGTCCTGCACGCGGCCCTTGGCGTCGACGAACTCCTGCGAGCGCAGGTAGTCCCAGATCTCCTTCGATCTGTCGAAGCCGAGCGGGGCCGACTGGCCGTCGGCTCCCGGCACCGCGATCCCGGCGAACTCGTGGTTCCCCACGATGCCGAAGCGGATGCCGGTCTCCTGCTCGATCTCGCGTTGCAGGTTCTCGGCGAAGCGCTCGTAGCTCTCCGCCGCCACGACCGTGAGCGTGTTGGTCTCGAAACCGCGCACCCGGACAAAGTCGTTGCCCTCCGCTCTCACGCACAGGCGCAGGCCGCGGCCGATTGTCTGCCGTCGCTCCCGCTCCGTGCCCATGGCGCGCAGCACGCAGATCTGGAAAACGTTCGGATTGTCCCACCCCTCCCGCAGCGCGGAGTGGGAGAAGATGAATTTCAGCTTCGAGTCGAAGCTCAGCAGTTTCTCCTTCTCGCGCATGATCAGGTTGTAGGCGCGTTCGGCGGCCTCGCGGCTGCTCTGGTTCTTCAACTCACCATCCTTGTCCAGCTCGGGCTCCGCCCAGCCGCCCTTCTTGTCGATCGAGAAGTAGCCGTCGTGCACCGCCTCGGCTTCCGTCGTGAGATCGACCTCTTGGAACAGGCTCTGGTAATCGGGATGCTTGGCGAGGCGGCGGTATTCCTCCTCGAAGATGCGAGCGTAGTCGCCCTTCTGCGCGTGCCCATCCGTATCGTACCGACGATACTTCTCGACGGCGTCGATGAAGAACAGGCTGAGCACCTTGATCCCCTGCGGAGCCAGTCGCTTCTCCTTCTCGAGATGCTCTTTGATGGTGCGCTGGATCATCTGGCGCTGCACGGCCAGCGGCTCCACGTCGCCATAGGCCTGACCGAGGCGCAGGTACTGTTCGCCTCCGGGCACGCGTAGCTCGACGAACTCGTCACCCTTGGCCACGCGGATTTCGCCGACGCGGCAATCGTGGTACACGGCACGCCCCGTGGTCATCTCCAAGTTGTCGCCATCCTGTACCAAGCGCTCGACCCGGTCGACGCGCCCCGTGGCGGTCTGCACGTCGAGCTCGACCTTGGCTGTGATCGCGCCGCGCTTGTTGGCGACGGCGAGCAGCCGCACATAGGGCTTGTTGTGCCCGCCTTCGACCGTGGCCGCGGCCACCTCGATCTGCTTCACCAACTTCCGCTCGTAGGCATCCACCGCGTCGAGCCGGTACACCATGTGATGCTTGGCCGCGTGGGTGGCCGAGTAGCGCAGCGTGCAGAGTGGGTCCATCGCGCCGAGCGCCTCCTTGCCGCGGCCTTCGAGGCCGCCATCCACGCTTTGCGGTTCGTCCACGATCAGGATCGGGCGCGTGGCGCGGATCAGGTCGATCGGACGCTCGCCCCCCGTCGCCTCGTTGGCGCCCTTGCCGTAGATGTTGTTGACCTCCTTCTTGTTGATCGCGCCCACCGTCACAACCATGACCTGGATCTGCGGACTGGTGGCGAAATTGCGCACCTGCCCGGGCTTGGCGGAATCGTAGAGGAAGTATTCGAACGGCACCCCGGCGTAGAGCGCGCGGAAGTGCTCCTCCATGATCTCGAGGGATTTGTAGACACCCTCTTTGATCGCCACCGAAGGCACCACGACGATGAACTTCGTGAACCCGTAGCGCTTGTTCAGCTCGAAGACAGTGCGCAGGTACACGTAGGTCTTCCCGGTGCCGGTCTCCATCTCCACCGTGAAGTCGGACGAGGCCAGCGAGGGCGAGGGAGGCAGGCCATTGCGGAGCTGCACCTCATGGAGATTCTTAAGCAGCTCGTCGTCGAGCAGCCTGAGCCGGTTGCCCACACCGAGGTCGCTCTCCATGCCGGACAAGTACGCCCCGTCGGGCGCCGTGCGCGCGACGGTGAACGTCGAGCGGCAGAGTTCCTGCCCGCGAAACAGGTCGCACACCGCTTCCACGGCCTGCAGCTGGTAGTCGAGATTGGGCTCGAAGTGGAGTTTCATGAGGACGCAGTTTTCCAGACGGGATGGTTCCGCCAATCCTGAGGCAGCCCCATGTCCGACAAGGGGATCTCGGGAAACGAGGCGAAGAGGCTTTCGATGCGTGCGGGCCAACCGCTTCCGGGATTGATGCGCCCCATCCAGTGGCGGAACACCAGCAGGAGGAAGCCGAGCGATCTCTGCGGCAGGAGTGGCTTATGCCACTGCGGAAACTTTCTGGAGTTGGGTGCCCAGGCCGGGCTGCCGGACTTCCAGTTCCACAGCCGCGCATGATGCGCGCAGCGATTGCGCACGATGTTGAGGGCGATGAGCCAGGAGAGGATCACCTCCTCGGGCTGCCCAATCGCCGCCGCCACCGTTTTGCGAATATCGACAGCCACTCCGCGATAGAACGAAAGCGTGCCGCCGAAATCCAACAGCTCCACCATCATCCATACCGGCAGGATGTCGTGGCTGTCTCCGTACTCCTGGAAATAGCTGACCACGAATTCCTCCCGGCCTTTCGGATCGCGGCTGCGCTGCACCTGGGTGCGGATCTTCTTCTCCCAGTTTCGGAAATCGTCCCGCTGCGAATCGAAGCCCGGCAGGTTGGACTCGGTGAGATAGGCGAACGGCCCATGCGCATGCGCGAAGTGGTAGGCCAGTTGCGTGCGCACATGCACCTCGATGCTTTCGATCGCATCCAGACAGAGCATCCGCAGGCGATGGTCGAAGGTGTAGAGCCGCCACACCTGCTCCAGCGTCGTGCCCGGCTTGCAGAATCCGTCCGGCTGGCGGAAGTGGTGCACGTAGGCGCAGAACCGGAAGTAGTTCGTGACCCGCAGGCGCTCGATCAGCGCGCCGCGCCCGGCAAGCAGACCTTCGCCCAGCAACTTGTCCGCCTGCGCCTCGAACGTGAACGGAGGTTTCTCGTACCTCATGGCCGAAACCGCCTCCGCGGGGGCACCTTCCGGACAAAAAAAACACCCACCGAAGTATGCCGCACAGTTCCGAGGAGCTGTGCACTCTTCCGAGGAAGAGCGAGAGGCCCGGTGGGTCTACTGGGGCCCAATGAGAGCCCCTCGGCCGACATTGTCAATTCTCCGCTCCGCCGGCTCGCAACGCGGTAAGCATAGCTCTGCCTGAGCTTGGAAAGTCCGGCCTGACACCGCATGCGGCTCGAGGTTCGAGCGGCCTCGTCAGCCCAGGCTTGGGACATGATCCCGAAACCGATTTCGGGATCATCCCGCCGCTTCAGCTCACTTCCTGTCCTGCAACCGAGCGCCATTTTCGTGACGCCACGAAAATGGGGTGGATCGCTCCGGAGGGAGCGGCCTGCGGTTGCGGCGAAGTCGTACATCGGCCTATAGGCTGCGAACGGTTTCCAGGCCGTGCTGCTGGAGGATCGCGGCGAGGTTGGTCTTGGCGATGTCGTCGGCGAAAGCGCTGTCGCGGAAGACCACCGTGGTCTCGCCGGCGGGTTTCAGCTCCTTGTGCCAGGCGACGATCCCGAGGGCCAACGTCTCCACCTCCGCCGCGGCGATCTTCGGGCTCAAGCACACCAACAGGCTGCCCGCGCCCACGCTGGAAACGACGTGGCCGGCAAAGGGCCGCGTCTCGATCGGCACGCACAGGTCGAGGCCAAGCTTGAGGAGCAGCTCGTACAGGATGTCCTGCTCGGTGCGGTCGGTTTTGAGGTGATCGACGGCGGCTTCGAGGCTCTCGGCCAGGCGGTCGCGCTGCGGGTCCCATTCGCGGATGTTGCTGGACGCGAGCTTGAACACCCGGAAGCCCACATCCGGCGCCCGCCGCTCGCCCGCCGCGGGCGCCGGGTTGAGCAGGTCCGCCTGCTCCGCCGCCGCCTTCTGCTGGGCCTCCCACTCTGCGCGGATCTTCGCGCCGGCCCGGCGCAGACGCTCCTTGGTCAGCTCGGCGATGGTGCGCGGTTTGCCGATTTTGTCACAGTAATCAACGGCAGCAACTTGCTCCTTATCTGTAGCATCGAGCAGCTCAGGGAGTTGAACCAAGATCACCCTTCTCTTTGCCCCATCCTCAGCATTCCGACAGAAAACAGCATGAGCTGTGGTTCCACTTCCGCTGAAGAAATCGAGTATGATGGAATCCTTATCAGCGGCTGCTAATTGGATCATTCGCTGAATCAAGGTTGTCGGCTTCGGAAAGCTAAATGGTGAGTCTTGCACGCCGAGGAGCTCTTTCAGCTCCCTACTCGCGGTGTCGTTGCTCCCAACCTCCTTGTGCGTCCACAGAGTTCTCGCTTTCACTCCGTCCCGAACCTCGGACAAGAAAAGCTTCTGATTGGGAAGAGAATCCCCAGTTCTCCCGAAGTAGATGCGGTCTTCTGAAAGTAGCTTCAAGACATCGCTTTCAGCATAGCGCCAATGGCTATTGGCCGGAGGTTCATGTATTCGCCCGCTTGGACTGCTGATTTTGAACCGTCCGTTCGTTCTTTCGCCATCTGCATAGAGAGGTATCGCCTTCCAAGCACCACGTGGGTCACCGTCTGGGTTTGTATAGCGCGCATTCATCTCTTCGGTTCGCGGGAGCAATCCGATCACCGATCCAGACATCTGTCGGGCATAACAAAGAACGTAATCGTGGCTGGTTGAAATGAGTGATGCGTCATTTTTCGTTGTATACATCTTTTCCCAGACCACTTGGGCTACAAAGTTCTCGGGACCGAAAACCTCATCCAACACGGTTTTCAGGTTGTTCTCTTCACCGTCATCAATGCTGACAAAAATGACTCCATCCTCGCGCAACAGATTCCGCGCCAGCTTGAGCCGCGGGTACATCATGTTGAGCCAGTCGGTGTGGAAGCGGCCGGAGGACTCGGTGTTCGACGAGGTCTTCACCCCGCCCGCATCGGTCTGCCGGGTTTGGCGCAGGTAGTTGGCGATGTTGTCCTGGAAATCGTCGGGGTAGACGAAGTCCTTGCCGGTGTTGTAGGGCGGATCGATGTAGATGAGCTTCACCTTCCCGGCGTAGGACTTCTGGAGCAGCTTGAGCACCTCCAGGTTGTCGCCCTCGATCATGAGGTTCTTCGTCGTGGCCCACTCCACGCTGTCCTCCGGGCAGGGGCGCAGGGTGCCCGTGCTGGGGGTGAGCGCGAGCTGGCGGGCGCGGCGTTTGCCGTGCCAGTGGAGGCCGTACTTCTCCTCGGCATCGGTCACCGTGCGGTCGCCCACGAGCTGCTTGAGCACATCGAGGTTCACCGCCGGGCCGTCCTGCGTCTCGGTGAGCAGTTCGGGGAAGAGCGAGCGCAGCGTGGCGAGGTTGGCCGCCACGAGATCGGCGGACTTCGCTGCGGGGGAATCGGCGGTGAGTTTCTGCATGATCGGAAGGGGGAAGTTCAGAGCAGCGCGGCGGCGGCGGCGAGGCGGGATTCGAGTTCTTTCAACCGGAGGTTGAGCTCCACGCGGCGGGCGAGCTGCGACTCCTTGGCCGCGCGGGCACGCAGGCCGGCGATCTCGCGCGCGAGCTCCTCGTGCTCCGCCAGCGCGGTGCGACGCCGCCCGGCCGCGGCGGGATCGCCCGCCAGCTCGAAGCGCCCGGTCCGGCGCGCGGCAGCGAGCGCCTCCGCGCGCTCGATCCAGCCCTGATAGAAGCCATGCAGGTGCGCGCGCGGTTGGGCGGCGACGGCAAGCGAAGCCAGGAAGGCGCACGACAGGGCGTCCTCGCCCAGCGGCGACTCGATCACCGTGCCATCGAGAACGGTCTGGCCGGCGGTGCCCTGCGATTGGCGCAGGTGCGCGAGCGACAACACGAGGCCATCCTCCTCACGGCGCAGCAGGAGCACCGGGTACGGAATCGCGCGGTGGACCAGCTCCGCCAGCCGCGCCCCGCGCGCGCTGGGGCGCAGCGTGAGCGTGAGCACGGCGAGCTCCAGATACTCGCGCGCGGCATCGCGAAACTCCGGCACGCCGAGCGTGGCCGGCTTGAGCGCGGCCACCCAGAACAGCTCGTCGATCCCGTCGCCGATGGCGCGCTTGTCGGCGGCGGTGGGCGCGCCGTTTTCCAGCAGCAACTTTTTGGGCACGCGCTTGCCCACCCGCGCGGCGGCGGGCAGCTCCAAGGCGGCGATGGCGGCGGCAAACGGCATGACAACGAATCAGGTCGAAGCGCCGCGCTGCACGCACTCGCCGAGGAAGCCGCAGTCGCGACAGCGCCGGGTGCGGCGATCAAGCTGCTTCTTGACTCCGAAACAGCCCGGCCGGCGCGGGTCCTGCCCCGGCTGCGGGGTGAGTCGCCAAGCGACGTGTTGCAGCCAAAGGCCCGTCTTCTGGAGGCCCGCCAGCTTCGGTTCGTAGCCGCCGCCCCAGCGCTCCAGCGCCGCGCCGAGGATGTGCAACGTGTTGGCCGGTCCACCGAGGGCTCCGGTGACCGCCAACGCTGCCACGCCGAACTCGACCCAGAAACTGCCCTCGCCGTCGCCGGCGTAGGTGATGTCGAGCTTCACGCCCTGCTCCGGGGCGAGCGAGGCGAAGAGCCGGTTGAGCGCCGCCCAGCCTTCGCGGGTGCAGGCTTGGCGCTCGTCGTCGGAGAAGGGCGCATCGCCGGGCTTCTGGAACTTCAGCGTGAAGACGGCGAGTTCGGTGCGTTCGTACTGGGGCGTCGCCACGCCGTCGCCGGGAAGCACGACGAGGAAGGAAACGACCTCGAAGTCGTCGATGCCCGCGAACTCGCCGGCGAGCGCGTGCGTGCCACCGGGCGAGAACAGGCTGGCCACCGCGCTCTCCTCCTTCCGCCCCGCCACCGAAGCCACGGCCGACGCGAGCAAACGGCGCGCCGCGGCCATATCGGCCCCGTCGCGGGTGGCGCGGGCGAAGCGCTCATAGGCGGCGCTGTCGGGCACATCGCGGTCGGCGCAAAGCCGCTTGAGGCGATCGAGCACGGTCTTGGCCTGCGTGAACGGCAGGCGCACCGCGCCATCGTCGCCCACGTGGACCAGATAATGGGGCGCGAGCGGATAGCCGGGTTCGAAGGATTTCGTCGCCGCCTCGCCCACCGCGCGCAGGCAGAAGACGATGCCCGACGGCAGGCCCGCCTCGGGTGCATTGGTGACGGCGAACAACCCGAGCGGCAGCGATTCGAGGTACCCCGGATGCGCCTTCCGGTAGCGGGAAAGATCGAGGCGGAAATCGGCGAGCGTGAGATCGGCGATGGAGACGCCGCTGGAAAGATCCTCCAGGTCGATCACGGCGTCGCGCAGCTTGAGCAACTGGGCGCGCCGGTATTCGAGGTCGTTCATCCGGTCGCCCGCCTGCTGCTCGATGAGGTTCTCCTCACCGGTGGCGGAGACATCGAGCAGCACCATGCGGCCGGACACGCGTTGCTCGAGCTTGATGTACTCCTCGAGCTCGATGTTGGGCCAGAAGTTGACGAGCTGGATGCGCGCGTTGGGCGAGCCGATGCGGTCGATGCGCCCGAAGCGCTGGATGATGCGGACCGGATTCCAGTGGATGTCGTAGTTGATGAGGAAATCGCAGTCCTGGAGGTTCTGGCCCTCGCTGATGCAGTCGGTGGCGATGAGCAGATCGATGTCGCCCTCGGCAGCGAGGTCGGCCGGGCGCTCCTTCGAGCGCGGAGAGAAGGCGGTGAGAATCCCGGCCAGATCGCGCCGCACACCGGGCAACGTGGTCTGGTTGTGCCCAGCTCCGGTGACGAGCGCGGCGTGCAAGCCCAACTCGGACTGAGCCCATGGCGCGAGCTCCGCGTAGAGGTATTTCGCGGTATCCGCAAAAGCGGTGAAGACGATGACCTTGCGGTTTCCCGGATTGAGCGGCTGGCGCACCTTCTCCGCAATCACCGAGCGCAACTGCGCCAGCTTCGCATCGCGCGAGGCGTCGACATGGCTGGCCTGCTCGTGGAGCGAGGCCAACCGGCGGCGATCCTCCAGCAGGTCCTGTTTCCAGCGCGCGAGGTCCACATCGTCGAGCAGCACGCTCACTTTGCCGCCGACCAGCAGCGATTCGAGCGTGGGGTCGTCCACCTCGCCCTCCTCGATCGGCAACTCCTCGACCGAGCGGGCATGCGACTCGATCCGGGCGAGCGTCGCGTCGATGTCGGCCAGTTGGCGCTGCACCGTGAGGGCGAACGACGACACGGAGCTTTCCATGCGCTTGAGGGAGTTGACGCGCAGCAGCGCGACGAGGCTCTCTTCGCGGTCGGTCTGGCGGAAGAAGCTCTCCCCTCCGCGGATCTGCGTGCTGTACTTGGCATCGTAGGCGTCGCGCTTTCCCGGGAGGACGTAGCGCAGCGGCGCGTAGACGGCGAGGGAGAGGCGCCGGATCTCGTCGTTGACCTCGCGGATCGAGCTGAAGGCGCCGGTGCGGTCGACATCGGGCTTGTGGTTGATCGGGCGCAGCCGCACGGGGAAGGTGCCGGTCTCGGCCGTGCCGTAGTACTTCTCGATGTGCTTGCGGGAGCGCGCGATCGTGAGGAGGTCGAGCAGCTTGAAGTAGTCGAAGCCCAGCATCTCGACGAGCTCCTGCGCAGTGCGCTCGGCCGCCGGCAGCTCGAGCCAGCGGTTGAACTGCCGCTGCGCGAGCCGCACCGTAGTGTCGATGCTCGGGATACCGTGCGCGTACAGGGCGTTGTCCCGCCCCTCGGTGACGAACGCGATCTGGTTCTTGAGGTCGGCCAGACGGTTGTTGACCGGCGTGGCGGAGAGCATCAACACGCGGGTCTTCACGCCCTCGCGGATCACCTTCCGCATGAGGCGGTCGTAGCGCGTCTCCCGCTCCTTGAGCGAGGCCTTGTTGCGGAAGTTGTGGGACTCGTCGATGACGACTAGGTCGTAGTTGCCCCAGTTGACGTGCGAGAGATCGATGTCGCCGGAGTGGCCGCCGTCGCGGGAGAGATCGGTGTGGTTGAGGACGTCGAAGTTGAAGCGGTCGGTGGCGAGCACGTTGCGCCGGTCGTTGGAGCGATAAAGCGTCCAGTTGTCGCGCAGGCGCTTCGGCGCCAGCACAAGTACGCGGTCGTTGCGCAGCTCGTAGTACTTGATGATCGCCAGTGCCTCGAAGGTCTTTCCGAGGCCGACGCTGTCGGCGATGATGCACCCGCCGAGCCGCTCGAGCTTGTCGATGGCACCGATGACGCCGTCGCGCTGGAACTTGAAGAGCTTCTGCCAGACAACGGTCTCGCGAATGCCCGTCGCCGTCTTGACGATCGTATCCTCGTCGAGCGCGTCGCCGAGTTCCGCGAATAGGTGATGGAGCGTGAGCGCGTAAAGCAGCGCGGGATCGCGGCGAGCGGCGATCTCGCCGAGCTTGAACAGCAGTTCATCCTTCGCTCCCGAGCCTGCCGGCAGCGAGGTCCAGATTTGCTCAAACCACTCGGCCAGTGCCTGTGCCTCGGAACCCGATTCGGAGACTTGGACCAAACTCAGCCGGTCGCCTGGTGCCAGACCAAGACCCTCCGCTGTGAGTGCGCAATCGCCCACCATGGCGCCTTGCGGAGAACCGTCGTCCGCGCGCGTGATCAACGCCGCCTGTTGCAAGCCGCTTGGGGCGCCCTTGATTTCGGCCCGGTCCCGCAACCAAGCAGCGCAATCCCGGGCAAGCCTTTGTGCATCGAGCTGGTTGCGCGATGCGCGCTCCGTCTCCGAACCGAGCAGAGACTGCACCGCCCGCTCCGCGCCCGGCAGTAACAGGCGACAGGCGGACAATGAAGGCAGGCGCTCCCGCAGAGCTCGCAGGGCGAACAGGGAAAAAAACGGTGACGCCCCATCGAGCCTGCCACCGGATGGAAGCATCCCGGCCAACACATCGATCGCCCGGTCGGCGGACTGATTGGTGAGGATTCTCATACGGGGTGGGGGCTGTGGGCTCGGAGCGTAGGGCTCAGCTGAGCACCCAATCCGAACGCCGGAACCGACCGGAGTCGAGAAAGCACTCGCACGAACTACGCGGAGCCTCGCCCAATCACGAACACCATCAACACCTACTGTTTGTTGTCCTGATTCACCGCCGATGCCGGATCACTCTTTCGACGGTGGTTTCGCCGGCGCCGGTTTGAGGGCCACGAGCCGGTCCTGCCATTTTGCGGCGCGCGCGGCCTGCCCGGTCTTGAGTGCGAGCTGGATCGCCTCCTCCAGTAACGCCGCTTCGCCGATCGGCGGCGGGGTCGACAGCGCCCGTTCATAGAGGGCAAGCGCCTTCCCCTCCGCCCCCCACTCGACCAGCAGCAGCGCAGCGGAACGCACCGCCCCGAGATCGATCGCCGCATAGGTGGGCAAGAGGCCGAGAAACTCCAGCGCGCGCACCCCGGCCTCGGGCCCTTCGACTTCACGCACGAGCTGCGCCACCGAAACGCCCACCGGCACCGCCGGCGTCTCGCGGAACAGCGCGCGGGCGAGCCGCAGGGCCTCGTCCGCACGCCCGTCCCGCAGCGCCAGGCGCGCCTGCCGCAGCACGACGTGCGGCCGCAGCTCGGCGGGGAGCGCCGCGCGCTCGGCGTACTGTTCCTCCTGTGACCGCGCGAACGGCCGGTAGAGCGGGTCGCCGATCAGCGTCGCCTGCCAGCTCAGCACCGGCAGCGCATAGTAGGCCGCCGCCCCGAGCGTGTCCCCGCGCAACAACGCCTCGGCGAGCAGGTCGAGGTGATGCGTGCCGTCGATGTACGGCTCGAAGACGTTGCCCACCGTGCCCGCCACCCCGCGCGCCACCAGCGGCCCGCACCAGAACTGCCGGTCGGAGCGCAGCGACTGCGCGGAGAAGCTGTGGAGATGGACGGCGATCGCCCCCGGGGGGAAACGGAAGCCCGGCGCCAGAAACGGCCCGTCGACATTCCATGCATACCAGCCGAAGTACAGCGCCGGGGCGTCGAAGCGCGCCTGCGGCCGGAAGGTGGTCTTCGCCCGGTCGACGTCCAGGTCGAACCCGGCCGCCGCCAACTGGGCCGCGACCGACTCCAGCCATTGCTCGCCGCGCTGGTGCGGCCCGCCGATGTCGACGTAGGCGCGTCCCGCCAGCCCCAGTCGTTCGCCCGCCAGCGCGCTGTCGACCAGCGCGCGCGCATCGCGGGGCGTGGGCCCATCGAGCCGCGCCACGCGCATGACCGCCTCGGCAAGCACCCCGTTGGCCGTGTGTTGCCGGTGGAGCGGATTGGGCACGAAGGCGATGACCGGCGGACGCGAGGCGGCCAGCAATGCCAGTTCGCCGTCGACCGAAGCCCGGTTGAAGGCAAGCGCCGGCGACATTCCCGCCGGAAGTTTCACCGGCTTCCACGCGTCGTTCTCGGCGATGCGCAACGGCACGCCGCGCATGAGCACCAGATAGCTGATGCGGTGCCCGCCAATCATCGCCTTGCGGCGGCCGAACTCGTCGGTGAGCTCCGAAGGCAACGCGTCGATCCAGCCGCGGGAGGCGAGTTCGGCAAAAAGCGGGTTGAACACGCTGGAGACGAACTCCGGCCAGGTGATCGTCTCCGTCGTCGGCAACGGCAGCGCCACGATGTTGTCGGCCGGGATGCCGCGCGCCACCGCGTAGTAGCCGGCCAATGCCGCCGAATCGGGATCGGCGCTGTTGGCCACGATCACGACGCGCTCGCACTCGGCCGCATCGGCGGCGGGGAGCGCCGCGAGCCGGAGCGCCGACACGGCCGCCCCCGCCAGCGCCAGCACACACCGAAGCTTCGCCGGAATCGTCACGCCGCGATCATCGTGGTCTCCCCGCCCGGCGCAAGGCGGCAGGCGCAGTACCCGCCAATCGGCCAAGGCCACGAAGGGCGAGCCGCGGTCCGTCGCTGGCGCGATCCGGAAGATCGCGCGTTGGTGAGGGAACGCGGACTGCATAGGCCGAACGGCGGTTCAACCCAGCACCTTGCACAGTCGCTCGACTACGGCGCACTTTGGTTGGTGTTGGGCGAGGCAACTCTCCGCGCCCTTGCCCCAGCAACCACTCGCAGGCCCCAGCCTTCCCCCATGCATCGCGCAGCCTCGCCAAGACGCAAATTCCCGTCCGACCGCGACAGACTTTTGCGTCCTTGCCCGACCGACTGGATACTGCCATTGAAACACGCATGGCGGGATCGATCCGCTTCTTGCTGGCGTTGGGCGCCATCGGTGGAGAGGCGACGGGGGCGGTCGCGCACACCCTCTGGCACAAGTTCTCCACCACCGGACGGCGCACCGAGGCCTATCGTCGCCTTCAGGCCAGCGGCCACATCGAGATCAGCGGCAGCGGTCCGCTCGACGAGCGCATCGTCCGCCTCACCGCCCAAGGCAGCCTCGCGTGCCGAGCCAACCTCGACCCGGAGCGGCTGTGGTCACGTCCGTGGGACGGCACGTGGCGCATCGTGGCTTTCGACATCCCTGAGACCGACTCCAAGATCCGGGCGCAACTGCGACGCAAACTGCACGAACTACGTTTCGGTTGGCTGCAAAACAGTGTGTGGATCAGCCCGGACCCGACCGACGACTTCCGGGCGCTTCTCAGCGAGAAGCGGCTACTTCCGGAATCGCTCACGCTGCAGCGTGGGACTTCACCGCCCTCGACAAAGGGCACGAGCAATACCTTGAGATTCTGCGTCTACGCCCGAACCGCCTCCAGAAGCCCGCCGCTTGGCTCGCGTGGATTGAGACCGAACACCGCGCCTGGGCCCATCTCGCGCAACGGGATCCGTTCCTGCCCCGGATCCTGTTTCCGCGGTTCTATCGCGGCCCCGCCGTCTGGGCCGCCCGGCAGGAAGCCCACGCCGCATTTCGGAACGCATTTCTCTGACTCACGCACACCGCGTCCACGCCCACCGGCCCCCGAAGACGCAAATTTCCGTCCGACCGCGACACGTTTTTGCGTCCTGCGCGGCCATGACCGGAGAATCTTCCTCGTAGCGGGCCCCGCGCAGTTCGTGATTGCGGACGCAAATTTCTGTCCGACCGCGACAGACTTTTGCGTCTTTGTGGGAATGGCGAGCCGGGCGTCGGGGTGAGCGGACGAGCGAAAGGGGCAGGGTCTCCGAGAGACAGTCATCACTCCCCGCCGCCAAGGCAGTGAATGTGTCGTTGCCGGGCGAGATGACACAGCCGGGCCGGCCGGCGGCCGCAGGCACACCGGGATCCCGGCGAAGCGTGGACCGCATGGTGGCGCCCGCGGGTGGAGGAAACACGAGGAAGGCGCGACCGGGTGGTCGCGCCTTCGGGGAAACAGGATCCGGCCAGCAACGCAGCTGCGGCTCAGCCCAGCGCCTTCAGCAGGCGCTCGACTTCGGCGCGCTTGGTCTGGAGATCGGTGAGCTGCTTCTTCGCGCCTTCGAGGACGGCCGGCGGGGCCTTGCTGGTGAACGCGGTGTTCGCCAACCGCGCCTCGGTGCCGGCGATGAGCTGGTTCAGCTTCTCGAGCTCCTTCGCCATCTTCGCCTTCTCGGCGCCGGCGTCGACGCTGGCTCCGAGATCGAGATACAGCGTGCCGAGCGGCGTGACGGTGGCCGACATCGCGGGCTCGGTCGTCGTGCGGCTGAGCTCGGCGGCGCCGACCATGCGGGTGAGCTTGGCCGAGGCGCTCTCGAGAACGGCCCACGAGGCGTCGGTGGTGAGGAAGACCAGCTTCACGTCGCGTCGCTGCGCGGCGGCCTTGTCGGCCTTCAGTGTGCGGGCGAGTTGCACGACCTTCTTGAGCTGCTCGACGGCGGCGGTGGCCGCGGCGTCGATCGTCACACCCTTGGCCGCGAGCGCGGCGGTGAGGCCGGCGGCGGTGTCGAGGCGCGTCTGTTGGAGGTAGCTGCCCTCGGCTCCGTAACCGAGCAGGTGCCAGAGTTCCTCGGTGATGTGCGGCGCAAACGGCTCGAAGAGGAGCAGGAACTCGCGGATCACCAGATCCTGGATCGCGAGGCAGTTGGCCTTGCGCTGCGGGTCCTGGAGCTTGGCCTTCGAGACCTCGACGTACCAGTCGCAGAAGTCGCCCCAGAAGAAGCTGTAGAGCTTCTGCGTGGCGGCGGCGAATTCGAAGCCGGCGAACGATTCCTCGAGCACGCGCATCGTGTCGGTGAGCGCGGCGAGGATGGCGTGGTCGTCCTCGTCGAAGAGGCCCGGCGTCAGCCGGCCCAGGATGGCGTCGAGCGAGCTGTTGTCGCTCATCTCGCCGCTCATCTGGCGGAAGCGCGAGGCGTTCCAGAGCTTGTTGCAGAAGTTGCGGCCACTCTCGATGCGATCCTCGTCGAACTTCACGTCCTGGCCGAGCGGCGCGATCTGGAGCAGGCCGAAGCGCAGGCCGTCGGCGCCGTACTTGTCGATCAGGATGAGCGGGTCGGGCGAGTTGCCGAGCGTCTTCGACATCTTGCGACCCTGTTTGTCGCGGACGATGCCGTTGAAGTAGACGTGCTTGAACGGGATGCGCTGCTCGACCGGCGCGCCGGGGCGGGCGAACTCGAGGCCGGCCATGATCATGCGCGCGACCCAGAAGAAGATGATGTCGGCGCCGGTGGCCAGCGTGGTGGTCGGATAGAGCGCGTCGAAGCCGAGTTTCTGCTGCGCCTCGGCGTTGGGCCAGCCGAGCGTGCCGATCGGCCAGAGCCACGAGGAGGCCCATGTGTCGAGCACGTCCTCCTCCTGGTCCCAGTTCTGCGGGTCGGCCGGGCCGTCGAGGGAAACGTGGACCTTCGTCGGATCCTTGAGGTCGGCCTCGGTGAGCTTCTCCTTGTCGATGCCCTTCCGATACCAGACCGGGATGCGGTGCCCCCACCAGAGCTGGCGGCTGATGCACCAGTCCTGGATCCCGTCGAGCCAGTTGAGGTAAACCTTGGTCCAGCGCTCCGGGTAGAACCTGATCAGGCCGTCGCGCACGACCTGCTTGGCCTCCTCGACGCGCGGGTAGCGCAGCCACCACTGCTGGGTGAGGCGCGGCTCGATCGGCACGTCGGCGCGCTCGGAGAAGCCGACGTTGTTCTCGTAGGCCTTCTCCTCGAGGAGCAGGCCGGCGTCCAGGAGGAGCTGCGACGCCTTCTTGCGGCCGGCGAAACGCTCCAGGCCGGCGAGCTCGGGGCCGGCGTTCTCGTTGAGCACGCCATCGGGGTTGAGCAGGTCGATGACCGGCAGCTTGTGGCGCTGGCCGATCTCGAAGTCGGTCTTGTCGTGGGCGGGCGTGACCTTGAGCACGCCGGCGGCGAACTTCGGATCGACCGCGGTGTCGGCAATAATCGGCAGCGGCTCACGTTTGCCGAGCGGGCGCCAGACGCACTTGCCGATGAGATGCTTGTAGCGCTCGTCGTCGGGGTGGACGGCGACGGCGACGTCGGCCGGGATGGTCTCCGGGCGGGTCGTCTCGACGGTGAGGAACTGGCCGGGCTGTTCGACGAGTTCGTAGCGCAGTTTGTAGATGAAGCCCTTCTGCGGCTTCATGATCACCTCTTCGTCGGAGAGCGCGGTGAGGCTGACCGGGCACCAGTTGACCATGCGCTTGCCGCGGTAGATGCGGCCGCTCTCGAAGAGCTTCACGAACGCCGTGAGCACGGAGCGGCTGTACGCCGGGTCCATGGTGAAGGTGGTGCGTTCCCAATCACAGGAGCTGCCGAGCTCGCGGAGCTGCTTGAGGATGGTGTTGCCCGACTGTTCGCGCCAGGCCCACACACGCTTGAGGAACTCCTCGCGGCCGAGGTCGCGGCGCGTCTTCTTCTCGGTCTTGCGCAGGTGCTTCTCGACCATCGTCTGCGTGGCGATGCCGGCGTGGTCGGTGCCGGGGATCCAGCAGGCGGTCTTCCCTTCGAGGCGGGCGCGGCGGATGATGGCGTCCTGCAACGAATTGTTGAGGACGTGGCCCATGTGGAGGATGCCGGTGACGTTGGGCGGCGGGATGACGATGGTGTAGTTCTCGCGCCCGGCGACGGGCTGGCCACGGAAGCAGCCGGCGGACTGCCAGGCAGCATACCACTTCTTTTCGACATCGCGCGGTTCGTAGCTCTTCGGGATCTCGCTCATGGGAAAAAGGGAAACGTCGAGGAAAGTTGCCCGCCCCCGGCGAGGCAACGCCGGATTCGGGTGCGGATCGCGCGTGCCGGCGGGGCTGACCGTCCCCGACCGTTTACCTTCACGGTCGTGAAGGTAAACGGTCGGCGGTGCCGAAGGAGCGCGGGGCCGTGCTCCACATCGCGGCCCGGGGCAATCCCGGACTCCGCCGCTTCGGCCGGGACGCACGGCGCACCTTCTTTCCAGGAAACGGCGGCGCGCCCAAGCCGGATTCAGGCACGCTTCCCGCTCTCCCACCCGGCATGCCATCCCGCGACTCCCCCTCCGAGCCAGCCGCCCCATCGCGCCCGCCCCTTATTTGATTGGCGGTCCCTTCCGATTACCCCGTTATCCGGCTCTACTGCGATGATCCGAGGAATCCTCAAAGATGCCCGCAAACGGCTCGTGTTCACGGCCGACCAGCCGATCGCACAACGGCTGGCCGCCGCCAAAGCGTTCCTGACGCACGTCGACGACGAGATCCTGCGGCACCACCGCGGGGGCGAGAGTGGCCTGACCGTGGCCGAGGCCCGCGCGACCGAGATCGACGCCCTCGTCGAACATCTTTTCGACTACGCCGCCGCCCAGTGGCGCCGCGCCCACACCGGCGCGCTGCCCGTGCCGGTGAGCCTCATCGCTCTCGGCGGTTACGGCCGCGGCGAACTCTGCCCGAAGAGCGACATCGACCTGATGTTCCTCTACCCGTCCGGCGTGCAGGCGGAGGCGCTCAAGCCGTTCCAGGAGTTCCTTACCCAGGAGCTGCTCTACATCCTCTGGGACTGCGGCCTGAAGGTCGGCCACTCCACCCGCACCATCGACGAGGTCTTCGCCGAGGCCCGTCGCGACATGCAGACGAAGACCGCGCTGCTCGAGTCCCGTTTCCTCGCCGGGTCACCGCAGGTCTTCGAGAACTTCCAGGCCGCCTACCGCGCCTACTATCTCAAGGACGACCCGCGCGGCTACCTCGCCGCCCGCCTCAAGGACCAGGCCGAGCGCCGCGCCAAGAACGGCGGCACCGTCTTTCTCCAGGAACCCAACATCAAGAACGGCGTCGGCGGCCTGCGCGACTTCCAGAACACCCTCTGGATGGCCCGCGTGAAGCTCGGCCTGCTGCGCATCGAGGAGCTCAAGGAGCAGAACTACCTGCGCGAGGAGGAGCTGCGCGACTTCCAGCGCGGCTACGACTTCCTCCTCCGCGTGCGTCACGAACTCCACTACACGGCCAACCACCCCACCGATCTCCTCAACCTCGACAACCAGCCCCGCGTCGCCCTCGGCCTCGGCTACACCGCCGAGGACGTCGTCGAGCGCGTCGAGGCGTTCATGCAGGACTACTACCGGCACGCGCAGGCCATCTACCGCATCTCCAAGCTCGTCGAGGACCGGCTCGCCCTCTCGCTCGCCGAACCCGCCCCCAGCCGCTTCTCGCTGCGCGCCCTCATCCGCTCCCGCCGCACCGAGCGCCCCAAGTCCATCGACGGCTTCATCCTCCGCGGCAACCGCCTTTCCGCCGAGCGCAACACCGTCTTCACCGACGACCCCGAGCGCCTCGTGCGCGTGTTCCGCCACTGCCAGCAGCTCGAGTGCACGCCCGACCTCGACCTCCAGTCGCTCATCCGCGCCTCCGCCGCCCTCTGCACCGAATCCGTCCGCCGCGCCCCCGGCGCGATCGACAGCTTCAAGGCCATCCTGCAGGAGGCCGGCAACGTCTACCCGACCCTCTCGCTCATGCACGAGCTGGGCGTGCTCGGCCGCTTCGTGCCCGAATTCGAGCAGCTCAATTGCCTCGTCCAGCACGAGTTTTACCACCGCTACACGGCCGACATCCACACCCTCAACACCATCAAGGAGCTGGACGTCATCTACGCGGCCAAAGGCGACACCGAGCGGCGCTACCGCGACATCCTCCACCAGTGCGAGGATCCCACCCTCCTCTATCTCATTCTTCTCCTGCACGATATCGGCAAGGGCACCGGCATCCAGGGCCACGCCGAGTCCGGCGTCCATCTCGCGCGGCCCATCCTCGAGCGCCTCGGCATCGACGCCGAGAACTCCGCCCTCGTCGCCTTTGTCATCCGCCACCATCTCCTGATGGCACGCTTCTGGCAGAAGCATGACCTCGACGATCCCGCGACTATCGCGCGCTTCGCGGAGCTGATGGGCGACCTCGAGAACCTCCGTTTTCTCTTCGTCCACACCTACTGCGACGCCCGCGGCACCTCCACGGAACTCTGGAACAGCTACAAAAACACCCTCCACGCCACTCTCTACCACCGCACGGCCGAGCGCCTCACTCTCGGCCAGGCCGCCGCCGATCAACGCAACGCCGAACGCAAAGCCATGCTCCACCGCGACCTCATCGCCCAGAAAATCCCCGGGATCAGCGCCGACGAGATCACCGCGCACTTCAATCTCCTGCCCGAACGCTACTTCGTCCAGACCGCGCCCGACGGCATCGTGCTGCACATCGGCATGGTCAACCGCCTCCTCTCGACCATCTCCGCCGCCGACTCCGTGGGCAGCCTGCGGCCCATCATCGAGTGGAAGGACGACCTCAACCGCTCCTTCACCGTCGTCAACGTCGTCACCTGGGACCGCGCCGGGCTCTTCTACCGCCTCGCCGGCGCCTTCAGCGTCGCCGGCCTGAACATTCTCAGCGCCAAGGTCATCTCCCGCGCCGATCACATCGCCATCGACACCTTCCACGTCGTCGAGCCCGGCCGCGGTCCGGTCCAGAACCAGTCGGCCCTCGAAGTCTTCCGCAAGACCGTCGAGGAATCGCTCGTCCACAACAAGGACCTGCTGCCCGACATCCTCGCGCAGGCCCGCAAGATCCGCGTCAGCCGTCTCACGCAGGAGGAGCGCGCCCTCCACGGCAACATCCCGCCCGTCGTCGAGGTGTATCACGAACTCGAGCTCAAGCGCACCATCATCGAGATCCAAGCACAGGATCAGATCGGCCTGCTCTACCGCATCGCCCGCGTGATCTTCGAGCACGGCTTCGACATCACCTTCGCCCGCATCGGCACCGAGCGCGGCATCGCCATCGACACCTTCTACGTCGAAAGCACCGACCAGCGCCCCGTGCAGGACACCGAGCGCCTCCGCGCCATGCGCGACGCGATTACCGCGATCATCTCGCCCGCCGCCGACGAGCCCGTCGCCAAGGCGTCCTGACAGCGCCGCAGCCACCTTTGCCGGCATCGCGCTTCCGCGCTGCCTGCGAAGGCCGCGATCCGCCCGCGATTAGCGGGCGCCGACACCCCTGTTCCGGAGGCGATCAGCCGGAGGACTCGTCAAAGACTTCGCCCATCGGCGAAGTCCATCAGCGGTCTCTCCACTCCGAGATTCTCAGCCCGCCATCACCTTCCCGTCCGGCGCTTCGCCGGCGGCCTTGCCTTCAAGCCGGCCGATGATGCGCAGGAGCCCATCGAGAATCGTGAGCGGATGCGGCGGACAGCCGGGAATGTAGAGATCGATCGGCACCACCGAGTCCGCGCCCTGACACGTCTCCGCGTGGCCGACGAACGGCCCGCCGGAGATCGCACACGCACCCACGGCGATGGCGATCTTCGGACCGGGCACCGCGTCCCAGGTCTTCTTGAGCGCCAGCTCCATGCCCTTCGACACCGGCCCGGTGATGATGAGTCCGTCCGCATGCCGCGGCGACGCCACATACTGGATGCCGAAGCGGCCGAGATCCCAGCCGATGGTCCCGAGCACGTTGATGTCGGCCTCGCACGCGCCGCAGCCGCCGGCGCTCACCTGACGCAGCCGCAGCGAGCGCCCGAGCAGCTTCTTCATCTGCGCATCGAGCGCCGCGGCCAGCCGCAGCTCCTCCTGCCCCGGAGCGCCGAGCACGAGATCCTCGCGCCGCCGCACCGCCAGCCGGTGGTCGCGCGTCTGGACAATGGCCTTGCTCGGGCACGCCGCCACGCACTCTCCACAAAACAGGCACCGGCCGAGATCGAGTGCCACCGGCTTGCCGGCCTCGCGCGCGATCGCCTCCGTCGGGCACACCGGCACACAGGCCGTGCAGCCATCGGCGCACTTCGCGCCATCGACGCGCAACGCCCCGCCATGCCGATCCGGCAACGCCGGCGCCGGCCCGTCCGGGTACGCCATGGTCGCGCAACCGGCCTTCAATCGATGGGTGATGGTATCGAGGACGAACATGGCGGTTTGGGTTCAGCGGTTCTGAAAATCGGGAGCGACAGAAGGTAACGAAGCGAACGAAGGCTTCATCCGAGGACTCGGATCCATCCGAGGAACACGAGCGGGAACGAGAGGCAAATCCCGGAGAGGGCCTTCCATCCCCTGATCGCTCGAGGGCTCGGGAGTTCGAGAAAACTTTCACTCGGGTTGACGGGATCAAAGTGAACCGTGACCACCGCATCCTTGGGATAGCGTTTGAGATACACCTTGGGATTCCGGTCTTCACAGCTCGCCGGACAGATGCGAGACCCCACGTAAAGATCTGGGGTGAGGTACTCGTAAACGATGACCGCCGACCGTGCCCGCCCCCACCCAACAACTCTCGAATCAACCACGATACCTTGAGTGGACTGCCAAGCAGCAACACGCCGTCGCAGAGCCAGCAACTGGCGGACCTGGTAAGCCGAAAAAAGGCCGACCAGCGGAACCAGAATCAACGACAGGACTGAATCTCGATCGAGCATGGGCAGCTTCGTGATTGGTCGAATGACAACAGTCGGTCTTCGTTCTCTTCGTTACCTTCTGTCGTCCGTTGTTCGTCTTCTGTCTTCCGTCGCCCGCTCGCACTTCACAGGTCGAAGCCGCAGTACGAGAGGTTGAAGCTCTTGTTGTTGATCGGGAAATCGGAGATCGCCTGGTTGCGCAGGGCCAGCGCGAGGCCGGTCCAGTTGTGGAACGAGGGGTCGGTGATCTTGTAGCGGCGGAAACGCCCGGCGGCATCGGTCAGCGCCACGTGGCAGACCTCGCCGCGCCAGCCCTCGACGAGCGCCACGGCGAGCGAGTCCGGCGCCGCGGGAGCAAGCTCGTCGCGGATGCCCCCCTCGGGCGGCGTCGCGATCTGTTCGCGGAGGAACTGACCCGAGCGCTGAATCTCCAGCCAGCGGACACGGGCGCGGGCGAGCACATCGCCGCCCGACCACACGGCCACAGGCGCCTGCGCGAAACGGTGCCAGCCGGCGGGGTGATCGTAGCGCACGTCGCGCACGAGACCGCTCGCGCGCGCCGCCGGGCCGACCATGCCGATCGCCGCAGCCTGTTGCGGATAAACACAGCCGACGTTCTCGAAACGGGCGCGCACCGATGCCGCATCCCAGAGCCACGTCGCCGCCTGCTCGGCGTCGGCCAGGTGCGTTTCCAGCCGGGCGAGCATCGTCTTGGCGCGCTCGGGCTCCAGATCGTGGCGACAGCCGCCGGGGCGCACGAGACCGCGACCGAAGCGGTTGCCGCAGAGCAGCGCGCTCAGGTTGAGGAAATCGCCGCGGATCTTGCCGCAGGCCGACGAGGTGGGCAGAAACGCCACGTCGCCCGCCAGCGCGCCGAGATCGCCGGTATGGCAGGCGAGGCGCTCCAGTTCGAGGGCGATGGCGCGCAACCATTGCGCCCGCAGCGGCGCCTCGGTGCCGGCCAACGACTCCAGGACCGTGGCATACGCGGTGGCGTGCCCGATGGTGGTGTCGCCGGAGGCGGTCTCCATCTGCGCCATGGTCGCGCGGTGCGGTCCGCCGGCCAGCGCGCGTTCGATGCCGCGGTGCTGGTAGCCGAGCGCGATTTCGAGGTGGATCACCTCTTCGCCGGCGCACTGGAAACGGAAATGGCCGGGCTCGATCACGCCGGCGTGCACGGGGCCGACAGCGACCTCGTGAATCTCGCCGCCATCGACGCGGAAGAACTCGCCATTCGCCGGCGCGTTGCCGGCGGTGCGGCGCACGGGCTTGAGCCAGGGATGGCCCTCGGGCTCGACTCCGAACTGCTCCCACACCTCGCGCTCGAAGAGATGCGCCTGGTGGTTGAGCAGCGTGAGCGCCGGATACTTCTCCTCGGAAAACGGCAGGCTCCGCCCGACGGCGAGCGTGTTCTCGGCGTCGAAGGCAACCACAGCGACGAGCCGGATCGCACCCTCCCCTTCGACTCCGCTCAGGGCAGGCCCTTCGGCGTGGCTCAGGGCAGGCCCTGCCGTCGGCTCGGCGACGCCGAACCACGAGCAGAGCCGACCGTTGCGCGTCAGCGCGTCGGCCACCACGCGCACGAGATCGGCCACCGGCCACTCGGGCACCTCGGCCCACGGGATGGAGGTGGCGTTGGCGATCGGAGCGAGGTTATCGGCGGCGTTCATGCGTAGATCCTTTCGTGTAGCCGGGGGCGGTGACCCCGGCAGCCGGCCTCACCGCGGCCGGCTACAACCGGAAGGTCCGCCCTTCCCGCTACTATCTTCTTCGTCCTCATGGCGCGGGATAGAGTTGGGCGACAGCCTCGGTCCACGAGGTGCTGAGCACCTCGGGCAGCGCGAGGCCAAGCCAGAGCGAAAGGGCCATCAGGATCAGCGGCGGCACGATCACGCCGGCCGTCTCGGGGAAACGGTGACCCGTGAGCTTCGTCGCGACGCGCGGGCGGCCGTCGACGATGGCGAAGACCACGCGGGTGAGCCCGAAGAAGGCGAAGAGCAGGCAGCCGAGGAAGACCACACCGGCGATCGCACTGCCGCTCGGCGCGAAGCTCGCGCGCACGATCCGCAGCTCGCTGAAGAACGGTCCGAACGGCGGCAGCGCCGTGACGGCGAACATGCCCGCGACGAAGATCGCCGCCGACACCGGCGTGAGCTTCGCCATGCCGCCCACCTCGTCCATCGTGCGCGCCCCGGCGGCGCGGCGGATGTTGCCGGCGCTGAGGAAGAGCGCGCCCTTGGTGAGACTGTTGGCCCACACGTGGAAGAGCGCGGCCCACAGGCCCGGCGCGCCGAGCCCGGCCGCGAGGGCGAGAATGCCCATGTGCTCCACACTCGAGTAGGCGAGCATGCGCTTGAAGTCGCGCGTCCCGAGGAGGAACAGCGCCGCCACCACGAGCGAGAACAGGCCGATCGCGATCAGCGTGCGGTCGGCGATCGCGCCCTCCCCGGCCGCCGCCACCACGGCACGGACACGCAGGATCGCGGTGAACGCCACAGTCGTCACACCGCCGGCCAGGATCGCACCGACGATGCCCGGGGCCTCGCCGTAGGCGTCGGGTTTCCAGGTGTGCATCGGCGCCAGTCCCATCTTGGTGCCGTAGCCGACGAGCAGCAGCACCCATGCGGTGAGCATCCAGGGTTTGGTGAGGCCCACGCCCTGCGCGAGCAGCGCGCCGAAGGTGAGATCGCCGGAGCCGCCGCCGTGCAGCGAGGCGTAGCCGAGCGCGAAGGAACCGAGCAACGACAGCGCAATGCCCGTGCCGCCGACGAGCAGGTACTTCCAGGTCGCCTCGAAAGCGCGGGGGGTGGCATTGAAATGCAGCAGCGGGATCGCGGCGAGCGTCACACCCTCGGTCGCGATCCAGAGCAGGCCGAGGTGGCGCGCCATGTGGCCCGCGCTGAGCAGGCCGAGCACCGCGAGCATCAGGGAAACGAAGACGCGGTTCGGGCGCTCGGCGCGCACGCGGAGGTACGAGACGCCGTACGCCGCGCAGAGCACGAACAGCAACGAAACCGTCGGCAGCACGGCCCGGGCGAGCGGATCGAACCCGAACCACGAGCCCAGCGGCTGCGCGGGCGGCGCCACGAGCAGCCACAGCGAGAGCACCGCATGCGCCGCGCCGAAGACGGGCATGAGCCACGGCCGGGTGCGGTTGCCGCGCCAGACCGCCGCCAGCGCCGCGCCGGCAAGAGGCAGGAGGACGAGAAGAAGTTCTTTCATGTGCGCCAAGAAGGAGTGGTCACAGAGAGCACAGAGGAGCAGGAGGAGAACACAGAGGCGGATTGAGACCCCTCCGTCCAAGCTCAGGCACTCCATGCAGCATCCCATCCTGACTCGTTCGGCTTCCGAGCTCCGAGCCTCCGTGCTCTCCTCCCCCTCTGTGGCCTCTGTGGCCGGTCGTGGATCTTGTCTTCGTTTTCATTCGCGGAGCACGGTGAGTTTGCGGGTGTCCAGCGAATCGAACGCGCGCTGGATGTGGTCGACGATGATGCCGATGACGAAGACGCCCACAGTGAGGTCGAGGAGGATACCGGCCTCGACCAGCAGCGGCGTGGCATGGATGAGCAGCAGGCCGAAGAGGTAGATGCCGTTCTCCAGGATCAGGTAGCCGCAGACCTGCGAGATCGCCTTCGTGCGACCGATGAGGAGGACGAAGCCAGTCAGTACCGACGCCAGCGCGCCCGGCACGAGCAGCGAGCCGGCGTGTTCGGGCAGCAACGGCAGCGAGCGGGCCAACGCCATCGCGGCGATCGTGCCGCCGGCGCCAAGCAGGATCGAGGGCACATAGCCGATCAGCGGCTCCATGTCGCGGTCGATGTTGGCCGCGCGCATGGCGCGGTTGAGCAGCCGCGGGATGACGATGCCCTTCACCGTGATCGTCGCCACCGCGACCAGCAGCACCGGCCAATGGCGCAGCATCGCCTCCCAGCCGAACAGGTGTTCGATGAGCAGCGGCATCACGCCGAGCACCACGCCCTGCACCGACATCGCCCGGATGAGCGACGGGATGCGGCTGCTGCCCAGCGCCATGAGGTTCAGCCCCATCGTCAGGCCGATCAGGAGATTGAGGGTACCGTTCATGGGAGGAGAGATTGGGAGACCACGGATTTCACGGATGAGCACGGATTGTCCGATCCGCCCATCCGTGACGATCCGTGTGATCCGTGGTTAACATTCAGGTCTTCGGTCCTCACGCCGCACCGCCTTTCCACGCCACGAGCAGCGCGAACAGGCACAGGAGAAACGCGAGCGTGAGCAGGAACGGCACCTGTTTGAACGCGAACCGCGCCAGCAGCGACTCCACCAGCCCCACACCGACCGTCGTCACCAACACGCCACCGACCAGGACACCGATGCCGGCGAGCGGCGCGAAGGCGCCGATCGGCAGCACCGCCTGCACGAGCAGCACCGAGAAGAGCAGCAGCTTCACCGAGGCCCCGTGCAGGATCGCCGCGAGCGGCGGCCCGCTGTGGTCGAGGATCATCGCCTCGTGGATCATGGTGAGCTCGAGGTGCGTGTTCGGATCGTCGAACGGCACGCGGCAGTTCTCCGCCAGCAGCACGGTGAACAAGCCCGCGGCCAGCAGCGTCGCGCCGGCCCCGGCCGAGGGCGCCAGGATCTCCGCCAGCGCCAGCCCGCGATTGTGCACGCACAGCGAGAGCACCGCCGCGAGGATCGCGGCCTCGGTCAGCACCGCGTAGCTCACCTCGCGCACCGAGCCCATGCCCTCGAAGGCCGAGCCCGTCTCCAGCGCCGCCCACACCGTGCAGAACCGCGCGAGCGCGAGCAGATAGATCAGCAGCAGCACGTCGCCGCGGAACCCCAGCACCGAGCCCGCCGGCCCGAGCGGCAGCAGCAGCGCCGCGCCGACGATCGCCACCCACCCCACCGCCGGGCCAGCGAGGAAACCGGGCGAGGCGAGCGTGCTCAGCACCACGCCCTTCCGCCAGAGCCGCGCGAGGTCGTAGTAGAGCTGCAATACCGGCGGCCCGCGACGCCCGGCGACCCAGGCCTTCACCTTGTTGACGATGCCCGGCAGCAGGGGCGCGAGCAGCAGCCACAGCGCGAGGCGGAGAATGCCGTAGAGAATCGTGATCAACATGAGATCTCCTTCCTGAAAGCACTCCAGCGTCGGGAGCGCGCTTGCGGGTAGGTCCAGTCTCTGACTGGACCATTCTCGTGGGCCCCACCGCGGGTGACGCACACGCCCCGGGTCCGGTCGCAGACCGGACCTACCGCGGACCGTCCGTATTTCATCGCGCACCTCCCGTCAGCACGAGCGCCGAGAGCGCGGCCAACCCCGCCACCAGATAAAGGATATAGGACTGCAACCGGCCGTGCTGCAGCCGCCGCACCGCCGTCGAGAGGCGCAGCACGCCCGCGCCCACCGGGCCGATCAGCTTCTCGAGCACCGTCTCCGGCACCCGCTCCACCCGCCGCGCGCCGGCCGGGAGCGGACCGTGCGGCCTCTGCGCGGTGTTCTCGGTCCGGAACAGCCAGAAGAACCAGCCGGCGGCGATCCCGGAGAACGAACCCGCGGTGTACTGCATGCGCCCGGTCGGGGCCGCGTAGCCGCAGTCCCAGGTCAACCCGCGCCGCAGGCCGTTGGCGAGCGAACGGCGCAGGAGGAACAGCACCGCCGCCAGCACCAGCAGCGCCAGCACGACGTGCACGCCGCCGAGCGTCGCGAGTTGGACGGGCGCGGCGTCAGCCGCCGCCCAAGCGGGATTCCAGGCACCCGCCACGCGGCCGACCACCGGCCAGAGCAACGCCGGTGCGAGACCGATCGCCACGCATGCGGCGCCGAGCACGAGCATCGGGCCGATCATCCACGCGCCGCCCTCGTGCGCGTGCGCCACGCGTTTCGTGCGCGGCGCGCCGCAGAAGGTGAGCGCGCCGGCCTTGGCGAAACTCGCCAGCGCGAGCGCGCCGGCCATGCCGAGCACGATCGCGACCGGCATCGCCGCCCACGCCGCCGGGCTGTGCGCGATGCCCGCATCGAAGAGGCCGAGGTAGATCAGCCATTCGCTGACAAAACCGTTGAGGGGCGGCAGCCCGGAAACCGCGAGGGCGCCGAGCGCGAACAGCGACGCCGTCCAGGGCATCTTCGTCCAGAGGCCGCCGAGCCGGCTCATGTCGCGCGTACCCGTGGCATGGAGCACCGAGCCCGCGCCGAAGAACAGCAGGGCCTTGAAGAGCCCGTGGTTCCACACGTGCAGCAGCGCGCCGACCAGGGCGAGCCGCCCCCAGACCGCATCGCCGTGCGCCGCGCCGAGCAGCGCCGCGCCGAGACCGATCAGGATCACGCCGACGTTCTCCACCGAGCAGTAGGCCAGCAGGCGTTTGAGGTCGTTCTGCGCGAAGGCGAACGCGATGCCGAACAGCGCGCCCACCGCGCCGAGCGCGATGACGACCCAGCCGGCCTGCACCGGCGGCGGCAACCAACCGCTGAACCGCACGATGCCGTACACGCCCATCTTGATCGCCACGCCCGAGAGGATCGCAGAGACGTGGCTCGGGGCGTTGGCGTGCGCGGACGGCAACCACACGTGCAGCGGGAAGACGCCGGCCTTCACGCCGAAGCCCGCCAGCGCCAGCCAGAACAGCGGCGTCAGCATCGCGCACTCGCGCAGTTGCGGACCGAGCTCCCAACTGCCCGTGCGGGAAGCCAGCAACGAGAAGAAGGCAAAGAGGCAGAGCGTGCCCGCATGCGACGCGGCGAGATAGAGCCAACCGGCCGCGCGCACCTTCCGCCCGCGATTTTCCAGCGTGATCAGCATGTAGCCACAAAGGGTGAAGAGCTCCCACGCGATGAGGAAGTGCAGGCCGTTGGCCTCGAGGAGCACCAACCCCATCATCAGCACGAGGCCGCTCCACCAGAGCCGCCCGCGCCCGGACGACTTCGGATAGTGGTGATCGCTCCAATAATCGCGCGAGTAGGCCGCGCCGGCGCCGCCCACGACCGACAACAGCGCGAGAAAGAGCGCACTGATCGCGTCGAGCCGCAGATGCGGCAACTCGCCGCCGAGCCGGAAGGCGCCGCTCCATTCCCAGGTCGGTTCGAAACCGAGCAGAATCGTCAACGCCGCCGCGAGCGACGCCGTCGTGGCGACGAGCGTGGCGCCGAGCCAGAACCGCGGACGGCGCGGCCCCAGAACCATGCCGGCCAGCAGCCCCAGCGCGGCAACCGAGAGCAACGGACCGACGATCACCGCGTAGCCTCCTTCTGGATCAAGGACCACGGATGACACGGATTCTCACGGATCCGGAATTCCGACATCCGTGCCCATCCGTGGAATCCGTGGTTACTCCGGTTTCCTGTCTGTGGACTCCTGCGCATCGCCTTCACGATTTGCGCACGTCTCCGCCCGGCGAGCCCGCCGCGGCCTCGGCCGCGGCAATGGCTTTGAAAACCTCCTCGTCCGGCGCGCCCTGAAGCACCAGTTCGCGCAATACGCCGCGGCTAAGCAGGCGGCTGAGGCGGCCGAGGAGATCGAGGTGCGCCCGCGGCGAGGGCGCGATGAAGAAGAGGAGGCGCGTCACCGGCACGTCGTCCGGCGGCGGTTCGGGCAGCGGCAAAGGCTCCCGCAGCATCAGCAGCGCGACCGTGCCGGAATCGCGACCGAGCGCGATGCGCGTCGCGGGGTGCGGCAGCGCGAATCCGCCACCGACCGGCGCGATCACCACACCGCCGGGAGCGCGGAGCCGTTGCGCCACCAGATTCCGGATCGGTGGCGTCGCGCCCGGGAGCGCGGCCACGACCTTCTCGAAGATCGCCTCCACTTCCGCCGCCGGCACGTCGCGCCAGATCTTCCCTGCATGCAGCAGCGCCGCCACGCCGCCACCGGCCGCCACGCTCGACGCCGTGGGCGCGAGGAAACCGGCCTGCGCCGTCAGTCCGTGCGAAGCGGCCCAGTTGGCCACCTGCGTGCGGTCGAACAGCATCCGGTCGCGGTCCGGCGTGAAGGGCAGCCCCTCGTCGCGGACCCAGCGTTCCACGACTTCTTCCGCGACGCCAAACGACTCGGCGATCTGGATAATGTTCAGGTACATGGTTGGTGACGGGCGTGGGGTGGTCGGGCGCGCCGAGTTTAGGGGGACGGCGCGGAGAATGTCAGGCCCGAATCGACGCCTATTCGGCACCGCCCCGCGGTCCTTGCCTTCCGTAGTTGAATTTGCTTGTCTGCCCGCGGTCGTCGCCCCCCTTCCGCACTCCCCGTCGGTTCTCTCCCATGCGCGACTCCAGCCTCATCCCGATCGAGCAGATCCAATCCCGCATTCTCGTCCTGCGCGGCGTGCGCGTGCTGTTGGATGCCGACCTCGCCGGGCTCTACGGCGTGCCGACAAAGCGCCTCAACGAGCAGGTGAAGCGCAACGCCCGCCGGTTCCCCGAAGATTTCGTCTTCCGGCTGACCGAGGAGGAAGCCGAAGCCGTGCTCCGTTCAAGGTCGCAAATTGCGACCTTGAAGCGCGGCCAGAACATCAAGTACCTCCCCTTCGCCTTCACCGAGCACGGCGCCATCCAGGCGTCCAACGTGATCAGCACTCCCGCGGCCGAGGAGATGGGCGTGATGGTCGTTCGGGCATTCGTCCGCCTGCGAATGCTGTTGGTGAACCACAAGGCGCTCTCGGCGAAACTGGCGGAGCTCGATCAGCGTGTCGGCGCCCACGACGACCAGATCGGGGCCATCGTCGAGGCGATCCGCCGACTCACCGCGCCCGAAGGCCCGCGCCATCGGCGCCGCATCGGTTTCCAACCCGACGCGTAGCGCTCCTCGCGCCACCGGGCTGTTCAAGGTCGCAAATTGCGACCACCTCGCCGGCCGCGTTCAGCTCGCGCTCCCGATCACCAGCGCCGCCAGCGCAGCGACGCCGAGGACGAGGTAAAGGATGTACGCCTGCATCCGGCCGTGCTGGAGGCGGCGGACCGCGGTGGAGACCCGCATCACGACGGCGCCGGCCGGTGTGACAAGATGCTCCAGCACCATCTCGGGCGTGTGCTCCTCGCGGCTCGCGGCGGCCGGGAACGGCACCTCCGGCACGAGCGCGTGCTCGTGTTTCGTGGGGCGCAGAATCCAATCGAACCACTCGACGATCGTGGCCGCGAAGGAGCCGGCGGTGTACTGCATCCGGTCCGTGGGCACGACGTAGCCGCAATCCCAGGTGGGCGCACGACACAGGCCACGCTGCGCGCGGCGCCAGAGCCACACGCCGGCCACCGTCGCGACCACGGCCAGCGTCAGATGGAACCAGGTGAGCGCGACCAGCGGCGTCGCCGTCAACGCGCCGGCCCAGGCCGGCCGCCACGCCCCCACGGCGCGCGCGACGGCGGGCCAGAAGAGAACGGGGACCAGTCCGATGGCAGCGCACAACACCGCGAGCACGACCATCGCCCCGCGCATCGCCGGGCCGCATTCGTGCGCGTGCTCGGCCGCGGCCGAACGCGGCGCGCCGAGGAACACCACGCCGCACACCTTCGAGAAGCACGCCAGCGCCAGCGCGCCGGTGACACCGAGCGCGATCGCAGCGGGTAGCGCCGCCCAGGCGGCCTCACCGTGCGCAATCGCAGCGTCGAAGAGCCCGAGGTAGACGAGCCATTCGCTCACGAAGCCGTTGAGCGGCGGCAGGCCGCAGATCGCCACCGCGCCGAGCGTGAAGAGCGAGGCCGTCCACGGCATCGCCCGCCAGAGCCCGCCGAGCCGGCTCATCTCGCGCGTCCCCGTGGCGTGGAGCACCGAACCGGCGCCGAGGAAGAGCAGCGCCTTGAAGAGCCCGTGGTTCCAGATGTGCAGCAGGCCGCCGGCGAGCGCGAGCGCGCCCCACGGCTGGTCGCCGTACTGCACCGCCACCAACGCGAAGCCGAAGCCGAGCAGGATGATGCCGATGTTCTCCACGCTGTGGTAGGCGAGCAGCCGCTTGAGGTCGTGCTGACCGAGTGCGAAGGCCACGCCGAGCACCGCGCTGGCCGCACCGAGCGCGACGACCACCCAGCCGGCACTGTCCGGCACCGGCAGCCAGCCGCTGAAACGGATCAGCCCATAGAGTCCGATCTTGATGGTGACACCGGAGAGGATCGCGGAGACGTGGCTGGGCGCGTTCGCATGCGCGCTCGGCAGCCAGACATGAAGCGGAAACAGACCCGCCTTCAGCCCGAAGCCGATCAGCGCGAGCCAGAACAGCGGCGCGAGCTCCTTGTGATCGAGCAACGGGCCGAGCGCCCAGCCTCCGGTGTGTTCGGCCAGCAACGCGAAGAACGCGAAGAGCGCGAGCATCGCCACGTGCGACGCTCCGAGATAGAGCCAGCCCGCCGCGCGCACTTCGGCACGTCGCCGGTCGAGCGTGACGAGGAAGTAGGCGGCGAGAGTGAAGAGTTCCCAGCCGATGAGAAAATGCAGGCCGTTGGCGACGACGAGCACGGCGCCGAGGCTGAGCAGGAGCACGCTCCACCAGAGCCGTCCGCTCCGCGCCGTGCGCGGATGCGTGGCGTGGCTCCAGTACTCGCCGCCGTAGATCGCACCCACGCCGCCGACCACGCTCGTCAGCGCGAGAAAGAGCGCACTAAGCGCATCGAATCGGAGACGCACCTGTTCGCCGCAAACGGCGAAGGAGGGCGACCATGCCCACCCGGCCCCGTGCGGGGCTTCGGGCCAGTCGGCAGCGCCGCAGAGCACGAAAACCGCAGCCGTGAGTCCTGCGGCGCAGGACAGCAGCGTCGCGCCGAGCCAAACGCGGCGTGAGCGGTGTGCGGCGAAAAGCGCGGAGACACCGGCAATCGCGCCCACGAGAAGAAGGAGCGCAGGGGCCAAGAACTGGGCGGTAGAACCGTACGTGGCGAACAGGTCCGCGGACCACATCGGGCACACGAGAGCGGCGAATGAAGAATGAGGGAGCGCGGCGTTCATCGGCACATCCCCGACTCTCCGCAAAGAGCATTCGCCGTGGCGCAGTGCTTCAGCCCGCGCCGCTCGATCCGGCTCACGTCCGGCGGTCCGGGCCGGAACACCGGACCACGACGGGCAGGCGCGGTGGCCGTCCCGACCAGTCCGCAATCTCGAAGACTCTTCCGCAGGTAGAGCGCACTCCGAAATCCGCAATTCTCGTCGCCCTCTCCCCTCCCCGGGCCGCAGTCCGCAGGTCGCGGGCTATGGTTCCGATGGATGGGGAGCGGCAGACTCATTGTGGCCTCGGGGTGGCCGAATCGTCGCCGGAATTGCCGGACTTGCCGAGGATTTTCTGCGCCCGATCCAGCGCCGCAGAGATCTCGCGGCGCGCGGCGTCGAGCTCCAGTTTCTCCGTCGCCAGTTTCTCGGGAGCGAGGCCGTTCTCGGGCGCGGGCGGCAGCTGGAGGATGACGCGGGCGCGGGCCAGGGCGGCAGCGATGTGGGGGCAGACGTTGTCGCGGCCGATGGCGTCGATGAAGCCGGCGTTCTCCATCACGGCGAGCGGCTGGGTGTGCGGCGCGCTGAGGATGAGGTGCTTGCCCTTCGACTTGAGCTTGTGGTGGAGGTCGATGAGCGCCTGCAGGCCGGTGGCGTCGATCGCGAGGACCTTGCGCATGCGCAGGATGAGGATCTCGGGCTCCATCTTCGCGCGCTTGAGCTCGTCGTCGAGCTTGTCGACCACGCCGAAGAAGAACGCGCCGAAGACGCGGAAGATCAGCACGCCCTTCGGCACCTCGCGGCCGACCAGCGAGTGCTGCGAGCCCTCGGTCTCGCTCGCCTCGTCGACGGCGGTGATCTGCGAGGTCTCGGAGACGCGCTTGACCATCAGCAGGCAGGCCAGGACCACGCCCACCTCGACGGCGAGCGTGAGGTTGGCGAGCACGGTGAGCAGGAAGGTGGCGAGGAAGACCGAGCTGTCGCTGAACGGCCAGCGGTGGAGCCGCAGGAACTGTTTCCAGGAAACCATGCGGTACGCGGCGACGATGAGCACGCCGCCCAGAGTCGCCAGCGGCACATGACGCAGCAACGGCGCGGCGGCGATGAGCGCGACCAGCAACAGGAAGGAGTGAGTGAGACCCGCGACGGGCGTGCGCGCGCCGGAGCGGACGTTGACGACCGAACGGGCCACCGCCCCGGTCACCGGGATGCAACCGAAGAGCGGCCCGACGAGGTTGCCGACGCCCTGGGCGATCAGCTCCTGGTTGGAGTCGTGGCGCTCGTCGAGCACGCCGTCGGTCACCACGGCGCACATGAGCGCCTGGATCGCGACAAGCATGGCGATCGTGAAGGCCGGCTGCAGGAGGTCGCCGAGGTGGTCGAGCTCGATGCCGGGCATCTGCAACGGCGGCAGCGCGCCGGAGAAGTTCGGGAACTGCGACCCGATGGTGGCGATGCCGAAGCCGTCGCCGCCATGCAGGGCGCTCACCAGTTCGAACACCGCGGACAGCAGCACCAGGCCGACCATCGAGCCGGGGACGAAGCGGGCGAGCCGTGCGGGCCAGAGCCCGATCACCGCCACCGAGATCACGCCGAGCGCGACCGTCGGCCAATGGATCGCGCCGAGGTTGGCGAACAACACCTGGAGCTTGCCCACGAACGCCGCGGGCATCTCGGCCTGGAGGCCGAAGAAGAACTTGATCTGCGTGCTGAGGATGAGCACGGCGATGCCCTTGGTGAACGCGCGCGACACCGGGTACGGCATGAACCGGATGATCGAGCCCAGCCGCGCGGCGCCCATGATCACGAGCATCGCGCCGGCGAGCATCGTGCAGAGCAGCAGGCCGCTCAGGCCGTACTGCGACATCACGCTGAAGGTGATGATGACGAAAGCGCCGGTCGGGCCGCCGATCTGCACCCGCGAGCCGCCGAGGGCGGCGACGATCGCGCCGCCGATGATCGCGGTGAAGAGGCCGCGCTCGGGATTGACACCCGAGGCGATGGCGAAGGCCATCGAAAGCGGCAGCGCCATCGTGGCGACGTTGAGGCCGGCGAGCAGATCGCGGCGCAACTGGTCCTTGGTGAGACCGGAGAAACGGCCCACCAGGGCCGTGCGAACCGAAGCGATGAAGTTCATGGTTCTCCGTCGACTAGCAGCCTTTCCGCGCGCCGACCGGGTCACCGCCGACAACGCGGCGGCCGACCACGACCGGGCTGGACCCGGTCCGGGGCTGGAAAGTCTGCTCTGACGGGATGCGCGATTTCATGACCTTTCCCCGAAGGGAGGGGACGAGCTAAAACCCTCCGCCGCGCGACCGCCAGAAAGTTTCTGGCCGTTGCCCACGCCCCGATTTGTGCACCGTGGCCCGGAAAAAAACTCGACTCCACGCACACTCATTGACTCCCGCCGCCCCGTTTCCCTACGTTCGGCCGAATTCCCATGCCAACCGCCGGTCCCGACTCCTCCACCGCAACCTCCACCGCACACTCCAGTCAGACCGTTCGCGACGTCGTCATCCGCCTCGCGGGCAACTCCCAGGACGGCATCCAGGCCATCGGCGGCTTCCTCGCCCGCCTCGCCGGCCGGAGTGACCAGGACGTCATGACGTTCATGACGATCCCCGCCACGATCGCCGGCGGCCCCTCGATCTTCCAGGTGCGCATGGGCAGCGGCGAGATCCTCTCCCCCGGCGACCGCTCCGACCTGCTCGTCGCCTTCCACCAGCACAGCTACGAGGCCCACCGCGCCCAACTGCGCGACGGCGGCGTGCTCCTCTACGACGCCGACACCGTCAAGCCCGACGCCACCGACACACGCATCCGCGCCGTGGGTGCGCCGATCACCTCCGGCACCGTCGCCGCCACCGGCGGCAGCTCGAAGGACAAGGGCAAGAATATCTACGTACTCGGTCTGATCGCCCGCCTCTTCGACCTCAACGTCGAGAAGCTCAAGGGCCTCATGAAGGAGCGCTTCGGCAAGAAGTCCGAGGAGGTCTTCAACCAGAACGTCCGCATCTTCGACGCTGCCTACGCACACCCGCTCGGCGACGACGTGCGCGCCTGCTTCGAGTTCGGCCCCGCCCGTGCCGCGACCGGCGCCCGCCCGATGGTGACGATGGACGGCAACCAGGCCGTCGTCATGGGACTGGTCACCGCTGGCGTGCGTTTCGGCGCCGCCTACCCGATCACCCCGGCCTCCAGCATCATGGAGGACCTGCGCGCCGCGCTGCCGAAGTACGGCGGCATGTACGTGCAGTGCGAGGACGAGATCGCCGCCATCGCCACCGCGCTCGGTTTCTCCTACGCCGGCCACGTCGCCGTCACCAACACCTCCGGCCCCGGCATGTCGTTGAAGATGGAGGCGCTCGGCTGGGGCATCATGGCCGAGATGCCTCTGGTCATCGTCAACGTCCAGCGCGGCGGTCCCAGCACCGGCCTGCCGACCATGGTCGAGCAGAGCGATCTGGTCCAAGCCATCGGCGGCACGCACGGCGACGCACCGCGCATCGTGCTCGCGCCCTGCTCCGTGGGCGACTGTTTCTACGCCACCTACGAGGCGGTGCAACTGGCCCGCGAATACTCGGTGCCGGTCATCGTGCTCTCCGACCAAGCGCTCTCGACCCGCATCGAGGCCTTCCCCGAGCCCGATCTCGCCAAGCTCTACATCGAGCCCGGCGTGAAACTCGCGCCGGTGGAGGGAGAGTACAAGGCCTACGCCTTCGACAAGCCCACCCACCACGTGCCGCCCGGCACGCCGATGCTCGGCGGCAAGTACCCGACGGTCACCGGCCTCGAGCACGACGAGACCGGCCACCCCAACGCCTCCGCGCCGAACCACCAGAAGATGACCGCCCGCCGCCGCGAGAAGATCAAGGCGCTCGCGGCCAAGCTCCCTCGCCCCGAAGTCTACGGCGACCAGGAGGGCGACGTGCTCCTCGTCGGCTGGGGCTCCACCTTCGGCCAGATTCGCGAGGCCGCGAAGAGCCTCCGCACGCAGGGTCGCAAGGTGGGCCATCTCCACATCCGCCACATCAGCCCGCTGCCGCAGGGCCTCGCCGAGATCTTCGCGAAATACCGCCAGGTCGACGTCGTCGAGATCAACGACGAAGGGCTCTACGGCTACGGCCAGCTCGCCAGCCTCCTGCGCAGCGCGCTCGCCCAGCCGCACATCCGCAGCATCTGCAAGACCGACGGCCTCACCTTCAAGGTGCAGGAGATCCTCGCCGGTGTTTCCCGACTCGACGCCACCGCCCAACGCTGACGCGCCCACCACCCCGCCCACCAACCCGAACCACTTCCGCGTCATGTTCACTCTCACCCGCCCCACTCCGGCCGCCGTTCCCGCCGCCCCGCTCACCAAGGCCACACTCAAGGCCGACACGCCCACTTGGTGCCCCGGTTGCGGCGACTTCGCCGTGCTCGCCGCCTTCCAGCGCGTGCTCGAGAAGCTCCAGATTCCGCAGCAGAACCTCGTCACCCTCGCCGGCATCGGCTGCTCCTCGCGCCTGCCCTACTTCGTCAACACCCACGGCGGCCACTTCATCCACGGTCGCGCCCTGCCCTTCGCCGCCGGCGTCAGCCTCGGCCGCGACGACCTCCATGTCGTCGTCTTCGGCGGCGACGGCGACGGCTTCTCCATCGGCGGCAACCACCTCGACCACACCGCCCGCAAGAACATCAAGATCACCTACGTGATCATGGACAACTCGGTGTACGGCCTCACCAAGAAGCAGACCTCGCCCACCTCGCCCGTCGGCTTCAAGTCCAAGTCCGACCCCACCGGCGCACTCGACCCCGCCCTCAACCCGATGCGCCGCCTGCTCGGCACCGGCGCCACCTTCGTCGCCCGCGCCTACGTCGGCCAGCTCCAGCACATGACCGACATGATCGAGCGCGCCATGAAACACGACGGCTTCAGCGTCGTCGAGGTGCACACCCACTGCTCGAACTTCTACGAAGACGCCTTCGACTGCTTCAACGCCCGCAAGGGCGGCCACGTCGACCTCATTGACGAGACCAAGCACGACGTGACCGACATCAACGCGGCGTTCAAACTTGCCTCACTCGAGACCCCCGGCGTGTTCGGCGTCTTCTACGAGGTCAAGGATCAGCCCAGCAAGAACGCCCGCGAAGCCGAGCTCATGGCGCGCGTCCAGGCGAAGTTCCCCACCACCGACGGCCGCACCCTCCTCCAAGCGGCGTTTGACCGGATGAAGTGAGGCGCCGCCGGGCTTCGCAACCTACCAGTCCCGTTTCCAAAGGTCGCCCGCGCCCTGCGCCGGCGGCCTTTTTGTCGCCACCGCCCGAGGCAGGCGCCCCTTTCCCCCCCCGCCCGCCAGATCGCGCCAGTGGCCGCTTTCCGCCTCAAGTTCACCGGCCGCCAACCGAATTAGGAAGCCCGGTGCTCCTCGCGCGGATCTGGTGTCCCAACGCACCCGCCCCGCCGAGGTTCGCCGCTCCCTCTCCTCCTCCATGGCGTCACCCTCTCTTTCCGCAGCGGGACTCGGCACGTTGTTCGCGCAACGCGTCGTGGTTGGCGTCGGCGACATGGCGGTCTCGAACAACACCAACGCGATCCTCACGACCTACGCCCTCGGGTCGTGCATCGGGCTGATCGCCTACGATGCGGCCACCAAGGCCGCCGGACTCCTGCACTACATGCTGCCGGACTCCACCATCTCGCCCGACAAGGCGAAGGGGCAGCCGTCGATGTTCGCCGACACCGGCCTGCCGGGTCTCATCCGCGCCTTCCAAGGCGTGAAGGGCGACATCGCCCGCGCCAAGTTCTTCGTCGCCGGTGGCGCCAGCGTGCTCAACGGCACCGATCCGTTCAAGATCGGCGAACGCAACATCCAGGCCCTCGAGACTTGGTTCCGCGCCAACGGCCTGCGCCCCTCGATCCACGATGTCGGCGGCACGCACAACCGCACCATCAGCATCGAGGTCAAGAACGGGGCCATCGCGATGAAGACCCCGACCGGGACCCAGCAGTTCTCGCTGGCCTGAGCGCGCCCCCGCGCACCCGCGCCCTCCCCGAACGCACACTTTTTTGTTCCGATCGGAACAAAAAAATGTGCGTTCGGCTGCGTTCGGCTCCCGGCCTCCGTCGGTTCACGCCGTGCCCCGACTTCGGACATTGCCTCCCCGCGCCCGCTTCTGTCCTAACAACTGCCGATGAGCACCACCCCGCGCCCGACCGCTCGCCAGCCCTGGCCCCTGTGGCCGATCGCCGTGGCCATCGCCGTCAGCCTCGCCGGCTACACGTACCTGCGGCTCGCCTACGCCAAGCCCGACAAACCTCACGAACCCTTCGCCGAACACCGCCAGCGCGCCGAGTTCGGCCGTGGACCCACTCCTCGGCGAAGTTCGATGCGGTCGTCGAGTCGCCCGATATCGACGCAGCAGTCCAACAACTGCCCACCCCTCCCGGCCCCGCCGAGGAACTGCGCCAGCTCTCGACCGGGACCTGGCACCTCCCCATCGAGTACTCCGCGGTCTCCGCCTCCGCCCGCCAGACGCACGGCGCCGACTACACCGTGCATTTCCAGGCCGAGCTCGACCAGGCGCGCGCCCACATCGTCGGCTTCGATCTCTTCCGCAAAGGCGCCGAGCTCGTCGCGCTCCCTCGATGGGAACAATACACCGGCGAACTTGATCCGCGCCGGCCGCGCAACACCGGTCGTTTCACCATCCCCTCCGACACACTCCCGACCGGCCGCTACCGTTTGACTCTCCCGGCGCTCAAACAGTCGAGCCAGTGGGACCTCGTCGTCGAGGCGGGCAGCGATTGAACATCCCGTGGCACGGGTCTCCAGACCCGTGTTCGCCACGAACGTCCATCACCGGCTCGTGCGGCGGCGCGCGCTCAACCGTTCGGAGTCCCCGGGCGCGCGGCGGGCGGCGAAGCCGTACCCGCCGAGTCGGTCACCGCGGCAGGCGCCGCCGTCGCCGTCGCCTCGGCCTTGGCCGCCGAATCGGGACTTTGGCCCGCCGGTTCGGCCGCCACGCGCTCGAGCGCCCGCAACCACGCACCGCCGGAGGTCCGCCGGTAGAGCTCGGCACCGTCGCTGCCCAGCAGGGCCACAATCCGCTCGCCCGACTCACGGGTGAGAGCCTCGAGTTCACCACGCACCGCCTCGGGGGTGCGACGGTTGTCGTCGCGCAGAGTCCGGAGTCGGGCCTGGACGCTCTGCGCCAAGCCGACGACCTCGTCGGCGCGGCGCGCCGGCAGACCAAAGCGCTCCGCAATCCGCGCCACCACGCGATAGCCGGGATCCTGCTGCCGCCGATACTCCTCGAACCGAGTGTCGCCCAGCGCGGCCTTGATGCGCCCGTTCAACTCGGCTTCGGCGGCTGCGCGCTCGCGCTGGCTCGCCTCGTCTCCGGCGCCGTTGCTCCCCGCGAAACGTTCGTCGAAGTCGCGCAGGAGGGCGAAAAGCGCCCGGAACTCCTGCTCGCTGGGCGCGAAGTTCGCCAGCCGGGCGCGCAGGGTCCGCGCCGTGGCCGACGTCCGCAGATCGAAGATATCCAGCTCCGCCGGAGTCAGGATCGCCGCCACATCCTTGCGCCGCTCCTGTTCGAGCAGCACGAGCAGCTCGCGATCGGTCGCCAGCAGCGTGCCTCCCGCCTGCGCCCGGATGCCGTCGGCCATCTCCCCGTAGTCGGCCATGAGGCGGTCGATGCGTTCGAGCTTCGCATCGGGCAGCGGCCCGTAGAGCCGCCGCCGCCGCTCGCGCGCCTCCTCCGTGGCGGGATCGACGCCGAATAGCTCGGTCAAGAGATCCTCGTGTTCCCGCGCCAGGCGGCGCAACACCACCTGCTTCTCGCGGTCGGCGGCCGAGGCGGACTCCCGCCAAAATGCGGCCGGATCCCCGGTCCCGATCAGCTCGCGTTGCCGGGCGAGGTAGCGCTCGCGCAGCACATCGGCGACGAGGAGGCGGGCGGCCCGTTCCGGGGCGCCCGCCGCGCGCAACCGCGCCGCAACCGCGCGCGCATCGTCCCCCTGCAGCTGGTCCCAGAGCTTCGCCGGCGGCTCCGCGGGCGGCGGATTCGGCGCCGGCACCGTCTGCGCCACCGTCGTCCGCACATCCGCTCTTTCACGACGCAGGACTTGGGTGGCGACCAGCCCGGCGTTGGCCAACAACGAGAGCGCGAGCAGGGGCACGAGGAGGCGTTTCATGCGCGGTGTGTTGGTCTGGGTTCGGCCGGAGTCCCGGCTGGGCGGATGATGAGTCCGGCGCGGTCGCTGACAAGTTCCGCCCGCCCCGACTCCAAAAACAAACGAGCCCCGGGGAAACCGGGGCTCGTGCGATACTTCGGGCAGTCCGCCAGCGGCGGCACCGCTATTGCAGCGCCTTCGGCGCGCCGAGGACCTCGCGCAACACAATCGCGCGCCGCAGGGCGTCGCGGTCGTGCAGCCCGGACAGCACCAAGGTCTCCGTCCGCGAGACTCTGGTCGCCGCAGCGACTTCGGGTATGGAATACGCCGCCATTCCGGGCTGGGCGGACGCATAGTTCTTCGCCGCGCGCTCGGCGGCGGCCAGCTGGTCGAGCTGCTCGGCGTAGCGGCGCTGCTGCTCCATGACGCGTTCAAGCTCGGCCGCGCCCGGCGCCTCCTCGGCGGAGACAAGCACGGGGCGCAGCTGGGGCAAGGGAGGCGGCACCGAAGCCGGTCCTTCGGCGTTCTCCTCCTCCTCGACAAGCGGCGGAGGAGAGACGCGGCCTTGGCGCTCCTCGATCTTGCGGCGGATCTCCTCCTGGATGCGGCGCGTGCGCTCCGCCATCTCGTCGGCGTCGGGCGCGCGCCGGGCCTCCTCGGCCATCTCGCGGTTCTCCTTCGCCTTGCGCCGCTCGTTCAGCCAGTAGGCGATCGCGCCGGCGATCACGAAGAGGATCTGCGGATTGTCGAGTAGCCAACGCCAGCTCATGGTGCGTGGTGGATGGCGACGGTTACTTCTTGTGCGCGTCGGGGCCGGCGATCGAGCTGCGCATGGCGGTGTCGGACTGGATGTTGTCCATGCGGTAGTAGTCCATCACGCCGAGCCGGCCGGTGCGGAAGGCCTCGGCCATCGCGAGCGGCACCTGGGCCTGCGCCTCGACGACCTTCGCCTGCGATTCCTGCGTGCGGGCCTTCATCTCCTGCTCGAGCGCCACGGCGGCGGCGCGGCGGATTTCGGCCTGGGCTTGCGCCATGTTCTTGTTGGCGTCGGCCTGCGCGACCTGCAGCTTGGCCCCGATGTTCTCGCCGACATCGACGTCGGCGATGTCGATCGAGAGGATCTCGAACGCCGTGCCGGCGTCGAGGCCGCGGGCGAGCACGGTCTTGGAAATGCTGTCCGGATTCTCGAGCACGCTCTTGTAGCTCTCGGCCGCGCCGATGGTGGTGACGATGCCCTCGCCCACGCGGGCGATGATGGTGTTCTCCTTCGCGCCGCCGACGAACCGGTCGAGGTTGGTGCGGACCGTCACGCGGGCCTTCACCTTCACCTGGATGCCGTCCTTGGCCACGCCGTCGATGGTCGTGCGGCCGGCCTCGGGATTGGGGCAGTCGATGACCTTCGGGTCGACGGAGGTGCGCACGGCCTCGAGCACGCTCTTGCCGGAGCCCTTGGTGGCGAGGTCGATCGCGCAGGCGCGGTCCCAGTCCAGCGCGATGCCGGCCTTCTTGGCGGCGATGATCGCCTGCACGGTCGGGACGACGTTGCCGCCGGCCTGGAAGTGCGAGGCGATGAGGTCGGCGCTGACCGGGATGCCGGCGCGCACCGCGGTGATGCGGGCATCGACGATGAGGCCGAACGGGATGCCGGCGAACTTCAGCGCGATGAGCTTCGACATCGGCACGGCCGCGCCGTTGAAGAGCGCCTTCACCCAGGCGCCGATCAACCCGCCGACGACGACGAGCAGGATGAGACCGATGACAACAAGGACGATGATACCGACGAGTGGCAGGTTCATGAAGCGATGGGATTAGGGTTTGGTTACGATCAATCGAAAAGCATCGAGGCCGACGACCTTCAGCGTCTCACCGACGGCGGCGTAGCCGCTGCGGCAGCTCGCCTCGTAGCGACGGCCGTCCACCTGGACGAAACCGGTAGGCGCCAGCGTCGAAAGGGCAACCGCCTCGCGGCCGAGCACGTCGGCCTCCTTGGCGAGCGGCGGCTGGCTGACACTGTCGATGGTCGCATCCATCGAGAGGTGTTTCGCGACGCGCGACTGCGGCAGCCAGACCATCTCCAGGTAGAACGTCGCGCCGAGCAGCAGCAATGCGACGATGGTCGCGACCATGCCGCCGGTGCCACCGAGGTTCACGAAAGCCGCGACCACGCCGCCGGTCATCAGCAACGCGCCCACCGTGCCGAGCACGGCGCCGGGCACCACGATCTCGAGCGCGAGCAGGATCACGCCGAGGATGAAGAGGACGATCACGAGGGTCATGATTCTTTGTCGACCTCCACGATAAGGCCGAAATCGGAGACGCGCACCACGACGACCTTCGTGCCCGCCACGGCCGTGCCGAGCTCGAGCCGCGCCTCGTAGCGCCTCCCCCCGATCTCGATCTGGCCACCCGGGAAAAGGCCCGTGGCGACGACGCCGCGCGCGCCAAGCAGCGAGCCCGTCTCCGCCGCCGCTTCCGGCGGCAAGCCGGCGACCTGGGAGGTCGAGCCCGCCTCGCCCGTGACCGCCAGCCGCGTGAAAAACCAGCCCTTCGGGATGAACTTCGCGAGCAGCAGCGCCAGCATGAGCGCAATACCGAAGCCAAGCAGGAGATTGGTGGCGGGCTTGGCGAACATCTCGCCGGAGAAATCCAGCGGCTGGTTGGGCCAGTGGTCGACCATCGACCAGAGCAGCGCGCCGAACATAAGCAGTACGCCCGTCGCCGCCGGCAGGATCACGCCCGGGAAGAAGACCAGCTCGGCGAGCAGCAGCAGCAGGCCTAGTCCGAAGACCAGCGCCGCCTCGTAGCCGGATAGTCCGGCGACATAGTGGCCGAAGAACACGACCAACAACAACGCCCCGCCGGTGATGCCGAAGAAGCCGAAGCCGGGGGTCTTGAACTCGATGTAGAGGCAGAGGATCCCGAGCCCGAGCAGAATCGCGGAGTAGTCGGTGATGTACTGCGCGAGCTGCTCGGACCAGGTGACCTCCAGCCGTTCGATCCGGTAATTGCCGGCACCGAGCTTCTCATCGAGCAACGCCTCCAGCGACTTCGCCGAGCCGCTCGACAACAGCGGCACCGGTGGTTCACCGAAAAGCTCAGCCGCCTGGGTCGCGGTGAGCGAGAGCAGCTTGCCCTTCGGCTTGATGACCCGTTCGCCGATCTTGAACTCGAAATCCTTGTCGAACATCGCCGTGAGCACCTCGGCGCGGTAGCGTTTGCCCTCGGTATACGCGCCGACCTTCGCCTCGAGGAAGCTGTTCACCTTGAGCCGCATCGTCTCCGGGATGTCGGCCCCTTGCGAACTGACCGCCGCCGCCGCCCCGATGATGCCCTTCGGCGCGAAGTAGATGTCGTCGGTCACCGCGGAGATGAACGCACCGGCCGAGATCGCCTCGTCGTTGACGTAGGTGGCCGTGCGCCCCTCGAACTTGTCGAGCGCATCCATCATCTCCAGCGCCGTGCCCAGCGCCCCGCCCGGCGTCTTCATATCGAGCACCACCAGGTCGTTCTTCCCAGCCGACTTGAGGCCGCGCCGGAGGATGTAGAAGACCGGATCGGCGATCTGCTCGCGCACTGGGATCACGACCACGCGCACCGGCTTCTCCGCGGTGCCCACCAACGCCGGCTCGACCGGGGTTTTCGCCGCCGCAGGAGCCACGGAGTCGCCGCCCAGATGCGCGGCCTGGGCCGCCGAGGACAGAAGGCAGAACAACACGAGGAGCAGTCGTTGCATGCGGGCGCTGTTATCGACGCGCGCGCGGGACGGCGCAAGCCTGCGCCCGCGTTTTCCCCTTACAAATCCCCGCGCCGTTTCAGCTCGGCGCCGCCGGCAGGCCGCCCCGCAACTTCACCGTCGCCACCGAACACAGGTTTGCACTCCGCGCCGTTTTCCCCATCACCGGATGCGGCATGGAACGCATCCCGTATCTCGGCAAGGAACTGCTTCGTTGGCAGGTGGGTCGCTCGACCTTCCTCGCCCTGCCCGAGCTCGGAGCCCGGCTCATGAACTGGAACCTCGAACTGGGCGACGGTACCTTGCGCGACGTGCTCTACTGGCCCGAGATCGAGTCGCTCGAGGACTTCGCGAAAGTCCGCGGCGGCAACCCGATCCTGTTCCCTTTCGCCGGCCGTTGCTTCGAGGGTGGCGAGATGCAGTACTGGCGCGCGCCCGACGGGGCCCGCCTGCGGATGCCCATGCACGGCCTCGCCCGCCAGGGCGACTTCAGCCTCGTCCGGGCCGACGCCGGCGGCTTCAGCGCCTTGTTCCACCCGTCGGCGGCCGACTGCACGATCTATCCTTTCGACTACGAGTTCACCGTCGACTACCGCTTCGAGCCGCTCGGCTTCTACGTCGAACTCGCGCTACGCAACCTCGGCAGCACCCCGATCCCGTGGAGCGCCGGCCACCACTTCTACTTCACCATTCCCTGGACCGACGGTCTCACCCGCGACGACTACTCGGTGCGCATTCCCTCGCGCCGCGTCGCCAAGCAGGACCCGGCCACCGGCCAGCTCGTCGACCAGCCCCACTTCACCGCCGAGGAGAAACTCTCCAACCCGGCGCTGCTCGACACCATCCACCTCAATCTCGCCGGCAACAGCGCGATCGTCACCGAGCGCACCACGGGCAACACGCTCCGCCTTCGCATCGGGACTTCAAGGACGCCACCGGCCGACACCGCGGTGCTCACCTGGACGGAGAAGCCCGAGTCGCCGTTTTTCTGCGTCGAACCTTGGATGGGGCCGCCCAACGCCCCGGGCAACGCCCTCGGCGTGCACCTCGTCGAACCCGGCCAGACCCAGCGTTTCCTGGTCGAGGTCTCGCTGCGCTGACCGTCCCTGCCCCGGCGGAAATGGAAACGACCGGCGTCCGCGAGGAACGCCGGTCGTGAGGAATCGAGAAAGCAGGCGCGGGCCGATCAGCCGTTGGCGATCTTGCGCTGGACCGGGAAGACCGGGCGCAGCACCTGGCTGAGCTGGTCGTGCAGCGCCTGCATCTTGCGGTAGACGGCGACGTTGGCCTTGTTGGGCTGGCAACGGGTCGCCTCGTCGAGCGCGACGATGCGGCGGGTGATGTCCTCGAGCTTCGCCTTCGGGTTGGACTGACGGGCCACGCACCACGCGGCCTGGAGCGCACCGCCGAGCGCGGCACCCTCGTCCTCAACCATCGCAACGACGGGCACGCCGAAGACGTCGGCCATCATCTGGCGCCAGACGGGCGACTTGGCGCCGCCGCCGGTGATGCGGATCTCCTTCGCCTTCACGCCCAGCTGGGCGAGGCGGCGCAGGCCGTAGTTCATGCCGAGCGTGGCGCCTTCCATCGCGGCGCGGGCGAAATGCGCCTGCGTGTTGGTCTTGGCGTTGAGGCCGATGAACGAGCCCGAGCCGGTGGGCACGTTGGGTGTGCGCTCGCCGGCGTAGTACGGGAGGAGCAACAGGCCGTCGCTGCCGGCCGGCACCGTGGCCACCTGGTCGTCGAAGGTCTTCACGTCCCAGCCGAAGAGGTTGCGCATGTGCTCGGTGACGCTGGTGACGTTCATCGTGCATAGCAGCGGGAGCCAGCCGCCCGTGGAGCTGCAGAACGCGGCGATCTCGCCATCGGGGTCGCAGACCGGCTTCTTGCTGAAGGCGTAGATGGTGCCGGAGGTGCCGAAGCTGGCGGTGACCACGCCCGACTCCACGTTTCCGGTACCAATGGCGCCCATCATGTTGTCGCCGCCGCCGGCGCTGACCACGACGGAGGTCGAGAGGCCGTATTTCTCGGCGATCTCCGGGCGGAGGGTGCCGGCCGCCTCGTGCGAGCCCGAGATTTTCGGGAGGAACTGGGCGAGCTTCGGATCGATCGCATCGATCGCGGCCTTCGACCAGGCGGCCTTGCGCACGTCCATGAGCGCGGTGCCGGAGGCGTCGCCGAACTCCATGAAGTACTGGCCGGTGAGGTGGAAATTGAGGTAGTCGTGCGGAAGGAGCACGTGGCGGAGGCGGCGGTAGTTGGCCGGCTCCTTCTTTTTCAACCAGGCGATCTTGCCCGCGGTGAAACCGGCGAGCACGAGGTTGCCGGTCTTCTTCAGCGTGGCCTTGGGCCCGCCGAGCTTCTTCATGATCGCCTCGCACTCGGGCACGGTGGAGGTGTCGCACCAGAGCTTGGCCGGGCGGATGACCTCGCCGTTCTCGTCGAGCGGCACGAAGCCGTGCTGCTGGCCGGAGACGCCGATGCCGGCGACGGCCGCGCGGTCGACCTTTTCGAGCACGGCGAGAATGACCTTGTCGAGCGCCTCGGTCCAGGCGGAGGGGTGCTGCTCCATATGCCCGACCGGGAGGTTCGGGATGAGCGCGTAGGACGCGCGCGCCTCGGCGACGACCTTGCCCGACTCGAGGTCGAGCACGATGGCCTTGGTGCTCTGCGTGCCGCTATCGATGCCGATGAAGAGACTCATGGGTGATGTGTAGTGATCTGTTGGAGGTGGTGAGCGTGTCGCACCGGGGGAGGCGGAGGCCGACGATCTTCCGGGTCGCCGCGAACCCCGCCACAACAAAAAGGCCGCGGGCGCATGCCCGCGGCCTCGGAAGTGGGTTCCTGGAGGCGGTTCAGCGCTTGAGCGAGGCGCAGAAGACACCGAGGCGGCGCACACCCTCGGCGATGATCTTGTCGCCGGTAGCATAGCTGAGGCGCAGGCAGGTGTCGTCGCCAAAGGCCACGCCGGGGACGGCGGCGACCTTCTCCTGGTCGAGCAGCTTCGCGCAGAACTCGCTCGAGCTCAGCCCGAACGAGGAGATCGTCGGGAAGAGGTAGAACGCGCCCTGGGATAGCCCGCAGGTGATGCCGGGGATCTTGTTGAGCTCGGCATGCAGGAAACGGCGGCGGCGATCGAACGCCTCGAGCATCGGCTTCATCGCGGCGGCGGCCTTGTCCTTCTCCTTGAGCGCGGCGAGGGCGCCGTACTGGGCGAAGGTGGTCGCGTTGGAGGAGGTCTGGCTCTGGATGTCGATGGCGGCCTTGGCGACATCCGGCGGCGCCACAAGGGTGCCGAGACGCCAGCCGGTCATCGAATAGCTCTTGCTGAAACCGGAGACAATGATCGTCGCCGCGGCGGCCTCGGGCGCGATGGTGGCGGCGCAGAAGTGTTTCTGGCCGTCATAGGTGAGATGCTCGTACATCTCGTCCGACATCAGGTAGAGGCCGTGCTTGAGCACGACGCCCACGAACGCCTCCAGTTCGGCCTTGGTGTAGACCGCCCCGGTGGGATTGGAGGGGCTGTTGAGGATGACGAGCTTGGTCCGCGGGGTGATCGCGGCCTCGAGCTGGGCGGCGGTGAGCTTGAAGCCGTTCGCGGCCGAGGCGGCCACGATCACGGGGGTGGCGCCGGCGAGCTTCACCATCTCGGGATAGCTCACCCAGTACGGAGCCGGGACGATGACCTCGTCGCCGGGCCCGACCGTGGCCATGATGGCGAGGTAGCAGGAATACTTGCCGCCGGGGCTCACGCACGTCTGCGCGGGCTTCACCTGCAGGCCGTAATCGGCGGCGTAGCGCTCGGCGATGGCGGCGCGCAGCTCGTCGATGCCGGCGGCCGGGGCGTACTTGGTCTTGCCCGCGGCGAGGGCCTTGGTGCAGGCCTCCTTGATGAATTCGGGCGTGTCGAAATCGGGTTCACCAGCGGCGAAGCCGCAGACGTCGACACCGGCGGCTTTGAGGGCCTTGGCCTTGGCATCCACCGCCAGGGTCGGCGACGGCGAGATGTTCTTGGCCCAGGGGGAGAGGGAACGGCGGTTTTGGCTCATGGAGAGAAGTCGCAGGCTGGAAGGAGGTTTTGCGCGAGGCAAGCACGGGAGCGCCGCATCCGCCAACCCGCCACCGATGGGCCCCGACGCTCGGCCGTCGGGTCCGCAGGCGGCGACAAAAAACCCCGCGGAGCGATCCGCGGGGTCGGGTAACGTTGAGTGGAGCGTTCCTTACTTCTTCTTCTTGGCGGCCTTCTTGGAGACCGGGAGAGCATCAATCGCGGTGCGGAGCAGCTCGCCGACGCTCACGTCGTGCTTCTTGGCCAGCTTCACGAGACGCTGCTTGCTGTCCATGCGGAGGCGGACGGAGATCTGGCGATGCGCCTTCACCGGGGCGGAGTAGGAACCGAAGTCGAACGTCTCGATCGCGTGGCGGATCACCTCGCTGTTGGTGGCCATGTCGAGGCTGCTGCGGGCAGCTTCGATCTTGGCGAGGAGCTCTTCCTTGAGATCGAACGTGAGGGGGGAACTTTCCTGGGAGGCGGGCATATCAGTATTCGGTTAACGGTGTTGATGTATCGCAGTTGCGGTTGAGACGAAGTAACTTTCGCGAAACGTATCCGACGGCAACTAGTTTTTTGCATCGGGGTTTCCCGGACGGCCCCTCGGGGCTCCGGCCCAGACCGCACAACGCGGGAGAATCCCCCAGCACCGTGCTCGGGCGAGGCGGGCGCGGCGTGTCGTTGTCCCACGGACTCGCCGCACGCGCAGATTTCCGCGGCCCGCCGGTCAAAGCGCCAGCAACAATCCGCCGACCAGCACCAGACCGCCGAGAACGGCCGCGAGCGGCCAGAACCACCGCATCCACGGCGGGCGGGCCTGCCAGAGCTCGATCGCCGCCACCATGCGCCGGGCGTAGGCGTGGCCGGGCTCGCGTTCGAGCAGCAGCCGCCACAGCGGCAACGCGGTGCGGTACTCGCCCGCGCCGGTGGCGAGCGCGGCGAGCGCCTGCAACAGCACCGGGTCGGCGGGCGGCAGACCGCCGGGGGCGACGACCGCCATCGCCTCCCGCAACCGGCCGCGCCGCGCCAGTTGTTGCGCCTGCAGCAGGCGCAACGACGTGTCCAGGGATTCGAGTCCGGGATCGGCCATGGCGCACGCTCAGCCCAGGATGCCCGAGCCGTAACCGCGCTGGACTTCGCCCAGCACCTGTTGCGGCAGCAAATCCTGGAGACTGAAGACCACTTCCTTGAGCGCGGGGGTGTTGCCCTGCGCCACGGCCTCGCGGCCCTGGCGGATGAGCTCCTCGGCCCGCGCGGCATCACTCATCTGCGGCTGGCAGGCGACGAGGCTCTCGAAGTGCGTGACCCAGAAGGCGGCCTGGCGGAAGAGGATCGCCGAGGACACGTCCTCGATCTCGGCCTTCTTGGTGCGCAGGCGGGTGGCGTTCTTCTCGCCGATCAGGGCGGCAACCTGCTCGCGCAGGGTGCGGGAACGGGCCTTCTCCTCGTTGGTGCCGTTCTGGAACGCGAGGGTGTCGAGCTCGGTGAGCTTCACGTCGACCTCCTTGACCAGCGAAGGCCAGGTGGCGCGGTCCTCGACCTCGTCGAGGCGGATCTTCCACTCGAGGATCTCGCGCTCGACGCGCAGCAGGGCGTCGAACTCGGCCTTCTCGTGGTTGAGGATGGCGTCGATCTCCTGGGTGGCGGCGGAGGTCTCGTGCTCCTGGAGCGCCTTCTGCACCGCCTGGTCCTCGGCGAGGTGCGGGTTCTCCTTGAGGCCGGTGAGGCGCTTGCGCTCGCGGGCCCACTCGGCGCGCAGCATGCCGACATCGGGCTGGCGCACCTTGCCGCCGAGCTCGATCTTGGTGGGGAACTCCTCGTCGAGCAGCGGCACGTAGGCGACCACCTTGAGCATGCGCGAGGAATCCATGGCGAAGGTGACCTCGATCTCGCAGCCGGCGGGGATGTCGCGTTTGACCTTCTCGGCGGTGATCTCGAGCGAGCCGATGAGGATGTTGCGGTCGGCAAGGTCGCGGTTGCCCTCAACGATCGGGATACGCAGCACGCTGCCGGACTCGCCGGCGCGCACGCCGACGGCGGTGCGGTAGGTGCGGGTGCTCTTGGCGGGCAGGCCCTGGCCCTTGTTGAAGTGGATGCCGATGCGGTTGTCGGCCATCGCGACGCCGACGTTGTTGATGATCGGCTGCTCGTCGACGACGACGCCCATCGTGTAGGCGAACTCGCCCGGATCGGTCTCGCAGATGTTGCCGGTTGGGTCGCGCAGTTCGAGGGTGAAGACGTTCTGGATGCCCGGCTCGGCGCGGACGTTGAGCTGGAAGGCGGCACTCTCGTTGAGGGTGATCTTGCCGCTGCGCCATTTCGTCTGCTGGTTGGCAAACTCGAGGGTGTAGCCGACAACCGAGCCGCCGGCGGGCAGCGAAAACCGGCCGCCCACGAGCGGGTCCGGCTCGGAGCCGACGGGCTTGTAGATGAGCTCGACGTTGAAACGATTGGCGCGGGCCGGGGCCTTCACGGCCGCCGGCGTGCCGGCGAGGCGCTGCGTGCCGGCGAAGACGGCCGCACCGCGCGCGACGACCGTGAGCGGATCGACATTGAAATCGAACGGGATGCCGAGGCGCTGTTTGACGATGGCGCGGAAATACGGGGCAAGCGTGGGGCCGCCCACGAAGATGAGGCGCTCGACGGCGGCGGGGCCGAGGTCGCGCTCGGTGAGCACACGCTGGGTGATCGTCACGGCCTTGTTGATGATCGGCGTGGCGGCGCGGGTGATGTCCTGCCGGGTGAGCTCGGTCTCGAAGGTGACGGTCTCGCCGGAGACGTTGCGCAGCGTGGCCTCCACGAGCGTGGCCTCCCGGCGGGAGAGGTCGATCTTCGCGGTTTCGGCAGCGGCCTTCAGGCGGGCCAAGTCGTAGCGGTAGCGTTCGACGCCGCGGCGGAAATCGGCCGCACCGAACTCCTTGGCCACGCGCGGGGCGAGCACCTGCTCGACGATGGCCCAGTCGATGTCGGAGCCGCCGAGGAAGTTGTCGCCGCCGTGGTTGACGACGCTCATGGTGCCGTCCTCGGAGCGGATGAGGGCGGCATCGAACGTGCCGCCACCGAAGTCGAAGACCATCCAGTACGCCTTGGCCTCGACGCGCTGGAATCCGTAGGCGAGCGCGGCGGCGACGGGCTCCTGCAACAGAAGCGCGGTGCGGAAACCGGCGAGTTCGGCGGCGCGTTTGGTCGCCTCGCACTGGTGGAGCTCGAAGGCGGCCGGCACGGTGATGACGGCGGCGGAGATCTGCTCGTTGCGCTTCTGGGCAACGTCGCCGCGCAGCGATTTCAGCACCTCGGCGGAGAGATCCTCGGGGCGCATGCGCCGACCGCTGGCGCGGAAGGCGTACTCGTAGCCCGTGCCCATGCGGCGCTTGAACTCGAGGTGCAGGTCGCCCTCGGCGCGCTCGTCGCCGACCTTGGCGCGGGCACTGTGGCCGACCCACAGGTTGCCGTTGCGATTGATGTAGACGGCCGAGGGGGTGATGTCGGCCTCGAGGTTGTTCTTGATGATCTCGGTGCCCGTGCCGGAGACGACCGCGATGGCGCTGTTGGTCGTGCCGAGATCGATGCCGAAGTCGATGGTGTTTCTGCTCACGATTGTTTGGACGGGGTTGGGGGTATGCCGACGATGACCTCGCCCACCTGCAGGAGGCGATCCTGCCAGAAGATGGCAGGGCGCACGGCCTCGACGACCGTGTCGCGGACGAGATCGGGGGTGGGCTCGAAGGAAAGGACTTTGAGCGGCAGGCCGGAGTCGTAGGGTTGGCCGATCCAATCGCTCAGGCGCACGCCCATCGTGGTGAAGGCCTCCAGGGCGCCTTCGATATGGCGATACAGGCGGCGCGTCTCCTCGCGGGGCTCGCCGGTCTTCGGGTCGAGCATCCGGGCCTGCGCGCGCCAGATATGGGTGGCGAGGGCAGCCAGGGGCCCATCGAGCGGATTGGTGCGGTCGGCCGGCACGGTCGGACCAGTGGCCTCCGCGGGCGCGATCGGCGCGGGCGGGACGGCGGCGGGCGGCGGGCTGTGGCGGAGCGCCTCGACCTCGGCGAGAGCCTTCTCCAAAGGAGCCTCGGGCAGGCGGGCCAGTTTCCTGGGCTCGTTCGCCATCAGCAGTTGCAGCATGCCGGGGTCGTTCATGATTCGTCGGTGGATGGGGTGACGGAAGCGAGGGCGTCGATCACGTGGCCCGCGATGGCCGCGTTCCAGACCTCCGCCAGCGCAAAACGTTCGGTGTCGTCTTCATTCTCGGCCCGGAGGACCACGAATTCGCCGTCGTCGAGCGCATGCGCGAGTTGCGAGTAAGGCACGGCGGCGCCGCTTGGCCAGTGGAAAGTCCGGCCGGAGAATACAAGCCCGTCGGCGCGCAGCCACGCGGACCCGAGCGGCACCGCCTCGCCGCGCCGGACCCAGTCGACCAGCCGTACGATCAGGCCGGGCACGACCACGCCGTAGAGCGTCTCCAGAATCAGGTTGTAGAGGCGCGCGGGATCCGCGGCGGCGGCGCCGAACAGATTGGTCTCGTCGAGCGTCACCACCGTCTCGGCGCTGCACCAGGCGATCCGGTGCCAGCGCACGCCCGTCGGTCCCTCGTCCCCGGCCGCAACCACGCCGTACCGCAGACCGGTGATATCGTCCGGGTTGATGTTAACTCCGTCGAAGACCAGGCGCGTCGGGTCGAGGTCGAGCACATGGCCCCCCACCTCGAAATGAAGCTGGTTGCTTCCGAAGGCGCTCAACGGCGTGCCTGCCGTCGGGAGTTCCGCCACCGGCTCGGGCGCGGCGACATTCCCCTCGGACCCCGCGGGTTCCGGGGCCGCCGGCGCGGGCTCGGTCCACAGCGGCAGCTCGCTCTGCAGCGGCGCCGGCTCTTTCGCCGGGGCGGGCGGCTCGCTGGCCACCGGCGTCTCGTTCTCCGTCGGCACGACGGCCTCGGCGAGCGCGGCCGCCTCGGCCGCCGCGGTGGCATGCTCGGCGGCCATCTCCCGGGCCTTGCGGCGCACGATCTCCAGCAACAGCTGCTCGCGCTCCCGATGGAGCGCCGCGCGCTCGGCGCCGTCCGAGATGTCGGCCGCGGTGGCGAGGGCACGAGCGGCGAGGTCGAAGTTCTCCAACTGGTAGCAGGCGGCGTGGGCGAGTTCGCGCAGGGCGCGGCGCACGTTCGCCATGTAGTCGGTCCGGGCCCGCGGTCCGAGGTTGAGCCGGTCGGCGCCGGGCACGAACTCCTCGAGCAACAGCCGGTATGCCGCCTCGAACTCCGCCGCCTCGGCGAGCGCAGGATCGGCGTTGGGATCGGCCGGCGGCAGCTTCTCGACGATCGCGTTGCCGTGCAGGATGTCCGCCGTCTCCTCGAGCCGGCGACGCACCTCCGGGGTGGCCGCAAGCGTGGTCAGGTGAGTCAGCCAAGGGAGCACCCCGCAGCTGTCGAGCGTACGGCGCTGGTAGGCGATGATACCCTCCAACGCGGCATCGACCACGCGGGTGCTGATCTCGCGGTACACTTCGGAATCGCGCCCGCAGATGGCCTCGATCACCGCAAACTCGTCCGCCGCCTCGGCCAGCAGGCCAGCCGTGAGCGCGAGGCCGACCGAGCCGTCGCCGGTGAGACGCCGCGCCGTGTCGCGCACCAGCAGGTCGACTCCCTGCACGACGCGAACGATCGCCGCCTCGAGCGTACGCTCGGCCCGCGCGGGCACATCGTGCACCTGGCGGGCGAAACGCACATGCGCGGTGGACTCATGCCACTGCGCCTTCTGCGCGCGGTTGATCGCCAACGCGGCGTGAATCGCGCAGAGCGCATCGGGCAAAGTGGCGCGGACCCCCTCCGCGAGGCCGGCGGGCAGGCGGGCGTCGTCCAAACGATTGATACGCAGCTGGAACCGATCCCAGAACTCCTCGCTCGCCCGTACCCGCGCCCATTGGGTGATCGAGGTGTTCCACCATTCGGCGGTCGCCTCCTCGATCGGCGCGCCGGTGCGCTCGACCGAGAGCGCGGCCAGCTGGTGGAAGACCGCGAGGTTGTGCACGGCCACGATGTTTCCCGCGGCGGCCTCGTTCTGCCAGCGCAGGAACGCGGAGTCGGCATCGCCCGCGAGCAGCGCGTCGATCGCCGCGTCGCTGCCGTCCTCCGGGTAGTTGCTCGGCCAGAACCAGAAGAACTCGTGGAGCAGGCGGGTGAGCGTGTCCTTGAGCTGCTGGGCCGCGTCGCGCAACTGCTCGCTGCCCGGGGGCGGCTGGGGCGCGAAGGCCCAGCCGAACTCGGGTGCCCCCAGTTCCACCGAGAGTCGCAGCTGCTCGAGCCGGCGCTGGATCTCCCGGGCTCCGGCCAGCGAGGACAGACCGAGCCGCCGGAACGGTGGGCACGAGTCGATCAGCTCCTTGGCGACGGCCACGAACGGCGGCCACGGGACCGGCAGCGCCTGCGGTTCGGGCCCGGCCGGGGTATCCCCCTCGGGAGCAAAGACGTCATCGGGCATCGTGGTGGGGCGGGATCGGTCTCGTCACAGCGCGGCGGAACTCCGCGCGTGGGAATATTCTGGATGGGGGAAGGTGTGGCGGGAAACTCAGCCGGGGGGCCAGCCCATCGGGCGGCGGCCCAGCAGGTGCACGTGCAGATGCGGGACCGACTCGCCGCCGTGCGGGCCGTTGTTGATCACGAGGCGGAAACCCTCCTCGAGACCGAGCTGCCGCGCGATCGCCGCGGCGGTGAGCAGCAGGTGGCCGAGCAGCGGCTGGTCCTCGGCGGCGGCGGCGGCGACTCGCGGGATCGGCTTCTTGGGAAACACGATCACGTGCACCGGCGCCTGCGGCTGGATGTCGTGGATCGCCAGGCAGAGACCGTCCTCATGCACGATGCGGGCGGGGATCTCCCGGGCGATGATACGCTCGAAAATGGTGGCCATGATTGGGCGACAGGGAGTCGAAACCAAACGCGGCCCGGAGTCGAGGCCGCAGCACCGCCCCGGCTGCTACAAAAACAGCAGAGTGAGCTGCGCGCGCTCGCGTTTGCGGGCGAGCGCCAGCGCGGCGAGGAAGTCGAGCACCTCGCGGTAGGCGGCGCGGCGGCGCTCGGTCCAGCGTTTCCCCGGCGGGCAGAACGTGGCGTGCAGATTCGTGATGAGCAGCGTCGCCTCCTGGTACGGCGCGAGGCGCCGCAGCGCCGCGAGCACCTGCTCGCGGGTCCACAGGGAATCGGGGGCGGCCGGACCTTGGGCTGCGTCGTAATGCGCGAAGCCGTGCCGCAGGTCGTCCTCGCCGCCAGCGAACTTGCGCTGGAGCGCCTGCACCGCGGCGGCGAAGGCGGCGGGAGTCACCCCGGTCACGAGGGCGGCACCGGCGGCCGCGGTGGCCACCACCACCCCGCCCTGCTCCGCCAGCGCCTGCTCGATGCCCGCCTTCAGCTGCTCGGCCAGGTAGAGATCCTGCCCGGTCACTCCGGCGAAGACGGTGTTGAGCAGGTGCAGCGCGGGGAGATCGTGGGGCGAGCTCATGGGGCGCGGGGCGGCGTCAGGCCTGCTTCGGCTTCACCAACCGGTGGAGCTCGTCCATGAACTCGTTCACGTCACGAAACTCCTTGTACACGCTGGCGAAGCGCACGTAGGCGACCTTGTCGATCGTGCGCAGGCGCGCCATGCAGGCCTCGCCCACCTCGCTGCTGGGTATCTCGGTGCCGAACTTCGCCTCCAACTGGTCGACGATGTCCTCGACGGCCATGTTGATCTGCTCGAGGTCGACCGGGCGCTTGTGGCAGGCGGCGCGGATGGCGCGCACGAGCTTCTCGCGGTCGAACGGCTCGCGGCGGCCGTCGCGTTTGATCACGACCAGATCCTCGCGCACGATCATCTCGGTCGTCGTGTAGCGGTGCCCGCACTCCAGGCATTCGCGCCGGCGGCGGATCGTGGTGCCCTCGCGGCTGATCCGCGAGTCGATCACCTTGTCCTCGATCGAGGTGCACTTGGGGCAGCGCATGGGGAATGGACGATGGAGAAGGGGCGATGGTCGCTGGCGGACGAACCGGCCGGCGGCGAGTCGACGCGCGTTCTCAGTTCAACGTCAGGAAATTCTTCAGGAGCGTCATGCCCTCCTGCGTGGCGATCGACTCAGGGTGGAACTGCACGCCCCAGATCGGGAGCTCGCGGTGGCGCAGCCCCATGATCTCACCCTCGGCCGTCTCGGCCGTGATCTCGAGGCAGGCCGGCAGCGAAGCGCGTTCGACGAGCAGCGAGTGGTAACGCGTCGCGTTGAAGGGATTGGGCATGCCGCGGAACACGTCGGTGTTCTTGTGCAGGATCGGCGAGGTCTTGCCGTGCATGAGCCGGTCGGCGCGCACGACCTTGCCACCGAAGTAGTGCCCGATCGACTGGTGGCCGAGGCAGACGCCGAGGATCGGCTTCACGCCCGCGAAGGCCTTGATGATGTCGAGCGTCACGCCCGCCTCCTTGGGCGAACACGGGCCGGGCGAGAGCAGCACGCGCTCCGGGTTGAGCGCCAACGCCTGCGCCGGGGTGATCTCGTCGTTGCGGAAGACCTTCTGCTCCACGCCCAGCTGGCCGAAGTACTGGACGAGGTTGAAGGTGAAGGAGTCGTAGTTGTCGATGACGAGCAGCACGGGCGGAAGGGTCGGAAGCGTTGGGAAACAGGTCAAGCGCCCGCCCGGGCGAGTTATTGACAATCGCAGGCGTCGGCCGGGCGCATCTTCCGTTCTCAACGACCGCTTCCCGCTCGATCTCAACCCCGAGCCACTACCGCGAGGGACTTGCGGGCGGCGAGGTGCACCAGCACCAGCCGGCCAGCACAGGCCAGTGATCCTGCTGCCCTGTCCGGCGGCACCGTCAGCGCTACAGGCAACGGCCAGCGCTGTCGCGCAGGGCCCCGCCGATGCGGCGCCCCAATTTTCGCCAACGCGCCCTGCAGCCGGTCAAACCGCACCGAAGAACCACCCAGCCCAACCTATTCCACTCCGCGTAATCTCCACGTCCCCACCGACCGTTTCACCCACCGTTGGTCTTGATCGAGGCGGGAGCCATTGTCGCCGCCCCCGCCGGCGACGCCAGCTCCGCCATTTCCGCCTTGCCGTCACCAACCATCGGCGACGAGCATGCCGCCATGGCCAAGCTGTGGATGGTGCTCGCCTTTCTCGCGCTCAACCTGCTCGCCCGCGGAGGCGACACCGCCATCGCGCCGCCGGCCTTCCGGGCGCCCGATGACAGGAGCGCGTACCGCCGTCTCGTGCTCGAGAACGGCCTGCGCGTCCTGCTCTGCTCCGACCCCGATCTCGTCATCGCGTCCGCCGCCGTCGCCGTCGATGCGGGCTATGGCGACGATCCCCTCTCGCGTCCGGGACTGGCTCACTATCTCGAGCACCTGCTGTTCCTCGGCTCCGAGAAATACCCCGACGACAGCGAGTTCATCCGCACGGTCACGGCGAATGGCGGCGACTTCGCAGGCGAGACGAAAAGCGACCACACTATCTTTGCCTTCACTACGCCCCGCGATGCCTTCGAATCTTCGCTCGACCGGATGGCACAGTTCTTCATCGCCCCGCGGTTCGATCTCACCGCAGCCGAGCGCGAACTCACCGCGATCGAGAACGAATTCGAACGCCACCGCGACAACGACGTCGCCCGTCGCCAGTTCGTCTCGCTCGAGCTTTACGAGCCGGGCTCGCCCGAAGCCCGCTTCCCCATCGGGAATCGCGCCACACTTGCCGGCACCTCCCGCGACGAGGTGGTCGCCTTCTACCAGGCACGCTACAGCGCCGACCACATGGCAGTGGCACTGCGCGGCCCCATGCCCTGCGAACAGCTCGAAAAGCTCGCTCGCGCCTGTTTCTCCTCTGTGCCGCGCCGGACGGTGGTCGCCAGGCAGCCCCCACCGGACACCCGCCCCGCCCAGGCAGTCGGCCGGTTTGCACAAATCGTCGCCAGTGGCGGCCAGTCCATGCTGTTCCTCGAGTTTCCAGTCGGCGCCACGCGGTCGCAGGTCGTTTCCAAGCCCGCCGAACTGGTCGCAGCGGTCCTCACCGCCCCTGGCTCCGGCAGCCTCATCGAGCACTTCCGTGCCGAAGGCCTCGCCCTCGGGTGCGAGGCCTCCATCGAACACTGCTCTGAGGACCGCAGCTCGCTCATTCTCCCAATCACGCTAACCGCCGCCGGGCGCACTCGCCCCGAGCGGGTGCTGCAATTGGTCTTCGCCCGTTGCGAACGTCTCCGCGCGGCGCCGTTTCCCACCGACGCCTTCAACGAACAGAGTTTCCTCGCCGCCAAGCAGGAGGCGTTCCGGACCGGTCTCGCACCGCAAGCGCGAATCGCCACCCTCGCAGCCAACGCGCTGCTCCATCCCCTCGAACTCGCAGAGCGCGTCCCCTTCCTCTGGGAGGAGCCCGACGAAGAGGCTTACCGAAAGGTCCTCGCCGCACTCCGACCCGACAACGCAATCGTCTCCCTGGTTGCACCGGATGTCGCGACCGACCGCAAGGAGCCCTACTACGGGTTCGCGTACAGTTGCGCCGAGCTTGCCGCCGAGGGCCCGCACGCCCCCACTCCCACGCCGGCGGATATCGCCGCGAGCCTGCCCCCGGAGCCGAATCCTTTCATCGATGGCAACGTCCGATTGCTGGGGGAGCAGCCGGTGCGCGTCGTCGACGAACCCGGACTCACCCTACACCATCTGGAGGTCGACAAGCCGCGCCGCCCGCTGGTGGCCTACCGCTTCGTCATCCACCCGGGCACCGGCACACTCGACCCGCAACAGTTCTGCCAACTCGTGCTCTACCAAGGTCTGATGATCTCCCGTTTTCCCGCCCACGACCAGGCGCTCGCCGCCGGAATCACGTGCGAACTGACGTTCACCGCCGACGGCTTGGTCGTCTCCGTCTCCGGTTTCAGCGGAGGCACCGAGCGCTTCCTCGAACGGTTGTTCGCGCGCATGGCCCAACCTACCGTGGAGCCCGCCGCTTTCGCGGAACTCCGCGAGCACCTCGAGAACATGGCGCAAGATGCCAACCGGGCCGAAGCCCTCGATCTGGTGCAGATGCGTTGCGCCGGGGTGGTGAACTCTCCGGGGATCTCGATTGCGGATTTCGCCGCGCCGGCACGCCGCACCACGCGCGAGGAGGTTCTCGCAGTTCCGCGCACGCTCTTCGGCCGCTGTCACATCGAAGCCATCGCCTGCGGCAACGTCGACGCCGACGATGCCGCGCGTCTCGCCCGATCGCTCCGAGACCAGCTTCGTGCGCGACCGGCGTCGCCGAAGAAGGTCGTCCGCTCCAGGTTCCTCCAACTGCCGGCGGGCTCCACCGTGGTCGACACCGCCACCGTGCCCGGCTCCAACTCCGCCGTGCGGCTCGCGTACCTGACCGGTGATGACACTCATGAGCTCCGGGCCGCCTTGGCGGTCGCCCATCGTTTCATCAAAGGTGATTTTTACGCCGAGCTCCGCACGCGCCAGCAACTCGGCTACCGGGTCGCAACCGGCGTGGCCAGCGAACCTTGCTTTCTTGGCATCATCGGAGATATCCAGTCGGCGGAGCACGCCAGCGACCTTCTCCGCGACCGAGTCGAAGCATATTTCAGTGACTTGCCGCGCCGTTGGGCCGCGGTGACGCCCGAGCAGTTCGAGGCCATCCGGGCTGGCGCACGCAGTTCGCTCGAGAGCAAATCGGTCGATCTCGCCGAAACAGCGGAGAAGTTTTGGGAACTCGCGTACAACTACGACCACGACTGGGATCGCGATTCGAAGATCCGTGACGCACTCGACGCCCTCACGCCCGAGCGCATCGGCCAGATTCTCACCGAGCTTGTCGCCCCCGCCACGCGCCGTCTCGTCGTCGTCCAGCTCACCGCCAAGGACCACCAGTTGAAGGAGCCGCCCGTCCCCACGTTCACCGACCGCGCGGTCTGGATGAAGACCCAGACCTACCGCTGAGCCACGCGAGAAGCGGCATTCGAGGCGAAGACCGCTTGCCTCTGCCTTCGCAATCCATGCGGGATCGCGCCCCGCCTTCCGCTTGCGTCCCGGCCCGGCCGCCGGTTTTGCTCTCCGGCCCATGCCGTCGCATTTCGAACTCCTGCTCACCGACACCGCCACCGCCGCGCGCCGCGGCCGGCTGCGCACCCGCCACGGCACCATCGAGACGCCGATCTTCATGCCCGTCGGCACGCAGGCGACCGTGAAGGCGATCACGCCCGCCCACCTGCGCGAGATCCACGCCCAGATCATCCTCGGCAACACCTACCACCTCAATCTTCGCCCGGGCTCCGACCTCGTCGCCAAACTCGGAGGTCTCCACAAGTTCATGGGCTGGGACGGCCCCATCCTCACCGACAGCGGCGGCTTCCAGGTCTTCTCGTTGGCGAAGCTGCGCGACATCCAGCACGACGGCATCGCCTTCCAGTCGCACCTCGACGGCGCCAACCTCTTCCTCGGCCCGCGCGAGGTCATGCGCATCCAGCAAAACCTCGGCTCCGACATCGCGATGGTCATCGACGAATGCCCGCCCTGGCCCTGCACCCGCGACGAAGCCGCCGCCGCCGTCGCCCGCAGCCGCCGCTGGGCCGGCCAATGCCTCCAGATCGCCCGCGACACCGGCTGGCTCGACGCCGGCCACCACCTCTTCGGCATCGTGCAGGGCTCGACCTTCGCCGATCTCCGCGCCGAGGCCGCCGCCGGTCTCCGCGAACTGGATTTCCCCGGCTACGCCGTGGGCGGCGTGAGCGTGGGCGAACCCGAGCCCGAGATGCTCCATCAGGTCGGCGCCACCACCCCGCACCTGCCCGCCGACCGTCCGCGCTACGCCATGGGCCTCGGCACCCCGCCGCAGTTGCTCAAGATGATCGCGCTCGGCATCGACATGTTCGACTGCGTGATGCCCACCCGCGTCGCCCGCAACGGCCTCGTCTTCACCACCGACGGCCCGATCAACCTGCGCAACGAGAAGTTCCGCGAGGACCCGCGCCCGATTGTCGACGGCCTCGACAACTACTGCTGCCGCCACTTCAGCCGCGCCTACCTGCGCCACCTGCACGTCGCCGGCGAGATGCTCGCCGGCACGTTGCTCACGATCCACAACCTCCACTTCTTCCTCGATCTCATGGCCCAGGCCCGCGCGCATATCGAAGCCGGCGACTTCGCCACGTGGTCGGCGGCATGGATCAAACGCTACGAAGCCGGCGCGGCGGAAAAGGCGTAAGGGAACGAGCGGCACCGCCTGACTGGAGTACTCGGTCTCGCACCCGCATCACTCCTGCATGGGCCCGGCGAGTGGACCTGCACCGGCTGGGCCTTCGTTCCCGGTCCGCCGTTCGATCCGACCTCGCCCTGCGAAGCCGCCGGCGAAGCAGGGGCTTGCTCAACGGGAGTCGTGTTCACCTTTCCGCTTCGTTCCGAGCGAACACAACTCAGTGTTGGCCCGACTTTCAGTCGCCTTTGATCTCCTCGAGCAACTGCTTCGCGGCCAGAACTGCGTCGGTGGCTCTCAGCACATCAACCGAGCCCACGACACCAGTCGCCGCGTGAGCTTTCACCACGGCCAACTTCTGTTCGTACAGCTCAACGATCATCATCTGCTGCTTGAGCTTCTCCTCCTTGGTGACGGCAACATCCCGCCGGAACGAGAACAGCGCCAGCTTCGCTGCAAAGACAGCACCTTCGTCACCGACACCGCTGGCAACCCTGGCCTCCTCTTGGGATACGATCTGCGCCAGCACAACGTCGCGCTCCTTGAGCAGCTGGGCATGGGCCGCCGCATCGCCAAGGACCGCGGCGCCCGGTAGAATGAGCAACGCCACAAACGCGAGTAAACGGACGGGGGCGGTTTTCATATGTGTTCGGTTTACGGATGATGGACGGGTGCCCCCTGACTCGGATCGGAAGGCAGAGCCTTCGCCGACGCTCCATCCGGCCGCTTGTTCGGCCCTCCTTCTAGCATGCTGCGTAGGCGGGCCAAGATGAGAGCACTACCACGAAATGCTGTCGGGATCTTCAGACGCTCGTCTCCGCCGCTGGCGCAGACGATGTACCCTGAGACCAGCGAAACGGAAGTGAGCTCACTGTACCGGACGAGGCGAACACGCGCCCCTTCGCGCAACTCGACTCGGTCTTCCAGAAAATGCACTGAGGAACGGAAGATGGTCCCAATGAAGTGGACTCCGAGTCCGAAGAAAAACAGCGCAAGGCCACAGAACCCGAGAAAAACCAGATGATCGGGGTTCGCGAACGAACGCACAACGTAGATGACCAGTGCAGCAATCCCGAACATCCCGAGTCCAAGAGCGCCTAAAGTCCAGGACGCGCGGTAGACATCACATGACAATGACCTTTGCACGGCGTCCGCAGCACGGGAACGGGAGAGCAGGAGCTGGTGCTGCAACCCAAGCACGAGAGCAACTGCCACCGGAACGATCGCGGCTTGGACTATGCTGGATGACGTCATTTTTTTCGCTTACGATTCAGGCGAACCACGGCGGATACGCTACTCTGTTTGAAAGGCGGACGCATTCACGCCATTGGCTCTGGTGGCTGCTTGGCCTTCCGTTTTTCATTCCTGCTCGGGGACGATATCGAGCTCGCTCCATACCGGCTGGAGCCCGATCTTCTTCAAGTGGTCGCAGAGATTGCCGGAGCAACTGGACATCTTCTCCGGTGCGCTCTGCCAGATGGTCTCGCACTCATCGCAGACGAAGACCGTCGAACCCTTCTCCTTAACTGTCGCACGGCGAACCCATCCTTGATCGCAGCTTGGGCACCAACGGAGCAGATCACCGCACTTCTCGCATCGCCAGAACTGCACACCAGATTCTTCGCGGATGAGGCGCTTTGTGCCGCCTTCGCACTTCTCACATCGCGGTGTGGTGGTGGTCATCTTCTTTCGGCTAACAGTGTTGTTCACCCCAACCGGGTTGAGGTTTTCGGGAGGTGGGAAATACCGCGAAAGCTCGGCTGGAGTGGGCATCGCGGGGTGGATCGCGGGGCAATAGCACAACTGGGTTGAGCTTTCGCCTGCGCCGCAAGAGCCGGGGGGATCGGGGTCACGGGCCGGCAGCGTAGCGACGGCGCTGATGCCGGCAAGGCCGTTGTCGGGCGGCTATTCCGCCGCCTCGCAGCCGCCCTGAGAAAACAACAACGCCCGCCTCGGACGAAGCGGGCGCGATCCCGTTCTTCCCCGGGAGACCGGGGACCACCTCACTGGGCCGGTACGGCCGGAGTGTCGGCGGAGGGGGCAGGCGCCGGGGTGGGCTCCGTCACCGGAGCGTCCGCGGGCTTGGCGGCCGCCAAAGCCTCGACCGTCACCTCGCCCGCCTTCGGGTTGTAGATGAACCGCTTGCCGCGGGGGGCGACCGGGATCTTCGGCAGATAGCGACTGGCCACGAGCTCGTCGAGTGTGCGCGGATACCGGCCCTCGATCACGTTGAACTGCTGCACGGCCTTGTTGAGTTCCGAGAGCCCGGCGACCTCGGTCGCCTTCTTCTCCGAGTCGGAGAGATTCTTGGCATAATCCGCAAGCGGGCCCTGCGCCCCGGTCGGCTTCGCCGCGTCCGCCTGCTTCGCCGGCGCGCCCGGCGCGGGCTTGGCCGCCGGACTCCCGGCGGGACGTCGTTTCTCGGGACAACCGGTCAACACCAGCGAGGCGGCCACAAGGCCCAGGGTCCAAAGGGGCGGTTTCATGGCTGTCATGCTGCGAAGCTGTCGCTCCGGCGCAAGCCCGCCGCGGTGCAGCCGGGGTTTCGCCAAAATCTTTACGCGCCGGAGCCGCCTCTTCCGATCCCGACACGCCGCCGCGAGCGCGAGATTGTCATCTCCGCGCAGGCGGCGAGACTCGTCCCCGATGCCCGTCCCCGCCCCTGAACACCGCCTCCGGCGCGTCCTGCGTGTCGCCCGCATCGATGCGGTGTCGTTGCTCGTCGTGGCCGCGCCGGCCGCGGTGGTATCGGCCTGCGCCCGGGAATGGATCGAGGCGGCGGCCGGCGCGGGTATCGCCCTTTGCGGCGTTCTCGAGTGGGCGGGGCGAAACCTCCTTCAGCGTCGCCGGGCCGACGGGCTGGGCTGGATGGCGGCCGCCCAGCTGGGTTGCCTGCTGTTCATCCTGTGCCTCGCCTGGGACCTCGCGCATCGCGAGCAGGCCGACCGCATCGTCGCGCGGCTTCCCTCCTTCACCCGCGAACAGCTCGACGTGCTCTTTCCCGACCCCGAGTCGCTGCGGGCGTTGCTCGTCGGAGTGCAGCGCCTCACCGCCGCACTCCTCGCCCTGGTGTCGATTCTCTACCAAGGGGGGCTGGCGCTCTACTACCTGCGCACCCGACCGGCCGCCCTTGCCGTCTTCGCCGAGCCACCGGTGCTCGGCCCGTTACCGCCACCGGCGCCGTAATCTATATCCACCTTGTACGCGCGCCGCCCGCTCTGCGCGCGCACCGCGGTCCCGGCCCCGCATCCCGGCGGCAACGCACCCTCACCCCGCCGCCTCAGCCGCGGCGAGCGTCGCCTCGTCGATCCCCATGCGCTCGCGGGCGAAGGTCCGCAGGTCGGGCGTGAGCGGGGCACGGAATGTCCGCCCGCCCTCGCCCGGCTCGAAGCGCATCTCCAGCGCGTGCAACGCGTGGCGCGGCAAGGTGAGCAGGGAGGCGAGCCGGGGCGTGAAGCCGTCGCGGATGAACTCGAGGAAGAGCAACTGGTCCGGCCCGTAGAGTTTGTCGCCAAGGATCGGACACCCGAGCGAAGCGGCGTGCACCCGGATCTGGTGCTGCCGGCCGGTGCGGGGGCGCACCCGTGCCAGCGTGTAGCCCGCACCGTGCGCCACCGGGAGGAACTCCGTCAGCGCCGGCCGACCCTCCGGTCCGCGCACCACGGCCTGCCGTGCCACGATCGAGCTGGCCAGATCGCGCCCGAGCGGCGCGTCGACCACCACCGGCTCGTGCAGTTCGCCGCACAGGATCGCCACATAGAGTTTCTGCACGCGGCGCCCCTCGACGGCGGTCTGCAAGCGGCCGGCCATCGCGGAGTTCTTCGCGAAAACCATCACGCCGCTCGTCTCGCGGTCGAGCCGGTAGATCATGTGCACGCGCGGCAGCTGAAGATGCTCGCGACAGGCGCCGACGAGCGAGGACCACGGTCCGTTCTTCGACGGATGGCAGACGATGTCGCCGGGCTTGTTGAGCACGATCACGTCGTCGTCCTCCTCGACGATCCAGCGCGGAAACTCCGCCGGATCGATCAGCCGCGGGCCGTTGTCGGCGGGCGCGTTCATCGGGTTCCTCGGTCTTCTCCGACGACAGTGCCGGTCTGCTCCAGATGGCGCACCCGGTAGCGCTGCAGCATCCTGGCGGTGACGTGCGCCACGAACACGCGTGGCAAGTGTCCCGTTACGGCCGCGACAAGCTTGTTGCGCCACCCCGGCACAACCAGGGCGCGCCGGCGCGCCAATCCGCGCAGGCTGGCGCGCACGACCGCCTCGGGCGACATCGAGAGCCGGTCGTCCACCACCCTCTGGGAATAGCCCACGCGTCGGAAAAAATCGGTGGCAGTCGGTCCCGGGCACAGGGCCTGCACTGGGATGCCGTGCGGTCGCAACTCCTCGTGCAACGCCAGACTCCAGTGCAGCAGGAACGCCTTCGACGCCCCGTAGGTCGCCATGTACGGCGTGGGCTGGAAGGCGGCCAGCGAGGCGACGTTGATCACCGCCCCGCCGCGCTCGCGCAGCACGGGCAGCAGGCGCGCGGTGAGTTCGACCACGGCCGCGACATTGACCTGCACCATGTCAAGCTGTCCGGCGCATTCAGCGCCGGTAAAATTTCCGCAGGAACCAAATCCACTGTTGTTAATCAGAAGCACTTTCGACCGATAATGATCTCGGCGAATGAATCTCTCCGCTTCCCCCATCGCCTCGGCTCGCCGGTCCGCTTTCCCCAGGTCGCACGCCACGTGCAGCAGTCGCTTTTCCACCCCCGCGGGCAGCCCCGTCGGCGCCCGGCGCGACAGGTTGCAAAAGGCCATGCGGGGGTTAGCCTCGGCGAGCAGCGAGATGAACGTTTTCCCCATACCGGAAGAACCACCGGTCACCACGGTAATCGTGAAGGGCGCGAGGGCGTTTTCGTAATCGGACACGGACCCACTAATCGCGCCTCCCACACCCAAAACAAGGAGCAAAACGCACCATGAAATCAGATACCAATGCGCACGAAATCATCGTCTCCGGCATCCATGTCCCGCTGACCGCGGCGCTCAAGGCCTACGTCATCGAGAAGATGCAGCGATTGTTCGCCCACGAGCGGCGGATAGTGCGCATCCGCGTTGATATCGAATTTGACGACCTCAAGTCCAAGAACGACCGCTTCACCGCCAAGGCCAACCTCCAGATCCAAGGCCCCGACGCCAACATCTCCGTCACGTCGGACGACGCCTACAAGTCCATCGATCTGCTGGTGGACAAGCTCGACCGCTCCCTGCGTCGCCGCGCTCGCATGGCGAAGGAGAAACGCAACCATCCGCACGGGGTCGAACTCGAGACCGCGCTGCCGAAGGCCGGCTGAACCCGCTCCTCCACCAACATCTCAACACACCCTGCGGCCGCGTCCCACCCGGGACGCGGCCGTTTAGCATCCCCCCCGCCGCCCCCGTGCTTTCGCCGCGACTCGCCGATTGAATCGGCGCGGGATTCCCCTCACAGTCGGGCCCCAGTCCCCCCGAGGCGCGGTGCCCGCGCGTCCCGTCCGGAGGGCGACAGTCCGCCCTGCCCCATGTCCCTGCTTCTCTTCCTCGCCGCCTCCGGCGTCATTCTCGCCCTCGCCTACCGCTGGATGGGCCGGTTCCTCACCCGGTACTTCCGCCTCGATCCCTCCGCGCCGGTGCCCGCGCACCAGCAGCGCGACGGACTCGATTACGAGCCGGCCAAGACCTCGTACCTGCTCCCCCAGCACTTCTCGGCCATCGCGGCGGCCGGCCCGGTCGTCGGCCCGATCCTCGCCGCCACGCTCTTCGGGTGGCTGCCCGCCTGGATCTGGATCATCGTCGGCGCCATTCTCATCGGCGGCGTGCACGACTTCGCGTCCCTCATCGCCTCGGTGCGGCACCAAGGCCGCTCCATCGCGGAGGTCGTCGGCCGCTACATGAACCACCGCAGCTACCTGCTGTTCTTGGCGTTCATCTGGATCTCGCTGCTCTACGTCGTCATCGCCTTCGCCGACGTCACCGCCGGCACGTTCACCCAGCCCGCCGTGGCCGACGGCTCCGAGGCCCCGGGTCCCGCCGTCGCCACCTCCTCGATTCTCTACCTGCTCCTGGCCATCGTCATGGGACTGGTGGTGCGCCGGACCAAGCTCGGCGAAAACCGCGCCAAGCTCATCTTCCTGCCGCTCGTGTTGGGAGCGATCCTCGTCGGCCCCAGCCTCCCCTTCGACCTCGGCGCGATCACCGGCGTCGCCCGGCCGCAGATGACTTGGGATCTCATCCTGCTCGGCTATTGCTTCTTCGCCGCGCTCGCGCCGGTGTGGCTGCTCCTCCAACCCCGCGGGGCCCTCGGCGGCTATTTTCTCTACGTCATCATGGTGGTGGGCGTGCTCGGCATCGTGATCGGTGCGCTCAACGGCACCCTCTCGATCCAGAGCCCGGCGCTGGGTGTCTCCAACTTTTTCACCTTCGACGGGACCAAGCCTCCGGTATTCCCGCTGCTCTTCATCACCATCGCCTGCGGTGCCTGCTCCGGCTTCCACTCCATCGTCGCCAGCGGCACCACCTCCAAGCAGCTCTCCAACGAGCAGGATGCCTGCCCCGTCGGCTACGGCTCCATGCTGCTCGAATCTTTCCTCGCCTGTCTCAGCCTCGCCACCGTGATGATCGTCGCCAAGCCCGCCGCGAACCCGAATCTCACCTACGCCGACGGCATCGCGATCTTCATGAACCAGGCCTCCTTCGGCGCGATCCCCGTCGGCGTCGCCCGCCAGTTCGGCCTGCTCTGCTTCGCCACCTTCGTGTTCGACACGCTCGACGCCTGCACGCGCCTCGCGCGCTACGTCTTCATGGAGTTCACCGGTTGGCGCACCCGCGCCGCCCACTATGTCGCCACGCTCGTCAGCGTGGGCATCCCCGCGCTCGTGCTCGCGCTGCCGCCGGCGGTGATCGACGGCAAGCCCAAGGCCCTCTGGCAGGTCTTCTGGAACCTCTTCGGCAGCTCCAACCAGCTCCTCGCCGCCCTCGCGCTGCTCGGCATCAGCGTCTGGCTCGGGCGCCGCGGTCGCACGCCCTGGTTCACGCTCGGGCCCTCGATTTTCATGCTCGTGATGACCATCTGGAGCCTCGGACTCACCCTTTGGCAGCGCAGCACGATCTTCACCGCCCCCGCCGCCCAGGCCGCCCACCAGATGGAGTTCTGGGTCGCCGCCGTGCTCGTCGTCATGGCACTTTGGATCGTGGTCGAGGCCCTTCTCCTCGCGCGCCAGCCCGCTAAACCGGCACCGGAAACGGCGCAAGTCTCCCGCTGAACCCCGTCTCCGCGCGATTCGCCTCCTGTCGGCTTGCCTCCATAGTCCCGTTCAAGCGTCGCCGCCCCACCACCTCGCCACCATGCCCGCCTCGCATCCCTCCGCCAAGAGTCCGCCGCTGTTCACGCCGTTCGGGGTGCTGCTCCTGCTCGTGTTTCTCCTCGCCTTGGCCGCCGCCGGCCTGAGCACCCGGCGCTTCATCAAGAACCGCGACCTCCCGCCTCCGGGCACGTATCTGGTCATCGCCGGCCACGAGAACCCGCTCTTCGTCAAACTGGCGCAGCGATCGATCAAGGGACTGCACCGGGCAGTGGGTGTGCGTGGGCAACTCGAGGTCCCGGGCGAGCCCAACCCGCGCCCGCTGCTGGTTTCCAGCCGCAACAGCTCGGCCTGGGAACAGAAGATCAAGATCCCCCAGCTCAACCCCGGGGCCAAACCAACCGACATCGAGTCCCACATCGCCGTCCTGCTCTCGACCACCATCCCCGACGATCCCGCACTCTACGGCCGGACCATCCCCGCCTCCTTCGACCTCGACATGGTCGTCCCCCGCCTCGACTCGCAGAATCCAAAGGTCGGCTTGGCCGCACCCGACCGCGTCACCTGGACCATGCAGCTCCAAATCCAGCCGCCCAACTTCGTGCGCCTCTACCAGCGGGTCAACCGCATCGCCCTCACGGTCGCCGGCGCGGTGGTCGGGATCGCCCTGCTCCGGCAGTTGGTTCGCCGCCAGCGAGCACGGCGCTTCAAATCGTAGGCCTGCGGCGCGCACGGGGATTCGCCCCTTGGTGCGGTGGCCGGCGGCTCAATGCTCGAACACCGTCGTCGCCCACCAAGGCCCCGCGCTCTCGCCGCGCCACGCGCTCCACCACCAGGCCGACACATCCGTCCACTCCCGGCCCGCCGCGTCGTTGATGCGCTCGCGTACGCGGCGCGTGCACCCGGCGCGTTCGGCCAAGGTCGTGCCCCAGCTCCGGCCCGTCGCATCACGCCACACCGGCCCCGGCTGCACCGCATACCCCAGACCGCGCAGGCAGTGCAGCGCCGGATGCAACTTCCGCGTCTCCCGCGCCACCCAGCGCAGCACGATCGTCCGCTCGCCGTCGGTGAAAGCGGCGACCTTTCCAGGAAACCCCGCCGCGAAACGTGCCTCGCGATCCGACGGCGCGAGCGCCGTGAGCGGCCTCCCCTCGAAAGTCTCCGGCCACCCAGAAAACGCCGCGGCCTCCTGCGGCACACCACCCCCGCCGAGCACCGGCCGCACCGCCGTTCCCATCAGTGCGAGTCCGAGCAACAGGATCACCCACCGCGGAGCCGGCGAAGCCTGCCTAAGCGATCTGCCACAGCCGGAGCCCTCCCCCGCGGCATCCACGCCCGCCAGCCTCCCTCGTCCCCCGCACCAAGCCACCGCCCCCAATGCCGCGCCGAACAGCGCCAGCCCGATTCCCTCATGCAGCCACTGCGCCGGGGCACCGCCGCGCACCTCGAGAAGAAACAGCGCCACGCAGCGCAGCAGGTTCGCCAACGCCACGACCGCCCCGGTCCGGCGCAGCAGCATCAACGTCGCTCCAGCGCCCAGTCCGCGCACCGCGGCGAGCGTGCAGGCCGCGAATAACCCCGTCCAAAGCATCTGGATGCCGCTGCACGGGGCGTCGACCAGCACCGTCTCGCCCGCCCACCGCAGCGCCGTGCCTTGCCGGACCACGTCGTAGCCGAGGACCTGCAGCAACGGCACGCTGCACGCCGCCGTGAGCGCGCGCAGCGGATAGCCCAGATAGAACTGCGCCGTGGCCACCACTGGCAGCGACAACAGGAGGAGCCCGGCGCGCGCCACCGCCGGCCCCGCCCCTCCCACCAGGGCGACCAGCGCCAACATCCACAGCCCGCCACGCACGAGCGCCGGCAGCCACTCATATCCAAACATCACCGTCGCAGCCGCCCCCACGGCCGCCAGCGCGGCGCCGGGCGGCACGGGTTCGCACAGCCGCCGCCACGGCACCAACACCAGTGCCACCACCAGCGCCGCCAGTCCCCACGGCTCGTCCGAGCCGTCGCCGAGGCGCGCCCCATACCAGCGCCACACCGGCCACCCCGCCACCACCCACGCCGCCACCGCCGCACCGCGGGTTCCCCACCAGCGTCCGGCGCCTGCTTGCCCCCAACCAAATACATCCACGACCGTGGACCTATTGGATCGCGCCGGAGCGCCCCCGTTTTCCGCAATTTTCCCCGCTGGGAACGCCCCGTGCGGGACAACATCCTCGTCCGTGGCTAAACTATATACTCTCACGGCCGTGAATTTAGTTGGTGTTCGCGGGGGAAGGAGCGGCCGGCGCACGGTCTGGCGCACGACCGCGGTTGCGCCGGCGGCGCCAGAGATTCGCGCCGAGCCAGACCGCGGAGGCGCCCAGCAGCAGCGCGGTCGCCGGCTCCGGCGCCGTCGCCACATCGCCGCCGACGGCGAGATTCGACACCCCCTCGGGCAGCAACGACGGCTGGGCGACCGTGCGCAATGGATCGGTGGGGACGCGCCGCACGACTTCGTCGACCGCCACGAAGGAGGTGTACTTCGTCAGGAGGTTGTAGCGCAGCCCGAGCTGCGTGACCTCGGCCTTCCGGGTCTCGTCGAGCCGCAACTCCTGCATGTCGGACAACTCGGCGATGCGCTGGCGGGCCCATAGGCGGCCGACCAGGCCGGGCGAATGCAACCGCGCCGCCGTCGCCACATCCACCTCGGTGCTCCAGTCGGACTCGCCGCTGCGGCCGGAGACCCTGATCTTGCCGGCCTGGTCGCCGTGGAAGCGCCCGGCCACCACCACCGGCCGCCGGGCAAACACATCGGGCACCGGCCACGGGGCGATCTCGTCCGCCGCGAAGCCTGCAAACTCGACCTTCACGCCGGTGAGCACCGGCGACTCGATCATCTCGCGGAAACTCGCGGCCGCCGACGCGGCCTTCGCCATGTCGGTCACGACGACCGGTTCACCGCGGCCGGCGCGCGCCAACCCCTCGAGCAAGTGCCGGTTCACGGACGAGCCGATGCCGAACGTGAACAGGCTCGCGCGCCCGAGATTGGCCCGCACCAGATCGAAAAGCTCCGGCTCCATGTCGACATAGCCGTCTGTCACCACGGCGACGATGCGCGCCTTGCCCTCGTCGCCGGGCACGGCAAGCGCCCGCTGCATCGCCGCGAGCAACTCGGTACCGCCGCCTCCCTGCTGCCGGTCGAGCAGATCGAGCGCCGCGGCCACGTTCTCCGGCGTGGCCGGCAACGACGCGGGCGCGAGCAACTGGCTATCTCCGGCGAAAAGCAGGATGTTGAAGCTGTCGACCGGCCGCAGGCGCGCCGCGAGTTCGCGCAGCACCGTCTTGGCGGTGTCGAGCGGGAAGCCATGCATCGAGCCCGACACGTCGACGACGAACAGGAAGTCGCGCGGCGGGACCAGCGCCGCGGCGGGTCGCGCCGGCGCCTCCAGCAACAGGAGAAAATGCCCGTCGCCCTCCGCCTGCGCCGGAGCGTCGAGGAGCAGCCCCGTCTCGATCGCCCCGCCGGCGAGGCGATAGCGCAGGATGAAGTCGCGGTTGGCCGGCATCGGCTCGTCGGCCGCGATGGTCACCTGCGCCTCGCCGGCGTTGCGAAAGTCGATGCCGACGCGATGGCTCGGCGAGGCCACCTCGTGCAACGGCATCCCGCTCACCACGCGCGCCGCCAGCGAGAACGCCGCCGGCGCGGGCGAGCCCTCCGGCAGATACGGATTGGCGACCCATTTCTCGTCGGCCGCGGCGGTCGCCGCCGGGCGGCTCGAGTAGCGCGGACCGACGGTCGTCGGATAGACGAACTCGTACGTGCCGTCGGTCGGTACGAGCAGTTCGGAGTACGCCAGCTCCACCTCGACGACGTCGCCCGGGAGGATGTTGGCGAGGTTCATCTGGAAGACGTTTGGGCGGTGCTCCTCCAGCAACGACGCCGTCTTGCCCTCGCTCTTCGCCTGCTCGTAGGTGCGCCGCGCCTCGCCGCGTTCCTTCACCTGCGCGACCACACGCCGGCCGCCGAGCGTCATCGTGAGCCCGTGGACGGCGGCACGCGTCGAGGCCGGGAAGAGGTAGGTGGCCTCGATGGCGGTCTTGCCGCGGTTCATGTAGGTCTGGACGACGTGGACTTCGGCGATCGGGCCGGCGATCTCGGCGGTGACCTTGGTGGCTTGCAGCGGGAAATCGGCGGCGCCTTCCGCGCCGGACTTCACGGCGAAGTAAGGGGAGAGGCAGCGGTCGGCCGCCGGTTCGCCGAGGGCGACAACGGCCGCCAGCACGACCAGCGTGAGGCAGAGCGAGGTGCGAAGAAGGATGTTCATGGGTTCGGCACCACCGTCGCACACGCGCGTGAAGCGACGATGAACCGACCGTGAAGAACCGAAGAAAACGCCCCGACTCCGGCACAGCGACCGTCACCGTTTCGTTGCGTCGGCACACGTGCCGCGCATCCTCTCCCCCGATGCCCTCCTCCACCACGCCCGCCGCGCCGATTGATGCCTCGCCGAAGGAGTTGCTCACCACCGGTCGCAAAGCCCTCACCGTGAACCTCGACCCGGCCCTCTACGGCACCTTCGCCGAGATCGGCGCCGGCCAGGAGGTGGCGCGACACTTCTTCCAGGTTGGTGGCGCCGCCGGCACGGTCGCCAAGACGATCTCGGCCTACGACATGACGTTCAGCGACGCCATCTACGGCAAGGCCCCGCGCTACGTCTCGCGGGAGCGCCTCCTGACGATGCTCGACCACGAGTACGCACTGCTCACCGAGCGTCTCGGGGCCGCCCGCGGGGCCGCCACCCGCTTCTTCGTCTTCGCCGACACCGTAGCCGCCCGCAATTACCAGGGTACCAACGAATGCCACGGCTGGATGGGCGTGCGCTTCCAACTCACCCCTGGCGAGGCGCCCAGCGAGGTCGTCATCCACGTGCGCATGTGGGACAAGGAGAACGTCCTGCAGCAGCAGGCCCTCGGTATCATCGGAGTGAATCTCCTCTACGGCTGCGCCTACCTGCACGCCGATCCGCAAGCGCTCGTCGCCTCGCTGGCCGACAACCTCGGCGTCGACCGCATCGAGGTCGACATGGTGCGGTTCTCCGGCCCGGCCTTCGCCGCCGTCGACAACCGCCTGCTGGCGCTCTTCCTCGTCGAGCACGGGCTCACCAACGCCGTGCTCCTCAGCCCCGCCGGCGAGGTCCTGCAACCCTCCGAGGTGCTGCGCAGGAAGGCCATCCTCGTCGAACGCGGCAGTTTCCGCCCCGTCACCAACGTCAACCTCGACATGCTGCGCGGCGCCGGCGAGCAGTTCGCCCGCGACCCCGCCGTAGCCGCCGGGGAGACACTCGTCCTGGCCGAGCTCACCACCCACAACCTCCACGCCTCCGGCCCGCTCGACGCCGCCGATTTTCTCGCCCGCGCCGATGTGCTCGGGGCCGTGGGCCTGCACGTGCTCGTCTCCAACTACTCGGTATTCTTCCGGCTCACCCAGTATTTCCGCCGCTACACCCAGGCCCCGATCGGGGTCGTGCTCGGCATCGACACGCTGCTCGGCGTGCTCGACGAGAAGTACTACGACAACCTCCCCGGCGGCATCCTCGAGTCGATCGGCCGGCTTTTCCGGCAGGACGTGCGCCTCTACGTCTACCCCATGCACCGCGCCGCCCTCGCCGCCTACGGCGCCAAGCTCCCGTCTGCCGCGGCGGGCCGCGACGTCGTCACGGCCGCCGAGCTCCCCCTTCCCTCGCACCTGCGACACCTCTACGCCCACCTGATGGAGAACCGGCATGTCGTCGGTGTGACCGACTACGATCCGGCCGCGCTGGCCGTGCCCTCGCGCGATGTGCTCCGCCGCATCCAGACCGCGGATCCGAGCTGGGCGCTGCTCGTCCCGCCGGAAGCCGCCGCCCTGATCCGCGACCGTCATCTCTTCGGCGGCCAGTGACTGAATAAGGGAAGGGCCGAGTTTGTCGTCCGACGCATCGTCGGAGCGCCTTCCGAACGGAAGGGCGGGCGGTCTCGCTTTCCCTCGACTGGGAGGCCGCCGGGGTTGACGACGACCGCGTGAACACACCCAAGTCGCACACAGCGCTCATGCGCACGCGCGATCATGTTGCGGGCGCCACGCTCCACCCGGGTCAAGCGGGAGCAAGTGCGTCAGTGGCAGGGGTGGCGCGTCGTCGCGCGAACACAGACCAGCACCCCCACAAAAAAGCGCCCCCGGCCGAAGCCGAGGGCGCGACAAGCACTGAACCAAAACTGTCTCTAGAACTTGAAGGTGCTGGAGAGCTGCCAGGTCTGTCCCGGCGCGATACGCCACGCAGCCACAGTGTAGCCCCGCGGATCCGTCGTGCTGGGGTTCACGGTCAGCGGAATCACGCTGTTGCCGTCACCCAGGTTGCGGATGTTGAGCTGGATGCGCCAATCGATCTTCTCGGTCAGCTTCTTGCCGTAGCCGATCCAGAAGTCGATCGCGTCCTCCCGCGGCCCCATGTAGGGATTCTCGAGATCGTAGACGAAGGCGCCGGAGGTCGGGTCGATCGAGGTCGGATAGCCGATCGCGACCTTGTCCTGCCAGCGATAACCAAGGCCCACGTTGAAGCCCTTCAGGCGGCCCTCACGGAAGTCGTAGTTCGTGACAAGGTTGAAGCGCCACTTGCGGAGTTCCGGCGAGAACGTGCCTTCACCCAGACGCATGAACGCGTAGTTCGAATAGAAGGTACGCTGCCACTCCCGTCCGGTGGTATCGTTGACCGAACCACCCCACCAGAGGCGGATGTCGCCGGCGGGGCCCTGCATGTAGGTGTTCATGTTCTCGACGAAATCGATGAAGGGGGCACCGCCGATGTTCGTGCGGGTCGCCTGCGTCTTCGACGCGTTCATCGAAATGCGCCAGTTCGGCAACGGATTGGCCGTGAGCTCAAACTCCCAGCCCTTCGAGACCTGATCTTCGGTGATCGCGAAGCCGGGCAGACGCTGCAGCGTGGTCGGTTGGGTCACGTTGAAGTCGGAATAGCCGAACGCCGTGAGGAACTTCTGCACCTGCGGAGTGGCCGTGAACTCCCGCCAACCGGCAACGGCGGCGGCTTCCTGGGCGGCGGCCTCGGCCGGGGTCTGCATCGTGCCGTCGCTCTTCTGGACCGCCTGGTAGTTGTAGTTCCAGCTGCGGCCGTCGTTGGCCGAGGCCGGATCGCCCACCGCACCGAGGTCATACTGGTACATGTCGGCACGGTTCTCGCCCCAAGTGAAGAGGGTGTCGCCGTTGTTGCCGATGAGCCAAGTGTTGAGTCCAGCGGTGCTGCTCGCGTCCTTCACGTTGCTCTCATACTTGTTGATACGCAGGGAGAACCGGTCGTCCTTGGTCGAGATCGAGATACCGCGGTCGAGGGTCTTGCCGCTTTGGGGCGCGATCTCGTCGCCGTAGATCGTGTAGCGGGTGCCGGAGACCTGGAAGTTGCTCGAGCTGTTGTAGAAGTAGCTCACGTTGACCGGGAGCCGCTCCCCCCAACGCCCCAGCAGCTTGTTCAGGTGCGCCACCACGCTCCAGCTGGGCGTGTCCTGTTTCGTGACCGAGTACGGTTTGCCGACGGTCGAGTACTGTTTCAGCCCGGTGACCGGATCGACGTAGTCGTAATCGATGACTTCCGTGCCGGCGGCCGCGCGGCCGGAAGCGCTCCAGCTCTTCACGTGATCGCGGCGTATTCCATACATGCCGACGATCGCACCGTCCCAGAAGTAGGCCTGCCAGACCGCGGCGCGGGAATCGGACTTCTTCTTCGCGAGCGCAGCCGAGTAGGTGAGGGCGTCCCGATCCGCGGCATTCTTGGCATCAAGCACCGCGATGTTGGCGGTGGTCCAGCCAGCGTAGTTCGCCGGGTTCTCCGACTGGGAGGTGATCTCACCGGTGCGGGAGTTGATCCAGCGGTCGCCGGGGTTCACTCCGGTGGGCGCGTTCCAGTGCGAGTTGAAATACTGGTACGTCATCGTCGAGGGCAGCTGGATCTCGTCGCCTGCCCGCGGGATATAGAGCCCCGATACCGAAGTGGCGCTCAGCAGCGACTCGTCGCTGAGGTAAACGACGGGGTGGAGCACCCGGCGGTTGTCCTTGATGGACATGGTCGACGGGTCCTGCACGAGCAGTCCGGCGTAATCCGACCCCGTGCCCCAGCGCATGAACGAACGATTCGCGTCGCGGAACATGTCCTGGCTGTACAACGCACTGAGAGTGTGGCGACCGAGCAGCTTTCTGAACCAGCCGCCCTTGCCGCCTTCGTTGAAGTTGTGATCAAAGAAGGCGCTGATGCGTGAGGCCTCGCGATTGATCTGGGCATCGTTGTTGCCGTAGATGCCGGCATCGGCGATGTAGGGTTTGCCCAGGTTGGCATTGGGCGTGCCGTCCATATTGTGGGTGTTGATGTCCACCATCACACCAGCCCGCTGGTCGGTGAGCAGGGATAGTTGGCCGCGGCGGTAGATCGATTGGTCATAGGCGATCTCAAAGCCGAACTTCTGCTTGAAGAACGTCTGGCTGAGCGAGGCGCTGAAGTTGTGGAAGTTCTGCCACTCGCTCTTGTTGCCGCCGTCGATCAGGTTGTTGTAGAAGTCGAAGATCGACGAATCGGTGAGCGTGTTGTTGAGGATGAGCGCCGAGAACGGATCGTTCGCGTTGTTCGCGTAGGTGCGGGTGCTCACCAGCGCGACGCGCTGCCAGTTCGGGAAGCCGTTGATCGAATTGTCGAAACCACCGGCCGAGTTGAGGGCGAACGGCAGGTTGTCGAAACCGTTCGGAACCATCGACGCCGGGGCCGTGCTGCCGGGCATGAAGAAGGTCAACGGACCGCCCTGATAGCTGGAGGCCACACCGCCCAGCCACGGCTCGTATGCGGCGTTGACGCCTCCGGAGAGCAGGCCGTCGGTGCTGCCGGCCGGCAGGCCGACCGGTATGTAGTTGCCGTAGTTGCGGCTGAGCTGACCCGCGCCCTGCGGCAGGGTCACCGTGGCGACGTTGTCGTTGGCGTCGTAGGTGTAGCGCGGATCGAGATCGCGCACTTGCCACGGGTTGTAGGTCGCCTTGTTCAGCTCCGAGAACCACGGAGTGATGTAGTCGATCGGAGTGATCACGCGCGGGTTGTTCGAGCGAACCGAGCCCGACTCGTAGTTGACCTTGATCGAGGTCTTGTGGTCGCCCTTGTTCAGGAACTTCGGCTCGTAGCGGGCGGTCCCGAAGATGCGGCGGTCGAGGCTGTACGCCGGCTTCTGCTTGTACTTCTCGTCATTGCGCACCGTGGCGACGCGGAAGGACAGTTCGTCCTCGAGCAGCGTGTGGTTGTAGTCGAGCGAGACGCGGTTGGCGCCGTAGCTGCCGTAGCGAAACTCGAGTTCGCCGAAATTGCGGAACTGCGCGGTCTTGGTGGTCGTGTTGATGATACCCGCCGGGCTGCCCATGCCGAAAAGAATGGCATTCGGGCCGCGCTGCATATCGACACGGTCGACATTGTAGGCATCCCACGGAATATCGGTCATGAAGAAGCCGCGGGTGTTGTCGGCCGAAGTCAGACCGCGAACACGGGTGTTCGTGTTCGGCGTGGTGAAGTTGCCTTCTTCCGACTGCAGGCTGGAACTCGCGCGGGTGAAATTGCCCTGGATGCTGGCAACCTCGGTATTGGTCGTGTACTGGAGCAGGGTTTTGCTGTCGGTCGCGCCCGTGTCCTTGAGGAACTCCGAGGTAACGACCGAGATCGCGGAGCCCACATCCTTCAGTTGGGTGTTGATACGGGAACCGGCCAACGTCGTGGTGGCGACATAGCCGGTGGACTCCGCGGCGGTGACTTCAAACGGGCTGAGGACGATGATCTCGTCCGCCACGTCCGCCGCAGTCTGGGCTTCGGGGGCCGGCGCCGCGGTCTGGGCGTTGGCTCCCGCGATGAGAAAGGCGCTCAGGGGAAGCGCCGCATACTTGATCGGGTTTTTTGTAGGGTGCATTTGAGTTTGCGCCTCGCCGCGAAGGGCCAAATCCGAGGGGAATCGGTGGAGTCCTCCAGCGGCAGGGGCCTGCTGTTGCTTGCTGTTGTACCGTCTCTGATCGGGTTGCTACTAAACGGGGAGTACGCCGATAGCGTTCGCCACGGGTTCCATGACTCGCAAAACACCGGTCACTCTCATATTAGAGAAGAAGGCCGGCTCTCCACGTCCCCACGTTGACCGCGCGCATCCGCGCCGCCCTCCCCCCGCTCCGGATATGTCTCCGCCGGTCAGCCGCGTCGCGGTGGCAACGTGGCTCCGTCGAACCAAGTGCCCTCCACCAACGTCGACGTCGGGAACGGCGGCAGCCCGCGCTGGTGCAACTGAAGCTGGCCCGCGAGCAGTTCGACCGCCAACTCGCCCACGCGCCGGCAGTTGTGTCGCACGCCGGCAACGCTTCCGTCCGGTTTGGCCACGAACATGTCCGCAAACGCCAGATCGCCCGGGACCGAGAGCCCCAGCGCACGGAGTTGGGGCAGCACAGCCAGACCGAAACCGATCACCGCATCGGGGCGGTGTTTGCGCAGCCAGGCATCCAGCGCAGAGCGGGGCGCCCGGCCGCCCCACTTCTCGTCGGGTGGCGGATCCATTTTCTCGATATAATGGATCGGAAGCCGCTGGCGCACCGGAACCGCCTGCTGCGCCTCGAGAAATCCGGTGGACATGCTGAAATCCGCCCCGAGGTCCCAGTCGGCATGCAGGACCAACCCGACCCGTCGATAGCCGGCCGCCAACACCTGGCGCGTAGCCAGCCGCAGGATCGAGCGCTGGTCGTTCGTCACGATGTGCAGCTGCGGTTCATGCGGGAAATAATCGATCTTCACGGCCGCGAAACGCGTCCAGTCGAAGTCCAAACGCAGATCCCGGTCGAACCGCTGCGAGGCCAGCACCAACCCCGAGATGCCGCGCGCATAGAGGATGTCGCCCAGCCTACGCTCGCTCAGCTGCGGCTCCCCCAGCCAGAAATGCTCCAGCGCATAGCCCAGCTCCTGGGCCCGCTGCGAGGCCCCCTCGAAGAACTGCGCGTGCGCCAGAAACTCTTTCCAGACCCACCGGGAATCCCAGTTGGTGACATAGGCCAGCGTCTCGACCGTGCTCGCCTGTCGCTGCCGTTTTCGATACGCCATGAGGGCCCGCAAGCTCGGGTCCGGGCGGTACCCCATCTCCGCCGCCAGCTTCCGAATCCGCTCACGGGTACGCTCCGGCAAGCTGGGATGGTTGCGCAAGGCCAGCGAAACCGTGGTGACATGCACGCCGGCCCGCTTGGCCACGTGCGCCATCGTGACGAGATCGTTCATGGGGCGGCCGCCACCGTAGGAGCCGAGGGAGGCCCGGCGAACCATTTCTCGCGCAGCCCGGCCCGTGCCCCCGACCGGGCTTGCCAGCACCGGGCCGCGCGTTGTCGTGGCCGCCGTGGCCCACACCATCCCTCCGCGTTCGCTACCCGCGTTGCGCCGGTCGCTGCTCGACTGGTTCCGCGCCCACCGCCGTCCGCTGCCCTGGCGCGAGGCACCGGCCCTCTACAAGACGGTGGTGAGCGAGTTCATGCTCCAGCAGACCCAGGTGAAGACCGTCCTGCCCTACTTCGCGCGGTGGTTGGGGCGTTTTCCCGATTTCGCCGCGCTGGCCGCCGCACCGGAGGACGCCGTGCTGAAGCACTGGGAGGGCCTCGGCTACTACTCGCGTGCCCGCAACCTCCACCGGCTTGCCCGCGCCGTCGCCGTCCGGCCCGCTCCGCCGCGCACGGCCGCCGAGTGGCAGGAACTGCCGGGCGTCGGCCCCTACACCGCCGCCGCCATCGCCAGCATTGCCTGCGGCGACCGCGTGGCCTGCGTGGATGGCAATGTCGCCCGCGTGCTCGCCCGCCTCACCGCCGACGCCACCGCGTTCGCCTCCGGATCCGAGCTCGTGAAACACTTCCGCCCGCTCGCCGCCGCCGTGCTCGCCCCCACCCATCCCGGCGAGTGGAACGAGGCGATGATGGAGCTCGGCGCGCTCGTGTGCGTGCCGCGCACCCCCGCCTGTACGGTGTGTCCGCTCTTCAAACACTGCGCGACCGCCGCGCCGGAAACCGCGGCGGCGATTCCGCGGCTCGAGCGACCAAAGACCGAGCAGCGCCAAGTCGTTCGCCTTTGGTGCGTGCACGCCGGCAAACTGCTGCTGCACCGCGCCGCCGCCGGCTCACGCCGGCTGGCCGAACTCCACGAACTGCCCGCCGCCGCCGATCTCGGAATCGACGACACCGCCGCGCAGCGCGGCGCTCTGCTCCTGCGCCGCAGCCGCAGCATCACCCGCTACCGCATCGTCGAGTCGATCCATCGCTGGCCCGACACCGCCGGCACCGCGACAAAGCTCGCCGTGTCCGCCCAGCAAAACAGCGCCGGCGGTGCGGCGCTGCATTGGGTGTCCTTGACGGAGCTGGAGAGCATCGCGCTCTCCGGCCCACATCGGCGCTGGGTGCGCGAGCTGCTCGCCCGCGCCTGAGTCCGATCGGCGCTATTTCGCGGTTCCGAGCAACGCTTCGAGCGTCTTGGCGAGGGCGTCGCCCCGCAGCTCGGTCGCGACGATCTTGCCATCGGCACCGACAAGGAAGGTCGTGGGAATCGCCTCGATCGCGAACTTCTCGGCGAGCGCCTCGGCCCCGTCGTAGATCTGCGGCCAGGGCAGCTTCTTCTCCGCGATGAACTTTTTCAGCTCGGCGTCGTCACGGTCGAGGCTCACCGCGAGCACCTCGAAGCCCTTGGCGTGGAACTTCTCGTACGCGGCCAGCACGTTCGGGATCTCCTCGCGGCAGGGCGGGCACCAGGTGGCCCAGAAGTCGACCAGCACCACCTTGCCCTTGAGCGCGGCGCTTGAGACAGCGGTCCCGTCGAGCGCCTTGCCCTCAATCCCCGGGAACACCGCGCCGACGACGAGCGCCTTGCGCAGCTCCGCCGCCTGCCGCTCCTGCTCGATCGCGGCCAGGATCTCGCCGGACTTCGCCGCAAACTCGGTGGTCGGGAACTCGGTCTTGAAGCGCCGCACGATGGCGGCGCCCTGTTCGTAGTCCTCAAAAACCTGCAGGCAGATCAACGCCTTGGCGTAGAGCACCCCGGCCCGTTCCTCGGGCTTGGCCTCGGGATACTTGGCGACCAGGGCGTCGAACTGCGCGAACTCGGTGGACAACTGCGCCGCCTCGATCTGGCCGTCCGCCGCCTTCACCTTGGCGACCACCGCGCCCACCAGCTGCTCGAGCTCGCCGAGGAGCGGCGACTTCTCGGCCGGGGCGACCGTCGGGGCCGGCGCTGGCGCCGGCGACACGGGCGGAGCGGCGACCTCGGCCCGGAGGGAGAAAGCGGCGCCGAGGGCGAGGGAAGCCGACAGCAGTGAACGGGTGGTGGTATTCATGGGATATGGATTCGGAGGGGGTCAGGACGGGAGCAGGGGGAGAAGGCGTCGGCGGGATTCGAGCACGTCTTCGGCCGTGATCTTGGGGCCGTACTCAAGGACGAACACTTGGTCGGGGCGGAAGAAGCGCGAAACCATCGCAATGTCCACCTGCCCCGAGCCGAGCGGCTGGTGGTCCCGGCCGGCCGCATCGACATCATGCAGGTGGAAGCCGACGAGATGGGCGGCGTTCTGCTCGAGGTGCTGCGGGTGGGCGAGCAGGCCGGCGCGATGTTTGAGCTGGGCGTGGCCGGCATCGTGCCAGTAGCCGGCCACTCCGGGACGGCTCAGCCCGGCGAGCAGTTCGGGAAACCCGTCGTCGAGCGGAAGCTCCTCGATGCGCTCGCGGTTCTCCAACCCGAGGCGCAGCCCACGTTCCTCGGCGTAGGGCAGAATCTCTTCCAGACAGGCCTTCACATTCGCCCAGTACGGGCCCGCGCGCCGCCGGATGCGCGCCATCGTCTTGGCGAGCAGTTCCCGGTATTCCGGCGCCTCCGCAGAGAACTTCTCGCCCTGCGCCTGAAGGTACCGCCGGTATTTCTGCACCGGGCTGAACCAGAAGAAGTCGACCGCCCCGAGGTGCAGCACCACCACCCGTGCGTCCACCTGCTTCGCGAAATCGAGCGTGCGGCGGGTGTGGCGCAACCATTGGCTGCGCTCCCGGTCATCCGCGGCGGAAGGCCGATAGAGATTGGGCGCCGGCGAGGTGTACCCAGCCGGCAGTGGGCAGAAGTTGTGCACCGAGGAGACGCGGATGACGCCTTCGTGCAGCGCCTTGAGGATGCCGGGCACCAACGAGACCCGGATCCCGTGGCTGAGCTCGACCCACTCGAAACCCATGTCGGCCACCTCCCGCAGCATCGCATGCCCGTCGGTATGGCGGTGCGACAGCCAGCTGGTCGAGAGGGAGAGAACGGGTTTCACCGGGGAAAGGGCTTCCGAAGCAACCGCCGCGGCGGAGGCGGGGCAAGACTCTTCCCCGCGTTCTCCGGACACAAAAAAACGCCGGTCGGGCGACCGGCGTTCGAAAAATCAGACACCGCTCACTGCGCGTAGCGGGCGCGGAGCATCGCGGTGAAGGCCGCGACCTTGTTCTTCCGGCGACGCTTCTCGCAGGGCTTCTCGTAGTAGCGCTTCGCACGGACATCCTTGATGATGTTCTCGCGCTCGAGCTTCTTCTTCATGCGGCGGATGGCGCGGTCCACCGGTTCGTTTTTGCGGATCTTGATCTCGATAGGCATGAGGAAAGGGGAAGGATTGGTCGGAAGAAACCGCGAGGAAGCCGGGCGCCTCCGCCGCGGTCAACGCCTTTTTTCGGCTGGCGCAGGATTTCAGCCGCCGACGGCCGGCGCGGGCACCGCTGAAGGCACCGCCGGCTTCCACGCCGGAGGCAACCGGAGCAGGCTCCAGTGTTTCGTGGAAGCCGGGCTCTCCGTGAGCGCCAAGGCCGTGCGCAGCGCCGCGAAGCGCGCGCTCCCGGCCTTGCGCCGATCCACGACAAGCACGGCCCCCTGCGGGTACTCGACCCGATCGTACCGCGCGAGAAACTCCTCCGGGGTCCAGTGCTCGAACTTCCCCTTCTCGCCTTCCGCGATCCGCTCCGGCAACTGCTCCCGCCCGAGCCCGAGGTAGAACGTCACGCCATGGTTGACCGCCTCGTCCCAGAGCACGATCGGCACACCGACAGGCAACTCCGCCCGCTCGATCCTCACCGCGGCGCCCAGTGCCGCCATGTCGCGGCGGCTGGGCAGTTGCCCGAGCACGCCCTTGATCGCCACCAACGCGATCACCGATCCGATCGTCACGTTGCGCAGCGCCCGCCACGAGGCACGATTCGCGAGAACCCGCCCGGCAACCAACGCCAGCGGCACCACCAACGGCAGGATGTAGAGGTGCAGTTTGCTGCGCGAGAGGCAGAATACGATCAGCGGCAGCACGACCCAACCGACCAACAGCAGCCGCACATCGCGCGCCCGCCACAGGCCCGCCCAGCGTGCCGCGCGGGCCCAGCCGCCGCGGGCCAGGGCGAGCCACATTGCCCAAAGTCCGAAGGCGCCGCACGCGCCCACCATCGCCGGCGCGTAGATCTCGATCGCCTTGTACCACGCCCGGTTGTGACCGAGGTTGGTCGACACGCGCCCGACGATCTCCGTGCCCACGTAGTACTGCAGCAGATCGGGATGCCGGTGCAGCATGATCAGGTACCACGGCAGCGCGACCGCCGCGAAACACACCAGCCCGAGCGGATGACCGAGCGGCACACGCCGCTCGCGCGGCTGCATCAGGTTCCACGGGATGATCGCCAGCAACGGCAACAACGCCGGCGGCCCCTTGATCAGGAACCCCAGCCCCCACGCCGCCCACATCGCACCGGCCAACCAGCGCCGGCGGCCCGCGTCGGGCTCCGTCGCGGCAAACACGAACGCCGTCGCCGCCAAAGCCTCCGCCGCCGTCAGGTAGATGTCTGTGGTCACCACATACGCACCGAATGCGGGAAACCCGAGCGCGAACGCCACCCCCGCCGCCAGCCCTTCGCGTTCGCCCCAGAGCCGTCGCCCCATCGCGCCGACACCCCAAGTCGCCACCAGCAGCGCGAGCACGCCCGGCAGCCGCGCGCCCCAGGTGTTGGCGCCGAAGACCTTCATCCCCGCCGCGATGCACCAGTACGCCGCGGGCGGCTTCGTCCAGTGCACTCGCCGTAGCGGGTCTCGCTCGTCTCGGTCAGGCCGCGTGTACCCTGGAATGCGACACCGACCAACAGCGCAAGGAGCAGCGCCAGCCAACGGCCAAAGCAGGGCCAAAGGTTGCTTTCAGCGCCAGCAGCGGCGCGAGGGGACGGTGAAGAGGTCATGGGCGCGGACATCGGGACAAGGTGCTCCTCGCTTCCGCGGATCGCGCGGCCGCGGACGACGCCACTCGATGCGTTCCCCCGGCCATCGGCAAGCCCGCAGCAGCACAAGTCCGGTCCCACCATGGCGCACACCGCGTCAAATCGCCGCGAAAAGTCCGTCCGCCCTACATGTCGTTTGCTCCCCGGATGCGGTCGTCTGAACTCCCCGCGCGCGAGAAGGCGAGGACCGCCCTTCGCCCGGCTCCGCGTAGCGTCCTCCCGCCGCTGTCGTTACTCGAACAGCACCGCCACCCTTCCCGTGCCCGCCATGCGTTCCCTCGCCTTCGCCCTCACTCTCGCCTGCGCCCCCGCGCTCCTGGCCACCGTCGACCGCGACCACAACCACATGTCCGATGTCTGGGCCGCCGCCTTCCCCGCCGCGACCAGCCTCGAAGGCGACGCCGATGCCGACGGCGTCTCCAATCAGCTCGAAGCCCTCGCCGGCACCGATCCGCTCGACCCGCAAAGCCGCTTCGACACCACGTTCACTCCGGATGGCAGCGGCAACTACACCCTGCGCTGGCCCGGTTCGCGCCACAAACGCTACGTCATCGAGAACTCCACCGCCTACGAGAAGAGCTGGCGGGACGGCGACGAAACCATTCCCGGCGTCGACGCGGAGATCTCCCGTACGGCCATCTCCGCCGCCTCCGCCACCACACCCGCTCGCGCGATCCGCCTCCGTTTCCTCGAGACCGACCAGGACTCCGACGGCCTCTCCAACTCCGAGGAAGTCCTCCTCGGCACCCGCCTCGACCGCAAGGACACCGACGCCGACGGTCTGCCCGACTACTGGGAGGCCGCCTACGGCGCCAACCCCCTCGTCGCCGACGCCGACGGCGACCTCGACGGCGACGGTTTCTCCAACCTCGTCGAGTACCGCAGCGGCACCGACTGGCGGAAACGCGAGCCCGTCCTCCCCGACGGCCCCCGCATCTTCTGGGCCTCCCAGCCCGTGAAACCCGACGAGACCATCCTCGCCACCACCGGCGGCACCGACCTCGACACCACCGCCGAACTCGCCGTCCTCGCCAACACCGCCGCCGGTCTCCCGCCCGGCACCGCGCCGGCCCCGACGGACTGGACCGCTCTCACCCCACATACCGCCACCCCGCGCAGCGTCACCGTCACCGTGCCTGAAAACTGGACGCAGGGCATCTACGCCCTGCGCGTGACGCGCGCCGGCACCACCAGCCCGGCCAAGTTCGTCAATCTGCCCGATCCCTGGTTTGTCCAGGGCGACCAAGGCGACACCGCCACCCCTGGCGGTTCGTTCGTCGTCGCGGGCACCTGCCTCGCCTTCCCCAACAAGACCCCGCGCGCCGTGCTCCTGCGCACCGGGCATCCGGCGGTCGAACTCACCAACCCGTCCCGCGTCGGCACGCTCGCGCCGAAGACCGGGGGCGCCGCCAGCACCGGTTTCGCCCTGCGCTACACCGTCCCGGCCGGAACTCCCGAGGGCGAATACGCCCTGTATCTCCACAACGGCTGCGGCGGCCCCGCCGGCTGGGTGAAGTTCACCAACAGGATCGAGACCCCGATCACGACCGTCACCGTCCGCGCTGCCGAGGTCTGGCCCGCGACCACCTACGAGCTCACCGCCATGCCCGGCGCCAACGACGACGCCCGCTTCGCCGCCGCCCTCGCCCAGGTGAAGACCAACGGCGGCGGTCGTATCCACATTCCCGCCGGCACCTACACCCTCACCCAACGCCTCGTCCTGCCCCGCCGCACCGTCCTTGTCGGCGACGGCCCCGACAAGACCATCGTCAAATGGTCCGTGAACCCACCGCTCTCCGACGCCCACTACACCGCCCTCGACGGCCTCGTGCACGGCGAACGCCTCTACACCTCCCTCGCCTTTCTTCAGACCTTCGCCCTCGAGGACCTGAAGCTCGAGTCCAGTGACACGTTCACCGGCAAGCTCGTCATGCGCAACGGCACCGCCGAGCCGGGCTGGCTCCGCAACACCCACCTGGTCGTCCCCACCCCGCCCCTCTCCGGCGGCTCCCCCACCGCCCTCTACATGCAGGACGCCGCCAACACGTTCATCGACGGCTGCCTCTTCCAATCGCCCAACCATTGCCTCTACGCCCACCGCCAGGTCACCTACATCCGGATATCCGGCTCCGTGTTCCGGTTCCGCGGCATGAACGTTTCCTTCAACGGAGGAGGCCACAACCACGTCATCTACGACAACGTCTTCGAGGTCCACGGCTCGCCCGAGGAAAACGGCTGGCTGCGCCACACCGACTCCGTCCCCAACCCCGGCTTCTTCTTCGCCAGCTTCAGGAGCCAGCCCTACTGCCGCGACCTGCTCCTGGCCAACAACTGGAGCGAGAACAAGATGGTGAATCATTCCCCCCGCGGTTTCGTCGGCTACTCCACCGACGGCACCGACGGCGGCTACACCGGACCGATCACCTCCGTCACCGGCACCACTATCGTCGTGCCCGACGCCATCGGCACCTACTCCGCCGTCAACCGCGCCCCCAACTGGGAGGGCGCCGTCGTCCAGATCCTCGGCGGCCGCGGCGCCGGCCAGTGGCGCCTGGTCGTCTCCGCCCCGGCCGGCGGCAACACCATCACCATCGACCGCCCCTGGGACATCGCCCCCGACGCCACCTCCACAATCGCCCTCAACGAGTTTCTCGGCCGCACCCTTTTCATCGACAACAACTACGCCGCCGAACCGCTCCACCAGGATTACTACTGCACGCTCGACAGCATCAAGGCCTCCAACTCCTACGGCGTCGACCAGCACCCCTTGGCCGACAAGGAGACCGACCCCGTCCCCAACGCCTCCGTCCCCTGCTGGACCGGCCGCCACTACGACGGCACCATGCCCGGCTGGCATCTCCAGGTGCTCGACAACACGATCAACCGCGGTGCGACGACCCTCTTCCAGACCGGCGTGATCGAGCCCACCGTCGGCTATCCCGGCGAGGTCGGCACCGCGCACGTCTACCGCAACAACCGCAACCGCCTCGGGAATTCCTTCACCATCAAGGTCGCCACCGAGGACGGCTCGTTCGCCGGCATCCTGATCGAGCGCAACACCGTCGACTCGATCCTCCTCGAAGGCCGCCTCAAGAGCAAAGTCTGGGCCGACCACCCCTACGCCGTATCCGGAGTCCTCCTGCGCGGCAACACCTCGCCCGAGTCCACCAACCCCACCCCGATCAACCCCGGCAGCACCGATCTCCCCTACAAGCCAACCACCAACATTCCCGGTACCGTCGTGCTCCCCTGACTCGCCGCATCCCCTCCTCCTGGTCGGGCGGGCGTTACGCCCGCCATTCCTTCTCCTCTGCCTTCTCCCTTCTGCGTTCTTCCTTCTGCCTTAGGTTCTCCGCAACCATGCGCCGCCCATCCGCCCCTCTCTTCGCCGCCGCACTCCTTCTCGGCGCTCCTGCTGCACACGCCGTGCTGGACCGCAACCACGACGGCCTCTCCGACATCTGGCAACAGGCCTATCCCACCGCCGGTGCCGACGATGCCGACCCCGACGGCGACGGCTTTCCCAACGCCCTCGAGCAGATCGCCGGCACCGATCCCCTTTCCGGAAAGAGCCGCCCCGCCTCCACCCTCGAGTTCGACGGCGCCGGCAACCTCGTTCTCCGCTGGCCGGGCCTGAAGGGGAAGCGCTACTACACCACCTCCTCCCCCGACCTCGTGCAGTGGAGCCTCCTCGGCTCCTCCGTCGCCGGCTCCGGCGACGACCTCACCAAGATCGTCCGCGCCGCGGGCGCGACAACCGATCCCGCCTTCTACCGCGTCAACGCCTCCGACAACGACGCCGATGCCGACCTCCTCTCCGACTGGGAGGAGGCCCAGCTCGGCCTCAACCCCGCCAAGGCCGACTCCGACGGCGACGGCATGGACGACTTCTGGGAGTCCGACCACGGCACCAATCCCGCCCTCGCCAACGCCTCCGCCGATCCCGACGGCGACGGTTTCTCCAACCTCCGCGAATACGCCGCCGGCACCGACCCGCAGGTCTGCGCCCTCCCCGTTCCCGGCGGTCCCGTCGTCTTCTGGGCCTCGCAGCCCGTCGCCCCCGACCAGACCATCCTTGCCACCTGCGCCGGCACCGACCTCGACTCCACCGCCGAGCTCGCCCGCCTGCCCGACACCGCCCCCGGCTCGCCGCTCGACGCCACCGCCCCCGATCCCGCCACCTGGACCGCCCTCACCCCGCACACCGCCACCCCGCGCAGCGTCACCGTCACCGTGCCCAGTTCCTGGACACCCGGCGTCTACGCCCTGCGCCTGAAGGAGGCGGGCACCACCGGCCCCGTGCACCTCGTCAACCGCGCCGACCCGTGGTTCGTGCAGGGCGACCAGGGCGACACCGCCACGCCCGGCGGCACCCTCACCGTCGCCGGCACCTGCCTCGAGATCGTCGGTCCCGGTTCCGCCGGCCCCCGGGCCGCCCTCGTGCGCAATGGCGCCGTCGCCGCCACGCTCACCGCTCCCACGCGCCTCACCACCAGCACCGGTTACGCCCTGCGCTACACCCTCCCCGCCGCTCTCGCCGAAGGCGACTACCAGCTCTATGTCCACAACGGCTGCGGTGGCCCCGCCGGCTGGGTGAAGTTCGCCACCTTCGTTCGCACTCCGGTCGAAACCGTCACGATCAAACAAGCCTCCGCCTGGCCCACGGGTTCCTTCACCGTCGCCGCGCCCACCGGCTCCGACGACGACGCCAAGTTCACCGCCGCACTCGACGCCGCGGCCGCCGCCGGCGGCGGCATCGTCCACGTCCCCGCCGGCACCTACGTGCTCACCCAGCCCCTGCTCCTGCCGCGCTTCACCGTCCTAAAGGGCGCCGGCCGCGACCAGACGCTCCTGCTCTGGGAAAATAACCCCCAGGCCGCGAATGCCTCCCTTCAGGGCTTGGTCATGAACCGCAACTACACCCGGGACGAGCCCTTCGCTCTGGAGGACCTCGCGTTCGAGATCACGCACCACGGCTATCGGGGCGCCGTCGTCTACCGCGGCTTCACCCGCACCCCGACCACCTTCCGCCGGCTGCGCCTCACCGCCCCGCGTCTCGACACCACGCTCGAGGACAACATGCCCTTCGGACTCTATCTGCGCCGCACCGCCAACCTCCGGGTCGAGGACGTGGAAATCGTCGCCTCCAAAGGCGTCTTCGGCCGCGACGACGTCCGCCACCTTTCCATCACCAACTCGCGTGTTCGGTACAACAACTTCGGTTTCAAGTTCAGCGCGATGAGCCACAACCTCATCGTCGCCGGCAACACCATCGAGGTCACCGGCCCCACCAACACCAACACCAGTCTCTGCCTCGATCCGTTCTTCTCCTCCACCGATCCCTACTGCCGCGATGTCCTTTGGATCAACAACACCTACCCCGTCGTCCCCACGCACGAGAACCAGGGCGGCGGCTACACCGCCGACGGCAGCGAGGGCATCTACCGCGGCCCCGTCGCCGCCGTGAACGGCACCACCATGACCCTCGCCGAGCCGACCCTCAGCGTCGCCGGCAAAGGCAGTCCCGCCTCCGACTACAACTGGACTGGAGGCGTGGCCCTGATCCTCGACGGCCACGGCGCCGGCCAGTGGCGACACGTGCTCGGCGTCACAAAAGGCACTACATCCGTGACCCTCGACCGCCCCTGGGACGTCGCGCCCGACGCCACCTCCATCGTTTCCCTCATCTCCATGCTCGGTCGCTACCTGATGGTCGACAACGACTACCTCACCGAGAACTCCCACGACGATTACTACATTGCGATCGACAGCATCAAGGCGGGCAACCGCTGGGGCCGCGCAGGTTTTCCGTTCGTCAGCACCACCTGGACCGGTCGCCACTATCAGGGCACGATGCCCGGCTGGCACATCCAGTTCCTCGGCAACACTTTTGCCGGCCACAGCGACACGGGCCTCAAGACGCTCGTCAACAACGAGCTCAAGTCCGATTACGACGGCGTCGTCCTCGCCGCCCACGTCTACCGCGGGAACCGCGAAACGCCCGCCGGCACCGGCATGACCGGGTTCCAGTTCCGCACCCTGCACGGCCGCGCCGCCGATGTGCTCTACGACTCCAACGCCGTCGACTTCCTCACCTTCCGCGCCAAGGGCAACGAGCCCATCCACGTCGGCGGCCTCCTCCTGCGCCGCAACACCCTGCCCGACGGCACCACCCCGCTCGCCCCGCAGCCCGCCGGCACCATCCCCGGCGTCACCGTCGTTCCCTGACCGCGCTCCCGCCGCCCACCCGACAGTCCGCGTCCCCTCGTCTGCTCCGTCCGCCCCCTCCCTCGGGAATCGTCCCGCAACCCGCCCGTCGTGGCCCGACAGTTTACCTTCACGGTCGTGAAGGTAAACTGTCGCGCCTCCCGCGGCGCCGCCCGTAGCGCCGCGTTCGGAAGCGCAGGGAAGCGCCCGGCCGTTCACCCCACCGGCGCGCGCTCGACGGCCACTGGCTCGTCGGCCGCCGCCGGTTGCACGATCCCCATCGTCCGCCATCTCCCGCTGCGCCAACGCCACAGGTTGATGCCGGCGCGGAGGATCTCATCGACGGCGAAGAACAGCCAGAAGCCGGCGATCGACAGGCCCCACCAGCGGTTGGCGAAGTACACGATCGGCAGGATGCCCCAGATGAAGGCGTTGCCGACCAGCATGGGGAAGCGCGAATCACCCACGCTCTTGAGGGCGGTGCCGCCGATGATGTTCACCGCGCGCGCCGGCTCGTAGAAGACCGCGATGCCCAGCAGGGTCGTCCCGATGTGTTTGATATCCGGATTCACCGTGAAGAACCCGAGCACCTGGTCGGCGAACAACCACAGCGTGCCCGCATAGACGAACGCCACCGCCGACGCCCGCCGCACGATCGTCCAGTAGAGGCGGTCGACATCCGCGAACCGCCGCGCGCCCATCCAGTGCGCCATCAGGATCTGCGCCCCCAGCGCGAGCGAGAAGGCGAAGGTGATCTGGAACATCTGCGCCCGCGCCGCGTAGGTGTTGGCAGCCATCGAATCGAGGCCGAGGGTGATGATCATCGCCGAGAGCAGCAACTGCTGGGCGCTGTAGCTGAACGGCTCGAAGGCGTTCGAGATGCCGATACGCCCCATCGGGCCCACCACCTGCCGCATCTGCCGCCAGGCTCCGCGAAGCTGGAACCGGATCCCGAGGCCCCGGTGCACCCAGAACATCGACAACACCATCGCCGCCGCCGCACTGATGACCGAGGCGCCGACGATCCCCCGGATGCCCCAGTGGAAGCCGAAGACGAAGAGCGAGTCCAGCGCCAGGTTCAGCGTGGCGACGACCAGCGAGTTGTAGAGCAGCCAGTTGGTCATGCCACGCGAGGAGAGGATCGCGTTGTAGGCGACATGCACCCCGAGGATCGCGAAATAGAAGCAGATCGCCCCGATGTAAGTCGTCGAGACGACATTGAGCGGGGCGCTCAGCCCCATCCACCGCCCGATATCCGGCGCGAGCACCCACAGCAGCGCACAGTACCCCACCCCCATGCCGGCGGTCAGGCTCAGGTTCATCATGTAGGTCGGCACGACCTTCTCGAACCGCTGCGCCCCCATGTACTGCGACGCCACCGCCACGCCGGTGCCGGCAAACGTGGTGATCACCCCGGCCCCCATCCAGATCAGCGGCAACAACTGCCCGACCGTCGCCGCGATCTCGTCGGACAGGTGGGCGAAGAACCAGAAGTCCACCAACCACACGACCCCTTGGGTCGCGTTCTGGAGAAGGATCGGCCAGGTGAGCTTGGCGAGGCTTTCGGTGCGGAGAAGAGGCGAGGACATCGGCGGACAATCGGTGCGGCGAGAAACAATCCCTCCAGCACAACGGCACCATCCCTGCCCCGCTCAAGACGGAACTGCCGCCATGACCACGCCAAACGTGCCGGCAGCACCGCCGGCCTGTTGCCACGAACCGCGACGTCACCCTGTCCTCGATCCTCCCGGTCCCCCCGCCGAACGACACGAAGGCGCACTTCAGCGGTCCTGTACTCCTGATCTCGCTCGCCGAGCGCGATTACCCGGGAGGCCGGGAGATACGGCGGCGCTCCCGCTACGCCGTGGTCTCAGCCTTGGGCCGCGCCAATCTCATCCCCCTTGCGCGGGAGCACCTCCGGCGGGCGTTCGTAGTTGTTCAGGACGTTGTTTCCCGCTGGGCGGCGTCGGCTCACTCGAACGGCTCACCCGCCTCGCCCCCTTCCTGACCTCCGGATAACGCGACCGAGACCGCCGCGCTGGGCGCCCCGCCGCCGGACGCCTCCGTTGGGCACGCGACCTCCAACCAAATAAGTCCACGACCGTGGACCTATCTGGCGCTCGCCTCCCACCGCACCGACCTCGCTTCTCTGAAGGCGCCGCGGCGCCGCACAGGGCCCACGCCTCGATGCTGCGCCTCCTGCGCACCCACCAGACGCGTGCCTTCCACTCGACGCCACGCCCTTTCCTCTTGCCGCGCTCCCCCGCGGAGCGTGCCATCGGCGCCGTGTCCGGCGCCCCCTCCGATTTCGTCCATCTCCACCTCCACACCGACCATAGCCTGCTCGACGGCGCCTGCCGCGTCGATCGGTTGATGAAACGCGCCGCCGAACTCGGCCAGAAGGCCGTGGCCATGACCGACCACGGCAACCTCTTCGGCGCGATCGCCTTCTACAACGCCGCCAAGGCCGCCAACCTCAAACCCATCATCGGCTGCGAGGTCTACCTCGCCCCCGGCTCCCGCCTCGAACGCGTCGGCCGCGACGGCGACGGCAAAGCCTACTACCACCACGGCCTCATCGCCCGCGACCTCGACGGCTACCACAACCTCCTCAAGCTCGTCTCCGACGCCCACCTGCGCGGCGTCTACTACAAGCCCCGCGCCGACATGGAGACGCTGGCCCAGTACTCGAAGGGCCTCATCGCCTTCACCGGCTGCCTCGCCGCCGTCGTGCCCCAGCACCTCCTTGCCGGCGACTACGAGGCCGCCCGCCGCGCCTGCGGCCAGTTCGTCGACATCTACGGCCGCGACAACTACTTCGTCGAACTCCAGGACCACGGCATCCCCGAGCAGCGCAAGATCATCCCCGGCCTGCTCAAGCTCGCCCAGGAATTCAATCTCCAGGTCATCGCCACCAACGACGTCCACTACATCAACGCCTCCGACGCCAAGCCGCACGACACCCTGCTCTGCATCCAGACCGGCGCCAAGATCGAGGACGCCGACCGTATGCGTTTCGACGGCACACAGTTCTACCTCAAGTCCCGCGACGAGATGCACGCGGTCTTCGGCGAGGTCCCCGGCGCGCTGACCAACACCGTCGCCATCGCCGACATGTGCAACCTCGCGATCCCCTTCCCGAAGGGCTCCGAGCGTTACCCGAAGTACCCGCTGCCCCCCGAGATCAAGGCGAAGTTCGACGCCTCGCAGTACCTCTTCGATCTCTGCGTCCAGGGTCTCAAGAAACGCTACGACTGCGACTACGCCGCCGTCGCCGCCCGCCCCGTCGTCGCCGCCAAGCTCGAGCTGCTCAACAACCGCCCCGAGGGCCAGAAACCGAAGGCCCCCGACTACTCCGGCCTCGAACTCCACGAGGAGCTCGTCGTCCGCATGACCTACGAGCTGGCGATCATCAACGTCACCGGCTTCCCCGACTACTTCCTCATCGTCTGGGACTACATCAACTGGGCCAAGCAGCACGGCATCCCCGTCGGCCCGGGCCGCGGCTCCGGCGCCGGCAGCCTCGTCGCCTACCTGATGGCGATCACCAATCTCGACCCCATCCGCTTCAAGCTCCTCTTCGAGCGCTTCCTCAACCCCGAGCGCGTGTCTCCGCCGGACTTCGACATCGACTTCTGCATGCGCCGCCGCGGCGAGGTCATCGACTACGTCCGCGAGAAGTACGGCAAGGGCTGCGTCGCCAACATCATCACCTACGGCACCCTCGGCGCCAAGATGGTCGTGCGCGACGTCGCCCGCGTCCACAACCTGCCCTTCGCCGACTCCGACCGCCTCGCCAAGATGATCCCCGACGAGCTCAACATCTCGCTCGAGGACTCCGTCGCCAAGTCCGCCGAGCTCCGCACCGAGGTCGAACGCAACCCGGTCGCAAAAAACATCATCGAGCAGGGCCTCGTGCTCGAGGGCCTCGTGCGCAACACCGGCAAACACGCCGCCGGCGTCATCATCACCGACAAGCCCATGGAGGAGTTCGCCCCGCTCACCCTCCAGGAAGGCGACGTCACCGTGCAGTACGACATGGGCGCCGTCACCAAGATCGGCCTGCTCAAGATGGACTTCCTCGGGCTCAAGACGCTCACCGTCATCTCCGACGCCGTCGAGAACGTCCGCCGCACCGCCGACCCGAAGTTCGACATCGAGACCATCTCCCTCGAGGACCCGAAGACCTACGAGCTGCTCAACTCCGCCAAGACCGTCGGCGTCTTCCAGCTCGAATCCGGCGGCATGCAGAACGCCTGCAAGACCGTCGGCATCTCGAACATCGACGACATCAACGCCATCTGCGCCCTCTACCGCCCGGGCCCGATGGCCTTCATCCCCGACTACGCCCGCGGCAAGAAGGACCCCGCCAGCGTCGCCTACCCGCACCCGTTGCTCGAGAAGTCGTTGAAGGAGACCTACGGCATCATCGTCTATCAGGAGCAGGTCATGGAGTGCGCCCAGATCATCGCCGGCTACACCCTCGGCGGCGCCGACATGCTCCGCCGCGCCATGGGCAAGAAGGACGCCGAGGCCATGGCCAAGGAGCGCATCAAGTTCGTCGCCGGCGCCAAGGAGAAGCACGACATCGGCGAGAAGCAGGCCAACGAGATCTTCGACCTGCTCAACAAGTTCGCCAGCTACGGCTTCAACAAGTCGCACTCCGCCTGCTACGCGCTGGTCAGCTACCAGACCGCGTACCTAAAGGCCAACTACCCGGTGGAGTTCATGGCCGCCGTGCTCACCGCCGAGCTTGGCAACGCCGAGAAGGTCTCCCACTTCATCGGCGAGGCCGAGAGCATGGGCCTCACCGTCCTCGGGCCCGACATCAACGAGTCCCGCGAGAACTTCACCCCCGTCGGCGACAAGATCCGCTTCGGCCTCGCCGGCATCAAGGGCGTGGGCGAAGGCGCCTCCCAGAAGATCATCGCCGAACGCGACGCCCACGGCCCCTTCAAGGACTTCGAGGACTTCATCCACCGCGTCGACACCAAGGCCGTCAACAAGCGCGTGCTCGAGTGCCTCGTGAAGACCGGCGCCTTCGACTTCGCCGGCCAGCCGCGCGGAGCCCTCTTCGCCGCCGTCGACGCCGCCCTGTCCGCCGCCGCATCCAGCCAGCGCGACGCCGCCGCCGGCCAGGCCTCCATGTTCGACATGCTCCAGACCGAGGACGCCAACGGCGACAGCCGCTCGGCCGGCAGCATCGTCGACACCGGTGTCGCCGACTTCACCGACGCCGAGAAGCTCCAGTTCGAGAAGGAGCTGCTCGGGTTCTACGTTTCCGGCCACCCGCTCGCCGCCTTCTCCGGGCTGGCCGAGGCCCTCAACAGCCACGCCGAGGAGGAGCTCCTCAATCTCCCCGACAAGACCGAGTTCCGCCTCTGTGGCATCGCCACGAGTATCCAGAAGAAACTCTCCAAGAAGGACAACCGACCCTGGTCGCCCTTCGTCGTCGCCACCCGCTCGGCCAACGTGCCCGTCAACATGTACGCCGACGCCTACGAGCTCTACGCCAAGAACCTCGAGGCCGAGAAGCCGGTCACCGTGCTCGGCACCATCCTGCGCAGCGAGGACGGCGCGCGGCTCAACGTCAAGGAGTGCTACCCGCTCGAGCCGCACCTGATGAACAACCTCAAGAAGATCACCTGGGTGATCCGGCCCGACGACCCGCGCAATGACGACTTTATGCGGCAGCTGCGCGAGATGCTGCTCAAGACCACCGGCGACATCCGCAACGACGTGGCCGTGCTCTTCGCCGACGATACCCTCGCCGTCGCCGAGACCGCCGGTGCGCTCAACTGGAAGCTCGTCTGCCCCGACTTCCAGAAGCTCCGCAAGCACCCCGCCCTGGCCGGCGTGGTCATCGAGACCCGAGCCATCGAGCTCAAGGAAACCAACCGCTGGAAACGCCGCGGCTGAGTGGCCCGCCCGCAGCGTTGCCTCCGCGGTCGGCGCGCGCCTCGGCCATCACGACCGCCCGCCCTTCCGCCGGTCCCGCTCGCCGTTCGCGCGAACCGTTGGGCCGGCCCGGCGCGACACCGTCCGCCCTTTCTGCGAACATGGCTGCCTGTCGCTTCGACGTGCAGCCATGCGCAATCCTCCCACCGCCTCACTTTCCTCGCGGCATCCGACGCCGCTCCCGCCCTCCAGCGAGGAACCGCTGTCCCTCGCGGACCGAAACCACTGGCTCCGCGCGTGTTGCTGGGCCGCGAAGGACGAGAACCTCGTCCCCGGCTACACCGAGGTGCACGAACGCTGCGATGGAATCCCGACCACCGGCCTCCTGCTCAGCCGGTATGCGTTCCGCACCACGCCCGACCGCTTGGGCCGGCCGAGAGCCCACCGGATGCTCCTCGCGGGCGAAACGCGCGCCCGCCCGACCGACCCGCTCACCCTCGAGGTGCGGAAACTACTCGACCGGCTCGACACTGCCGTCGACACCGCCGCACCGCTGCACGCCCACGCGCACTCCGGCATTCGTCGGCTCGCGAGTGCCGACTGCCAGGGGCACCGTTGCGTGCTCCTCGGCCTCGAACGGAGCACTGCCAATCTCGTCTTCGAGTTCCGGCTCTGGATCGACGCCCGCCATGGCTACGCCCGCCGCATCGACTACCGAGCCCGCGGACTGCCCACCCCCATCGCCGGCATCGCCACCGCCTCCGCGATGGGCAGCCGCAGCTACCGGCTCGACGAGTCCGATCGCTGGCTCCTAGTCGAACAAAGTGAATACCTAACATTCTGGTCCGTCGCCGCCGGGCTTCCCACCCGCGGGTTTGCGGAACGCACCAGCACCCATTCCAGCCACTGGCAAAGCGGCGCCTCCGGCCCGACCACCGCCACCGCTCGTGCCACCGGGCCCGACCATCAGCCAGCTTGCGTCTTGCCCGTGCCCGGGCGGTCTGGAACCTCGGCCCCATTCCCATGACCCCTTGGGCAAAGTTCAGCAGGGTCGACCTGCCCGTCGTGCGCTGCACCCGAGCCCAACGCTGGCTCGGCACCCCCATCTATTGGGCGGTCCAGTTGCCCCTCTGGCTTTCGCTCTCCGTCCTGTCCGACTACATCGCCTCCCTCGCCAACCGCGACGCCTTCGACCGGGACGCCCTCATCTCCGCGCTCGCCTTCGCCTTCGAGATGATCGTCGGCACCCACCTCAGCCGGTTGGTGCTCCTGACGTTGTGGCAGCGCCGCCGCTCCGCCCGTTTTCTCCTCGCCGCGGCCGGAGGGTGTCTGGTGTTGAGTGGGACCGTCACCGCCCTCATCGGCAACATCCTCGCCTGGCTGCTCGTGGCCGCCCCTCCGTTCTCGCTCAACGCGCTCTACAACGCGCTCTGGCTCTTCTACATCGGGTTCGAGTATTCGACCATCTGGGTCGCCTGCTACCTCGGCCTGCTGCTGATCCAGTCGCTCCACGAGGTCGAGGCAGCCCGGCTCAGCGCCGACGCCGCCACCAAGGAGGCCGAGCTCATCGCCCTCAAGGCCCAGCTCAATCCCCACTTTCTCTTCAACTCCCTCAACACGCTGCGCTCGCTCCTGCCGCGCGAGCAGAAGGTCCCCCGCGAGGCGATCACTACCCTCGCCGACCTCCTGCGCGCCGCCCTCGCCGTCCAAGCCCTTCCCACCATCCCACTGCGCCAGGAACTGGCGACGGTCGACGCCTACCTCACCCTCGAACAGCTCCGCTTCGAGGAGCGCCTGCGCATCCGCCGCGACATCGCCCCCGCCGTCCTCGACTGTCACGTCCCCCCGTTCACCGTGCAGGGGCTGGTCGAGAACGCCGTGAAGTTCGGCATCTCCCCGCGGTCCGAGGGCGGCGAGGTGTGCCTCTTCGCCACCATGCGAGAGGGCGCGCTGCACCTGCGCGTCACCAACCCCGGCCGCATCGCCGCCGGCTCGGTCTCCACCGGTCTCGGGCTGAAGAATACTCGCGCCCGCCTCCGCCATCTCTACGGTGACCGCGCCGCCTGTGTGCTCTCCCAGCCCGAGCCCGATCTCGTCGCCGCCGACCTGAGCCTGCCCTGCACCCCATGAAAGCCCTCCTCATCGATGACGAACGCCCGGCCCGCCGGGAGCTGCGCAACCTCTTGGAAGAGCATCCCGACGTCGAGATCTGCGGCGAGGCGGCCAATATCGCCGCCGCCCGCGAGCTGATCGAGGTCCACCATCCCGACCTTCTCTTCCTCGACATCCAAATGCCCGGCGGCACCGGCTTCGATCTGCTCGAATCGCTGCCGCCGCCCCACCCGCTCGTCATCTTCACCACCGCCTACAGCGAGCACGCGGTGCACGCGTTCGAGATCAACTCGCTCGACTACCTGCTCAAGCCCATCGGGCCCGCCCGCCTCGCCGAGGCGATGGCAAAAGTCCGCGCCAGCCTCGCCGCCTCGGCCAGCGCCGAGCCCGCCCCCACCGGCCTGCTCAAGGAGACCGACCACGTCTTTCTGCGCTCCGGCGAGCGCTGCTGGTTCGTCCCCGTCCGCTCGCTGCGTCTCATCGAGGCTGTCGGCAACCAGACCTGCATCTACTTCAACACCGAGAAGGCCTTCCTGCCCCGCACGCTCGCCGCCCTGGAGGATCGTCTGCCCCCGCAGCTCTTCATCCGCGCCAACCGCTCGCAACTCATCAACCTCTCCATGATTGAGACGATCGGCGAGTGGTTCAGCCGCAGCCTCCGCGTCGTGCTCAAGGGCGGCCAGGAGGTCGAGTTCTCCCGCCGCCAGGCGCTCGTGTTCCGCGAGCGCCTCAGCCTCTGATCCTCTCGGTCCGGCGCGGGCCGCCGTTCGCGGTCGCGCCCCACCCCGTCACCGCGCCGCGTCGACGGCGACCTCCGCGATCGCCAACCGCGCCTTGTGGCAGACGGCGAACCACTGCCGCCCGTTGTAGGCCTGCAACGCGGTGTCCACGGCGGCGAAGGCTTTGTCGACCTGATCGATGCTCTCGAGCAGCTTCTCCTTCGCTTCAGCGGGATTGGTCTTCGCCACATCCTTGACCGCGAAGTAGATCGCGGCGCCCTTGCCCACCGTGTCGACGGCCAGCTTCAGGTCGAGGCGGGCCAGCTCGCGGTTCAGGTGCGCCTCGTTCGCGCGCCGGTAGGTCTCCGCGACCGCGGCGAAGTCGTCGCGCAGCACGACGGCAGCCCGCTCGGGGTCGCCCCAAGTGGCCTCGCCCCGCGCGATGCGGCCGGCGGCGTGCTCGAGCGCGGCGGCAAAGAACTTCGGATACTGGCCGCGGTACGCGTTCTTGAGGAACTTCGTCAGCTCCGCCTTCAACTTCGCCTCGCCCCAGTTCGCGATGGCGTCGCCGGGGGCGAACATCCACTCGGCGTAATGGTCGTTGGCCTTGTTGACGGCCCACTTCTTCCAGGCGGCCGAGCCGGTGTCGTTGTCGAGCCCGAGCTTCTCGCGCTCCTCCAGTTCGTCCGAGGCCGCCTTGTACGTCTCGCGCAGCACGCCGTAGACGGTCGACACGAAGCGCGCCACGGCCTTCTTGCGCAGGCTGTTCCAGGCGGTCCTCGCCTTCTCGCGCACCTTGGCGAGTTCGGGCGCGTTCTCCAGATACTCGGTCGCGCCCTCCTGCGCCGCCTCCACGCGACTGCCGAGGTCGATCACTGTCGCCAGATCGTCGACCGCCGCCTCCAGACTCTCGTGAAGCCAGCCCTCCGCCTGCGTGTGCTGGTCGTCGAGCTCGTCGAGATAACCGAGCGCCTCGCCCATGAGCCGCACCGCCACCACCAGCCGCGCCGCGTTGCGCGGATTGGTCGGGTTGTCGTCGGCCGCGGCGAGGTCGGCCACGAAGCGCGCCGCGAAACCCTCCGCGGAGGCGCTCGCAAACCCCTTGGCCCGCAACGCCGCCGCCTTGGTGCGCACGGTCTCCAACCAGTGCGCCACCCCTGTGTCGAGCACGAGCGCGGCCGTTTCGACTGTGCAGGCGCTCTCCGGGCCGGCGACGGTCTTCTCCACCGTGAAGGGTACGGCGAAGGTGCCGTCCACCCCACTCACACCACTGCCGATCGGCTGCGCTTTGCCACCAACGCTCGCGTACACCGTCACCTTGGCGCCCGCGAGCGGCACTGCGCCGCTCTCGCCGGCGGCCTGCGCCGCGCCGCTAAGCGTGCCGTGGCTGCGCTCGCTACGGAAATTCGTCTGCGCGCCGGGAGCGAAGCCGGGCTTCTCGACCACGCACCAGAACGACGAACCGCTGTGCAACGTGAGCGCCAGCGGCGCCAGCAACTCCGCCGCCGTCACCGGCGGCTTCGCGGCGAACTGCAGCTCGACCCGCCCGCCGCGCCACCCCTCGGCAGGATCAACCTGCGGCGGCGTGTAGCTCCAGAGCTGCCAGCCCTGGGCCGGTTCGTCGCGCTCCGTGTCGCGGACCAGCTCGCCGCGGCCGGGCACTTCGCTCTCGTCGGGCTCGGCCCGGATCTCGGCCTGCACGACCGGCTTGCCGTCGGGATCGATCAGCCGCGCGGCGACGACGACCGGCGTCGTGCCGTCGGCCAGGAACTGCAGGCCTTCGGTGCGCACCATCGTTTCCAATCCGCCGTGACGCAGCACGACCTCCGCGGCGAGCTGCGCGGGGCCGGTGACGCCGACCCGATTCGTCCCGGCGCGCGTGCCGGCGCGATACTCGACCGCGGCGACGCCGTTCTGGTCGGTCGTGAGTTCGCGCTCGGCGACATCGCCGACGAACGGGCTCTCGACCTCGATCTTGAGCGGCAATCCCGCCGCCGGCCGGCCGTCGGCGAGTTTCGCCTCAACGCGCAACGTGGTGGTGCTCGCACCGTCGGACCAGAGCCGGTCGTTCGCTGCGGTCGCGGTGAGCGTGCCCGGCCCCGCCAGCACCTCCGGTCTGGTCGGCGCCGCGCCGCCGCCCGCCTGCTTCATCCTCGCCAAGACCGCGAGTACGAGCCGCACCAGCGGATCGCCGGGCAGCGGGACGAGATTCTCGCGGGCGAGGCCGAGATCGAAGCGAGTGTGTATGGCGCGCCCGTACACATTGCCGTACCGGAAGTGAAGGGTTCGCGTCGTGTAGATCCGCCGTCCCTCCTGCTCCTGCACCGTCTCGAAGGCCACGCACTGGTCCGCGCCCTCGACCTGCAGGAGGATCGGCCGTTGCTCGGCGTACTTCGCGCCCTCCGCCACCGCATCCGCCAGTTCGGCCGCGGCATCCTGCATCGGCTGGTCGGCGGTGGGCGCATTGGTCTGGGGATAAAGCATCCGCAGGTCGAGGAGGAGCGTCTCCACGCCGTCCTTCGCCGCATTGCTCAGCGAGAGCGAACTCGACCAGATGTCGCGCTCGCTCCGGGTCTCCTTCGTGCCCGGGATGGCCTCGGCGCCGGGCAGCAGCGGCCCCGTGTCGAAATAGATCCCCTTGAACACCGGGCCGGGCCCGACCTTCGCGGCGCAATAGCGGTCCCAGTCGCGCACGAAGTTGCGCGCCAACCCGAGCAACTCCTCCCTCATGAGCTGATCGACCCGTGGCGCCATGGCCGCAATATCGAGGTAGCCGTTGCTGCTGTCGGGCGCCGGGGCGAACGCGCGCAGATCGCCGGAGAGCGCGCCGCCGCGCACGTTGCGCAGGATCGGATCGTCGGCGAACTCCGCGCCGGCGCGGAGCATCACCGTCGGCTGGATCTCATAGCGCAGCACAGCCGTTCCGTCCCTCGCCGTTGGCCGCGAACCACGCTTGGTCGCCGAGGCCGGGCACCGGCTCCGGCGTCGTTTTGAAGTTCTTCAGCACGTGCTGCTCCGCGTAGCGCAGGGCCGGCGGGCAGGAGCCGTCCGGCTTGGGCAGATCGGCCGGTGCCTTGGTTTCTCCGATCGCCAGCGGGTAGATGCTCATGCGCACGGCGAACCAGAGCCGGTACGGGACCACCGCAATCTCCTCCGGCTGCCGCTGCCGGTCGCTCTTCCGATCGTACCAGACGCGCGTCTCGCCCTGTTCCACCAGCCGATGCCAGCCGCCGCTGCCCGGATGGTCGTCGTGCCACTTGTTCATGTCGGCGTACTTGAACCAGGTGTAGCCGAGTCTGGTCTCGCCCGGCTGCGGCTTGAACGAACGCACCCACGCCTGATCCTGTCCTTTGCGCCCGTAGTAGTGCACCGCGGCGCCCTCGTGCGGGAGCGTGAGCTCGAACAACGCCACCGCCCAACCGGTATTCGGATCGAGGGTGCGCCCCGGATCGGGGGCGGCCACCAACGCCAACGGCCACAGCCAGAGGAAACGCAGGAGTTTCATGATGAAGGCACCCCGCCCCGGCCGCGCGATTGCGGCCGGCCATGCGAGACCCCTTCATCGGCTCAACGGCCCCGGGCTTGATCGCCCACCGTGGGCACCCCGCCCGCGGCCCCGCTCAGGCCTTGAACAGGTCCACCGGCTTGAAGACCGGTACACCGGCGGACTGGAGCGCCGCGAGCGCCTTGTCGGTCTGGTCGAAGCGGAAGACCATCACAGCGTCGCTGCCGGGCCGCTCGGCGAAAGCGTACATGTACTCCACCGACACGCCCGCCTTCTCCAACAGCACCAGCACGCCGGCGAGACCGCCGGGGCGATCCGGCACCTGCAGGGCGACGACCTCGGTGGTCGTGGCCGCGTAGCCGGCGGCGGCAATGGTCGCCTTGGCCTTGTCGACATCAGGGGTGAGCAGGCGCAGCAGGCCGAACTCGCCGTTGTCGGAGAGCATGAGCGTGCTGAGGTTCACGCCGGCATCGGCCAGCGTGCGGCACAGCGCCGAGAGGCGGCCGGGGCGATTCTCGAGGAAGACGGAGAGCTGGGTGATTTTCATGAGGGGTAGGAAACAGGAGCGAGTAGCGGGTAGTGAGTAGCGCGCGGTAGGGACGGCGCTCCGCGCCGTCCGCGGCGGTCGCGGAGCGACCGCCCTACCTTCGTCAGCCTTCGTTTCGCTTGTCGAAGAGGCGCTTGGCCTTGCCCTCGCTGCGCGGGATCGAGCCGGGTTGCACCAGCGTGACTTCGGCCGTGAGGCCGGTGATCTGCGCGATGCTGTGCCCGAAACGTTTCTGGAGCGCATCCATCGCGCCGACGGTGTCCTGGAGCATCTCGCCGGACACCTCCACGCGCACCTCCATGCGATCGAGGCCCGACTTGCGGGTGAGCACGATCTGGTAGTGCGGGAGCGTGGCCTCGGTCTTGAGCAGCGCGGTCTCGATCTGCGAGGGGAAGACGTTCACGCCGCGGATGATGAACATGTCGTCGCTGCGGTGGCTGATGCGGCGGATACGGCGGACCGTGCGGCCGCAGGCGCAGGAGCGCGTGTCGATCGAGGTCAGGTCGCGCGTGCGGTAGCGGATCGCCGGCATCGCCTGCTTGCTGAGCGTGGTGAACACCAGCTCGCCTTCCTGCCCGTCGGGCAGCGGCTCCAACGTCTGGGGATCGACGATCTCCACGAGGAAGTGGTCCTCGAAGATGTGCAGCCCGTCCTGGCAATGGCACTCCGCACCTACGCCGGGGCCGATGATCTCGGAAAGCCCGTAGATGTCGTAGGCTTTGATGCCGGTGGCACCCTCGATATACTGGCGCATCTGGTCGGTCCACGGCTCGGCGCCGAACACGCCGCGCTGCACCTTCAGGTCCTTGCGGAAATCGATGCCCATCTTCTGCGCCATCTCGATGAGATGGATGAAGTAGCTCGGCGTGCAGCACACCGCGGTCACGCCAAAATCCTTCATCACCATGATCTGTCGCTCGGTGTTGCCGCCGGAGATCGGGATGACCGTCGCGCCGATGCCCTCGAGGCCGCCGTGCAGACCGAGGCCGCCCGTGAACAGGCCGTAGCCGAACATGTTCTGCACGATGTCGCTGCGCGAGAAGCCGGCCGCGTAGAGCGTGCGCATGATCACCTGCTTCCAGACCTCCATGTCCTGCGCCGTGTAGCCGACGACGATCGGCTTGCCCGTCGTGCCGCTGGACGCGTGCAAGCGCACAACCTCGCTCATCGGCACAGCGAACAGGCCGTACGGGTACGTGTCGCGCAGGTCCGCCTTTGTGGAGAAAGGCAGCAGGCGCACGTCGGCGAGCGTACGGACATCGCCGGGTTTCACGCCCTTGGCGTCCATGCGCTCGCGGAAAAGCGGCACCTTCTCGTAGGTAAGCGCGACGACAGCCTTCAGGCGTTGGAGTTGCACCTCGCGCAGACGCGCTTCGGGCATGTGATCGAGGGCGCTCTCCGGAAAGAAGGTGCCCTCCAGGTCGTTCCAGAGGTTGCGGATCATGTTTGGGGCTTGGAAAACGGACGCCGGAACTCCGGCGTGGGACACGCGCCAGCACAAGGCAACCCGCCGATGCTGGCAAGAGCGCGGGCGGCAAAACGCCTCACTTTCCCGCACGTTTCCGCTCGTCGCGTAGCAGGTCCAGTCTCCGACTGGACCCGTTCGGTCCGGGCGCTCCACTACGGCCCACGCGGCTGGTGCGCCCGGTCACAGATCGGCCCTACTGCCCCTTCTCCTCGCGCGGCCGGGCGACAAACCACAGCGGCGCAGACTCCTTGATCGCCTTTTTCGCGACAAGCGCGTCGAAGGTCGCCGCATCGGTCTCGCGCAGGATCGGACCGCAAACGTAGGCGCGCTCGACCACCGTGAAATAGAGACGCGTCCCCGGGGCGAGCTCCACGTCCTGCTGGAGAAAGGCGAACACGTTGTTGCCCTGCGGAAGCGTCGTCTTGCCCGCTCGCCGCACCAACCGGTAGTTCCGTCCCTCGGGCCGCACCGGCTGCTCGGCGAGGAAGTTCCGTTCCACGACGACCACGGTGTCCTTCTTCTCGCGACCGTGGCGGAAAAGCTGCAGATCGCCGCCGACGACGAGGTCGGGGGCATGCGTATTGGCCCACTCCGCCAAGGCCACGCGCTCGTCGAAACCGCCCACGCGGCCCTTCACGAGGATCTTCTCGGCCTCTTTCAGGTCCTGCCCGCTCTGAAGCTTGGCCCAGGCCTCGTCGCTGACCGTACCGAAGCGCACAAGCCCGCTGAGCATAGTGACCGTGTGCCGGCCGGGCTTAACCCGATAGACGCTGTAGGTGCCGTTCTTGGCCACAATGATGCACGAGTCGTCCACCTGCAGGTCGGCCGACACGATCTTGCCAAGCATGGCGCGCGGGTTGGCGACGACGATCTCGGCCCAGCCCTGATCCGCCCGAAGCGCCGGCGCGGGATCGGGCTCGATCTTGTTGAAGGCGACAAAACCCGCCGAGTGGTTCACGGCCGATGCCGTGGATGCAGCGACGAAGCTCAAACCGAGGGCAAACAACAGGCTGGGACAGCGCATGGCGAGACTCCTGACGTTGATTGGGGTATGTTGGGGAATCCGCGACAACAACCGCGGACGCACCACCCTACCCGCCCGACTCCCGTAGGGGAAGGATGGATTTTCGGTGGGTCGGGTCGCCAACCAGCCTTTTCGCGCGACAGCAGGCCACCTGACCGCGGCATGCAGGGAAGAAGGCGGCAAAGCCGCCACGGACGTTTCGGAGGAACGTCCCTACCTTCGATGCTCAGCCGCGGCCGAGCGCAAAGGCCTTGTCGTTCGCCTCGTGCAGCTTCGCCGGGAAGTGCGCCCGCAGGCTCGCCTGCCAGACCTCGACCGGAAAAGCGAAATGCCGGCTCAGCCGCCCCAGCATGGCGACGTTGAGCGCCTTGCTCGACGGCAGCTTCGCCGTGTCGATCTCCGCCGGCGTGATCAGCGTGCCGCCATCGCGCAGACCGGCGCGGACGACCTCAATTTGCGACGGCTCCATGACGACCAGGAAGTCGCACGCGCCGTCGGGGATCATCGGGCTGCTCACCGCGGTGCCGAAGCGTACATCGCTCTGCACCGAGCCGCCGCGCTGGCTCATGCCGTGGACCTCGGCCTTCTTCGTCTCGTGGCCGAGCCGGAAGACGACGTCGGCGAAGATGTCGGAGGCCTTGATGACACCCGTGCCGCCCAGGCCGGCAAAACGGACATTGGTGGTGGGATTGGTGGAAGATTTCATGGTCGTGGTGTTCCGCACGTTTCAGTTCTGGCAGCCGCAACCGCAGCCGCAGCCCTCCTCGGGCAACGTGTCGGCGGCGGCCTTCGCGGCCGCGGCCTTCTCCTTCTCCCAGGCCGCGATGCGGCCGGCGGCGAGGATGCAGGGGCTGCGCGCGATGATGACGCTGAGCTCGTCCTTGCCGAGAGCCTCGGCGAGCGTGTCCTTGAACTTCGCCCGCTCGCGCACCGGGTTGACTGTGCTCACATTCCGGATTCCGGCGGCGCGCGCCAGAGCTTCGAAGCTCACCTGATAGGTGCCGGAGCCGTCGAGGTGGCGGCCGGTGCCGGGGTGCTCCTGCTGGCCGGTCATCGCCGTGGTGCCGTTGTCGAGGATGACGAGCACGTGGCCGGTCGACGGCGTGTTGTACGCCATCTCCACCAGGCCGGGCAGGCCGCCGTGCAGGAAGGTGCTGTCGCCGATCACGGAGACGACGCGCTTGGCCTGCTCGCGCGGGAGCACGTGGCGCAGGCCCAGGCCCATGCCCACGGCGGCGCCCATGTCGATCATCATGTCCATCGCCGCCAGCGGCGGCAACGCGGCGAGCGTGTAGCAGCCGATGTCGCCGGAGACGATGCAGTCGAGCTCCTTCATCACCTCGAAGCTCTGGGTGTGCGGGCAGCCCACGCACAGCTGCGGCGGCTTGCCGCGGACCGGGATCGGCTCGGGCGAGGAGTCGCGCGCGAGGATGCGTTTCACCCGGTCGACGGTGAGTTCGCCGAACCGGAAGATGGTGTCGTCCTTCGCCTCGACCTTCAGGCCGGCGGCGCGGCACGCGGCGGCCAGCCACGGGTCGTTCTCCTCGATCACCACGCAGCGCTTCACCGTGGCGGCGAAATCGCGGATCGCCTGCATCGGCAGCGGATAGGTCATCCCCAGTTTCAGGATGCTCGCCTCCGGCGCGGCCTCGCGGGCGTGGTGGTAGGAGATGCCGGCGACGACGATGCCGAGCTCGGTGCTGTGGCGCTCGAGGTTCTGCGGGCCGGTGGTGTTGTTCCAGTTCTCGATCTCGAGCATCTTCGCACGCAGGCGGCGGCCGGCGGGCTTGGCGTGGCCGGGCACCATCACACGCTGCGGAATGTTGCGGACGAAATCGGGCGTCGGCGCGCCGGTGTCGGCGGCCGTGAGCTTCGCGCCGAGCGCGAAACGCGGTTTCACCGGCGACTTCGAATGGCACACGCGCGTGGTCATCCGGAAGAGCACCGGAATCTGCCAGCGCTGGCTCGTCTCGAACGCCACCTTCAGCAGGTCGTAGGCGTCCTGCGAATCGGCCGGCTCGAACATCGGCGCCACCGCGGCCTCGGCGTAGCGGCGGCTGTCCTGCTCGTTCTGCGAGGAGGCCATGCCGGGATCGTCGGCGACGATGAGCACATAGCCGCCGTCGACGCCGGAATACGTCATCGTGAAGAGCACGTCGGCCGCGACGTTGAGCCCGACATGCTTCATCGTGCACAGCACGCGCGCCTTCGCGAAGGCGGCGCCGAGCGCGACCTCCGCCGCCACCTTCTCGTTGGGCGCCCACTGGGCTTTGCCGCCCAGCGCACTGAAGGCTTCGAGGATCTCGGTCGAGGGCGTGCCGGGATAACCGGTGCCGAGCGCCACGCCGCAATGCAGGGCGGCCAGCGCCACAGCCTCGTTACCGCTGAGCAACAGACGGCCGGAAGAGTCTTGAGAAGGTTGCATGAAACTAGGTCGGGTTGTGGAGACTTTCGGTCGAGCAGAACAACCCGCCGCGCCGCAGACAATCCCCAACGCGGCAGGTTTTCGCCCCAGTCGTGCGGTTCGGCCCAGAAACGGGCGCGAGGGCCAAGCGCCGATCCCGCAACGCCGCGCGCGCCTCCGCCCTTGACGGCTCCCGCTCCGGCCGGCACGTTCCGCGCCTCACACGCACTGCCCGGTGGTGTAATGGTAGCACAGGCGACTTTGACTCGCCTAGTTCTGGTTCGAACCCAGGCCGGGCAGCCACTTTGCGTCGCAACCGACTTGGGAGGACTGAGAGCGACCGTTGGGGCGTCAGCACAGCCCGGGAAATTCACTTGTCGCCCGCTACAGCGTCCCCACGATTTCGGGCGGCAATGGATTCTGCCGTCCCGCCCACCACGGGTAAACCGCCCGACGCAAGCCGGTGCTGATGACTCCTACTGCGAACCAACGCACTAGGAATCCTCATGTCCCTTTATCTCTGGATAGCACTCGGCAGCAGCCTCGGCGGCATGGCGCGCTTCGCGCTCTCCGGCTTCGTGGCGCATCATTTCGGGGAAACGTTTCCGTGGGGCACGTTGATCGTGAATGTCACCGGCTCCTTCGTCATCGGGTTGTTCGCCACGCTGACCGAACCCGACGGGCGCCTCTTCGTCGGCGCGACAAGCCGGCAGTTCGTCATGACTGGCGTGCTCGGCGGCTTCACCACGTTCTCCTCGTTCAGCCTGCAAACGCTCGCACTCGCCCGCGAGGGCGAATGGCTCCGCGCCGGCGGCAACGCCGTCGGTTCCTGTGTTCTTTGCCTGATCGCCGTCTGGCTCGGCCACATCGCCGCGCTGGCGCTCAATTCCCTGACGAAAGGCTCCTGATCATGACACTCCCTCGCGAATCGCTCCTGTTGCGCATCTTCATCGGCGAGTCCGATCGCCACGGCGGCCGCCCGCTCTACGAAGCCATTGTCCTGAAGGCCCGGGAGGTCGGTCTCGCCGGTGCCACGGTGCTGCGCAGCCCGATGGGGTTCGGCGCTGCCAGCCGTATGCACACCGCCAAGATTCTCCGCCTCTCGGAGGACCTGCCCCTCATCATCGAGATCGTCGACGAGGAGGCGAAGATCGACGCCTTCCTGCCGACGCTGGACACCATGATGGGAGGAGGGCTGGTCACGCTTGAGAAGGTGCGCGTGTTGCACTACCGCCACGGGCACGCGGAGGGCGCGGCCGAATGAAGCGGTTGCTCGACCCACGCGAACACGCCCGGGCTCTTCGGCAACTGTTGTGGTGGACACTGCTGGTCGTCCCCGTCGGCGTGCTGGCCGGCTCGGCCAGCGCGTTCTTCCTGTGGTCGCTCGACCGTGTAACGGAGATTCGGTGGCACAACGGCTGGCTGCTGTTCCTGCTGCCCGTCGCCGGCGTAGCCGTCGGCTGGCTCTACCACCGGTTTGGCGGGGCGGCGGCGGGGGGCAACAACCTCATCATCGAGCAGATTCACCAGCCGGGTGGCGGTGTGCCGCGGCGCATGGCGCCGCTGGTACTCGTCGGCACGCTCATCACCCACCTCTTCGGAGGTTCGGCCGGACGCGAGGGCACGGCAGTGCAAATGGGCGGCAGCCTTGCGAGTGCTTTCGCCCGCGTCTGCCGCCTTTCGGAGGAGAATCTCCGGGTTGTTTTGCTGGCCGGTGTCGCCGCGGGCTTCGGCTCGGTTTTCGGCACGCCGCTCACCGGCGCGATCTTCGCGATGGAGGTGCTGGTCGTGGGCCGGATGCGTTACGATGCGCTAATTCCCGTGCTGGTCGCCAGTCTCGTGGGGGACTGGACCTGCACCGCTTGGGGCATCGGCCACGCCCACTATCACATCGATTTTGGCTCCGGCGCGGGCCGGGCGCTGCACTTCGACGGAGCGCTCGTCGCCAAGGTCGTGCTGGCGGCGGCAGCCTTCGGGCTGGTGAGCCGGTTGTTCTCCGAGCTCACCCATTCGCTGCAACATGGTTTCCAGCGCCTCGTGCCCAAAGTGTGGCTGCGGCCGGCGGTGGGGGCACTGCTCGTGATCGGGCTGGCCTACGCCCTCGGCACTCGCGACTACCTCGGCCTGGGCGTGCGTCCGGAGCTCCCGGACTCGGTCACGTTGTTGTCGGCCTTCGAGGCCGGTGGCACGTCGCCCTGGAGTTGGTGGTGGAAACTGCTGTTCACCGCCATCACGCTTTCGGCGGGCTTCAAGGGTGGCGAGGTCACGCCGTTGTTCTTCATCGGTGCCACGCTGGGCAACACCTTGGCCGTGTTGCTCGGCGCACCGGTCGACCTGTTCGCCGGTCTGGGTTTTGTCGCGGTCTTCGCCGGTGCGGCGAATACGCCGCTGGCCTGCACCGTCATGGGCATCGAGCTCTTCGGCGCGCAACACGGCGTGTATTTCGCCGCGGCGTGCTTCGTCGCCTACCATTTCAGCGGCCACTCGGGCATCTACCTTTCGCAACGCATCGGCGTCGCGAAACGCGACGGTTCGGCGCTCCCGCCCGACGCCTCGCTGCGCGAGGCCCGCGAGTTCGGCTCCGAACTCGAGGGGCTGAGCTTCGCCGACATGGCGGAAGCGCTCCCCTTCAGTGCTGGCGAACCGGCCGGCACCGCCAATCCCATGAAAACCCAACACCGCATCGTTTCCCGCGAGATGGGGAAGGTCCGCATCTATCTCGCCCCACGCGACCGCGTACCGGCCGACGGCCTCTTCGGCCGCCTTGCGGCCAAGCCCGTCTATCGCGCGCTCATCCAGGCCGCGAAAGCCGAGGGTCTCGGCAATGCCGCCGCCTTCACCACGCACTACGGATTCTCCGCGTCCGGGAAGGTGCAGGCCCAGGGCGCCGAGATCGCCAATCCGAACCTCACGATCTGCGTCGAGCTGATCGACACGAAAGAGGCACTGGAGGCCTTCTGCCGGCGTCACGGCGATCTGCTCAAGGGCCGCACCATCGTCTACAAGCACGTCGAACACTGGGATATCACCGGGCACGAAGTCGTCGAACAGGACACCTCGCCCGACGAGGTGATCGACGGCAACAAGGGCCGCAAGCTGCCCGATCGATCCTGATTTCCCCCTTTGGGCGGCGACCGCTTCGAAGCGGTTGGCCGGCCGTCGCCTCCACTTGAAATTCAGCCGCCGAACAGGTTCGTAATTCCATGAAAACAACCTCATCGAAAAACGCCGTGTCACACACCCTTCGCGACATCGTCGCGCAGGAAATCCTCGATTCGCGCGGCAACCCGACCGTCTCCGTCACCGTTCGGCTCAAGAGCGGCGTGACCGCCACGGCGTGCGTGCCCTCGGGCGCCTCCACCGGTATCCGTGAAGCCGTGGAGCTGCGCGACGGCGACGCCAAGCGCTACGGTGGCAAGGGCGTGCTCAAGGCCGTCGCCAACGTCAACCAGCGCATCGCGCCCAAGCTCAAGGGCCTCTCCGTGTTCGCGCAGCGCGAGATCGACGCGCTGATGTGCGCACTCGACGGCACCGACACCAAGGCGAAGCTCGGCGCCAACGCCATCCTCGGCGTGTCGATGGCCGTCTGTCGCGCCGCCGCGCAGGCCTCCGGCGTGCCGCTCTACGTTTACCTCCGCCGCCTCCACGGCGGGAAGGCGCGCACCCCGTTCGTTCTGCCGACTCCGATGATGAACGTCGTCAACGGCGGCGCACACTCCACCAACAACGTCGATTTCCAGGAATTCATGCTCTTCCCCGTCGGCGCGCCCACCTTTGCCGAGGCGCTGCGCTACGGAGCCGAGACGTTCCACGCCCTCAAGAAGATCCTCCAGCAACGCGGACTAGTGACCGCCGTCGGCGACGAGGGCGGCTTCGCCCCGAACCTAAAAACCAACGACGAAGCCGTCGAGGTCATCGTCGAGGCCATCCGCGCCGCCGGCTACAAGCCGGGCAAGGACATTGCCATCGCGCTCGACCCGGCCTCCAGCGAGTTCTTCGACGAAGGCACCTACGTTTTCAAGAAGTCCGACGGCTCCCGCAAGTCGCCCGCCGAGATGATCGCACTCTACGCCGAGTGGACGAAGAAGTACCCGATCCTCTCTCTCGAAGACGGCATGGGCGAGGAGGACCGCGAAGGCTGGAAGTCACTCACCAAGGCGCTGGGCAAGAAGCTCCAGCTCGTCGGCGACGACAACTTCGTCACCAACCCGAAGATCTTCGCCGAAGGCATCCGCGACGGCATCGCCAACGCGATCCTGATCAAGCTCAACCAGGTCGGCACCGTCTCGGAGACGCTCGCCACCATCTCGCTGGCACAGAAAAACGGTTACGGCGCCGTGATCTCCCACCGCTCGGGCGAGACCGAGGACACGTTCATCGCCGACCTCGCCGTCGGCACGGACGCCGGCCAGATCAAGACCGGTTCGCTCTGCCGCTCCGAACGCATCGCCAAGTACAACCGCCTTCTCGCCATCGAGCGCGAGCTCGGCAAGAAGGCCCGCTTCGGCGGCAGTCCGCGCTGAGCTAAGCCGAGACTGCTTTGGTCCCACCGCCGTTCGCCCCAGCTCCGATGCCCCCGTCCAACGAGAATCCTGTTCGTCACCACTGGCTGAATTCGACGGTGCTCGGCATCGGGCTGGCATCGCTCCTCAGCGACTGGTCCCACGAGATCGCCACGACGGCGATGCCGGCCTTCCTCGCCACGATGGGTGTCGCCGCCGCATGGGTCGGCCTGATCGAGGGCGTCTCCGACGGTCTTTCCAGTTTCGCCAAGCTGGCCTCCGGCCACTGGACCGACCGGTTGGCGCGGCGTAAGCCGGTCATGGTGGCCGGTTATCTCGTCACGACGCTCGGTACGGCCGGCTTCGGGCTCGCGACTGCGGCGTGGCATGTGCTGCTCGCACGGGCCTCCGCCTGGCTCGGCCGAGGCGCGCGCACGCCGGTGCGCAAGGCGATGCTCGCCGCAGCGGTCACGCCCGAGACCTACGGGCGCGCCTTCGGCTTCGAGCGGATGATGGACACCTGCGGCGCCATCGTGGGACCGGCGACGGCCTTCGCGTTGATCCACTGGATGGGACTGGATTTCCGCTCCGTCTTCTTCTGGACGCTCGTCCCGGGGCTGGCCGCGGTCGCGTGCGTGACGTTCGTCGTCAAGGAGCGGGCGCGGTTGCACGTGAGCAGCGTGTCCTTCGGCGAAGGCCTGCGGCGGCTGCCTGCGCGGTATCGGCGGTTCTTGGTCGCAGTCGGTTTGTTCGGCGCGGGCGATTTCGCCCACACGCTGCTGATCCTGCTCGCGACACAGAAGCTCACGCCGCAGCTCGGCGCGATCGGCGCCGGCAGCGCAGCCGTCGGACTCTACGTCGCCCACAACGTCTTCTACGCCGGCTTCGCCTTCGTCGCCGGCTGGCTCGCCGATCGGGTGAACAAGGCGCGGCTGCTCGCCGCCGGCTACGGCTTGGCCGCGGCGATGGCGCTCGCGATCATCCTTCTTCCGCTCGGGCTCTGGACGCTGGCGGCCGTCTTCATCGCCGGCGGCATCTACGTGGCCGTCGAGGAGACGCTGGAGGATTCGCTCTGCGCCGAGCTCGTGCCGGTGGAGCAGCACGGCCTGGCTTTCGGGGTGCTGGCGACCGTCAACGGTGCGGGGGACTTTCTCTCCAGCGTGATCGTGGGCGCGCTCTGGAGTGCCTGCGGCACGAGTGTGGCGTTCGGCTACAGTGCGGCGCTGTTCGCTCTCGGCGCCGTGCTGGTGTGGCGCACAAACGCGGCCGGCGAGCCCGCCGCGCCTTGAGCAACCGCCGCCCCCGCCCTCTCACCAGCCCCAGCTGCCGGCGACGCCGCTCTCGCGCCGCAGCACGCGGCCGATCGCCTGCAGCAACACCTCGGCCGTGAAGGGTTTCTCGAGCACCTGGACCCCGCCGAGCTCCTTGACCTGCGTCACCTTCGGCGAGTTGCCCACGCCGGTCATCGCGACGATCGCCGGCGACTCCAGCCGGTCCCGGAGTTGGCGGGTCAACTCCACGCCGTCCATGTGCGGCATCAGCAGATCGACGACCACCACGGCCACCTCGGCGGCATGCTGCTCGAAACGCTCCAACGCGTCCTCGCCGTCGCGCGCCTCCAGCACCCGGTAACCGTGGCGCTCGAGCATCGTGCGGGTGGCTTGCCGGACGACCCGCTCGTCGTCGACGAGCAGGACCAGTTCCCCCTGCCCGCGCGGGCCGGCCGCTGGAGACGCCGCCGGTTCGGTCTGCTCGAGCTGGGCGCAGGCCGGCAGGTAGATCCGGAACTGCGTGCCGCGGCCCGCCGCGGTCTCGAGCTGGATGAAGCCGCCGTGGCCGTTGACGATGCCGAGCACCGTCGAGAGCCCCACCCCCTCGAAGATCTTGTCCACGTAGTCGGCGGGGATGCCCGTGCCGGTGTCGGTGACGCTCAGCAGCACGTGGGGACCGGGCTTCGCGCCGTTGTTGGTGCGCGCCATGGCCGCGTCGACCTCGCAGTCGGCCAGCGCGAGGGTGAGGTCGCCGCCGTGCGGCATCGCGTCGCGGGCGTTCACGCACAGGTTCATGATCACCTGGTGCAACTGGGTGGGATCGCCGCGCACGGGGTGCAGCTCCATCGGGAGCGTGCTGCGCAGGTTGATGCTCTTGGGGAAGGTCTCGCGCATGATGCTGAGCATCTCGTTGACGAGCGTGCGCAGCTGCACCGGCACCCGCTCGCCGTCGGTCCCCCGGCTGAAGGTGAGCAGCTGGCGGACGATGTCGGCCGCGCGGCGGGCGCTCACCTCGATGGAGTCGACGATCTCGCGCGACTCGGCGTCCTGGAGACGTTCGCGCAGCAGGCCGGGGGAGATGAGGATCGGGAGGAGGATGTTGTTCAGGTCGTGGGCGACCCCGCCGGCGAGGCGGCCGACGCTGTCGAGCCGCTGGGCGCGGAGCAACTGGGCCTCGAGCTTCTTGCGCTCGGTCACGTCCTCCACCGTGCCCTCGAGGTGGACACTGCCCGCGCCGCGCACGATGCGGCAGTTCAGGCTCACCCAGGTGAGGCGGCCGTCCCAACAGGCGGCCTGGGTCTCGAAGCCGGTGACCAGCCCCGATTCCTCGAGCAGGCGCCGCAGCTCGCGCAGCCGCTCCGGTTCGGGGCAGAGGTGGGCGAGGATGTCGTCGATCATCCCGATCGCCTCGCGGGGTGAGGCGTAACCAAGGATTCGCGATAGCGCCGGATTGGCGGCGATCAGCCGTCCCTCGGGCAGGGCCTGGAAGATGCCTTCGACGGCGTTCTCGAAGATACCGCGATAGCGAGCCTCCGCCTGCCGCAGTGCCTCCATCATCGTGCGGTGCTCGTACCGGAGCCGGCACTGTTCGATCGCGTGCTCGACCGATTGGCCCAGGCGGGCGAGCCGATCCTTGCGCAGATAGTCGGCCGCGCCATTGCGGATGGCCGTGACCGCCGTCTCCTCGCCGATGGTGCTCGAGATGATGATCAGCGGGATCGGCAGGCTCGACTCGAGCAGCAGCCGCAACGCCTGCAGTCCGCTGAATTGCGCCATCTGGCACTCGCACAGGATCACATCGAGCCCGCTGCCCAGCTGCGCCCGGAATCCCTCGGCGGTGTCGACCCGGGCCCAGTCGGGTGCGTAGCCGGCCTGCTTCAGGTGCCGGACGATCAACTCGGCGTCGTGCTCGCTGTCCTCGACGATCAATACCTTCAGGGGCAGCGCCTCCGTCTCCCCCGGCTGGCCGGGACGGCGCTCGCGCCGCGAGGACTGCCGCGGCCGATCAGTCGCGGCTGGGAGCGCCACCACCCGAGGTTCTTCGCACAATGAAGGAGGAACGGAGTCCATCGAGTCAGGGTCTGGAGTTCGAGCTGTCCGCCGGGGGGCGCGGAACGAGCCGAGGACACGGACAGTAGGAGAGTTGGCGAAAAACGCCAGTGGCGAACCCTCGGGCGCGCGCTTTCGCCCATTTTTCGCTCCCTGCTCCCCCCGTATCGAAAGTTTACAATCCCGGCCGGCGGCGCCCGCAAGAAAGCCCCGCCGGGACGGGCGGGGCTGGTGTCCGGGAAACCGGGCGGGGTCGCGATCAGGGCTGCGCCGCCTCGGGCGTGCCCATGGCCTTGTGCAACTGGGCGACGGCGCTGTTGTAAGCGAAAAG
>JAGVUB010000165.1 GCA_019136515.1 Verrucomicrobiota bacterium
GCGCGCACGATGCCGGCCACCGCCGCCAGCCCCAGTCCGCGGCCGGTGAACTTGGTCGAGAAGAACGGATCGAAGATCCGGGTTTGCAGCTCGGGGGCGATGCCGCCGCCGGTGTCCTCGACCTCCAGAAACACATATTCGCCGGCGGCGAGATCGGGCGCGAGGTAGGCCTCCCGCAGCCAGGGGCGGTCGACGGGCATCACGCCCGTGCGCACCACGACGCGCCCGCCGGAGTCGGGCAGGGCCTCGGCGGCGTTGAGGACGAGGTTGAGCAGCAGTTGGCGGAGCTGGAGTTGGTCGGCGCGCACGCGCAGCGCGGCGCCGGCGGGATCGAAGGCGACGTCGGCCTTCCTGGGCACGGAGTTCTGGGCGAGGGTGAGGGTGCTGCGGACGAGCTCGTTGAGCTCGATGGTGCGCACGACGAACCGGCCCTTGCCCGAGTACGCGAGCATCTGGCGGCAGAGGTCGGCGGCGCGCTCGGTCGAGTGCTCGATGCGGCGCAGGCCTTCGTGCATCGGGGACGTCGCGGGCAACTGGAGTCGCAGCAGGCTGGCGTTGCCGAGGATGCCGGTGAAGAGGTTGTTGAAATCGTGGGCGATGCCGCCGGCGAGCAGGCCGAGGCTCTCGAGTTTCTGCGCCTCGAGCAGCTTGCGCTGCAGGGCGACCTGCTCGTCCTCGGAGCGTTTGCGTTCGGTGAAGTCGAGGAGCGTGCCGAGCAGCACCAACGCCTCGCCGCGGGCGTTGCGCAGCGCGGAGCAGGCGATGGTCACGTGGCGGACCGAGCCGTCGTCGTGCCGGAGCCGTATGTCGCGGGTCTCGCGGCCGTCCGCGCCGCGCACGCGTTGCAGCATCGCCTCGAGGGTGGGGCGGTCCTCGGGGTGCACGCGGTCCAAGAAGGCCTCGAGGGTGGGCGCGAGCGGGGCGGCGGGGGCGCCGAGGAGGCGCAGGGCGCCGTCGGAGAGTTGGAGGCGATTCGTGTGCTGATCCCATACCCACATGCCGAGGTTGCCGATCCGCTGCGCCTCGGAGAGTTGCTGCTCGCGCTGGCGCAGCCGCGCCACGATCTGCTCGCGCTGCACATTGAAGGCGGCCAACACCAGCGCGGTGAGGGCCGCGACCACGAAATAGGCCAGCAGGTAGCCGTAGGCCGCAAACGGCTCCGCCGCGGCGAACGGGCCCCCGTCTTGGGCGGCGCCCCAGACCGCCAGCGCGCTCAACAGCAGCAGCGACAACGCCGCTCCGCCGATCGCGAACCGCCAGGCGATCCAGATCAGCACGGGGAAGGGCAGGACGATCAGCGCCGGATGGACCAATCCCCAGCGCGGTCCCCAGACGAAGACCGTGCCGCCGATGAGCACGAGCAGCACCTCCGAAATCGCCAGTTCGCGCAGCATCCCCGCCGGGCGCACCCGTGCCGTGATCTGGCGGGCGGCGATGAGCAACGGCCCGAGCACCACCCCGCCGGTGAAGTTGCCGCCCCACCACGTCAGCCAGGTGGCGGCGGTCTGTGCCGGGGCGATGGCGCCGCACAGCCACAACGCGCCGGTGCCCAGCGCGGCCGAGAGCGGTGCGCCGACCGCCCCGTGCAACAGGACGAAACCGACCACATGGCGGGGTTGTTCGAATTCGGTCTGGAACCCGAAGAGGCGCCGCAGCAGCAGCACCGTCACGACCGGCTCCAGCGTGTTGCCGGCCGCCATCGCCACCGCCACCCACGGCGGGGCCCCGGCCGAGATCGCCGCCGCGAGTGCGCCGCAGGCCACGCCGGGCCACAGGCGCAGTCCGCCGGCGATCAGCGCCCCCAGCGCCAGCCCCGAGGGGGGCCAGATCGGCGAGATGTTGGCCGTGACCGTGGCGAAACACAGCCCGAGGCGGGCGAGCGCGAAATACGCCACGGCCACCACGGCGATGTGTGCCCCCGCCGGCCAAGCCCGCCGACCGGGCGGGCCTTCGGCGGTGCGGTGAGCGGCCGGCGGTGACATGCCGGCACCATGTCGGGAGTCGGCCGGAAATCAATCGACGGGAGGCGCGCCGACCGCCCGCGGGCCCGGGAAATTGGACACGTCGCGGGTGCTGCGCCCACGTTTGCGCAGGAAGAACTGGACACGCGCGCCGCGACCCTTATCGGAAAAACCTCCCGCGTGCCGGCCCGGAACTTTTTCGGGTCCGGCGTGTTCAGGCAGCGCATTCCCCTTTCGCCATGATTGAAGTCCAAAACCTCATCAAAGACTTCGGGCCGATCCGGGCCGTCGACGGCGTCTCGTTCCGCGTCAACCGCGG
>JAGVUB010000019.1 GCA_019136515.1 Verrucomicrobiota bacterium
GCTGCTTTTCCGCTCCATGGACTATTCGAACGCCCACGTGCGCCGGCAGGACCGACTGCTCGACGAACCCGCCGCCCGACAACTCCTGCAAACCGGCGAGTTCGGCGTGCTCTCGATGCAGGCCGACGAGGGCGGCGGCTACGGCGTACCGCTCAACTTCGCCTGGGACGGGCAACGTTCCCTCTACGTGCACTGTGCCCAGGAGGGCCGCAAGCTGCGCTGCCTCGACGCCGAGAACCGTGTCTCCTTCTGCGTGGTCGGCGCGACCCGGGTCGTCTCCGCGAAGTTCACCACCGGCTACGAAAGCATCGTGCTCGCCTGCACCGCGCACCGCCACCTGTCGCCGGAGGAGCGGTTGCGCGCGCTGGAACTGATCCTCGACAAATACTCCCCCGCCGACAAAGCCGCCGGCCTGAAGTACGCCCAGCACTCGCTCCCCCGCACCGAGATCGTCCGGCTTGATGTCACAACGTGGTCGGGCAAATGCAAACGCGTCGGCCTCGCCCCTTAGCCACGCCGGCCAATTCTCCGCTACGCGGGCCCGCGCGAGCCCGCCCTGCCGCAGAGCTAGCAGTCGCCTGTTGCCGGATGAGGAAAAGCCGAAGGGTTCCGCTCTGCTCCGGGGTTCTTCCGTTGTTCCACCGAGCCCCAAATACACCATGACCATCCGGTCCGCCCGCCTGCTTGCGTTCGTCGTCGCACTTCTGCTTTCCGCCCGCTCCTTCGCCGCCGAGACCCATCCGGCCTCCATCACCGGACCCGCGGTCGCCTGGAAGTTCGACACCGGCAAGGAGGTCGTCGCGTCGCCGCTTCTCGCCGACGGTGTGCTCTACTGCGGCAGCACCGGCTACGCGCTCTACGCGATCGACGCCGCCACCGGCGCGCTCGTTTGGAAAACCGACGCCAAGTTCCCCGTGAGTTCGAAGCCCGCCATCGCCGGCAACATCGTCTGCTTCGAATGCGGCAACGCGCTCTCCGGCATCGACCGCAAGACCGGGAAGGTGCTCTGGGAGTTCGTCGCCAAGCCGTTCCGCCCCATCGCCTCGATGGACCTCACCGACTACCACCGTTCCTCGCCGGTGATCGCCGACGGCGTCGCCTACTACGGCGACGACTGGGGCAACCTCAACGGCGTCGACGTGCGCACCGGCCAACTCGTTTTCCAGTACACGACGCCCACCCAGCGCCCCATCCGCGCCACCCCGGCGGTGGCCGATGGCAAGGTCTTCTTCGGCGACTGGGAGGGCGAAGTCTACGCGGTGTCGCTCGCCGACCGGAAGCTGGTCTGGCAGCACACCCAGGAGAACTGCCGGCCCTACTACGGCGCCGTCGTCTCCGAGTTCGTGGTGCGCGATGGGCTCGTCTACTTCGGCAGCCAACACGACGTCTTCGCCCCGCTCGACATCGCGACCGGCAAACCCGCGTGGACCTTCGCCGAGCCGAAGCACACCTACCTTCCCGCCACGCCACTCGTCCACGAAGGCCGCGTCATCATCGCCACGACGATCTTCGCCAACTCCGTGCTCTGCCTCGATAGGGGGGCCATCGTCTGGGCGTTCAAGGGCGAGGGCATCTTCTTCACCAAGCCCGTGCTCCACGGCTCCACCCTTCTCGTGAACAGCACGAACTTCGGCGGCACCGGTTATCTCTACCTGCTCGACGTCGCCACCGGCAAACTGGTCAACAGCCTCCGCATCGAGAAAGCGAAGCCGTCCGCCCCAGCCCTCGACAACGAGAAGGCCTACCTCGGCGCCGGCGACGGCTGCCTCTACGCGCTCAAGCTGAGCGAACTCCTGGCGCCAGCGGCCGCTGCGTCCACCCCGGCCGGACAATAGCCCCGGCGCCAGCTTGTTTGTTGGGAGCGAGTGGTACCGCTTCGCCAGCGGCAACACCGGCGGCCTTTTGCCGAAACGTCGATTGCGCGCACATTCCCGGACAGTCCCGCCAACCGATGAGCCAACAGCCGATCGTCCCGTCCGTGGAGGCCCACCCTTCCACGCTTCGCCCCCCTCCATCGATCGATCTCCTGCAGGCCCTGCTCGAAGGCGCCCCCGACGCTGTCTACTTCAAGGACCGGGAGAGCCGGTTCACCCACATCAGCCGCGGGCTCGCCCGCCTACTCGGCCTCGCGGATCCGCAAGAGGCGTATGGGAAGACCGACCGCGACTTCTTCGCCGCCGAACATGCCGACCAGGCAATGGCCGACGAGCGACGGATCATGGAGACCGGCGAACCGATCGTCGACTTCGTCGAGAACGAGGCCGCGCAGCGCGCCGCGGTGACACAGTTCGCCGCGGACGTTATGCCTCAGGCGCTCGGCCTGCTCGACAACGCCCAAAACAAGACCGAGCGCATCCGCCGGCGGGCGGCCCGCACCTCCGCCGATGCGCTCGGGCAACTCGCCGGCCAACTCGCCACCCTGCTCGCCAATGGAAACGCCGCCCACCAGTTGGCGGTGGAGCTCTGCGCGCTGACCGCCACGGCGGCGGCCGAGCAGAAGGCGCTGCTCGAGGACATCGACGATCTGCGGCTCAACCTGCGCGAGCTCACAAGTCTCCTCGAGGCGCCGAAATAGAACGAAACGGCGCCACCGTTGCCG
>JAGVUB010000072.1 GCA_019136515.1 Verrucomicrobiota bacterium
GGAGGACGGACGGCGGAGGACAGAGGACCGACGACGGAGGACAGAGGACGACGTGGTCTACTTCTCCGCGGCGATGCCGAGGAAGGCGGCGAGGGCAGGCTCGGGGTCCGGGGATGATCGCCAGCCGACGACCAGCCGGCTCTCGGGCGCGGGGCCGGCGAGGGCGCGGAAGACGACTTCGGGCGGAAGCTGTTTCGCCTCGGAGGGCGGCATGAAGGTCGCGCCCACACCCGCACGCACGAGGCCCACGCCGTTGGCGCGGGGCCAGACCTCCTCGGCGATGCGCGGGGTGATCTTCGCGGTCGCGAAGGCGGCGAGGATGCGGTCGTAGAAACCCGGGTTGTGCTGACGCGGGAATAGTACGAAGGGCGTGGCGGCGAGGTCGGCGAGCTTGAGCCTGGCGCGGCGGGCGAGGGGATGGTCCTTGGGGAGGAGCACACCGTTCTTCTCACGTAGGAGTGTGCGCGTCTCGAGTGTGGGCGTGGGGGCGTCGGGATGGAAGAAGCCGCAGTCGATGTCGCCGGCGAGCAGGGCGGGGAGCTGGGCGGCCGTGGGGGACTCGTTCAACTCGAGCTTGATGCCGGGATACGCACGGTGGAACTCGCGCAGGATGCCGGGCAGCACGGTGGCCATGGCGAGGCCGGTGAACGCCACGCGCACGCGGCCGGTTTGGCCGCCGGCGACGGTGGCCAGCTCGGCGGGCAGGCGGCTGAGGTCGCGCAGGAGCGGCTCGACGCGGTCGAGCAGGGCCTGGCCGGTAGGCGTGATCTCCACCTTCCGGCGGGTGCGGCGGAGCAGGTCGAGTCCGAGGGATTTCTCCAGTTGGGCGATCTGGCGGCTGAGCGCCGGCTGGGCGACGCCGAGCGCCTCGGCCGCGGCGCGGAAATGCAGCCGGCGCGCGACCTCGCGGAAGTAGACGAGGTGGCGGAGCTCAAACGGAAATTGATACTCGCGAGGCATCACCGGCGACCAAACAAGTATTTCCCGAGCATGGCAACTCTGTGGTAGATTCGGCGCAACAGGTTACACCTACCTCCTTTCACCATGGCCAAATCACTCTTCCAGAAAGTCTGGGAAGCGCACACCGTCCGCCAGTTGGCGAACGGCCAGACGCAGCTCCTCATCGGCACGCACCTCATCCACGAGGTCACCAGCCCGCAGGCGTTCGGCATGCTCCGCGACCTCAAGCTCAAGGTCGCCATGCCGCACCGTACCTTCGCGACGGTCGACCACATCGTGCCCACCGACCAACTGGTCGAGCCCTATGCCGATCCGTTGGCCCAGGCCATGATGAACGCGCTCCGCCAGAACTGCGCGGAGTTCGGCATCACGTTCTTCGAGCGTTCCACGGGCAAGCAGGGCATCGTGCACATCGTCGGGCCGGAGCAGGGTATCACCCAGCCGGGCACGACGATCGCCTGCGGCGACTCCCACACCTCGACCCACGGCGCGTTCGGCGCGATCGCCTTCGGCATCGGCACCACGCAGATCCGTGACGTGCTCGCCACGCAGACCATGGCGCTCGGCGCGCTCAAGGTCCGCCGCATCGAGGTCAACGGGAAGCTCCGCCCCGGCGTCTACGCCAAGGACATCATCCTCCACATCATCCGCACGCTCGGCGTGAACGGCGGCACCGGCTTCGCCTACGAGTACGCCGGCGAGGCCTTCGACCGCATGTCGATGGAGGAGCGCATGACCGTGTGCAACATGTCCATCGAGGGCGGGGCGCGCGTGGGCTACGTCAATCCCGACGAGACCACCTTCGCCTACCTCAAGGGCCGCCCGTACTCGCCGAAGGGCGCCGAGTGGGACGCCGCGGTCGCGCGGTGGAAGTCCTTCGCTTCGGATCCGGGCTGCCAGTACGACGACGTCGTGAAGATCGACGCCGCCACGATCGAGCCGACCGTCACCTGGGGCATCAATCCCGGCCAAGCCATCGGCGTGGGCGAGTGCATCCCGACGCCGGAGTCGGCCGCCTCGGTCGACGAGAAGGCCTCGATCGTGGAGGCGCTCGAGTACATGAAGTTCAAGGCCGGCGCCCCGATCAAGGGCACCAAGATCGACGTCGCCTTCCTCGGCTCCTGCACCAACGGCCGCCTCTCCGACTTCGAGGAGGTCGCCCGGTACGTGAAGGGCCGCAAGGTCGATCCTCGCCGAGGCCGGTTTCGAGTGGCGCGCGGCCGGCTGCTCGATGTGCCTCGCGATGAACCCCGACAAACTCGTCGGCGACCAGGTCTCCGCCAGTTCGTCGAACCGCAACTTCAAGGGCCGCCAGGGCAGCCCGACCGGCCGCACGATCCTCATGAGTCCGCTCATGGTCGCCGCCGCCGCGCTCACCGGCCACGTCGCCGACGCCCGCGAAGTTTTCGCGGTCTCCGGAAAGTGAAACCACTAATCGACACTAATCTTCACTAATACTCCGAACCGATTAGTGCCCATTAGTGGGCATTAGTGGTTCCCCTCCGAAAATGGCTCTCGCAAAAATCTCCCAGGTCGCCGGCCGCGGCGTCTTCGTGCCCGGCAACGACATCGACACCGACCGCATCATCCCGGCGCGCTTCATGAAGTGCGTCTCGTTCGACGGTCTCGGCGAGTTCGTCTTCTTCGACGTCCGCAAGAATCCCGACGGCTCCCCGAAACAGCACCCGCTCAACGAGCCGCGTTTCCAGGGCGCGACCGTCCTGCTCTCCGGCGCCAACTTCGGCTGCGGCTCCTCCCGTGAGCACGCGCCGCAGGCGATCCAGAAGTACGGCTTCCGCGCGATCATCGCCGAAGGCTACGCCGAGATCTTCTTCGGCAACTCGACCACGCTCGGCATCCCGTGCGTGACGGCGACCCGCGACGACATCGCCAAGGTCGCCGCCGCGATCGAGGCGAATCCGCAGACCGAGCTCGTCGTCGACCTCGCCGCGCTCGAGGTGCGTTTCGGCGGCCAGAAGATCAAGATCACCATGCGCGAGTCCGCGCGCGATGCCTTGGTCAACGGCCGCTGGGACGCGATCGGCGAGTTGCTCGAAGGCGTGCCGCAGGTGCAGGCGCTCGCGAAGACGCTGCCGTACCTGGCGGCGTAGGAGTGCCGCCTTGCTGGCTAAGTAGGGCCAGTCTCCGACTGGCCCTGCTGGGCTTGCGCTTCTGCCAAGTAGACCGGTCTCCGACCGGTCCCTCCTGCACGAGCCGCAGGGACCCGATCTGAGTCCAGAGGGTCCAGTCGGAGACTGGACCTACCAATGTTTCCCGAGGCCGGGGCCGCGAGCCCCGGCCTTTTTCGTGGGTGCGTGGCCCGCGCGATTGGCCCGCGACGAGGCCGGGCGGCCGGCGCGGTGGGTGTGTCGCCGGGACTAGGTTACGCGGCCCGGACCTTGGCGAGGAACGGCAGGGCGACGGCGGGCGATGGGCCGGTTTCGTCGGCCTCGTTCTCCTCGGCGGGGAGCGGGTACAGCTGCTGGAAGTGCTCCCACTCGATCAGCTCGAAGCGGCCGTCGAGGTGTTCGACGAGCGCGGTGAGCGACTCGACCCAGTCGCCGGAGTTCAGGTAGTGGACATCGCCGATCCGCTTGTCGGCGGCGGTGTGGATGTGGCCGCACATCACGCCGGAGCAGCCGTGGCGGCGGGCGAGTTCGACGATCTGATCCTCGAACTTGGACACGAAGTTCACGGCGCCCTTCACGCGGGCCTTGATGGCCTTGCTGATCGAGTAGTACTCGAGCCCGCGCCACGCCCGGTAGCCGTTGTAGAGGCGGTTGAGCCGCATGAGGAGATGGTACCCGAAATCGCCGAGGTGGGAGAGCCAGACCATCTTCATGGTGATGGCGTCGAGCACGTCGCCGTGGAGCACGAGGTAGCGGCGGTCGACGCCCTCATGGATGTGCTGCTCGACGATCTCGAGGTTCTCGAACTGGAGCGGCAAGAAGCGGGCGAGGATGTCGTCGTGGTTGCCGCGGAGGTAGACGATCTGCGTATCGCGTTTCTCGAGCATCTTGAGGACGATGCGGATGAAGCGGGAGTGCTGTTTGGTCCAGCTGCCGGAGCGGCGCAGTTGCCAGCCGTCGATGATGTCGCCGTTGAGGATGAGCTTCTCGCAGCGGACGTTCCTGAGGAAATGGTTCACCTCGCGCACCCGGCAGTCGGTGGTGCCGAGGTGGACATCGGAGAGGATCACGGTCTTGACGCGGAGCTTTTGCATGCGATGCGCGTTGGGCGCGGCCACGGTATAGCAGGCGCGCGGCGCCGTGGATAGGGGGCCGGCCGGAATGTCACCGAAACGTCACCGGTGGGAGGGCTGGGTCTCCAGTTCGCCCGGCGGGCCTGGCGGTGCCGCTTGACCGCTAGGCCGGCACCACGAAGTTCAGGCTGCCGGCCTCGAGGCGGACCTCGATCTCGGTGCCCGCTTCGCGGGTCTCGCCGTCGACATGGATCACGTCGGGGGCGCGCCGGACGATGGTGAAGACCGAGCCCTGCGCGGAGAACACTCCGGGGGCGCGGCGGATGTCGCCGGCGAACATGCGGCGCAGCAGGCCGATCGCCCGGATTGCCCCGGAGGGAGGAATCGCAACGAGGTCGAACACGCCGTCGTCGACGGCGGCGCCGCGCGCGATGCGGGCGTTGTTGCCGTACTGGTCGGAGTTGGCGACGGAGAGCAGGAAGGCGGTGACGGCGGTCGCGCGGCCGTCGGCGGTGCGCACGGTGTAGGTCTCGGGCCGGTAGCCGAAGAATGCGTTCCAGCCGGTGCGGAGGTAGGTGCGAAACCCGCGGGAGGGCAGATTGTTGAAGCGCCGGGCGATCTCGGCGTCGAAGCCCACGCCCATGACGTTGCAGAAGCGGTGGCCACCCGCGACGCCGGTGTCGATCGGACGGACACGCCCATCGCGGACGATCTCCAGCGCGCGTCGCCAGGAACCGTGCACGCCGAGGTGGCGGCCGAGGCCGTTGCCGGAGCCGCAGGGGACGAGGCCGAGGGCGGCCGGGGTGTGGACCACGCCGCAGGCGACCTCGTTGAGCGTGCCGTCGCCACCGATGGCGACGATGCGCTCGCAGCCGCGGGCCACGGCGTCGCGGGCGAGCTCGGTGGCATGGTGCGGGCGCTCGGTGGTGCGGAACTCGGCGTCGAGTCCGGCTCCGGCGACCCAGTCGCGTACCTTGCGGATGAAGCCGGGTTTGCGGCGGTTGAATCCGGAATGCGGATTGAAGATGAAGCAGAACCTCGGCATGCGGCGGAAGGCGGCGAGCTTGCGACGGGTCGGGGCCGATGCGAGGCGAATGTGCGACCGGCGAAGTGGGAGCCGCGCGTGCTTCGGGTTTGTCTTCGGGCCGGGCGGCGCGAGGCTGGCCGCGCCATCCGATGACCGCGCGCCCAACCCTCTTTGTGCTCACCGGGCCGACCGCGTCGGGCAAGACGGCGCGCGCTCTCGACTGGGCGGAGCGGCACGGCGCCGAGATCGTGTCGTGCGACTCGCTGCTGTTCTACCGCGGCATGGACATCGGCACCGCGAAGCCGACGCGCGAGGAGCTGGCGCGGGTGCCGCACCATCTGATCAACGTGGTCGAGCCGAGCGAACGCTACGATGTGCAGCGCTATGTCGTGGCGGCACGAGCGGCGGTCGACGACATCGTGCGGCGCGGACGGCGGGTACTGGTGGTCGGCGGCAGCGGGTTCTACCTGCGGAGCTTCTTCGCGCCGATGGCGGACGGGATCGAGGTTGATCCCGCGCTGCGGGCAGAGCTGGAAACGCGGCTGGCGGCTGAGGGGCTGGCTTCGCTCGTGGCCGAGCTGTGCGCGCTCAACCCGGCCGGACTGGGGAATCTGGATGTGCAGAATCCGCGGCGGGTCGTGCGCGCGCTCGAGCGTTGCCGGGCCAGCGGGCGGACCCTTGTGGAGCTGGCGACGGCGTTTGCGGCGATGCCCTCGGCGTTCGCGGATTTCGCGGTCACACTCACGCGGCTCGACTGCGCGCCGGCGGTGCTGGAGGAGCGGATCGTGGCGCGGGTGCGCGCGATGCTAACCGCGGGGCTGGTCGAGGAGGTGCGGCGGCTCGATGCGGTCGGGTTGCGCGAGAACGAGAGTGCGGCACGGGCGATCGGATACCGCGAGGTGTTGGATCTGCTCGCGGGAAAGAAGCCTTTGGCCGCGCTGGAGGGCGAGATCGTGCGCAACACCCGGGCGCTGGTGAAGAAGCAGCGCACGTGGTTCCGGACCCAACTGCCGGCGCACCGTATCGTGGATGCGGCGGAGCCGGGCGAGTTGTTCGGGGTGGTGTGATGTGCGGAGGTAACGAGGACGCTTCGGCGAAGCGTCCCTACCCCGGATCTCGGGCACGAAGAAGGCCCGGGCGATGAGGCCCGGGCCGGAGGAAAGCGAACGCGGTGACGGGGCGCGGCCGGCGGCGGCGCGCCAGCAACGTCATTTCGCGGCGTATTGGAGAAGATCGACCGGGTAGGCGTCGAGGCTGCGGCCTTCGAGGCGACGGAGCTGGGCGAGGGCGACGAGAAGGTCGACCTGTGAGGAGAGTTCGTTGACTCGGGCGTCGTCGAGGTCGGTCTGGGCGTCGAGCACGCGGCGGGCGGTGCTCAAGCCGGCGTCGAAGCGGGCCTTTTCGAGCTCGTACTGTTTCTCGCTCAGGCCGGTGGCGAGGATGGCCACGCGGACGGCCTCGCGGCTGGTGGCGACGGCGCGCACGGAGCTGCGGGCCGAGACGAGGATGTCCTGCTCGAGGCGGCGGAGCTGGAGGCGGGCGCGGGAGAGGTTGTTGGTGGCGGTGGCGAGGCGGGCGCGGTCGCCGCGGGAGCCGAGCGGATACGTGAGTTCGAGGCCGACCTGCCAGTTGTAACCGTCGCTGCCGGGGAGGTCGTCGAGGGCGTCGGCGGCGGAGCCGCGTTCGGTGTTGTAGCCGAGGGTGGTGGCGAGATCGAGCTGGGGCAGGCGGTTGCGGCGGACGGCGGCGAGCTCGACCTGGAGCTGCTCGATGGAAGTCTGGAGCGCGCGGTATTCGGGCTGGGTGGCCTTGGCGCGGGCATAGGTGTCGTCGACGGTGGGTTCGGCGGAGTCGGCGGCGGCGAAGGTGGTGGAGCCGAGGGGGGCGTCGAGTTCGAACTGGCCGACGAGGGCGCGCAGGGCGTCCTCGCGGTTGCGCAACTGCTGCTCGGCGAGGAGGACGCTGCGTTGCTGGGTGGCGACGCCGACCTCGGCCGTGAGGACCTCGAGGTCGGTGAGCACGCCCTCGTCGCGCTTGGCGCGGTTTTCGTCGAGGAGCTTCTGGGCGGCGGCGAGGGAGAGGTGGCGGACGGCGAGCTGGCGGCGGGCGAAGTGGAGTTCGTAGTACGCGATCTCGGTGTCGCGGACGACATCCATCAGCGTGCCGCGGTAGAGGTGGCCGGCGCGATCGACGCCGAGGCGGGCCTGGTCGAGGGCGGCGCGGTTGGTGGCGAGACCGGCCCCCTTGAGCAGCGGCTGGTTGAGGGAGAGGCTGACGTCGGAGTCGTAGGCCGGGTTGTAGGGGGAGACGAACCGGTGCTTGGTACGGTTGAGCCCGGTGGTGACCGAGACGTCGGTGCCGGTGACAAGGTGCTGGGAAACGCCGACGCGGGTGTCCCAACCGTAGGCGGCGTTGGTGGCGCCTTCGGCGCGGGTGCCGGAGCGGGTGGTGGAGGCACGGAAGACGGGATCGAAGCCGGCGCGGGCGGAGTCGACGGCGGAGGCGGCGTTGGCGGTGTCGAAGCGGCCGAGCTCGATGTCGAAGTTGCGGACGAGGGCCCGGTGGACGCAATCGTCGAGGGTGAGGGGGGCGGACGTGGCTTCGGCGGGCGCGGGTTCGGCGTGGCCGGGGGCCGCGAGTGCGGCGCAGAGCAGGACCAGGGCGGAGACGCGGGGGAAGACGGGAGCAAATGTCATGGGCGGAGGAGACGCGGCGGAGACCGTGGCAGTTTCGTGCGCGATGGGCGAGCCGGTGTTTAGGAGCGGAAGAAGTGGAGGGACGGGCGGTGGAACGAGCGGGCGGATGGCGGGGGCGAGAGAGTGCCGAGGTGGGCAGACGCGGCGAAGCGGGGCCGGGGCCGGCGGCGGGCAAGAAAAAGGCGGGCCGTGGACGGCCCGCCGGGAGAGTGCGGTGGTGCGGCCCCTACTCCGCTTCGGGCGTGCTCGGGGCGGTGCGGGCGAGCTCGGCCTGCACCAGTTCGTCGAGGGCGAGCTCGCGGGCGGCGTTGGCGGCATTGGCGGCGAGGGCGGCGCCGAGCTGGGCGTATTCGGGAGAGTTGGCGTCGATGGCCGGAACCTTCTTCTCGACGACCTGCACGAGGTAAGCGTGGGTTTCGTCGAGCAGGAGGTCGGAGACGGAGCCGGCGGCGAGGCGCTCGAGCGAGCCGAGGACGGGGGCCGGCACGCCTTCGGCGGGCTGGCGGCGGGTGAACGGCCCGAAACTCTTGATCTCGTTGGCGGGGACGCCGGAGAGGGTGGCGACGGCGGCGTCGAACTTCTGGCCGGCGGCGAGCTTGGTCTCGAGGGCGGTCTTCCACGCGGCGCCGTTGCGCTGGAGCGCGAGGCCCTTCTCGTTCTCGGTGTACGCGGCCAGGACTTGGTCGCGTACCTCGGCAAGGAGCGGCTGGTACTTGGGCAAGGTCTCACGCCAGAGCAGGACGATCTGGTCGCTGCCGAGCGGAAGTGCGTCGGAGTAGAAACGCGCGTCGTCGAGGGTGAAGGCCGTCTCCACGATCTGGCGGGTCCAGGGCAGACCGGCGGGGGGGGCGTTCCGGGTGAAGAGCGGAGCGGTGGAGCGGTGTCCCTTGTACTTGGCGACGATGGCGTCGAGGTCGGCGGAGTCCTTGGTGACCTTCTTGGCGGCGCTCTGCTCGTAGAGTTCGAAGGCGAAGTCGGAGGCGGCGGCCGCCGCGCGACGGGCCGCGAGCGCGGCGCGCATGGCGGCCTCGACCTGCGGGCGGGCGGTGGCGAGGGTGGGCTCGGCGGCGGGCTTGCCGTCGGCGGCAGGGGTGGCGAAGCGGGCCTTGTTGGCCTCGAAGAAGGCGACGACATCGTCGTCGCTGAGCGGATCGGCGGCGGTGAAATCGGCCAGGCGGAAGGTCACGTAGTCGACGTTGGCGCGTTCGGAGATCTCGAAGCCGGCCTTGTTGTCCTCGTAGAATTTGGCGAGAATCTCGTCGGTGGGCTTGGCCACCGGGTTGTAGGCGGCGAGGTCGAGCACGGCGACGTTGAGGGTCCACTGGGTGGAGGCGAGGGCGACGCGGTTGACGATCTCGACGGGGGCGACGTAGCCGGGGCCGGCGAGGAGTTCGCCGAGGCGCTCGATACGGCACTCCTCGGCGAGGACGCGGGCGACATCGGCCTCGGAGAACTCGGTCTTGGTGCGGAGGTCGTCGCGAATCTGGTTGTAACGGACGGCGTCGAACTGGCCCTGCTCGTTCTGGAAGATGCGCAGCGAAGTGAGGAACTTATCGCGTTGAGCGGCGGTGGGCTGGGGCAGCCGGTATCGGTCGGCGAGGGCGAGGCTGGCGGCGCGCTGGAAGGCGTAGTTCTGGAGCTGAGCGCCGTTGATGTTGATCATCTGGCCGACGCGGAGCATGATGCTGATCTGGGCATCGAAGGAGATGCGACGCTGGTCGGCAGGGCTGACGAGGTTGTAGCCGAAGAACTCGCGCTTGGTGATGGACCGCTCGCCGCGACCGATGCCGGGAGCGGCGCCGATCGTGAAGACGAAGGGGATCGTGATGACGATCAGGAGGAACGCGAGGAAGGCCTTCGTGTGCTTTTCGAAGGTGATTTGGATCCAGGAGATCATGGGGCGGAAAAGGGCGTGACCGTAGAATGGGGGTGGGGGGTGTCAACCTGCGAAACCGCCGCGACGAGGTTCGCGGGCCGCGGCGGGCGGAAATGGCTGTGGTGCCGCGGCCGATGCCTGCGGCGTGGCGACTAGGGCGCGGGGGCCTCCGCGGTGGCGGAGGGAAGCGGCAGGCGCTCGATCAACTCGTCGAGAGTTTGCCGCCCGAGAGCTTCCTCGTGGGCCCGATCCAGGGCCTCATGGAAGTGGCGCAGGACGGGATCGATGGAGTCGAGCGCCTCGCCGGTGGGGGAGGTGCCCAGGAACGCGAAGCGGTCGCGGAACTCGCGCAGGGTGATGCTGGCGAGCGGCCGGGCGGGCTGGAAATGGTAGTCGAGCGAGGACTCGTCGGGGCCGGGCGGGACCTGTGCGACGAATTTCAGGTCGATGAGGCGGTTGAGGGACTCGTTGACGATCTGTGTCGGCACGCGGATCGCGCGGCTGAGGGCGGAGGCGGTGACGGGGGGGGCGCACTGCTTGAAACGACGCGCGATGAGGAGGAGCACGAGCAGAGACAGACCCTCGCGGCTGTGCTGGTTGAGATCGTCCCAGGCGGTGCGGGAGGAGCGGTAGCGCACGTTCTGGATCGCGTAGGTGAGCTGCCCGCCGAGCAGGACGATGACCCAGAAGACGAACATCCCGGCCATGAGCACCGGCAGCACGCTGAGGGAGCGGAAGAGACTCCAGGACCGCACGACGCTCTTGAAGTAGACGAAGGCGAGGTAGTTGTTGGCGAAGAGCAGGACGACGACGAAGAGGGCGCCGACGAGGGCCGGGAGCCAGCGGACGTTGGTGTTCGGGATGAACCGGTAGAAGCAGGCGAAGAGGGCCACGAGGGTGCCGAAGGCGATGAGCGGGCCGGACCAGCGCAGGGCGGCGTGCAGTTCGGCGCCCCAGGGGACGTTGGCGAAGACGCTGGCGAGGGTGGCGGCGGACAGCAGCGAGAGCGCGGCGAGCGTGAGGACGGCGCCGAGGGTGACGGCGGTCCAATAGATCACAATACGCAGGAAGAGCGACCGGCCGCGCCGCACGCCCCAGATGGTGTTGAACGACTCCTCCACCGAGACGAACAGCTGAATCACGATCACCACGAGCATGAGCGCGCCGGCGACACCGAGGGTGCCGGAGCGGCTCCCCTCGATGAAGTTGCTCAGCAGCTCGGTGAGCATCTGGTCGACCGCTCCCTTGGCCTGGTCGCCCGTGGCGGCGGCGGACTGCTCGAGCTGGTCGAGTTGCGGGGCGACGAAGCGGATGGCGTCGTTGAGCTTGGCGACGATGCTGGTGGTATCGGTGTTCTGGAGCACCGTGCCGGCGACCATCACGCCGAGGGCGATGAGCGGGCCGAGGCCGAGCAGCGAACTGTAGCTGAGCGCTGCGGCCCGGCTGAGCAGCCGGATCTCGCGCAGGCCGGTGAGGGTGATGGAGACCACGCGCAGCAGCGCGAAGAAGCGGCCGCGCAGCGAGCGGTCATCGTCGAGGGCGGCCTGCCAGATCCGCTGGTTGTAGACGACGAGGCAGGGGCGCACGAAGCGCGAGAGCCAGACGGGCATGGGCGGACCGCGGGGCGATCAGACGAAGACGCGGAAGTACGCCAAGGCTGCCATGCCGCCCATCCCGAGGAGGGCGGCGGGAATCAGCGGCGCCCATGAGACGGACAACGTCATGAAATACATGCCGATCGTGCCGGCACCGACGGCGAGCATGAGCCGGTATTCGCCTGTGAGGAAAAACATGAAACAGAGCATTCCCACGGCGAACAGGGCGCGGAAGCGGACGACAGGATAGGAGCTGGTGGCACCGAGCAGCAGCACGATGACGAAGAAGACATCGATGAGCCCGAGCACGACAAACGGATCGGTGACCATCTCCAGCACGTCGAGGCTGTAGACGACATCGAGGCGGGGCATGAGCATGGCGAACATGCTCAGCAGGAGCGTGAGGATGAGCAGGTAACGGGCGACGCCGGAGACGCGCTCCGCGCTGATCTTCGGGTCGATCTTGCCGCGGGTGTCGGACGTGCGCCCTTCGGCGGAGGCGAGCATGTCCTCGACACGGATCGGGGCGTCGCCGGCCTGTTCGACGTTCAGCGATTCGATGTCGTCCTTCGGGCGGACCTTCAGGCGTCTCTTCTCCGGGAAGAGGAAGCCCATGAGGCTCTCGTTGGTGCTGATGGGCACCCATTGCTCGAGCGCGGCGTCGTAGTAGAGCGTGGAACCGTCGACCTGCTGCGCTTCCACGAGGGAGGAGAGCTGGTCCTGGGTAAAGGGGCCGCGCGCATCGGTGTCGTTCTCGCCGCGGATGTAGAATTCCTGCGTAGACATCGTGGTGGGCGGGAATGTGCCGGTGCGCCGGGGGCCCAGCAAGAGCAAATCCGGTCGCGCAGCCCTCCGGCCGGGGCCGCCAGCATGCTCACAAACCCTTTACATCCGCTGGAGGGTGCTCAGGCCGAGCAGGTGCAGGCCGGTCTCCAGCCAGACCAGCGTGCGGGCGCAGAGCAGCAGGCGGCGGGCGCGCACGCCCGGATCGTCGACGATGACCTTGTCGGCGTTGTAGAACGTGCTGAATACGCCGGCGAGGTCGTAGAGGTAGGTGCAGAGGAAGTGCGGCCGCAGCGTTGCCGAGGCCTGCTGGAGCGCGGCGGGGAAGGCGACGAGCTTGCGGGCAAGCGCGAGCTCGGTGGGCGTCTCGAACGCGCTGGCGCCGGCGAGCGGGGCGGCGGGGTCGAGCCCGGCCTTGCGGAAGATGCTGTACTGGCGGGCGACGGCGTAGAGCAGGTACGGCGCGGTGTTGCCCTCGAGGCTGATCATCTTGTCCCAGGAGAAGAGATAGTCGGAGGAGCGGTTCTGCGAGAGGTCCGCGTACTGCACTGCACCGGTGCCGACGATCTCCGAAATCTGGCGACGCTCGGCCTCGGGGATGTCGGCGCTCTTTTCCGTGACGAGCTTGAAGGTTCGTTCGTGCGCCTCGGCGAGGAGATCCTTCAGCTTGATGTTTTCGCCGCTCTTGGTTTTGAAGGGCCGGCCGTCTTCGCCGAGCACGGTGCCGAAGTCGACGTGCTCGAGGCGCGGGAGCGGGCGGCCGGTCTTCTCGAACCATTTCTTCGCGGTGAGGAAGAGCTGCTCGAAGTGGTCGCCCTGCCGCTTGTCGACGACGTAGAAGGCCCCGGTGGCGCCGATCTGCTCGGTGCGATAGAGGATGGTGGCGAGGTCGGTGGAGGCGTAGTTGGAGGCGCCGTCGGACTTGCGCACGAGGAAGGGCTGGGGGCGCTCGGCGTGGCGGGAGAAGCGCGGGTGCTCGTCGTGGAAGACGACGAGGGCGCCGTCGCTGTCCTCGGCCAGGGTCGTAGATGGTCTGGAACGCGGTGAGGCTGGCGGCGCCGATCTGCTGCCAGATGTCGCGCGCCTCCGGGTCGCCGGACTGGAGTTTCACGAGCTCCTGGCGTGCCTCGTTCATCACGGCCTCGTCGGCCTCGGCGGCGGAGTGGCCGACCTTGTAGAGCCGTTCGAACTCGGCGAGCGGGTCGGCGGCGAGCGCGGCCTGGTCGAGGTGGCGCTTGTAGGCCCAGATGATCTTGCCGAACTGGGTGCCCCAATCGCCGATGTGGTTGTCGCGAATGACCTTCGCGCCGGAGAACGCGAGCAGACGGCAGAGCGCCTCGCCGATGACGGCCGAGCGCAGGTGGCCGACGTGCATCTGCTTGGCGGTGTTGGGCGAGCTGTAGTCGACGATCCACGTCTGGCCCGCGTAGGTGGTGGCGGCGCCGGCGCGCAGGTGGTCCTCGGAGTCGTAGGTGCCGAGCCAGTCCTGGAGCGCGGCGGGGGTGAGCCGGAAATTGAGGAACCCGGGACCGGCGATCTCGATGGAGCAGACCTCGGCGGGCAGCGTGATGAGGCCGACGAGCTGTTGGGCGAGCGCGCGCGGGTTTTGCTTCTGGCGCTTGGCGTAGGCCAGCACGCCGTTGGCCTGAAAGTCGCCGTGGGCCGGATCGGCGGGACGCACGTCGGGCGCGAAGACGGCGAGGTCGAAGCCGGCCTGGGCGGCGGCGGCGTTGACGGCGTTCTCGATTTCGGCGGCGACGTTGAAGGGCAGAACCATCCGGGCACTCAACGGCGCGCCGGGAGGGCGAGCAAGTTCACTTTTCACTCGTGGCGCCACGGTGCGCGCGCGGTCGTGGTACTGGGGAAAATTATACTCGACATGCTCCTTGCAATCTGCTTACTGGCAACGGCTTGGGTCGGAGGGCTCAAGACCTAACTCGTCACCATTCCCGTGAATTCCATCATCAAAAAACGCACTCTTCCCCCGCGTCGCTACGTCAAACCGTCCTTCACTTATCTCATTGAGAAGAAGCGAGATGGCGGCGAATTCACCCAGGAGGAAATCCGCTTCATCATCGACTCCGTGCTCGATGGCGAGATGCCGGATTACCAGTTGGCCGCCTTGGTGATGGCGATCTATTTCCAGAGCATGTCGGCTCAGGAGTCGGCCATCCTCACCGAGGAGATGATGCTCGTCGGCGAGACCGTCGACCTCTCGCACATCGCCAAGCCGAAGATCGACAAGTACTCCACCGGCGGTGCGGGCGACAAGACCTCGCTCGTGCTCGTCCCGCTCGCGATGGCCAGCGGTGTGATTGTGCCGATGATGTGCGGGGTCGAGCCGGAGCACGAGATCTCCGCCCTCGACAAGCTGTCCGCGGTGCCTGGCTTCAAGGCCCAGATCGATGTGCAGCACTTCACCGATCAGCTCGCCCGTGTGGGCGGTGCGATCGTGGCGCAGAGCAAGGACCTCGCCCCCGTCGACGAGATCCTGCACAACATGCGCAAGCAGACCGGCACCATCCCGAGCTTGCCGCTCATCACTGGCTCCGTCCTCTCCAAGAAACTTGCCGAGGGCGCCGAAGGCCTCGTGATCGACGTGAAGTGGGGCAACGGTTCCTTCATCAAGGATCTTGAGCAGGCCAAGCAGCTCGCGCGTTCGATGACTCGCGTCGGCCGCTCGATGAAGCGCCGCTGCGTCGCGCTGGTGACCGACATGAACCAGCCGCTCGGCGACACGGTCGGCACCTCGCTCGAACTCAAGGAGGCGATCCAGCTGCTCAAGGGCGAAGGCCCCGAGGACATGAAGGAACTCGTGCTCAAGCTCGGCATGGAGATCGTGCGCCTCGCCGGCGTGGCGGGCTCGACGCTCTCGGCCAAGCAGACCGTGCAGCGCCACCTCACCGACGGTTCGGCCCTCGAGAAGCTCAAGGAGCTCGTCCGCGCCCAGGGCGGCGACGCCTCGTTCATCGACAACCCCGAGAAATTCCCGCAGGCGAAACACATCCGCAAGCTTCCGGCCCCGAAACGCGGATACGTCCACACCATCAGCGCCGCGCTCATCGCCAAGGGCGTGCACATCCTCGGCGCGGGCCGCAACGCCCCCGGCGACAAGATCGACTACACGGTCGGCGTCTCCGAGATCAAGAAGGTCGGCACGCAGGTGAAGCAGGGCGAGCCGCTGATGATGATCCACTACAACGACGAGGCGAAGCTTGAGGCCGCGCTGGAGCACTTCAAGAACGCCTACCGCCTCGCCCCGAAGCGCCCGACCCCGCCGCCGCTCGTCGTCGAGCGCGTGGCCTGAGCGCCGTCGCGCATCCGTTTCTTCGAGCCGGGCGTTCCCACCGCCCGGCTTTTTTTCGCCCGGGCCAAGCGCTTTCCGCCGATGCTCACGATCCGCCACGCCACGCTTGCGGACAAGCCCGTCGCCTACGAGTGGCTCTGCTGCTCCGACACCACGAGTCTGCATTTGGGACCGCCGGACTATCCGGAGAGCCCGGTGCCGACGCGTGAGGAGTTCGAGCGGGATTTCGAGGACTTATACTTTCTGCCCGCGGGGCGTCGCCAAGGTGCGGTGACGATCATCGAACGCGCCGGGGAGCCGATCGGCTGCCTCTGCTACGCGTGTTTCCACCTGCAGCCGGGGGCGGCCGAGCTCGACATCTGGCTGAAGGAACGGCGCCTGTGCGGGCTCGGGCTCGGCACGGAGGCGCTCCGGCTGCTCGTCGAGCATCTGCGGCGCGAGCTCGGGATCACGCGGTTCCTGATCCGCCCTTCCACGCGGAACACCCGGGCAATCCGCGCCTACGCGAAGGCGGGTTTCGTCGACCGACCGGAGAAGATCCCGGCGCTCCGGTCCTTTCTGAAGGAGGAATTCTGGGACGCCTACGGCGGTGGCGACTACGGGCTCGAGGGCACCGCGGTCATGACAATGGAGGACGAGCCGCGGCCCCAGTAGCCCGCAAGCGGAAGACGCGCGGCGCCCGTGAGGTTGCGCTGGCCTCAGGCCATGCGTGGATAGTCGGTGTAGCCGCGCGGGCCGGGGCTGTAGAGGGTTTTTGAATCCGGTTCCACCAGCGCAACCCCGGACCGCACGCGCTGCGGCAGGTCGGGGTTGCTGATGAAGTGGTGGCCGAAGACGATGGCCGCCGCGGTGCCGACGGCGACGGTCGCCTCCGCCTCGGCCGGGGTGTAGCCCATGCCGCACAGCAACGCGCCGCGGAAGGCCGCGCGGGCGGGGGTGACCACGTCGCCCTTCTGCTGGCCGAAGAAGTCGCCGCGCATGAGGTCGAGGAACGCGATGCCGCGGCGGTCGAGCTCGCGCGCCACATGGGTCGTGAGGGCGACCGGGTCGCTGTCCTTCATGTCGTTGTAGCTGTTCAGGGGGGAGATGCGCACGCCCACCCGGCCCGCGCCCCACACGCCGATGACCGTATCGACAACCTCGAGCAGCAGACGCGCACGGTTCTCGATCGCTCCGCCGTAGGGTCCGCGGCGTTGGTTGCTGCCGTCGCGGAGAAACTGGTCGAGCAGATAGCCATTGGCGCCGTGCACCTCGACCGCGTCGAAGCCGGCGGCGAGGGCGTTTTCCGCGGCCTGGCGGAATCCGACGACGATGCCGGGCAGCTCATCGTCGCGCAGTTCACGCGGCACCTCGTACGGTTTCTTACCCTGGGGCGTGTGCGTCTCGTCGTTGGTGATGCGCAGCGGGCTCGGCCCGACCGGCTGCGCACCGTTGTTGAGCAGCGAGTGGCAGGCGCGTCCCCCGTGCCAGAGCTGGAGCGCGATCTTCCCTCCTTTCGCGTGTACGGCGGTTGTGACGGTTTTCCACGCGGCGACCTGCGCGGCCGAATAGATGCCCGGCTCGCGGCCTCCGAAGGCGGAGTTGCCCGCGATGGCCATCGTCGCTTCGGCGAGGATGAGGCCGGCGCCCGCGCGCTGGGCATAGTACTCGGCCATCAGGGCGGTCGGGCTGTGGTCGGCGTCGGCCCGGCAGCGAGTGAGCGGGGCCATGACGATGCGGTTGGCAAGTGAGAGGTCGCCGAGTTGGACCGGAGTGAAGAGGGCAGCGTGGTGCATGGGTGGTAGGTAGGGCGCGAAGCAAGGGGAGTTCTCCCGGAATGCAAACGCGCCCCGACTACATGGCTGGGCGGAGCCAACGTCTTTACCGCGCGGCGGGTCGCCGACCGCAGAAGTCGAAGCCTATGGAGCCTCGCGCAATAGACTGAACGCGGTGGCGACGGACCGCCGGGCCGTCCGTGAACGCGGCGGGCCCAGCGGTCCCGCCCTACCATCGGACGTCAGTCCAATATGCGAGACTCAGTAGTTGAAAGTCCGGCTCAGTTCTCCGCCGAGTGGAGACCGCCGGCACCGGCGCGGAACTCGAGCACGGTGCGGCCGGAGCCGTCGGGGCGCTCGCTGGCGCAGTTCCACAGGCAGGCGCCGCAATGGATGCACTTCTCGCGGTCGAAGACCGGCACGCCGTCGGGGCCGTGCGCGATCGCCTGGCCGGAGCAGACCTCGACGCAGGTGCGCTGGTCGCACTTCGCGCAGACCTGCGGGAAGGGGAAGACGACGTGGTCGGCGTAGCCGGCCGGCGCCTGCACCTTGCCGCCCATGAGCAGCGCGTCCTGGTGCGAGACGAGGAGCTTGCCATCGAGCGGGATGGCCGGCCAGCCCGCGCGGTCCATGAGGGCGTTGTAGAGCGGAAGGCTCTTCGCGAGGCAGTCGGCGCGAATCTTGGCGATCTCGGCGGCGGGGATCTTGCCGGCGTAGAACTTCTCGATCGAGGGCAGGCGCTTGTGCGGCGGGAGATCTTTGAGGAAGGGGAAGTTGAGCAGGCCCTTGGTCAGGCCGGTCAGGCCCATGCCGATCAGGCCGGACACGACGCCGCGGGTGAAGCCGTCGCGCGATTTCTCGGCGATGCTGCCTTCCTGCTCGACCCAGCTCGCGCGGCGGCGGGCGACGTAGGTGGCGTCGAGGTTCTCCTTGGTGAAGGGCTTGCCGGCCTTGAGGAGCTCGAGCACGGCATCCGCGAGCTGGGTACCGGTGGCCCACGCCTCGTCGACGCCGGAGCCGGTGAGGACGTTGGTGGTGCCGGAGCCTTCGCCGATGCGGGCGTAGCCGTGGCCGGTGAGGTGCGGCTCGCCGCGTTTGCCGGATTCGCCGAGGGTCTTCGCGCCCCAGGAGCGCAGCGTCGCGCCGTTGAGGTGACGCCAGAGGTACGGGTGCTGCACCCAGTGCTGGAGGTAGCGGTAGCCGGTGCGGACCGGGTTATCGAGCCACGAGGGGACGAAGATGCCCAGCGAGGCGATGTTGCCCGGGTGGACGTACATGAAGCCGAAGATCTCCGGCTCGGGGAACCCGAAGGTGTGGAAGACGGTGCCCGGCTCGAGCTTCGAGTCGGCGGGGAGGTCGACGACGAGCTTCATGCCTACGGCCCACTCGTGCGCGTGGTGGCCCTCGGGCATGCCGAACTCGCGGTCGAGCTGCTGGCCGAGCGCGCCGACGGGGCCGTCGCCGATGACCGTGAGGGCGGCGCGGATATCCATGCCGGGGGTGAACCCCGCGGTGGGCGTGCCGTTCTTCTCGACGCCCTGGTCGGAGAGGCGCACGCCGACGACCTTCTTCTCCTCGACGAGCGCGGCGGAGACGGGGCTGGACGGCCACACTTGCACGGTGCCGGCGCCGGTGGCCTGCTGGCCGACCCACTGCATGAACTGGCCCATCGAGAGGATCAGGCCGTCGTGCTTGGCGAGGAACGGCGGGATCCAGGGGAGTTCGATGGCCCACGTCTTCCCCTTGAAGAGCTTCAGGAGAACGTCGGACGCGCGCAGCGCGAGCGAGCGGCGGCTGGCGCCGATCGGGTCGAGCAGGTAGGCGACGTGCTCGGTCTTCACCGGCGCGGCCATCGGAATCTGCGCGGGATCGAGCTGCGGGAAACTGGCCTTGATGCTCCGGCCCGGCGTGACCACGCCCGAGACGCCGAAGCCGACATCGTCGGCCCGCTCGTAGCAGATGACTTGCGGCGGCATGCCCGGCATCGGCATGGCGGCGCTCTCGACGACGGGCGAGCCGTCCTCCTTCACGAGACCTTTGGAGAGCGTGGTGAGGAAACCGCCCATCGCCGGCCCGAAGCCGACGCAGACGATGTCGACATCCATGCGCGGACGCTCGACGGCGGGAACGGAATCGGGGGAGGAAGATGCGGGTGAATCCACGGCGGACACGGATGTTGAGAGAGACGGGGAGCCGCTAATTCACGCTCATGGACGCAAATCCGCAGGCGGGGAAAGCGGGGTGGGTTTTGAAGCCGTCAACGCCAGCAGAGCGGCGGAGCGAGTCAAGGATTCGGGCGAGGCTCACCAGAGCGTGTCGACGACGCCGGAGTCGGTGATGTTGGCGTCGCGTGTGATGAGCGCGAGCCGGTGGATCTTCGCGGTGGCGGTGATGATCCGGTCGAATTGATCGGCGAAGTCACAACGAAGCCCAGTCCCTGGCTGTGAGCGTGGGCTGGGTGAGGTCGCCGCGGATGGTGATCTTGCCGCGTGCAGCGCCGAGGAGCGTCTTGCGTGCGGGCGTGCCGGTGCCGAGATATCCACCCTTCTCGTCGCGTAGGTGCATTGCCTTGCCACGGAGCGCTCGAGCCTTGTCGGTCTCGGAAGTGCGGAGGAAGGAGCGAACCTTGGTTGTCATGTCGGAGAGGGGTTGCCGGGTGGGTGCCACGACCGATGGCGGAACCGGCTCACGGACGCAGGGTGAAACCCATCTGGGCGAAATGGTGGTCGGTCGTCAGAGCCTCCCGCAGCTTCAGCTCACGCATCACCACGAAACTGGTGCAGTCGGTGAACGAAAAATCCTTGTCGTGGTAGCGGAAGAAGAGCCCTCGGGCCTTCTCGGCCCGGGCAGGCGAGATCGACTCCCAGCGGATGCGCGAACTGCCGTCGACCTGCTTCCACCACGCCTCGGCGGCGGCGTGACCGAGCCGGAGACGGATCAACGTCAGCGCCTCGTCGACGATGTAGTCGGTGGTGACGAAGAGGCCGCCGATCTCCAGCCATGCGTCGCGGGCGGTCATGGCGGCGAGGTGGGCCGGATCGGCCGCGTCGGCGCAGGCCATCCAGCCCGCGGTGTCGGCGAACAGGGCTTTCATCAGGAGTAGAGGGCCCGGTCGTGATCGGCGGCGGTGCGACCGTCGGTGGAGCGGCCGAGCGGGCCGGCCCGGAAGAGCGGGTCCTCACACACGGCTCCGGCCGGTTCGGTGGGGGCATCCACGGGAATCACTTGGAAGGCCGGGCGGCTGCGGTAAACGACGGTGTAGCGGGCACCGCGGCGAACGCGTTCGACGACCGTGGGGAGGGTGGCGCGGAGTTCCTTGGCGGTGATCGAGGTGTTCATTACTAGGTCAACTTGAGTTGACCCGTGGCGAAGTCAATCTGCGGGGTCATCCGGCGTTCCGGAGGCGACAGAAGGAAACGAAGTCCCGTCGTGCCGCCCCCGTGGGTTTGGGCGCGAGTTGCCGTGGGCCGAGTCCCCGACCCGCTTGGGGGCTCGGCCGTACGGCAGAGGGTCCACCCGCAGGCGTGCGACTACGGCCGGTAGATCGACCGGAGAAAAACGAAAAGGCGGCGCTCGGGGGGAGCGCCGCCTGGGGAAGGTGGATGCGTTGGCCGCTCGGCTTACGCCGGGTAGTCGAGGGCTTCGGGGATCATGACCTGGGCGAGGGCGTCGGCGGCGCGATCCTTGGCGAGACGGCTGCCGGCGAGGCAGGTGTCGACCTTGAGGCGGAGCTTGCCGAAGGCTTCGACGAGGCCGGCGAGCTTGCCGGTGCCGTCGCCCTGGCCGCAGCACTTCTCGTCGCCGTGGCCGTTGCAGCCGCAGGTGGCGCTGAAGCCGTAGACCAGCTCGGCGCAGATGCGTGAGGCCTGGCCGGCGGCACTGGCGGCCTGCACGGCGGCGAGGTCCGAGAAGAAGTTCACGTAGCCGGCGAGACCGGCGGCGACGGTGGCGCTCTGCGGGCCCTTGGCCTCGAGCTCGAGGATATCCAGGATCTGCTGGCGCGAGGCGAGCAACCAGCAGAGGGCGTCGACAAGCGGGAAGACCACGCCGTGGCGGTTGCCGGAGAAAAGCTTGGCGCCGGAGGCGTCCTTGGCCTGCTGCACGTGCTCGAGGGTCCAGAGCCAGAGTTCCATCGCAGAGGCGAGGACGCAGGCACCGGTGTCGGGGTGCGTGGCGGCGATGGCGCGCAGCTCCTTGATCCAGTTGCGGTAGCAGGCGAGGAAGACCTCGTTGGTCATCGTCACCGAAATCTGGCGGCGCTGGACGGCCTCCGGGCCCTCGTAGGTGGCCTCGAGCTGGGCGTCCATCCACTTGTGGCCGAGGAATCCGGGGCAGTCCTCGGTGATGCCGTAGCCGCCCATGAGGGCGACGGCCTCGCGCATCATCGTGGCGCCGTAGCCGGTGTTCCAGAGTTTGGTGGCGGGGCAGAGGACGTTGGCCTGCGCGTCGAGCACGAGGTACTGGACGAGCGGGTCGGCCTTGAGGGCCTCGAAGCGGATGGCGTCGCGATC